>JBEBFS010000131.1:0-7280 GCA_040081855.1 Bryobacteraceae bacterium | reverse complement strand
GGCGAATCGAGAAGCGCCCAGCACTCGTCGAGCACGGTGATCGACGCCTGACCTGACCGGCCCGAAGACCGCTCCGACATCGACTGCGCGATCAACATGCTCATCGCCGTTTCGAGGCGCGGGTCCGAACTCAGTCCCTCGATGTTGAAGAAAAGCCAGTTTGCGTCTGTACGCATCGTCGTGTGGCGATCAAAGAGCTTCGAGTACACACCCTTCTCTCCGGTCCATTGCCGTAACGAGACGGATGCGAGTTGCGCCAGTTGGCGGATATGCTCGATACGTTCCTCGTCATTCCAATTGCCAAGCTCGTCCTTCAAGTCCGAGTACGTAGGCGTCGTATTGTCGCCGCGGATCGCGGCGCGCTTGTAGACTTCGGCGATCGCCGACGTAAGGATGTTGTCGAGCAGGGATGTGTCGGCCTGTCCAAGATCCCCAATCATGTGGCGCGTGAGGTTCTTCAGGAACGCGATCTTGTCCTTTGTTGGCGAGATATCGCCGGGCGGCAGATCCCAGGGGTTCAATGTTTCCGACCCTTCCAGATCCACCTCAATCACGCGTCCACCCATCAGTTCGACCAGGGGCCGATAGGAATCACCACGCTCGACGATGGAAATTAGCGGGTTCGAACGCGCCATCATGAGCAAGAACATCTGGGCCATGAAGGTCTTGCCGCCGCCCGACTTGGCCATGAACAACATGTTGGCGTCGCCCATCGAAGAGTCATAGGGAGAGAAGGGAATCAACTGGCGGTACGGCGTTTCGAGCAAGATGAGCGGCGATTGCACTGTGCCGCGCCAGGGCGTCTCGATGGGGAGCAGATCCGCCGCATGCAACGTGAGTGCGCTCATCTCACGTTGATTGGGGCCTGCCATTCCGGGCAGGCTGGATAGAAACAACCGGCGTTGCGCCAGCGACTCGGGAATGGCGCGGGCACCATTCATACGCCCCACGGCGTGGATCACCCGTTCCCGGCGGCGGTTGAGTTCCCTCTGCGCCTCTTCCATATCCGATCGGCTGACGACTGGTTTGGAAGTGCGGGTAGTGACGATCAACGAATACTCGCAGACTTTGAGCGAGGAGGAGATCACTGCGGTAAGAACGTCGTTGAGTTGAGAGTGCGCCACGGCCGCATCCACATTGATCATGCGGCCGCCCCTTGAATCGATCTGCGCCGCCTGCATTTTCTTCATCCGGCTCTTGAAGCCTGAGATCACCTTCGTCTGGTCTGGAATCGTTACCTCGGCATTGACCACGACCGGGAAATCCAGCACCATCAACTCCCGCAGGATTCCGGGAAACGTGCCGTCCGGTAGATCCTTCATGCTGACGAAGGTATACAGGAATCCGCCGACCTGAATGTATCCCTCCTGCTCGTCCTCAATGCTGGTGTTGACGATCTGCTCTCTTGCGCTCCGGAAGTCGATAGAATGTTCACTACGCCGGTAGGGTCCGCGGTCCTCGAAGACCGGATTCAAGCTCCGCTTGGCCTCGACAAACATCTCGCCGTCCGTCATGCGGTGTGTACGCATTCCCGTCGCCCCAAGGGTCTGCTCAACACCCGCCATCAGCGATGAAAACTCAGCCAGTAGATCTTCATGCTCCCGGTGCTCACGCTGAATGCACTTGTCGGCGGATAGGCTGAACCAGTTCCTCTTCTTTCCCTCCTGCCGGTCCGCCATCTCGTGGTGAGTGCGAGGATTCCAGATGAAATAGGCGTGCAGGATGTGCCGGAGATAGAAGCCCTGGGCCTCGTTCTCATCCCACTGCTGCATCCTGATCCGGTCGATATCCTGCAACACTGGATTCTCACTTCGGTTGAGGCGCGGATATTGCTTTCGGACATCGCCGATTCCTTCGGTGATCTCAAAGCGAACCTGCATTCGCATGGACCGCTCGGGTAATGATCGCACCAGCGCCTCAAAGGCACGCTTCGATCGATTCCTCATGTCATCGTCGTGATAGTAGGAATTGAGACCATCGAGCTCGTAGCCCGCGACGAAGCTGCCATCTAGCTGCACGGCCACCCCGTCCAGGTAGTCCCGCACGGAGAGCAGTTCGCAGAGCGGCGGCTTGTGCAACGCTTTCTTGTGTTCGGACATGGTGGTCGGCATTATTTGAGGTACTCCTTCGTCAATTCACGGTCCCGCTCCAGGCCGCAGTAGATGTGTGGCTTGATCTGCCAAATCAGTAGGTCGCGCAAGTAGCCTCGCGGTTTTCCATACTTGAACAGCCAGAGACATGGAATGGCCAGGATCGGTACGATCCACAGGAGCAGGAAGCTCAGCGGGATGCCGTAAACCTCGCGGCCAAGAAAGCGGCCTATGAAGTTCGCCAGCACCCCGAGTCCGAGTACCAGGAAGATGTCTTCGATCTCCAGGTACAGCCAAGTGACGCGTTGGTGAAGGTTGCGGTGTACCTGCGTGACTTCGAGTGCCATTGGATCCTCCCTAACTGATTCCGCCCGTTCCCTGCCGAACGAAGAACTCCGCCATCCGAAGCAAACCCGAAACGCTGAAGCTCGCCATGGCGATGATGATGTGCCGCGCCCACGGAGCGCCGGGATAGATTCTGAATCCTGCGCCGCCATAGTGAAGAAGAGCCATGACTACCTGCAGCACGCCATAAACAGGTAGAAACACGTTTGCCGACCAATTCACCAATCCCAGTAGAGTGAACCAAACCTGATCTGGGTCGTTCCAGGCGCGGACCCGTGAGAACGTTTCGATGCCGCGCAGAATTCCTGAGACCATCAGCGACATTAGACCGGCGTACATCGCGTACTGAAATGGCGCGCTTCGCGCCGCCCTGAGAATTGCGATGACGAAGAAGACTCCTGCAAGCGTCGGCATGATGACATTGCCCGACCAGTTCGTGAAGTTCGTTAAGCCGGTCAGGAAATCCATATTCTTCTCCGGTCACATCATTCGATTGATCAGAAGCCACAGCGCGCTGACTGTCAGAAAACCGCCAGCACAAGCGACCAAACGCAGATATCCCGGTTGGTTGAAAGCGAATTGGATGATCGCCCCGCAAATTGCCAACCCTGCCGCGAGCGGAAAGATCCGGCTTGCCAGGTAGTTCCACATCGATTCAAGCCCGAGCACGATCGAGAAGCGGTTACCCACCGGTGTCCACGCGTCGATCAACGCGTGCGTCGATGAGATTGCTAAAAGGAACATCGCGCTCAACAGAGACGGCAACGGACCGGTGCCACTCGCGGTATCGAGAACGGCCCGCGTGACAAAGAAAGCCGCCAGGACCGGTGCGAGGCGCGCAACCACGAAATCGTTGACGAACGTCGTGAGGCCCGTCGTGATTCCGGAAAGCCAGCTATTGCTGATTGCGGCTCCCGGTGGGAAGAACACCGGAAAGCCCAGGAATTGGAACCACACTAATGTCGGTTCGAGTGCCAGAAAGATTACCGTCCAAAGCATCCACCGCGAAAACCCGCCACCTATCCAGAACACCGTCCCGCCTTCTTTTCGCAGGGAGATGCCCGCGTTCACCAAGCAGATGAACGCGGCGGGGCCGGTCAGTGCAAACATGACGCGCATGATGTCGTAGATCAGAGTAGGCATCGGTTCCTCGTATGGATCCCGGATGGCGGGTTTACTCGAAATGGAGGGCACCCGCCTCTCGGTGGCTTACAGAGCAGCGGATTTATGAAATACCGCCACCGCCTTGAGCGATCCAGAACTCGAGCAGTCGCGTGACGCCCGAAACCGCAAGACAGCCGATCGCCGTGACAACGTATCGCCCGACCCCGCGGCCAGCCACATACGAGATGAGGCCACCGGCAAGAGCCAGTCCGGCGCCGACCGGGGCGATCACGTTGCCGATCCAGTTAACTAGGTTGAGAAACGCGCCCTCGGGCTGCGCGCCCGTCTGACCCTGAACAGCCACGTTCACCTGCGGCGCCGCACCCAGATTCTGTGCGAGCACCACGGCCTGTGAAACGACAACAAGACATAGGACGGCCATCAGCAAGGTCGCCGCCCGCTGCCGGTTCGTTCCTGAAAGTTTCAACATGAGAGACCTCCCGTAACGTACGATTTGGATTCGACTCAGGAATGAACCCGAGCACACAAGAAACTTACACGGGATTCCCGGAACCACAAAACGAGTTGTGGGAGTTTGGAACCAGCTGAAAAACGAGTAGGTCAGACGGGAGAAGTTCAGAATCGAGGCTGGACTCGGCCGAGGGCCTCATCAAGATCGCCCAGGTTCAGCGGAGGGAGTTCCTTGGCGTTCGGATCCATGCGGCGCATCGCGACGCGCTTCATGGATTGGATCGTAGCTTCAAGATCGGCGGGGGCCATGCCAGTCACTCGTTCGGCCAATGCCTGCACCGTTAACTCTCGTACAAGGCGGGCCTTGCCCAGATACCTCAGCACGAGTTTCCGGTACCCAGCTTCGTCTGGAACGGAGATTGCGACTTTCTCACTGAAACGGCCGCCTCGCAGAATCCGCGGGTCAATCCGGTCGAGATAGTTTGTAGTGCCAACGAGAAAGATCTGGTGTTCGGGCTTCAACGCGCTAATCTCGATCAACGCCTGTTCAACCAACTGGACGTCATGCTGGTTCATCTGTCCATGAAGTTCAGGGAACAAGCCATCCATCTCGTCGAAGAATACGATAGAAGGCGCGTTATCTTTCGCCCTTCGGAAGATCTCCGATAACCGCTTAACGGACCCGCCCACCGCGCTGCCCAGAACGTCGCTCGGACTCACGGCGTAGAAACTGCGCTTGGCTTGGGACGCGATCAGCTTCGCTACTAATGTTTTCCCGGTGCCGGGCGGCCCGACAAGAATGAGCCCCATCGGGGCCGGCAACGACAATTCTTCAGCGCGGCCGGGCTTCATCAGATCCAACAACGCACGCAAGTCGCCCACTACACCGGCGGGCAACACCACATCGTCCCAGCCCACCGGCTCTAACGATCCCTGGTCACGGCCTCCGGCACTTTCCAGGGCCTCAATGAGGTGCCGCTCCTCAATCACCTTTTCCTGTGCGCACAGAGCAGCGCGATCCACCAGGCCCTTCAATCGCGCCGGGCTCCACCCGGGCGTGCGTTTCGCAATCGCCGTTAAATCATGATTCTTCCAGCGGAACTTGCGCAACTGGGCGGCAAGAATCTCGGCGCGCTCCGATTCACTCGGCAGGTCAAGCCGGATCCTTGCGTCAAACCGTCCATCCCGGATCAAGGTCGGTTCAAGCCCGTCGAGATAGTTCGTCGCGGCGGCGATGAGAAGGCCGTCCATCTGCCGGTACTGGTCTATCGACTGCATCAATTGCGTGACCAACGAGTTGTACTCGCGGCCTCCGCCGCCCGAATCCGTGCCATGCCCTTGCTCCTGCTTTCGACTACCGATGGAATCGATCTCGTCGAGAAAGAGCACGATGGGCCGGTTCGCAGCAGCCGACTCGAAGACCCCACGGATACGTTCCGCCCCGGAGCCGACGTTCTGCCCCACCAGCTCCGGGCATCGGACGTGATGGAAGTTGACGCCAAACTCGCCAGCCGTCGCCTCCGCGAGCAGGTTCTTTCCTGTTCCCTGTGGACCGTAGAGAAGAATCCCGTTCTGAACAACACTGCTTCGCTGTTTCGTGAGGCGGTTTCGCGCGATCGAAAGAATCTCCGCCTTCGCGCGTGCTGCCCCACCGGCTTCTTGCATTTTCACTTGAGGAATGTTGGACCAGTGCGCAATTGTCCTCGCGACGGTTGGCTCACCCTGTTGACCACGCGCTACCACCGCCGCGGTTGTCGCCCTTGGTCTCAACGCGAACAGTACCCAAATCCACAAGCTGAACATCAGAACTAGGGAGCCAAGAGAGTACACGCTATCCCAAGACCTGATTGTTTCCGGGTAGATCTTCAGCGACCACACATGCGCTCTCTCCAGCACCGCAAGTACAGTCACCAGCACAAATGCACGCGCGATCAGCAAGGGCCATCTGACATGAGGGCGCGGGAGCACAAGCAACACGCCGAAAGCTAGCGGCAATGAAAGCACATGGTCCAGCCGCGAATCGAAGAACAATCTTGCCGCGACGAATTCAGTCCCAACCAGAGCGAACGAAATCACACAGCGATACAGCCATGCCGATCGTTCGACAGCGGATGCGGTTTTCGTTCTATCGATCAGGAAGCGAGCCTCACGTCCGACCTTGGTTAGGCCAACACCGAACAGCCAACCTACTCTGTAGGACAGCCAGCTCCGAGGGCTCGTGAAACCAAAATGCGGCATGGACTTTCCGTTCGAGCACCCTCAGAATATCCGATTCCGGGTCTGACGGAAAGAGGCCCACGCCGCATTTAAGGAAGTATTTATCTGCGAACTACTTCTCTGGTTCTTGTTGAGGAATGGTTGGGGGACTTTGCGTCTTGATGAGCCGGTTCATCTCCCGCATTTCGTTGCGGATAGAGACGAGTTCCTGCAACTCCTGAGGCGACATCCCGGCCAACGGCGAAACGGGCGGCACATCCTGCGCACCTGAAAGAGCGGCGGCTCCACCGCGAGCCACAGTGTCCTGGCGCGGCGCCGGTGTGGTCACGCCCGGTTCATTGAGCACTAAATAGAAACGCGTGTTGGCCGGCACTGTAACTACGATGTTCTGTTGGAAAGCCAGCATCGCCAACTCCTGCTCGCCGCCCATCGCCACATTGGACGACAGACGCTCGCGCAGCAGAATGGAATTATCCACTTGGCCGCCCAACCCACGGCCGCCGACCGCGAAGGCGGCGATCGTACCGATACCGGTGAGCGCTCGAGTGAGGAATTTCTTGCCAGTGTTCTTGCCGTTGACAACGCCTTGAAGCACGCCTTGCTCCATGCTCAGCGAGGAACCATTGATTTTCTCTTGTATTCCGTTCGGGTATTCGAGAACGTCAAACTTGATGGTGACCCAACCTTGTGGCGTAGCCTGCGCTAGTGTTCCATATGCCTTGGTGCCGGCCGGAATGATGAGATCTCCATTCTGCTCGTAGTTGTACTCGATCACTGCGACGACCGGCACCTTCGCCGCCGAACTCACTTCATATTGAAGCCGGGCCACCAACTTGGTCCCTTGCGCGAGGAGCGTGGTCGGCGTTCGTTGCTGGACTGATGGAACGACACTGGTGCCTACTGCCGTGGTGGCGAGATTGGTCCTGACGTAGGCGAACGATGATTTCCGCAACCCTTCGCTGGGGTTGGAAACGGGCGTCGTCGACGCGGGCTTTGGATTCTGCTTGGCCTGGTAGTCGGATATTGCTGCGTTCCAATCCGTCACGTCGGTTG
>JBEBFS010000130.1:0-7348 GCA_040081855.1 Bryobacteraceae bacterium | reverse complement strand
ACAACATCCCGAAAAATTCCGCCCCCAACCGTGAAACCGTCCTGTACTTTGTGGGCAAGAAGCCGGGTGTTGGTCTTGCCCAGAACCGGCCACCAAAGCCCGGGTATTCATGACCCTGCCCGATGCAGTGTGAACACCTCTCGCAAGGAGGAATGTACGTCAAGTCGCGAGCTATTGCGAAAAATAGCCGGACGCCGCGGACCGAAATACCCGGCAGGAACGCGTTCCTAGAAACATAGGAGACAGAATAGCGAGCCCCGACCGCGAGGGAGGGGATGCATGAAGGAGACAAAGCGAGCCCCGACCGTAAGGGAGGGGATTCCCCGGTTTTTCTTTCCGTCATCATAGCCCCGCTCGTCAGAGCGGGGTCCAATAGAAACCACCACGCCACGGAATTCTCCCGGCGTCCCTCCTCCGCATGGAAAAAGTGCGTCTCCACACCCCTAGCCCTTATCCACCACCCCGACACCCCCAATCTCTGTGACTTGAATTTCTCCTCCACCATCAATAACCTGGACGGGTGAGGTCTTGATGGCAATCAATCTGAAGGTCAATGGGCAATCCCATACGGTGGACGTCGATCCCGCGACGCCACTCCTTTATGTCTTGAGCGATGAGATCGGCGACCGCGGCCCGAAGTTCGGCTGCGGCCTCGGCCAATGCGGCGCGTGCACGGTCATCGTCAAGGGGCAGGCGATCCGTTCGTGCGTCACTCCCGTCAGCGCCGTGGCGAACGGCGAGGTGACCACGCTTTCCGGGCTGGGCACTCCGGAAAATCCGCACCCGCTGCAGAAAGCGTTCATCGACGAACAGGCCGCGCAGTGCGGCTATTGCGTCAACGGCGTCATTCTCACCACCAAGGCCTTCCTCGATAAGAACCCCAAAGCTTCCAGCGCCGAAATCCAGCGCGCGCTCTCCGGCGTCTTGTGCCGCTGCTTCAGCCACACCCGCATGCATCGCGCCATCGAAAAGTACGCCAAAGGAGCCGCGCGATGAACTCGAATCGTCCACTGGCCCGCTCACTCCCGATGACTCCCGACGCCAAAGCCGCGCTCAAAGATGCCGGCTTTTCGCGCCGCAATTTCCTCAAGACCTCAGGTGCATTGATCGTTGGCTTCAGCGCCTTCGGTCCCAGCGAGGCGCTGGCGCAGCGTGCGGAAAACATTTCGCCGCTGTCGCCGCGCCCGAACCGTGTGGATTCCTGGATCGCCATCGACGCCAGCGGCAAGATCACGGTCTACACGGGTAAGTGCGAACTCGGCCAAGGCATCAGCACGGCGCAGCAGCAGCTTGCGGCCGAGGAACTGAATGTGCCGTTTGAGCGCATCAACCTCATCGTCTGCGACACCGATTACGTGGTGGATCAAGGCGTAACATCCGGAAGCCAATCTCACCCCGCCAACTTCAATCACGAAAACCTCGGCGGAGCCGCCGCGGCCGCGCGCGAGCATTTGTTCAAACTCGCCTCCGAACGCCTCGGCGTTCCCGCCGCGAACCTCACCGCGTGGGATAGCGTCATCAGCGTGACCAATGACGCCTCGCGCAAAGTCACCTACGCCGAACTTCTCCGCGGCAACAAGTTCAACCTCACCATCGGCGCGGAAACCAAGCGCAAGCCGGTGAAGGATTGGAAAGTGCTGGGCACGTCCATTCCGCGCATGGACTTCCCCGAAATCATGACAGGCCGCATGGAGTACGTTCACAACGTCCGCCTTCCCGGCATGCTGCACGGCCGCGTGGTTCGTCCGCCCGCCGTGGGCGCTCCGGTTCTGGGGGTCGACGAAAGCTCCGTATCGAGCATGCCCGGCTTCGTCAAAGTGGTCGTAAAGAAAAACTTCGTCGGCGTCGTCGCGGAAAAGCAATATCAAGCCGTGCAGATTGCCGCCAAGCTGAAGGTCAACTGGGGCGCGGGCGTGGGATTGCCCGAACGCGCCGGTTACTACGACTTCCTTCGCAAACTGCCTTCGCGCGATATTCTCTCGGTCGATTCCAAAGACACCGCCGCGAAGCTCGCCACCGGAACACTGGTGAAAGCCACGTATCTGCATCCCTTCCAGAAGCACGGATCGCTGGGAGCCTCCTGCGCCGTTGCCGATGTGCAAGGCGACAAGGCCACCATCTATTCGCCAACGCAAGGCGTCTGGCACCAGAAGCACACCTCGGCGATGGTGCTCGGCATCAAACCCGAAAACGTGCGCGTGATTTTCCGCCGCGGCTCGGGCTGCTATGGCATCAACGGCTCGGACGCCGTCACCTTCGACGCCGCGCTGCTTTCGCAAGCCGTAGGCAAACCTGTACGTGTCCAGCTTTCGCGCAAGGATGAAATGGCGTGGGAAAACTACGGCTTCCACATGGTGCTGGATCAGCGCGCCTCGCTCGATGAAAAAGGCAACATCATCGCGTGGGAGCATGAAACGTGGTCACCCGGCCTCGGCGGACGCCCCGGCGCCAATCGCCCTGGCAACATCGTCACAGGCATGCTGCTGGGCTTTGAGCCACAGCCGTTCACGCCTGGTCCGGCCCAAGATCCCGCTGCCTACAGCAACAACCTCAACACGGTACCCTCGTATGTCGCGGGTCGCGTGAAAGGCAAGGCCGAAGGCACCGGCAAGATCGCCAGTGAAAAAGTGCTTACCCACAACGTGGCGTCTATTTTCCCCACGGGTCCGCTGCGTTCGCCGTCGCGTTTGCAGAACACCTTCGCGCACGAATCGTTCATGGACGAACTCGCCGCGAAAGTGAAGGCAGACCCCGTCGAATACCGCTTGCGCCACCTGAGCAGCGAGCGCGTCATCGGCGTCCTCGAAGGCGCCGCGAAAGCCGCCAAGTGGGACACGCGCCCCTCGCCGAAGCCCGGCAACAAACGCACCGGCGTCGTCACCGGCCGCGGCGTGGCCTGCGTGGCTTATGAAGGCGACAACGGCTACACAGCCATCGTTGTCGAGGTGGCCGTCAATCAAGACACCGGCAAAGTGGACGTCAAGAAAATGTGGTGCGCCATTGACGCCGGCCCCATCTCGAATCCCAATGGCTTGACGAACCAGGCCGAAGGCGGCGCGCTGCAAGGCATGAGCCGCGCGCTCGGCGAGGAAGTCACCTGGGATAACGAGAAGGTCACGTCCATCGATTGGCGGACCTTCCACAGCCTGCCGCTCGGCTTTGACATACCGAAGCTCGAGTGCGTGCTGATCAACCGTCCGGACGAAGAGGCAACCGGCGCGGGCGAGACCACCATCACCGTGATGGCCGGAGCCATCGCCAACGCGATCTTCGACGCGACCGGCGCGCGGATCCGCGAAGTGCCGTTCACCCCGGAGCGGGTGAAAGCAGCGTTAACAAATCGGGCCTAAACAGCAAGTGATAGCATTGCTATCATAGAAGTGTGGCTAGCCTATTGATTCGGGACCTCGGCGAACGCACCAAGCAGCGCTTGCGCATGCGCGCGGCAAGCCATGGGCGATCCATGGAAGCCGAGGCCCGCGAGATTCTCGAAAAGGGGCTCTCGGAAAAGCCCCCGGAAACGCGCGGTCTCGCAAGCGCCATCCGGAAGATCGTCGAACCGCTGGGCGGTTTTGAACTCGAGATACCGGCGCGCGAGCCAATCCCGGAACGAATCGATTTCAGCGACACCAAATACGGTTCTTCCGAGTGATTCTGCTCGACACGAACGTCATCTCTGAACTGCTGAAGCCTCAAGCCTCCGGCGCGGTTCTCCTTTGGCTGGACGCGCAACCCCGGTCCACCGTATGCCTCAGCGTGATTTCCCAGGCCGAATTGCTCCGCGGCGTCATGCACCTTCCTGAGGGGCGCCGGAAGCGAGAAATTGGAACCGCCGTCGAACAGATGCTGGCGACATTTCAGGGACGCCTACTCCCCTTCGACGAGTCGGCGGCTCGTGCCTATGCCGAAGTTGTGTCCGACCGTAGAGTTGCAGGGCGCCCCATTGCGGATTTTGACGCGATGATCGCGGCAATCGCGCGAATCAACGATGCAACGCTCGCGACACGCAATATACGCGATTTTCGCGGGTGCGGGATTAAACTATTCGATCCGTGGGCGTAGCGGCGTCCACTTCGTGAATGCTGCGCCCGGCTTTCCATACGAGCACGCGTGAGAAATCCGGCGAGTGCAAAATTCGCAAACGATCTGCCCGGCTTGATCGCCGGTCATCCGTCGTTTCTCAAGTAAGCCAACCTAATTACGGTACGCTGGACCCACGTTTTTCGGAGCATTCTGCGGCAGGAAGCTAAACGCATCCGGACCCAGGCCGAGTTCCTTGTACCGCGCTTCGGTCTTCTGAATGAAGTCGTCGATCACGCCAGGAATCGCAGTCAGCATTTCATAGGCGCGGAAGGGCTTCGACTCCGGCACCTCTGCGTGCACCATCAGCTTTTCATACGATGCGCCCATGTTTGCCTCTTCGCAGTAGCCCATCGGCGTCGGAATCAGCGTGGCGCCGGTCAGTTGCGCATACTGCTCGGAACGGTCGCGGCGATGCTGTGGAGCTTCCGCGCAACCTTGTGTGATGCCCACCGGGGTGCCATTCGCTTTGATCTGGCGGCATTCATCGGCGGTGATGCCGATGACAACATCGGACGAGCGCATGGCTTTGCCCCAGCGCCGCATCACGCGCGAGAACTCTTTTGCATCGATCGACATCAGCTTCTCGCCATTCGCCGGATTCAGCGCGATGCGCTCCGACCAAAACGGCGTCTTCGCCACTGCGGCCATACCGTCTTTGTCGGCGAGGTCGGCGTAGTCAAAGTAATACTGCTTGGCAAGGCTCTCGCCAATCGTGCCTCCGCCGGTGGTCAGATACGTAAAGATGCCGCGCGTGTGATCGGGGAAGCGCAACGCCGTCGTGTAGGCCACACGTCCTCCCGATGATGCGCCGATAACGTACGCAGGGCCGAGCTTCAAATTATCGATGAGCGCGGCGAGCTGATCGCTCCACACATCCACATCGCGCGCACCTTTGAACACGAGGTCCGCGCGCCCCAGGTTCGCGCGATCCCAGGTAATGACGCGATACTTTGCGGAAAGTTTTTCCGCCATCGGCCGCAGCGTCTCCAGGCGATTCTGCCCGCCTGCGGCCATCACAATCGGAATGCCGCGCCCGCGATCCTCGACGTAAACGCGGTTGCCGTCCAGCGTGATGAACTTGCCCACCGGAGCAGGAATATTGGCCGCTGCGTTTTGCGCCAAAGCGATTCCCCACTTCCCTGTTGGCACGGCAGCCAAAGCTCCCGCCATCCACTGCATCACGCCCCTGCGGCTGACGCGCAAGACCCGGTTCCCATTAACTTGTTTCATAGAAGACTCCGCGAGGAATCAGTATATCGCGTGTTTTTGTAGCGCACGCACTCGTGCGTGCCGCGTCGAGACTCGTCTCGACGCCTCTCTGAAAAAGCCCGCTACTTCGCGACGGGCACCAGCGTCTTGAAGTACTCCACCGTTTCGCGCAAGCCGTCTTCGAGAAGCACCTTCGGCTCCCAGCCGAGGATCCGCTTCGCTTTCGCGATGTCCGGGCGGCGCATCTTCGGATCGTCTTCGGGCAGCGGCTCGTGCACAATCGGCAGCTGCGATCCCATCAGGCGGTTGATGCGTTCGGCGAATTCGAGAATCGTCAGCTCGGCGGGATTGCCCAGGTTCACGGGATAGCGTTCCTCCGATGAGCCCAATCGCACCAGGCCATCCACCAGATCCGATACGTAACAGAAACTGCGGGTCTGCGAGCCGGTGCCGAACACGGTGAGCGGTTCCCCGCGCAACGCCTGATCGAGAAATGCCGGCACCACACGGCCATCGTTCAGCGCCATGCGTGGGCCGTAGGTGTTAAAGATGCGCGCGATGTTCGTGCGCGAGCCGTAGTAGCGGTGACACGCCATCGTCATCGCTTCGGCATAACGTTTGCTCTCGTCATAGCAGGAGCGCGGACCCACCGGATTCACGTGCCCCCAATACGTTTCCTTCTGCGGATGTTCTTCAGGATCGCCATAGCATTCCGAAGTGGAGGTGAGGAGGAAACGCGCCCCTTCGCGCCGCGCGATTTCCAGCATCAAACGCGTGGCGGTGGAGCCCGATTCCAGAGTTTCAATCGGGTGCGCCAGATATTCCTTGGGACTCGCCAGTGAAGCCAAATGCCAGACGTGATCGAACGGGCCGCGCACGTCAAAAGGTTTCGTTACATCGCATTCGATAAATTCGAAGCGGGAATTGCCCTCGATATGCGCCAGATTTTTGCGCGATCCCGTGATTAAATTGTCGAGCGCAACAACCGTGCCACCGTCGGCGAGAAGACGGTCGCAAAGATGCGAACCGATGAAGCCTGCAGCGCCTGAAATGAGATGTCGCAAAGAGCCCTCCCAACAATCATACTATCGAACAAATGTTTCAATCCCTATAGGAAAACTTGTGATGCAGCTATTCTGCCGCAACCGGGCCGCACAATGAACACGGTAGCATGTAAGATGTTGGGAGCCCTCGCCGCCATCAAAAGGACATACAATATCATGCTTCGGAATATCGGTCGCGCTACCCTCCTTGGACTTGGCTTCGCCCTCACCTTGGCCAGCGCCGCGGAAATTAGAGTGGTCACGTCGGGCGCATTCACAGCCGCCTTCCTCGAATTGGGGCCGGCCTACGAAAAAGAAACGCACAACAAAGTGATCACGGAATTCGGTCCGTCGATGGGCACTACTAAGAACGCGATCCCCGTACGCCTGAACCGCGGCGAGATAATCGACGTGGTCATCATGGCCGTGCCGGGACTTGAGGATTTGACGAAGCAGGGCAAAATTCTCAAAGACAGCCGCGTGGATTTAGTCGAATCGCTCATCTATCTCGCCGTCAAAGCCGGAGCTCCGAAGCCGGATATCAGCACTCTCGACGCGCTTAAAAAGACGCTGCTCAACGCGAAATCCATCGGCTACTCCGATAGCGCGAGCGGTGTGTATCTTTCCACCGAATTATTCCCGAAGCTCGGCGTGTGGGAACAGATTAAAGGCAAAGCGAAAAAGATTGAAGCTGATCCGGTCGGCGGCTTTGTAGCGAAGGGCGAATTCGAAATTGGCTTCCAGCAGTTGAGCGAACTGCGGCCCGTGAAAGGCATCGATATCGTGGCCCCGCTCCCCGCCGGTGCCCAGCGAGTCACCCGCTTCGCCGCCGCGATCCCGGTGGGCGCGAAACAGCCCGAGGCCGCCAAAGCGTTGATCCAGTGGCTGGCCTCGCCCGCACGCTACGAATCCATCAGGAAAACCGGCCTCGAGCCCGTAAAGCACTAAGTAGGGCGGACCGCCAGGTCGGCGCCGGACCGCGGGTCCGGCTGGTGTCCAACAAAAGAGCCGAG
>JBEBFS010000006.1:0-92213 GCA_040081855.1 Bryobacteraceae bacterium | reverse complement strand
GCCGCTGCGCACAGCGCGGCCAGGAAAAACGTTGTTCGCATACGCGGTAGTATACAACGTGGGGCCATTTGGGTGTGTCCCAGTTTGCGAGGTAGAGGTACCGAAAAATGGCAATCAAAAGGGTTTATT
Organism: Bryobacteraceae bacterium; assembly: GCA_040081855.1. GTDB lineage: Bacteria > Acidobacteriota > Terriglobia > Bryobacterales > Bryobacteraceae > Palsa-187. Next base: position 92,084 of record JBEBFS010000006.1, on the reverse strand, counting down.
CATTGGTTCTGGCAACGGTGATGATCGGCGGAGCATTGGCCGCGCAGGATCGCATGCCGCCGATTCCTTATGACAAGCAAACGCCGGAGCAGAAGAAGGTTTCTGACGAATACAAGCGGCTGCGAAAGACGGATCTGACGACGCCACCGTGGTCCGTGCTGCTGCGCGTGCCCGATCTGGTGATCCCGTCCCTCGAACTGCGTTTGCACAACCAATTCCGCAGCGCCTTGAGCCCGAAGCTGACCGAGTTCGCGATTCTCCTCGCCGCGCGGCAACTGACCAACAACTTTGAGTGGAACGCACACGTTGGCGACGCGAAGAAAGGCGGGCTCAGCCAGCCGATCATCGATGCCATCATCGACGGACGCCGTCCGGAGAAAATGGCGGAAGACGAAGAGATCGTCTACGACTTCTGCACGGAACTGCTCCGCAACCAAAGCGTTAGCGATGCCACTTACAACCGCACCCTAGCGAAGTTTGGCGAAGCGGGAGTGATGGAAGCCGCAAGCCTCGAAGGTTATTACGTTTATCTGGCCCTGGTGATGAACGCAACGCGCTCACCCGTGCCCGCGGGCGTGACCCCGGCGCTGACGCCGTTCCCGAAATAGCCGGTGCTCGCCGGAACCCGGAGAATCGCCCTGGGCAGTCGTAAACTCTGTGTTTGCCGTATAATTTCGGCATGCGCCGCAACGTCTGCCGTAGCTTGGCGTGCCTGCTCACGCTGACGCTATCCATCCCTTTTTTCCCGTCTTTGGCCGTGGCCCAGGACAAGATAGATCTCACGCTGGTCAGCCGCATTAAGCAGGAAGCGTATGAGCGGTCTCAGGTTATGGAGACGCTCAGTTATCTGACGGACGTGTATGGCCCGCGCCTGACGGCTTCGCCCGAATTGAAAGAAGCATCGGACTGGGGGGTGAAGCGCCTGCAATCCTACGGCGTGTCCGATGCGCATCTGGAAAAATGGGGCGAGTTTGCGCGCGGCTGGTCGCTGAAACAATCCTCGGTGGAAATGATGACGCCGCGTTATGCGCAGCTCGACGCCGCGCCGCTGGCTTGGTCGGACGTGACCAGAGGTCCCGTGACGGCGGAAACCATTTACGCTCCCTACGGCGGCCCGCGCCAAACGCCTGATCCTAAGAAGTTACAAGCCGAACTCGACGAGTACATCGCGGCATGGAAGGGGAAGCTGAAGGGCAAAATTGTGCTGATCGCGCGGCCTCGCGAGGTAGTGCAGCTGACGCAGACGCCTTTTCAGCGTTATACCGATAAAGATTTGAGCGACCGCTCCGTTGCGCCGCCGCCCGAGCCGCGGTTGAGCGATGTGACGAAGCTGGAAATTCCGGAAGATCCCGAAGAAGAGCGCGAGTTTTTCGATCGCCTCCCGCAGGGCGTCCGCGATCAATACGGTGAGCAGCGCCGCGATATCAACTTCCGCCGCGCGAAGTTCTTCAAAGACGAAGGCGTGGCGGGGGTGATCAATACATCGTTGAACTCCATGAACGGGCTGGTTTTTGCGCAGAACGCAGGGGCATGGGATGCCAAGCAGCCACTGGCGCCGCCGATGTTTGTGGTCAATCGCGAGCAGTACAACCGCATGGTTCGCCTGATTCGCCAAAAGGTTCCGGTAACCATGCGCCTGAATCTGCAGGCCGAGATTTCGAATCGCAACGAGGACGTTTTCAACGTGATCGGCGAGCTTCCGGGCGGCGCGAAGAAGGACGAAGTGATCATGATTGGCGCGCACCTCGATTCCTGGCACAGCGGCACGGGCGCCACGGACAACGCCGCCGGAAGCGCCGTGATGATCGAGGTGATGCGGATCTTGAAAGCGTTGAATCTGAAGCTGGACCGCACCGTCCGCATCGGGCTGTGGACCGGCGAGGAGCAGGGCCTTTATGGTTCCAGGGGCTACGTGAAGGAGCACCTGGGCGACCACGACACTATGCGCTTAACCGCGCCGCACGCCAAGTTTTCCGGCTACTTCAATCTGGATAACGGCAGCGGCAAAATCCGTGGCGTCTATCTGCAAGGCAACGACGCGATGCGGCCGGTGTTTGAGCAATGGCTTGCGCCGTTTCACGATGAAGGTGTGACCACGGTCTCGATCCGCGGCACCGGCGGCACGGATCATTTGTCATTCGATGAAGTCGGCCTGCCCGGCTTCCAGTTTCTGCAAGACCCGCTGGATTACAACTCACAAACGCACCATTCACAGATGGATACGTACGACCACATCCAACAGGCGGACCTGATGCAAGCCTCCGCTGTGATCGCGACTGTCGTATACAACGCGGCGAACCGGGCGGAGATGCTGCCGAGGAAGCCGCTGCCGGGCGTGCCGGTGAAGTTGCCGGGGAAGTGAGCGTGGGCGCACGCTGGGAGCGTGCCGCGTCGCGACTCTTCGCGACTATTGGCGGTTTCACGAAGGTGTCGGGAGAGTCCCGACACGCACGAAAAAGTGCGTGCCCCACATGGGGACCACCCACCTTGCTAACCTCAAGGTTAAGGCATGTCCGACCATAAACTGCAGATCATTCCCCTTGGGGGCCTTGGCGAGTTCGGGATGAACTGCATGGCGATACGTTTCGGCGATGACATCATCGTCGTCGACGCAGGAATGATGTTTCCTGACGCTGAGCTTTTGGGCGTCGATATCGTTACCCCCGACTTCACCTATCTCGCCGAGAACCGCGAGTACGTCCGCGCGTTGATTCTCACGCACGGCCACGAAGACCACATTGGCGGCATTCCGTTCCTGCTCTCGCAGCTTGCGATTCCCGCATACGGCACGGCCTTCACGCTGGCCCTGGTGGAACGGCGTCTCGAAGAGCACGACATGCTGGACCGCGTGGCGCTCAATCGCGTGAAGCCGGGCGAGAAGCTCACCATTGGTCCGTTCGCCATTGAGTTCATTCACGTCACACATTCGCTTGTGAGTTGCGTGGCGCTTGCGATCACCACTCCGCTCGGCGTCATCATTCACACCGGCGATTTCAAAGTGGACCCGACGCCCACCGACAACGAGTTGTTCGATCTGCACACGCTCGCCGAATATGGCAAGCGCGGCGTCCTGCTGTTGATGTCGGATTCGACCAACGTCGACCGGCCCGGCTACACGGAAAGCGAACGCGCTGTTGCCCCGCGCCTGGAAGATTTGTTCGTGCGCTCACCGCGGCGTCTGGTGATTTCGTGCTTTAGTTCGTCGATCCACCGCTTGCAGCAGATCATCGATCTCGCCCAGGAATACGGCCGCAAGGTGGCACTTTTGGGCCGCAGCATGAACAACACCACCGAGATCGCGCACGATCTTGGATTTCTCAAGATTCCCAACGGTATCCTGCTTCGCCCGCAGGACATCATGCAGACCGCGCCCAGCAAGCTGGTTGCGATCGTCTCCGGCACGCAGGGTGAGCCCATGTCGGCGCTTTCGCGCATTGCCGTGGATAATCACAAGTCCCTAAGCCTGGAGGCGGGTGACACCGTCGCCATGAGCGCGCGAATCATCCCGGGTAACGAAAAGAACATTTACCGGATGATCAACCACATCTCCAAGCGCGGCGCCGATGTGGTGTACGGTTCCATGAATCCGCCGATTCACGTTTCCGGCCATGGCAGCGCGGAAGAACTCCGGCTGGTGCTGAACCTGGTGCGTCCGAAGTATTTTGTGCCGGTGCACGGCGAATATCGCCAGCTATCGAAGCACGCGCGGCTGGCGCAGCATTTGAGCCACGTGGGCCTGGAAGAATCCTTCATCCTGGAATCGGGCGAGACTTTGGAGATTGACCGCGCGGGCGCTCGCAAGGGCGGGCGTGTCCCGGTGGGCCGCGTTTGCATCGATTCGGGTACGATCGATGAAGTGGTGGCGCCAATGGTGATCCGCGACCGCCGCCATCTTTCCGAAGACGGTTTCGTGCTGCCCATCATTGCGATTGACAAGAACACAGGGAAGATCGAAGGCATGCCGGAAATTGTCAGCCGCGGCTTTATGTCGATGGAGGAAAGCTCGCAGGTGTTGCTGGACGGCCGCGCGGTGGTTATCAAAACGCTGGAAAATTCGACGCCGGAAGAGCGCGGCGATTGGGGTGTGATGCAGGAAAAAATTCGCGCCGACCTCAAGCGCCACATCAGCAAGCAGACCTCGCGCCGCCCGTTGATCTTGCCTGTCATTTTAGAAGTTTGATTTTAGGGTCGAAGATAGGGACTGCTGTCCTCTATCCCCTATCCTCTGTCCCCTTCCTGGAGACACACTGTGGACTTAACCGACGCTTCCGGATATCCCGGACACGCCGATCAAACGTTTTCGCCGGAGACAGATCAGCAAGTTGCGGAGCTGTTGCAGCGCGCCACGGCTGAGAAAATCCCGGTCACCCCCGCGGGCGCCTGGACCGGCCTGGCTGGCGGAGCCTCGCCGCAAGGGGGCTGGTCGCTTTCGCTCTCCCGCTTCCAGAAAATGCGCGTGGAAAAAGGATCCGCGCGCGTAGGTGCCGGAGTGCTGCTGCGCGAAGTGCAGGCTGCCGCGACGAACGCCGGACAGTTTTATGCGCCGGATCCCACGGAAAACACGTCGTCGATCGGCGGCAACATCGCTGCGAACGCCAGCGGCTCGCGCAGCTTCCGCTATGGTGCGACGCGACGCCATGTGAAAGCGCTGCGTGTGGTGTTCATGGACGGTTCGATTCGTGAAATTCGGCGCGGAGAGAAGATCGACTTCGACGTTCCCGCCATTTCGCTGCCGCGCACCACGAAACTTTCGGCCGGTTATCCGCTGGTTCCCGGCATGGATCTGCTGGATCTCATTGTCGGCAGTGAAGGCACGCTGGGGCTGGTGACGGAAGCGGAGTTGAATCTATTGCCCGCGCCGGGCGAGCGCCTGGGCGGTGTGGTGTTCTTCAAATCCGAACAGGCCGCGATGGATGCGGTGGAGCGCTGGCGTCCGACGCCCGGTCTCAACATGATCGAGTACATCGACGCCGCATCGCTGCAGATGATGCAGGTGCCGCAGAAGGCCGCGTTGATGATCGAGCTGGAAGCGGTTTCCGAGAAAGACGGCGGCAACGGCGAGATTGCCGATATCGACATGACGGACGCCCTGGAAGCCGATTCCTGGTTTGCGATGTCGGCCACGGACCGCGAACGCTTCCGCGCCTTCCGGCACTCTTTGGCGGAAAAAGCCAACGAGCGCGTGCGCCGCACGGGCTTCACGAAGATTGGTACGGATTACGCGGTGCCGCTAGACAAGATGCCCGACATGATGGCGGCGTATCGCAAGGCGCTCGATGTCGCGTTCCCGGGGACCTACGTAATCTACGGGCATATTGGCGACGCTCACGTGCACGTCAATGCGTTTCCGGAATCGAAGGAGCAATACGAGAATGGCAAGGCCGTGATGACGGACCTGGCACGTGTCGCTGTTTCGCTCGGCGGTACGGTAGGTGCCGAGCACGGCTTAGGCAAGCGGAAGACGCACTTGCTGGAGATCCAATATCCCCCGGATCAGATTCAGGCGATGAAAGACGTCAAGCGGCGGTTCGATCCGGAGTGGCTGTTGGGGAGAGGGACGCTGTTCGCGGTCTGATGACCAGGGCGGTGATGGGCACCGTCAGCGGCGGGATGCGGTCCTATTCTGCGCTCTTCGTCGGTCCAACAGCCAACCAATCATAAAGAACCAGGAACAAATCAGAATCGGTATTGAGACCATGAAACTCCGTACCTCGCTGACCCCAAAATGCCCCAGAGCATAAACGAGCAAAGTCCCAACGATGAATGCCGGAAACGCGGTGAGCATTAGAAGTTTACCGGGTATCCCGGGACGGTATCAACGTACTCAGGATCGAAAGTCCAACATGGCTCGTTGCCGCACGGCTCGGTCATCCGCCGATGTGGACCTAATGGATTTGGATCCAATCGAAGGGAAGACCACCAATAATAGCGGCGCGGCGTGTCGTAGTGTCGATTGAACGAGATCGATTCCCGAGTGCCCTCTATAAAAAGCAAGATTCCGAAAATTGGCAGGACGAGCTTATAGCTCATACGCATGATGCTATCGACACCGATACTAGCTGAATTGTTCCGCAGGCTCGCTGAGCGACACGGTTTGTGTCTCAAGTAAGCTGATCGCAAGCCGCCAGATATTCCGTGATCGCCGAACGGATGTTCTCGATCGCCTCCTGCTCGGTTGCACCTTGGGACCAGCAACCCGGCAAGCCAGGGCACGATACGCTGTAACCCTCATCGGTTTTTCTCAGCGCGACGCGGTATTTCATGGCTTCACATTAACACTTGGACGACGCGAACGCAGGGGATAGGCTACTCCTGCTTCACCTGCTCGCGGCACTCTTCGCCCGTTTTCGCGTCCTTACCGAATAGCTCCGCGTAGTCGGGGATATTCAGCATGTGCCACTTGTGGGCCTGCACGTGAACATGGTCCAGATACGCCGTCTCGCAATTGGCGATGGGCAGAGTGACGCGGAATTTGCCGTCTTCCTGGTATACGTGGAGCGTCTTCTGCTTTACGGACACGATGACCATGTCGTAGGTGTTGGGGTCTTTGCCTGGCTTCACGCTGATGCCATAGGCCTTCAGGCGTTCGATCAGGGTCAGACCTTCGCGGTGCCCGTCTTTCTGATTCATTATCCAATAGACGTCAATGGGGTCTTTGGGGTCCATGATCCCGTTCTTTAGCTTGGCGTCGTAGTGCACGACGTTCATGCTGAGGCTCCAGGAGATGGTGAACAGAGGGACGGTGCTATAGAGGCTGGAAATGCCGGTGCTGGCCTTGAGCGGCTCCTGCGCGTGAAGCGATCCCGAAAGAGCAAGCAACAAAAGTGCGGGTGCCAGCTTCATTCCGCGCATCCTGATTACGGTTTCCTTGCCACGACGCTTTTCGCCGGTAGGCACCACAGAAATCCCAGCGGCGAAACGGTGACTTCGGCGCCGGCCTCGCGAAGAACGTCGGCGTAACGGCTCGAATAGTGGGTGTCTGCGATCACGATGCGGCCGCCGGATTTCGTTACGCGGTAGAATTCCCGCACGGCTTGGTCGCGCTCCGGTTCATCCTGTATGTGGTGGATCGCCCAGGTGGATACGACGAGATCGAAGTTGCCCGCAGGATAAGGCATCTTGCGCATGTCGCCATTTTCGACGCGAACGCGATCGGCGACGCCTTCGTTCTTGACGTTCTCGCGCGTGGCATCGCCCAGGTTGCCGGAGAGCGCGTTCGTATCCCAGACATCGATTGCGGTGACCTTGCCCGCTTTCGACAGCTTCTTCGCGATACCGATGGCCATTAGTCCACGACCGCAACCGGCGTCGAGAACTTTTTCGTCACCCTTGAGTTCCAGAGTATTGAGGATCTTGTCACGGGCTTGCACTTTGCCGACACGGCTGGACCAGTTCATAAACCAGCCGATGCCGAGCATGGCTGCGGCGATGAGAGCGAGCGTGACTACGATGGAAACCGCCGGGCCAGGGTACTGCTCGCGATTCATGAACCACAGCAACGCTCCGAACGCGAACGTCCAACCGGCGCGGGCGTACCACTCTTTGACGACGGCCGGCGAGTCGAGCCCGTAATCGGGCGCGGCAGGTGCAGCTGCGTCCGCCATTACGAAACGGTCGCCTCGGTCGGCGCCACCTCAAGCGGCTTTTTGAATTTGCACTCGGCGTTCGGGCATTGCGCCACGGGGCCGGCTTTCAGATACTTTTCGATCAGGTAGCCGCCGCCGCAATCGGGGCATTTTTCAGCGATGGGCTTGCCCCACGCCACGAAGTCGCACTCGGGGTAGCGGTTGCAGCCGAAAAAGGTCTTGCCGCGCTTGGAACGGCGCTCCACTACTTCACCTTCAGTGCAGTTGGGGCACTTCACGCCGATCGTCTTCTGCTTGACAAACTTGCACTTCGGGTAGTTGCCGCACGCGACAAACTCACCGTAGCGCCCATACTTCTTCACCATCTTGCCGCCACATTGCGGGCAATCTTCGTCGAGCGGCACATCTTTCGGCTTCTGTGCTTCGCCCAACTGCTTGGTGGTTTTGCAATCCGGATATCCGGAACAGGCCAGGAACTGGCCGAAGCGGCCCTTCTTCAGCACCATCGTACGGCCGCAGTTGTCGCAGTACTCGGCTTCGTCCTGCTCCGTGAGGTCGACTTTATCGACGTCCGGCAGATCCACCGTCAGTTCGCGCGTGTTGGTGCAGTCGGGGTAACCGGTGCAGGCGATGAAGCTGCCGTGCTTGCCCCACTTGATGACCATCGGCTTGCCGCACTTGTCGCACACGAGATCCGTGGGCTTTTCCATGCGCTTGATGTCGGTCATGTGGCGCTCGGCGTGTGCCAGATCTTTTTGGAAGCGCGTGTAGAAGTCGCTCATCGACATACGCCAGTCGATTTTGCCTTCTTCAATGGCGTCCAGTTCCGCTTCCATGCGCGCCGTGTAGGTCGCATCAAACAGGTCGCTGAAGCTTTCCAGCAGCAGGTCCGTTACTACCATCCCGAGTTCCGTCGGAAAGAACTTGCCGCCTTCCTTGCGCACGTATTCGCGTTCCTGGATGGTCGAAAGAATCGACGCGTATGTCGAAGGACGCCCGATGCCATCGGCTTCCAGTTCTTTCACAAGCGTCGCTTCGTTAAAGCGCGGCGGCGGCTCGGTAAAGTGCTGCTCGGGGAGAAGGGCTTTAAACTTGAGCACCTCGCCCTGCGTAACCGCGGGCAGGCGGCTCTTTAGTTCTTCGTCGTCTTCGTCTTTTTGATCCTTGCCTTCCTCGTAGACTTCGAGGAAGCCTTTGAACTTCAAAACGCTGCCGGTGGCGCGGAACAGGTATCCCGCGCCGTCGTTTCCTTTGGCGTCAATCTCAATGGTGGTCTGGTCGAAGAGCGCCGGCGTCATCTGCGATGCAATAAAACGCATCCAGATCAGGCGGTAGAGTTTCAGTTCGTCTTCAGCCAGATACTTGGTAAGGCTATCGGGCGTGCGCAACGCCGACGTGGGACGAATCGCTTCGTGGGCGTCCTGGGCGTCTTTCTTCGATTTGTAGAAGTTCGGTTTTTCGGGGCAGAAATCGGGGCCGTAGCGATCGGTGATCATGCCGCGGACTTCATCGAGCGCATCATTGGAAACACGCGTCGAATCCGTACGCATGTAGGAGATTAGACCAACCGCGCCTTCGTCCTTGCCAAGCTCCACGCCTTCATACAGCTTCTGCGCGAGCATCATCGTGCGCTTCACGCTGAAACGCAGCTTACGCGAAGCTTCCTGCTGCAGCGTCGACGTGATGAACGGCGGCACCGCGTTGCGGCGTTTTTCGCGATTAGTGACGGAACGGACAATGTAATCGACGCCGTCGAGCGCCTGCACGATGGTATCGGCAGCGGCCTGGTTCGCGATCTCGACATTCTCGTCATTTTTCTTGGCGAGATGCGCGGTCAACTGCGGCGGTTTCTTTGCGCCCAGCTGAGCGTCAATGGTCCAATACTCTTGCTTTTGGAACGCGCGGATCTCACGCTCGCGATCGACGATCAAGCGGAGCGCGACGGTTTGCACACGGCCGGCAGAGAGACCGCGGCGGACCTTGTCCCACAAGAGCGGCGAAATTTTGTAGCCGACCAGACGGTCTAGAATGCGGCGAGCTTGCTGCGCGTCCACCAGCGAGAGATTCACCGCCATCGGCTTTTCGAACGCCTTTTGAATCGCGGTCTTGGTGATCTCGTTGAACATCACCCGAAAGATTTTGCTGCCGTTCTTTTTGTCCTGCAGTTCTTCCTGCAAGTGATAGCAGATCGCTTCGCCTTCGCGATCCGGGTCAGCCGCCAGGTAGATGGCGTCGGTGCCTTTGGCTGCCTGCTTTAATTCGGCGATCAGCTTTTTCTTACCTTCAATGACCTCGTAAACCGGCTTGAAGTCGTTATCGACGTCAACGGCCAGATCCTTTTTGGGCAGATCCTTCACGTGGCCAAGCGAAGCCTTGACGGTGTAGTTCTTGCCCAGATACTTACCGATCGTTTTCGCCTTCGCCGGGGATTCGACGATGACGAGATTCTTTGCCATATGAGTGCGTGTTCCCTCTGCCTATCTATTTATATATGTCCGAGCTGAAAATGGGACCGCAGCCAATTCTGGGCCGCGTTGTAGACGAACGCAAGGGCCTTATCTTGGTTTCCCTGGACGGAGCCTTTCCAGTGCTACGCCTCGTTACCCACGAGACAACCGAAATCTTACCACGTCTGGCGAGGCGGTCTGCCGGGGAGTCCCACCCGCTATATCCTCAAAAACCAACAACTTCAATCGTTCCATACGCGTACGTAGTTTTTCCCGGCTAGCTGACGAATCAGTCCGGCCATCTCCAACTCGAACAAGGCGGTCAAAACCTCAGAAGCCGAGCTGCCTTCGAGCATCTCCATCAACGTATCCAAATTTTGAGGCGTATCCGGCCGCAGCGCGTTCAAGACCGTACGCGCTACGCCTTGAGGAGTGGGAGAATTTGATTGCAATGCGTTGGATGTCCGGTCGCCTCCATTAGTTTCACCCTGATTTATTTCATTTAAAATCAATCTATTGCGTGCCTGGTCGAGTAGTTTCCGGCGGACTTCGGGGGATAACTCCACCACCACGTCGCTCCATTCCTGGACCAATTTCGCACCTTGCTTGATCAGCAGATTCGGCCCCCAACTCATCTTCGACATGATGCTCCCGGGCACCGCAAAAACGCTGCGGTTTTGCTCTGCTGCGAGTTTGGCAGTTATGGCGGAGCCCGAATACTCGCTGCCTTCCACCACCAGAACGCCGGCGCTCATACCGCTGATGATCCGGTTCCGGATGGGGAAGTTCTGGGGGTAGGGCGGCGAACCCATCGGGAACTCGGTTAGGAGAAGTCCCTTATGGGCAAGCGCTTCTGCGAGCTTACGGTTCTCGGCCGGATAAATCTGATCAATTCCCGAGCCGAAGACGGCGATGGTATCTCCATTGGCTTCGAGAACAGCGCTGTGCGCCGCGGTGTCAATCCCTCGCGCCATGCCGCTGACGATGGTGAGCCCTGCTTCGGCCAAGTCTTTCGAAAGGCGCGTGGCGGCGGCCTTCCCATAAGCGGTTGGCCGGCGCGTGCCAACGACGCCGAGCATGACCGAGCCAAGCAACTCCAGCCGTCCTTTGGCGAACAGCAACGGAGGAGAATCAAATATCTCCCGAAGTGCCGGGGGGTAGTCGGGATGGATCAACGGGACCAACTCGACGCCCTCGGCGGCGATGCGTCGCTGCTGATCCGCAGCGTCCTCGAATCCGCATCCGCTGGCAAGGCTTTGGGCTACGGCCGGTGCAAGGCCGGCCGCTTCCAGTTCGGATCGGGAGGCCCGGAAGATGGCCTGCGCGCTGCGGAAAACTCCAAGGAGTTGGCCAGCTTTCCGCGTCCCGAGACCTGGCGTCATTCGCAGCGCTAGCCATTGAATCTGATCCTCTGGCGTCAACTGGGACTGAAGGGGCCGCGAGTCCTGTCGTGTCGTGGGGGCAGTCATCTATGGGATGGTGGCAGATGAGCGTAAGAAGTCTCACTTTTTTCTCCGTGGGTTTTGAGGAAGTTCTGCCACAGGTTCCCGGCTCGGGTTACCCTAGCAGTTATGGCACAAGCAACCTACGACGATGCGAATTTAATCCTGCGGTTATACGAAATGCGGCGCGAGGAAAAGATGCGCGAGGCGCGCACTTGGTTTGTGGCCAACTACAAGCCAAAGGCTGCAACCGACATCCAGAAGATCGCCCCCATGGGGACTCCTGAGAACGCAAGAATGCGGATGGTAATCACGTATTGGGACATGGTGGCTTCGTTCATTACGGCGGGCGTTTTGCATCCCGATCTCTTCTTTGCGAGCGGTCGCGAAATGCTGTTGGTGTACCTCCGTCTGGAGGGAATCCTGGACGAGATGCGCGCGTTTAACAAAGATCAGAACTACCTCAAGAATCTGGAACTGGCATCGAAGCAGTTTATCGACCACATGAACAAGACCAGCCCCGGAGCGTTTGACGCTCTGAAGGCTCGTGTGGTGGGCTAAGCAACTCGACCGACTCCATGCGCTGCGAACCCGATCATTTCGGCGACCAGGTGTTGAACCTGATTTATATCGCCAAGAAGCTGAAGGAAGCTCTGCGCCTGGAGCAGGCGTTGAACGAGGCCGGCCTTGACTACGTAGTGGAACCCGATACTTATACTGGCGGGATCATTTTCCGCGCCGAGAGGGTGGGGGCGTTCTTCTACGTGGCACCCGAGGCGGAAGTACAAGCGCGTGGGATTGTCGAAGCGCAAGGCTTCAAACCTTTCGATCCCGCGGCGGAACCCCTCTAATCTTTTCGTATTCGATTACTGCAACGCCGGGCCGATCGGGATGGTCGCCACGTTACTGGTCGCAAACCCCTGTTGCAGGTAGATGCGCGCCAGCGGATTTTCGGCCAGGCTCAAGGGCAGTTCAATCACTACTTGATAGATGCCGAAAGACCCGGGCACGATGCCAGCGGAAACCGTTATTGCCGTACCGCCGGCAATGTTCGGCGTCAACACGTTGCTGGGAGCGTTTGCGGCAGGGCCGCGATACTTGCCGCCTGTGACGAGGGCGTCTTTCGCGGGGTCCGGAGAGGCGCAATCGTTGGGGCTGATATTGCCTAGCGTACACACCAGACCAAGGCCGGTTGCGTACACAAAAATCGTTTCCCCAGGCAGTGCAGGGTTCGCGCGAGTGACCGGCGAACCAGCGACGTTTGCGCAGCACATGATGCCGTTTACGCTGGTGAGCGTGATCAATGCGCCGCCCGTATTTGTATCCGCCGTCGTGACGGTGACAGCGATTGGGATTCCATTGCCCTCCGGGCCCGGGACTTTTGCGACCAGACGGATGCCGGTCCCGACGCCGTTTGCCGCCGCGGTGACCGTTTCTTCCGGATTCGAGTTGATTTTATTGATCAGTGAATCGCGAACCGTAAAGAGTGTATCGCCATTGGTGGGCGCCACATTGACGACTTCGTTCTTCTGCGCGTTATTGACCGTATTGGCAAGCGCGAACGCCGCCGAACTCAAGGTCTCGTCTGAAACTGCAGTGTAGGTGTACGCATTTCCGTTCACCGTGATGGTCAGTGTGGCGCCGGATGGGGGTGCCGACCCACTCAGCGTGACAAGGCCCGTGGCCTGGGTCGCCGTGTTTCCACCGGTCAACGAGGAGCCGGCCGCGGAAATCGTGGTCCCGCTGCTGCCGGAAATGCTCGCGCTGTAGGTGATGCTATTGCCTGGGGTACCAGCCAACCGGGAGGTCAACTTAATGGAGTTCCCGGCGGACACCGTGTAGGTATACAAACGATCCTCAATCGTGATCTGAGGCACGTCGCCGGTCTGAATCTGGCCGGATAAATTCACCGTTCCCGTAGCGAAACTCGAGTTATGGTAGGCCTGCACCACGCGCGGTTCCTGGCCGTCGATTGCGAAGAGGCCCGGCTGGCCGGAGCTCAATGGGCTCGCGATGGCGTTGCTGACCGTGACGGTTCCGTCCAAGTGACGGGTCCGCACATAGACGCTGACACTGGTGGAGTTCACCACTTCCCATGGCATCTGCGCATTGATGGAGGTGGGAGAGGCATAGAACAGAGGCGCCCGGTTGCCGTCGATGTAGACCTGCGCGCCGGCGAGTTCCCACGGCAGCTGCTCGGAAGACTGATTCGCCGCTGCGGCGTAGTCCGCCAGATTTGTTCCGCGAATGGTAATGAAGGCGCCGGGCGAAAGGTTGCCGGAGTTGGCGCCGCCGGTCAGCGTCGACGCGCTGGCGGTGGCGGTCGTGGTGCCTGCGGCGGAAACGCCAGCGCCCAGGGTGATGCTGTCGCCCGTTGAACCCGCGGTACGCGCCGTGAGGACGACATTCGAGCCATTGGTAGTTACCGTCACGTTCGGGTCGCCCGCGCCGGCGTTCGACGCATTAATGGCCTTGGCCACACTGGCCGCAATTGAGGTGAATGTATCGCCGGTTAGCACTTTGTAGGTGTAACTGGTGCCTGCGATGGTAACGGTGATGATGTTGCCACCGGTAACCGTGGTGCCATCGATGGTGACGGATGCCGAGGCGCTTACCGTGCCGGTGCCGCCTTCGAGCGTAGAGCTGGTGGGCGAGGCAGTGAGCGTGACAGCGCCCGTGGACGCGGCGGTGGAGATATTGATGGAATTGCCGTCTTCACCCGGCGTCCGCGCGACCAGCAAAATTGTTGCCTGATTCGTCACATAGATGGCGTTCACATTCGGATCGCCCGCGCCGCTGTTCGCCGTGTTGATTGCATTGGCAAGGCTCTTGGCTACATTGTCGAGCGAATCCGTGTCTTGCACCGTGTACGTGTAAGCGTTACCGACGATGGTGACGTTGTTACCGGCAGCGCCGCTGTCGCGGGCGGTGACGGTGATCAAAGCATCCGATGCGGATACGGTGACTTTCGGGTCGCCTGCGTTCGAATTCGCGGCGTTGATAATATTCACCAGGCCAGTGGCCACCGTGTTCACCGTGTCGCCGGAAGCCACGGTGTAGGAATACTTGGTGCCGCCGATGAAGACCGACGCAACGTTGTCCGGGATGATGTTGACTGCGGCGATGGAGAAGCCGCCGGACGCTTTGGTGGTCCCAGAGCCGCCGCTCAACGTCGGGCCGCTGGGCGTAATCGTGAGCGATCCGCTTTCCGTGGTGATACTGAGGTTGACGACATTGCCTGGAACGATTGTGCCGCCGATGGTGATCGAAGCCAGCGCATAGATGTCACGGCTGGCGAAGTTGACAACGCCGTTGGTCGGTACATTCTGTTCGCCCGGCGTGAAGACCAGAATTCGATAATCCGTGGCATCCGCGACGTAAAGATTGGTGCCATCCCAAGCGAGGGATGTCGGCGTCGGCGTAACATTTGCGGCGGAGACAGTCGTCGGGTCGGCGCTAAACGTGAACCCACTGGGGTTCGTCACGATGTCGGAGGCAAAGTCCGGCTGACCGAGGACTACATCGGCCGCAGCGGCGTTCGAGGTGGGAATCGTGTTGTAGACCAGCACGCGATCGTTGCCGCCGTCCGCGATGAACAGGCGTTTTCCGTCGGAGAGGACGAAACGCGGGAAGTTCAACGTCTTGTCGCAACGGGCGGGATACGTCGGATTATTGTCGCTATCCGCACCATTGGCCGGGCAGAGGTTCGCGCTATCGTTCGCCACGGACTTCGTCATGTCCTTCTGGCCGATTTCCACGTCGGCGGGCTGCTGCGTCTTCGTGGGAATCGAATTCCAGATGAGGACGCGGTTAAAGCCAAGGTCTGAAACATAGAGCCGGGTACCGTCGCTTGTGACCGATGTGGGGCTGAGAAGGTTCGACGCTGCCGTCGGGAGATCCTGGTCGACGATCTGCTGCGGCGTGGTGCTGGTGAAATTGGGTTGGCCCAAAACAAGATCGGCCGGCTGATTATTGCGCGTAGGAATCGAGTTCCAGATGAGGACGCGGTTGTTGCCCGTATCGGCGACGAACAGCTTACCGTTCTGCAGCCAAACACCCTGGGGTCCGCGCAGGGAACTGGCGGAAGCGGCTGGAACGGCTTGGGTTACGAAATCTGCCTGACCCAGCACGATATCGGCCTTTTGTCCCCGCGTGTTTGGAATGGACTTCCACAAGAGCACGCGGTTGTTTCCGGTATCGGCGACCGCGACGTTGGTTCCATCGGAGGCGACGCCGGTCGGCAAACGAAGGCCGGACTGCGTGGTCGCCTCTACCGGCACCGAGTCGGCGTCTTTATCGCCGAGGACCGTGGTTGCAACGCCTGCGCATAGCGGGCAGCGGCTTGTGTTGGGCTGAATTTCATCCAGCGGACCGGGCAGGGTATCCCGCAAATTGCCGAACATCAAAACGCGGTTGTTGTTGTTGCCTAAGCCTAAGCGGTTTGCGTCCGTGGCATAAAGCGTATTGCCGGCAAACGCGAGTCCGCCGACGCCGCCGAAGGTGCCTTCCGTGGCGTTAGTAGTCTGGGTAACAAAAGTGCCTTGCCCGATGACGGCGCGCGCCGCTTGGCCGGTCAAAAAATCGGCGGCGTAGCACGGCAACAGACCGGCACACAGGGTGAGGAAAAAACTGGATTTCAGCATGCGCGATGACTAGAGAATGACGGATTTTTCAGTATACCAGCCTAGGGACGCTGCCGTGGGCGGCCGGGTTCCAACTTTATGATCGCGTGGAGCTTACCGGAAGACGCCCTAGGCGTCCGGCTGGAGCGCGGTTCGGCGGAACAGCTTGACTCCGCTACTGATTTTCGTCGAAGCTGATGCCGGATTCGGCGCCGAACTTGCGGTAGTTGCGGTACTCGATGCGGTTACGGGTGCAGCGAGTGCTGCCGCTTTCGCAACTGAGCACTTCAGCCGACACGGGCAAAAGGAACTGCTGGGTTGTCGAGAGCCGGATCAGGTCGTAATCGGTGGCCGACTCGATTTTGTCGAAGGGAAACAGCAGGGGGATGCTGCGGGCTTCCATTTCGAGCCGCAGAACCCGTGAGGTTTCCTTGTCGAGCCAGACTGTGCCGCGGTAGGCGGGAAAGTAGAGTTGCGAGGGCGCATTGATTCGCCAGCGGGCGTTCTCGCGCTTGACGTCGAACTTGAATACGAATGCGGAACGGCCACGGATGGTTTCCTGGCCCCCTTTCCGGAATGTGGCGGCGGTGGCGGGGTCGAAGACCTCGTCGATCAAGCCCTGAAATTGGCCCGTGGACCACGTTCCTCCCACCTCGTTCATGGATTTCTTCGTGCCCTTACCGCCGACGCTGAGGTTTGTATAGCGCTCGTCGCCGTCTTCGTACGCGACGTCGGCGGCGATGATGTCGAGGGCACGCCATCCGCTCTTGCCTTCGCTCTCATAGCGGGTAATTGATTGCTTTGCGAAGAAATTCGGCAGGGAAGCGCCGTAGGTGGCCATGGCTTCTCGAGCTTTGTGCAACGCCGGGTCTTCCTGCACGGGGATGATGGACTCCGCGGGGATGACGGGTGCGGCATTTTCCTGCGGACCGTCATGATTCACCGGCAGCGATGCGACCGCGATGGGTCCGGGTGCTGGTTCAAGTTCGACGGAACTCGAAGAGGCGCGAGGCGCGGGACGGCCGCGGCGCAATGCCGGGCGGCCTGGGTCATCGGCATCTGGAGTAGGGTCATTGGGGCGCACTACGGTGGCCGGGCGTTCGGGTTCGGGTGCGGCGGTGGAAGCAGTGGCCGTTTCCTGTACGGGCGTCTTTTCGTCGGCCTTGGGCTCGGATGACGACGGGCCACCCTTGCGGCGGAGCACGGGTCGGTCGTCACCCGGATCGCGCTGGACGGAGCCCGCTTGTTTTGCTTGCGGGCGCAGATCGGGCAGATCCCAAGTGCGGGAGGCCGCGGCGCGGTCTGCCGCGTTTCCGGCGGAATTGAAGGTAACCGCGACAGCCGTGAAGAAACCGTTTTCGTCGGCAGTGGAATCGACAGTCAAATGGTCGCCTGCGGAAAATGACGTGAGCTCGACGGAGGCGCCGTCTTTCTCCACCTTCATCTTGTCGCCGGTCCGGTAGGTGATGACGCGATGGTCATCGGCTTCCATAACAAATTGGTCGCCGGCGACGGTGCGCAGCATGCCTAGCGTCGTAATCGGAATGACGGCATCGTTCTTCTTGTTGTTTCGACCTTCGCGGCCGCGCCCAATGGGGACACCGCTGCCCCCGGTACCCCGGCCTCCAGGATAACGGCCGCCCGTGGGCCCTTGGCCGCCAGGCATCGGGTTCCGCGGATACTGACCCGGGTACTGACCCGGGTAAACCTGCGCGCACGCGATTCCCGCCGCAAATAGACACGCCGCAGCCGTAGAAACGAGCCTCATACATGAAGTATGACGCCTCTGGAGCCGGACGGTGTACAGGAAGTCCGCGCGCGGCAAAGGCGCGGCCGGCGTTCGTGCAATAGAATATGAGTTTCCCTAGCCTGCAGGCTCTACCCAATGCTGACGAAAAACCAACTCCCTACTCCCGCGCTTCTACTTGATCTGGATAAGTTTGAGGCGAATCTCACGCGCATGGCGAAGCGGGTCAAAGAGAGCGGCAAGAATCTGCGGCCGCATGTTAAGGCGCATAAGTGTGCGGAAATCGCAAAACGCCAAATCGCGTCTGGGGCTATCGGCATGTGCGTAGCGACCGTTGCCGAAGCCGAGATGCTGGCCGCGGCAGGGATCACGGATTTGTTGCTAACGTCGCCAGTAGCCGATCCCATCAAGATGTCGCGCATCGTCAAAACGGGTGCGATGGTGGTGGTGGATCACGTTCAGCAAGTGGATTGGTACAACGCCGTATCGGGCGATGCGGGGCGGAAGACCGACGTTCTGGTGGATCTGGACGTTGGCGACCATCGCACCGGCGCGGCGTCGCTCGATCAAGCGATTGCGATTGCGGAGGCTGCGGACCGTGCGCTGCACTTGAATTTCCGCGGGCTGCAGGCGTATTCCGTACACGGCTCGCACGCGGGCGGCCCCGCCGATCGGAAGCAAGTTTCGACCGGAGCCCTGGCGAAGGCGAAGGAAGTTCGCGACGCCATGGCGAGCAAAGGGCTTTCAACGGAGATTCTCTCGGGAGGCAGTACTGGAACTTGGGAAATCGATACGGCGATTCCGGAGCTTACCGAACTCCAGGCAGGTTCGTACGTGATCATGGACATGGCGTACCGCAAAGTGGGGGTGGATTTCGCGCACGCGATGACGGTGATGTGCACCGTGGTCAGCGCGAATCATCCGAACTTTGTCACGATCGACGGTGGCTACAAAGCGTTTTCGGCGGATCGCGGCTACGGCCCCGATGCCGTGCACTTTCCGGGCACGAAGTACCGCTGGGGGGGCGACGAATTCGGCTATCTCGATATCGAGGAATCGAATCAGCACCCGAAGCTCGGCGACCGCATCGAGCTTCTGGCACCGCACTGCGACCCGACGGTGAATCTGCACGACCGTATCTATGCTTGCCGCGGAGATGTGGTGGAGGCCACGTGGCCGCTCAAACGATTGGCGTTTTAGTGAAGGAAAAATGAAAACTGTTTCTCTCCGCGAGTTGCGTGCGTTTATCGCACTGGTTTTGGAAGGGGTTGGACTGCCCGCCGCGGATGCTTCGCGCGTCGCCGAATTAATGTCCGAAGCCGATGCGCGTGGCGCCGACGGCCATGGCGTCTTCCGCCTTCCGCAATACGTAAAACGCATTCAAGCAGGCGGAATGAACACGCGTCCCAATATTCGCGTGCTTCAAGAAAAGCCGGCTTCGGCACTGGTGGATGGCGATCACGCCATGGGGCATCTGGTGATGAGCCGGGCCGCGGAGATTGCCATCGAGAAGGCTCGCATAGCCGGTGTTGCATGGGTGGGCGCGCGCAACAGCAATCACGCCGGCCCGGCGATGCTTTATGCGAGGATGCCACTTGCCGCCGACATGATCGGCGTTTACATCGCGGTGGGCAGCGCAAATCACTTGCCGCCGTGGGGTGGAACCGAGATGCTGCTGAGCACGAATCCCATCGCCATCGCCGTGCCGGGCGCCAGGCACGAAGCAATTGTGCTGGACATGGCGACCACCAACGCGGCCTACGGCAAAGTGAAAATCAAAGCCCAGCGCGGCGAGATGATGCCGGAAGGCTGGATGATGGACCGGCAAGGCAATCCGCTGACGGATCCCAATAGATCGAGCGAAGGTTTCTTGCTTCCCATTGGCGGCCCGAAAGGTTACGGCCTGGCGCTGATGTTCGGCCTGCTCGCTGGAACGCTGACCGGTGCGGCGTTCGGCAAAGATGTAATCGACTTCAACGCGGACTTCCAATCCCCGACGAACACCGGTCACGCGATCCTTGCGATCAACATTTCCGCGTTTGCAGACGTCCCTGCGTTCAAGCAAAAGGTGGACGGCGTCTGGGACCTGATGAAGTCGTCGCCGTTGCTCCCGGGTGTGGATGAGATTCGCCTGCCGGGCGAGCGCTCCGCACAGATTTACAGTGAGCGCATCGAGAAGGGGATTCCGATTCCCACCGAGCTGCAGCAAGGGCTGGACACTCTGGCGCAACAAGTAGGTGTTCCGTCGCTTTAGGCAGCGTCACTTCGCCTGCGGCTTCAACAACAACTTCTGCACCCTCCAGTTGGAAGTTTCCGCTGCATAAACGACGTTTTCAGAGGGGCACGCCAGTGCGTGCGCTCCTGAGAACTGCTTCAGGTTCCGGCCTGATTTGCCGATCACGCCCAGCACTTTGCCGTCGAGACTCACTTTGAAGATTCGGCCAGGGTAGGTTGTCTCGCCCACGAACATCACTTGATTTGGGCCCGGCGTGATGCAGATGGAATTGGGTGCGCCAATCACGCGTGCAAGACCGTCGCCGGTGGGTGTGTTGCCGTTGACGGCGCGCGTGGAAGGGTCGGCTGGAACGTCGATAGTGAACATGCGGAGGAACTTGCCTTCCGTATCGAACACCTGTACGCGGCGGTTGGAGCGGTCGCCTACGTAAATGTTGTCGTTGCGGTCAATCGCGATCGCGTGCGGCAAATTGAATTGACCGGGAGCGTTGCCCTTCGAGCCCCACGATTTTACCCAGTCGCCGTTCTTGTCGATCTTGGCGACGCGCGAGTTGATGTAGCCGTCGCTGATATATGTGTTGCCCTTCGAATCCCACGCGACGTCGGTGGGCTGGCGGAAGAGACCGTCGATGTGCGCCAGCGGCGGATTTACATGCTCCCAGGCTTTCGCCTCATCGTCCGCTGATTCTTTGCGCCGTCCAAACACCCACACGACGCGGCCCGCCTGGTTGAACTTCACGATCATGTCGGAACCTTTGTCGATGGCCCAGATGTTGTCGTCTTTATCAATGCGCACGGAGTGTGCGAAAGACCACGCGTACAGCCCCTTGCCAATCTCGCGAATGTACTCGCCGTTCGGCCCGAATTCAAGAAGCTGCGCCGCAGAGGGCGCGAACGCGGGACCCGTGGCGCTATTTGAGCGCGTGAAGACAAACACATGCCCCTTGGAGTTCACCGCAACTCCGGGTACTTCACCAAAGTTCATTCCCGCGGGAAGTTTCAGAAAATCAGACACCGAATCGAAGGCGAGCTCCGGCACGGATTGCCCGAACGCCTGCGCGGCGAGCAATAGCCCAACTCCCAGGTAAAGGGTTTTCATGCGTATCCTCCCATGTCCGTCCATCATACAAATACACTCGCCAAGAAATATGCTTCCCTTGCTCGAGACCCGCGAAGTGGGACTGAAAATCCGGGACCCGGCAACGGCTGGTTTCTTGCGCCGGGGTAAACTAGTATTTCAGAATTTCAAGGGAGACATGCCATGATCGCAACCGCATCTTCGCTCAAACTTTCCGATCCCAGTCTGCTGCGTCAGGCCAACTACGTGGACGGTCAATGGATTCAAGCCGACGGCGGTAAAACCATCGCGGTGAAAAATCCGGCGACGGGGGAGTTGGTCGGCGAAGTCCCCGCCTTGGGCGTCGAAGAAACGCGGCGTGCCATTGAAGCGGCGAACCGTGCAATGCCGGCGTGGCGCGCGATGCTCGCGCATGAGAGGTCGGCCATATTGCGCAGGTTGTATCAATTGATGCTGGATAACACCGAGGATCTGGCGCGCATCATGACGGCGGAACAGGGCAAGCCGCTCGCCGAAAGCCGTGGTGAGATCGCCTATGCCGCGTCTTTCATTGAATGGTTTGCCGAAGAAGGCAAGCGCGTTTACGGCGACACGATTCCGGAGAACGCCAAGGGCCGCCGCATTTTGGTATTGAAGGAGCCGATTGGTGTGTTCGCGGCCATCACGCCGTGGAATTTTCCGGCGGCTATGATCACGCGTAAGGCTGGTCCTGGTTGGGCCGTCGGCTGCACGGCGGTCATCCGTCCGGCAAGTCAGACTCCGTTTTCGGCGCTCGCGATCGCCGAACTTTGCTCGCGCGCCGGAATGCCTGCGGGCGTATGCAATGTGATCACTGGTCCTGCGGGCGCAATGGGCGGCGAGATCACTTCGAATCCGATGGTTCGCAAACTCTCCTTCACCGGCAGCACGGAAGTGGGCGCGAAGCTGTATGCGCAGTGCGCGCCGACCATTAAAAAGATCAGCATGGAACTGGGTGGCAACGCTCCGTTTATCGTTTTCGACGATGCCGATCTGGACTCCGCCGTACAGGGCGCGATTGCTTCGAAGTATCGCAACACGGGCCAAACCTGCGTGTGCGCCAATCGTATTCTGGTGCAAGCGGGCGTCTACGATGCATTCGCGGAAAAGCTGAAGGCTGCTGTTTCGAAGCTAAAAGTGGGCAACGGGATGGAAGACAACGTGACGCAGGGGCCGCTGATCAACGCCGAAGCGGTGGCAAAGGTAGAAGAGCACATCGCGGACGCTACGTCCCATGGCGCGAAGGTTCTGCTCGGCGGCAAGCGCCACGCGTTGGGCGGCAACTTCTTTGAGCCCACGATTCTCACCAACGTTCCGCGCGAAGCGCTCGCGTTCCGCGAAGAGACGTTCGGGCCGTTGGCCCCGCTGTTTCGCTTTGAGACCGAAGAAGAAGGCATCAAGATGGCGAACGACACGGAGTTCGGCCTTGCTGCGTACTTCTACTCCCGCGACGTTGGCCGCATCTTCCGCGTGGCGGAAGCACTCGAATCCGGCATCATTGGAATTAATGAGGGCATTATCTCCACGGCGGTCGCTCCGTTCGGCGGAGTGAAATCGTCTGGGCTTGGCCGCGAGGGATCGAAGTACGGCATCGAGGATTACCTCGAAATCAAGTACCTCGCGTTGGGCGGCATCGGCAACTAAAGCCGGGGAGAGCCGAAGGAGGGTACTTCGGTCCCGTGGGCTGGCATACGCCCACATTTTCCGTTCAGAAGCGAAGGCAGTGCCGTGACAGAAGTCTATTTTTCGACTGGCGGTGGCTCCAACAATTGTTTTACGCGTGCCGCTGCCACGACGCGACCCTTCTTCACGTAGGCCTCATGATTTCGCTCAATCTGCCAGGGCCTGTAGATGTAGTTCGCCATGATGCCGAACGATTGCTTCAGGCCTTTTTCGGAAGTGTCCGCCATCCAATCGATCTGCTCCACCGCAGCGCCATTGCCCAGATGAAAGGCGGCCACGGGATCGAGCGTGCGCTCGTCTTTACGTTCGTTTAATAGGTAATGCGCGCAGAGGCGAAGCAACTCCGGCCGCAAGGGCGTGAGCATCTTTGGCGTTCTTGCCGCCTCGGGGCTTTCCGCTATTCTGAGGACACGAGAATCCGCGCCGCCTAAGATCGCTGCCCTGCGGGCATCGTTTAAGCCAAGCACCCATTTCCGGAAACCAGGAATAGGAGAGAGCGTCACAAAGGTGCGGACTGGGAGTTTTTCCGCTTCCAGTTCTGCCACCACCTGCTTGATCAGAAAATTGCCGAAAGAGATGCCGCGCAGGCCATCCAGGCAATTGCTGATGGAATAGAATACTGCCGTGTCCGCCTTCGAGGCATCCATGCGCTGACCGTCTTTTTCGAGCAGCGCCTGAATCGAATCCGGTAGGCCGCGCGTTAACGCGACTTCGACAAAAATCAATGGTTCCTCCGGCAACGCCGGATGGAAAAAAGCGAAGCAGCGGCGGTCGGACTGCAAACGGCGGTGAAGATCGTCCCAGCCCTGAATCTCGTGCACCGCTTCGTGCTCAATAAGTTTTTCCAGCACCAGAGCCGGTGTGCGCCAATCGATGCGCTCCAGGCGAAGGAATCCGCGATTGAACCAGGAGGCGAGCAGATGGCGCAGATCCGCGTCGATGGGCTTGAGTTCCGGATGCTTGGGCAATAGCTTCAACACGTCTTCGCGCAGTTGGACAATCCAGCGCGTTCCTCCGGGTGCGAGGTTTAAGCGACGGAATAATTCCTGGCGAGGGGGCTCGACCGCATCGAACAACGCGGCGAGCGCGGCGGAATCGGACTTCGCTTTGTAGCGCTCCGCGGCGGCGAGCACGGTGTTCTTGTCGGGAAGAAATCTTGGGTCAAGCAAATCGCCGAAGAACGTTATTCGGCCGGCCTCGTCGAGGAGAGCGTACAACTCCGCGGCCTTTCGTGCCAGCGCCGCCCCGGAGGCCTCGCCGCGCTCGGTGAGTAGATCGCGGCACAAAGCTGCAAGCGAAGACGGACCCATGGCGAAACTCTTGCCCAACAGGTCCAGGCCGCGATTGGCAACCGACTCCCAAACATCGCGAAACAATCCGGCGGTGAATCCCATGAAGGTGGCTTCTCCTATCCGCAGTGTAGTGGCGGTGCAGCCCACAAACAACTTAGTACGCACTTTCGGATAAGAAGGCGGCTTCATCGCGGCATGCGCCTCGCATTTGCTACAATCCTACCCTTCATGGCTATTGGGGCAGAGAAGGCACACGGCTCGCGCGACGTCTCCACGTCCTGGCTTTCGTCGCTTGGATTGCGTCTGTCGCATTGGTTCGAGCAGTGGTTCCCGGACGCATTTGCACTGGCGATTGTGGCGGTGGCTGTGGTGGCACTGGCGAGCATGGCGATCGGCAACTCGCCCATGAAAACGGCGCAGTGGTTTGGCGCAGGGTTCTGGGATTTGGTCGCGTTCACCATGCAGACGACGATGCTGATCGTGAGCGGCTTTGCGCTGGCGAAGGCGCCGTTGGTGCAGCGGGCGATTCGCACCTTGGGGGGAATTCCGAAAACAGGGAGAGGCGCCGCGGCGTTTGTCGCGCTGTTTTCCATGGGATCGTCTCTGATCTCCTGGACGTTCAGCCTCATCTTCAGCGGCTTGTTGGCTCGCGAAGTGACGCACCGGGTGAAGGGAGCGGACTATCGCGCGGTAGGCGCTGCGGCGTATTTGGGCGTTGGCGGTGTGTGGGCGTTTGGTTTGACCTCGTCGGCATCACTTCTGATGGCCACGCCCGCTTCGCTGCCGCAATCGATCTTGAAGATCAGCGGCGTGATTCCGCTGTCAGACACCATTGGTCTTTGGCAGAGCATGTTCATCGCCGCCGCTCTGCTGGTGGTGTCGATGGTCATCGCCTACTCGTCAGCACCTGCTCCGGAGCAGGCGCGCAGCATGCAGGACATGGGCGTTGCCTATGACGCCCCGGTGGCGATTCAGGAACGGCCTGAAAAGCCAGGCGAGTGGTTGGAGTACAGCCCGATCCTCACGCTCGTGATTACATTTTGCGGCGCCGGATACCTGATCCGCGAACTCATGGAAAAAGGTCCGGCGATTCTGCTCGAATTGAATCACTACATCTTCTTCTTCCTGTGCGCGGGGTTGCTGCTGCACTGGAGGCCGCGATCGTTTGCGCGCGCCGTGGCGGAAGCCGTTCCGTCGGTGGGCGGCGTGCTGGTGCAATATCCGCTTTATGCGGGCATCGTGAAGATCATGACGGAGTCGGGTTTGGCGAGCCGCCTAGCGCATTTCTTCATTGAATCCTCCACGCAGCACACGTTCCCGGCGTTGATCGGCATCTATTCCGTGGTGCTCGGATTATTCATTCCTTCGGCCGGCGGCAAGTGGGTGGTGGAAGCTCCGTATGTTTTAGAAGCCGCAAAATCGCTGCAGGTACATCTGGGTTGGGTAGTACAGACGTACAGCGCGACGGAGTCGCTGGCGAACCTGATCCATCCGTTTTGGATGTTGCCGCTGCTGGGAATTTTGAACTTAAAGGCGCGGGATATCGTCGGCTACGCGACGCTGCAATTCGTTGTGCATGCGCCGCTGGTGCTGTTCTTGGTTTGGGCGCTGAACTACACGCTCACGTACGTGCCGCCGGTGCTGTAAACCAGTGCCAATCAAAAAGGGCAGGCTGCTGTTGCAGGCCTGCCCAAAGAACAAGTTGTTCGATCGATTCGTCGATTAAATCAGCATCGTCGCCGGGGCTTCCATGACGGACTTAAACGCGCCGAGTAGTTGGGCGCCGAGGGCTCCATCCACCACCCGGTGGTCACAGGAAAGCGTAACAGTCATCTTCGTGGCGAAGCTAACACCGCCCTGGCCGTTCTCGACAGGTCTCCGCTCACCGGCACCAATTGCCAGGATTGTTGCGTGCGGCGGATTGATGATCGCCGAAAATTCGCGGATACCGTACATGCCGAGGTTTGAGATTGCGGCCGCCCCGCCCTGGTACTCATCGGGCTTCAGCTTCCGGTCGCGCGCGCGAGTGGCAAAATCACGCATCTCGGTCGAAATCGTAAACACCGATTTCGTATCGGCGTTGCGCACCACGGGCGTCAGCAACCCGCCTTCGATGGCCACGGCAACACCGATGTCGGCTTGCTGGAAGCGGAGGATTCGGTCCTCCGCCCAAACGGCGTTGGCAGCCGGAATCTGCGTCAATGCAAGAGCGAATGCTTTCACGATCAGATCGTTCAACGAAAGCTTGAACGACGGCGCGCCCGCAGCGTTCTTGGGAGCGGAGGCGTTCAGTTCTTCGCGCAGGGCCATGACGCGATCGATGTTCACATCCATCGATAGATAGAAGTGCGGAACCGTTTGCGACGCCTCCACCAGGCGCTTCGCAATCACCTTGCGCATTCCGTCGAGAGTCACTTCCTCGTAGGGCACGTGCTTGTAGAGCGCCTTCACCTGTGCGAGTGTCGGACCGGAAGATACCGCGGCTCGGCCTGAACCGGAAGCCATTGCCGCCTGCACATCGCCGGCAATGATGCGTCCGTGCGGACCGGAACCCTTCACCTGCGCCAGATTCACGCCCGCTTCAAACGCCAACCGGCGCGCGAGCGGAGTGACCGTCACTCCATTGGGCAGTCGCACCGGACCGAAGTTGCGTTCGGGCGTGCGGACTTCGCGCATGGGGTCCATGGCAACCGTCGAGCGCTTCGGAGCGGGAGCCGGTGCTGCCGGTGGTTTCGGCGCTTCCGGAGCTTTGGCCGCCGGAGCCGCGGCTGTCACGGGGGCAGGCACCGCCGCTTTCGCGGGAGCAGCTTTTGCCCCAGCCGCTAAAGCGGCGGAGGCGCTATCACCAATCACGGCCACAACGCCGCCCACAGGAACTACATCTCCTTCTTGGGCGCGGATTTCCGACAAAACGCCGCCGGTGATCGCCGGAACTTCCATCGACACTTTGTCGGTCTCAATCTCAAACAGGTTATCGCCGGCGGCAACGGTGTCGCCCAACGACTTGAACCAGACTTTGATTTTTCCTTCGGCAACCGTTTCGCCGAGCTGAGGCATCAGGACGTCCATGTTTATCGTCCTTTCCTACGATTCCAGCGACCGGCGCACCGTTTGCGCAATGCGGTCGACGCTCGGAATCGCCATGTCTTCCAGAATGTCGGCCGAGGGCAGGGGAATATGGGGCGTCGTGATGCGTACCGGAGGCCCGTCGAGTTCATAGAATGCTTCATCCGCCACAATGGAGACGATCTCCGCGCCCCATCCACATAGCCGTGGATTTTCTTCCACGGTGAACAGGCGATGCGTGCGGCCCACCGATTCCAAAATCGAATGCGTGTCGAGCGGCACCAGTGACCGGACGTCAATCACTTCGCAGTTGATGCCGTGCTCGGCCTGGAGCTTTTCCGCTGCGGCGAGCGCGCGCGGGACCATCAGGGCCAACGCGACGATGGTCGCATCGGTGCCGTGACGGACCGTCTTGGCTGTGCCAAGCGTATCGACGATTTCGCCGTCTTCCACCTCGCCCTTCACGGCGTAGAGGGACTTGTGCTCGAAGAAAACCACCGGGTCGGGATCGCGAACCGCGGCGGCGAGCAAGCCGACGACATCGCGCGGGTTCGACGGGGCCACCACCTTCAGGCCGGGGATCATCATGCACCAGTTCTCAACGCTCTGGCTATGCTGCGCGCCAAAGCGTGCCGCGCCGCCATTGCCGGTGCGAACCACCAGAGGGCACTTCACCTGGCCGTTGGTCATGTAGCGGCTCTTCGAAAATTCGTTGGCGAAGTAGTCGAAGCAGACGGCGATGAAATCGGAGAACATGATTTCGGCGATCGGCTTCAATCCGGTCATTGCCGCGCCCATGGCGGCGCCTAGAATCGCCTGTTCGGAAATCGGCGTGTCGCGCACCCGTAGCGGGCCGAACTGCTCATACAGCCCAACGGTCGCCTTAAAAACGCCGCCCGCTTTGGCGATATCTTCGCCTAGAAAAACCACATCGGGGTCGCGCTGCATTTCCTGCGCAATACCGCGCGCCACCGCGTCACGATACGTTAGTTCCGCCATGCCCAGCCTCCATCGGCGTACACATCGGTTGTCAGAAGTTCCGCCGGGGGCGGAGGCGAAGCCTTGCAGGCTTCCGTTGCGACGTCCACTTTTTGTTTCGCGTCGGTTTCGATCGAGGCGATCTCGTCTTCCGAAACTCCCGTGTCGATCAGGCGCTGGCGATACACCTTTACGGCATCGCGATTCTGTCGCCAGTCCTCAAGTTCGCCGGCCGGGCGGTACTTGGCCGGATCGGCGCGCGAATGCCCACTGTATCGATACGTCTTGAATTCGAGCAGAGACGGTCCGCCGCCGGCACGCGCTTTGTCGAAAGCGGCCTTGGCAATGCGGTACACTTCGTCGCCGTCCTGGCCGTTGCCGATGATCGGCTCCAGTCCGTACGCCGAGGCGCGGCCAGCGGCAGGATCTTTCACCGCGGTCACTTCACTGATCGGCGTGTATTCCATGTAGAGATTGTTTTCGCAGACGAAAACCACCGGCAGCTTCCAGATCACGGCGAAGTTCAACGCTTCGTGAAACGCTCCAATGTTCGTGGTGCCATCGCCGAAGAAGCACACGGACACGTCCTTCTGCCCCTTGTACTGCGCGCGCCACGCCGCGCCGCAAGCGATGGGCAGGTGCGCCCCGATGATCGCGTAGGAGCCCATCACGCCGTGCTCCACCGACGTCAGGTGCATGGAGCCACCTTTGCCGCGCAGCAGGCCAATATCGCGCCCCATCAATTCACCAAGAACCTTTTCAATGGGCACGCCGCGCGCCAGCGTATGCGCATGGCCGCGGTAAGTACAGAACGTCAGATCACCCGGCTCCATCGCCACGCCGCATCCGGCCGCAATGGCCTCCATGCCGAGCGACAGGTGCACGGTACCCTTCACCAGGTTCTGCAGAAACAGGTCGTGGGCGCGCTGCTCGGTCTCACGAATTTCGAAGATCGATCGGTAAATGCGCAGCCGCGTCGCTGTGTCGATATCGTCACGAACGGTGATGACGGGAGCGGTGGATTCCGCGGTGATGGTTTTCTTGGTTGCCATTCGAAACTCTTTCCTGCTCTGCTATGCAGAATGGGCCGTTGTCCGGCCCATTCCTTTACTTCTGCTACTGCAATTGCACGCGACCTTAAGCTTTGCGGCCCCACAACTGCTTGGTTGCGATTTTCGCGCCTTCGGCCATCGATTCGAGCTTGGCCCACATGATCGACGGGTGTACGCGGCGGTTCAGCTCTTCTTGTGCAAAGCCACAATCGGTTCCGGCGATCACATTTTCGCGACCCACGCAGCCGGCGAAGCGAACCAGCCGTTCCGCCACCAGTTCGGGGTGTTCCACCAGATTCGTGCCGTGGCTGACCACACCGGGAACCAGGATCTTGCCCTCGGGCAGCTTCACGTCTTTCCAAACCTGCCACTCATGTTCGTGGCGCGGATTGGCGGCCTCCAGCAAGTAGGCACCCGCGTTCACTTTCAGGATCAAATCGACGATCTTCTTCAACGGCACGTCGGTGACGTGCGGTCCGGGCCAGCTTCCCCAACAGACGTGGTAGCGGATGCGATCGGAAGGGATGCCTTCCAGCGCGTGGTTCAGCACTTCCACGTGCCGCTCCAGCCACTTGTAATAATCCTCGAACGTCGCCGGAGGAACCATCCGGTCATACGTTACGGCGGCGCGCGCATCGTCCACCTGCAGCAGGATGCCGGAATCGGCGATCATGCGGTACTCCGTGCGCAGCGCTTCGGCCAGCGCCACCACCAGCTCTTCGTCGTTCTTGTAATATTCGTTCTTGCGATCCGGAATGGCGCTCGACGGAGCCGCCACGGGAAGGAACGCCTCTTCCACTTGCACTGCTTTTAGGCCGGCCTTCAGGTTATCGATGTCGCGTTGCAGTTCCGCCTGGCCGACGTACTTCAGAGGACCGACGCACACGGCATCTTTCACGGTGACGTTCGACCATTGTTTGGTCTGTTTCGAACCTTCGATCTCGTCGTAGAAATCTTTGAATTTTTCGCGATCCGCACCGCGCGCAAAGGCACTCTGGCCTGCGGGAACCTCGCGAAGTTCAAACCCTTCGATGCGTTTCAGGGCATACAGCGACCAACTGGTCGACTTGCCGAACTCACCATCGTTAACGACATCGATGCCGGCCAGGGCCTGGCGCTGCACGATATCGCCAACTGAGTCCCGCAGGCACTCGTTGTAGGCGTGTTCATCCGCTTCCTTGCCGCTCTGACGGGCTTGAATCGCCTCCACCAGCGTTGACGGGCGGATGATGCTGCCCACATGCGTAGAAAGAATCCTATCTGTGCTTCTCTTCATTAGAAATCGGCCCACCAAAGCCGCTCTGATATTGTAGTTTTTTGCCCGACTCCAGGGCAACGAAGGCGGGACCGAAATCCCGCCCTTTTCACCGAGGATGTGATTCCCGTCTCTTTATTTCTTTAAACCAGCGTGCTCCGTGCGGGCAGCGGCTTCGATCAACTCCACAACACTCTCGCGAGGCGCCGGATCATGCTCGCGCGTCAGAGGCAGTTGACCGCCGGTCGTGAAGTATTGCGTACCGGCAACCATGAGGTCCTCGGCCGGGAAACGGGTGATCACTTCGTGGCCGGTTTCGGTAACGACGATCTCTTCCTCGATCCGCGCCGCGCTCCAGCCGTCCTTCGAGGGCCAGAACGTTTCGAGCGCGAACACCATGCCGGGTTTCAACTCGTAGCTGTGATCCATGGACACCAGACGGCTGATGACCGGCTTTTCCCAAATGGCGAGACCGATGCCGTGGCCAAACTGCAGCGCGAACGCGGCTTCTTCATCCGGAAAGCCAAATTCCTGGGCCTTCGGCCAAACAGAAGCGACTTCCGCGGTGGTGCGGCCGGGACGGATCAACTCAATGGCGGCATCCAGATAGTCGCGGCAGCGGCGATAGGCGTCGTTCAGTGCGTGCGAGCCATAGCCGATGGAGAACGTGCGGTAATAGCACGTGCGGTAACCCATATAGGAATGCAGAATGTCGAAGTAGATGGGATCGCCGGGGCGCAGCACGCGGTCGGAGAACACATGCGGGTGCGGGTTGCAGCGCTCGCCGGAAATCGCGTTGACGCCTTCGACGTACTCCGAGCCGAGATCGTAAAGCACTTTGCTCGCCGTGCCTACCGCCTGGTTTTCACTAACGCCCGGCCGCAGCGTGCGATACAGTTCTTCATACGCCGCATCCACCATCATGGCGGAGTGATTCAACAGCAGGATCTCATCCTGCGTCTTGATCATGCGCGCGTTCGACATTAATTGCTGGCCGTCCACCACCTTGACGCCGAGCTTCTGCAGTGCGAACAGAATGGGCGGCTCAACCACGTCGATGCCGACAGGCTCGTTTGCCAAGCCGTGCTTTTCTAACTCAACCTTGATCTTCATCGCGACGTTTTCGGCACGGCCCATTTCTGGGGACATCGCGCCGCGCAGCAAAGAGATGCCGGGGCGCGAGCGATCGCCAAGCCACGGGCAGTTCAATTGATGGTGCTTGGCGGCCGAGCCGAAATCCCAAAGAATGGGCTCGCCGTTCTGCGGCAGCAACGTAAAGCGGCTAATTTTATCCTGAGCCCAGGAGCCAATGTGCGTCGCCGTAATGTAACGCACGTTGTTCATGTCGAAGCACAGCAGTGCTCCCATTTCGGATTCGGCCAGAAGCTTCTTGGCGCGCGCCAGGCGCTCCGTCCGGAGGCGCTCGAAATCAATGCGCTTCTCCCAATCCACTCCCATCGAACCAAAACTTTTAATCGCCATTTGCCGGTACCTCTTGAATGATCTTAATCTCTGATTGAACCCTGTCGGAGGGACCCAGCCCGTACTCTGCTCCTGATTGCTTTTTGCAGTGAGCCGAAACTGGGGCCCCGGCGCGGGAAGGACCCGCGTCGTTCCTAAATGAATGCCGGAGTATACTGCCCCGGGAACGGAATCTTGACGCCCAGAGCCTTCGCCGCGTGGTGCGGGAAGTAGGGATCGCGCAAGAATTCGCGGGCCATCAGGACCAGATCCGCGCGACCGCTCTCGATGATTTCGTTCGCCTGTTGCGGAGTGGTGATGAGACCCACCGAACCGGTAGATACGCCCGCTTCCTTCTTGACCTGTTCAGCGAACGGGACGTTGAAGCCCGGCGCAAATGCCGGTTTCTGATGCAGGACAACATTGCCCGACGAGCACGTGATCAGGTCTACGCCGGCGGCCTTCGCGGCTTTCGCAAGCGCCACGGAATCTTCCACAGTGAAGCCGCCATCGGCCCAATCGACCGACGAGATCTTCATCATCAGCGGCATGCTGTCCGGCATAACGGCGCGGATGGCCTGGATGGTTTCGATGGTGGCGCGCATGCGGTTTTCGAGCGACCCGCCGTATTCGTCGGTGCGCTGGTTGCACAACGGCGACAGAAACTCATTGAGGAAATAGCCGTGGGCGGCGTGGATTTCCAGCGCCTTGAAGCCGGCGGCGATGGCGCGCTTCGCCGCGTCGGCGTGCGCGGCGACAACCTGTTTGATCTCGTCCACGCTGACCACGTGCACGTCGTTGTCTTCGGGGCGGAACTTCGAAGCCGATGGACCCCAAGGAGCCCAGCCACCTTCTGCCACCGGAAGCGCCGTGCCGCCCAGACGCGGAATTTTGCAGCTGGCCTTGCGGCCCGCGTGGGACAACTGCAGCGCCGGCACCGAGCCGCGCGCTTCCACGAACTTGGTAATCTGCTGCAGCTTCGCGATATGCTCGTCTTTCCAAATGCCGAGGCATGCCGGAGTGATGCGGCCTTCGGGGGTAACTCCCGTAGCCTCGAATATGACCATGGCCGCGCCACCTGCGGCGCGCGAACCAAGGTGCACCAGGTGCCAGTCATTGGCAAAGCCGTCTTCCGACGAATACATGCACATCGGAGAAACCACAAGGCGATGCGGAAGCGTCAGGCCGCGCAGCGTCAGCGGAGTGAACAGCGGCACAGTGGGAGAAGCTTGAGGGGTAGTTGCCATAAGCATATACAATATCCCTTCTACCATCACGTTGACAAATGGCAGTTCCGGTAATGGAATCGAGTGCCCGGCCATACGGGTGAGCGACCGCTTATCCTGGAGGACTGGAGCTTTGGTGCTCCGTCCGCTGATGCATATCCCCGACGGCTATCTGAGTCCGGCCACGTGCGCGACGCTCTATGCAGGGGCGGCTCCGTTCTGGTACACGTCGCTGCGGAAAATGCGGCGGGTACTGCATTCGCGCATGGTCCCGCTAGTGTCGCTATTTGCGGCGTTTTCCTTCATTATCATGATGTTCAACCTGCCGCTCCCTGGCGGGACTACGGCCCATGCCACCGGCGTCGCCATTGCGGCGATCGTGCTCGGACCGTGGGCTTCCATCCTTGCTGTCTCCACTGCTCTGACGATTCAGGCCCTATTTTTTGGCGATGGTGGTGTTACGGCGATCGGTGCGAATTGCTTCAATATTGCGGTAGTCGGGTCCATTTCGGCTTATGCGGTGTACCGGGTGATCGCGGCAGGATCGCCGGTCGCGTCTCCGCGGCGCGTCGTTGCGGCAATCCTGGGTGGATACGTGTCGATCAACCTGGCCGCGCTGGTGACATCGCTCGAACTCGGCTTGCAGCCGCTGCTTTATAGAGACGCGTCGGGTGCGCCGCTGTATGCGCCGTATCCGTGGGCCATCGCGATTCCGGCGATCATGATTGGGCACCTTCTGGTGGCGGGCGTCGCCGAAGCAGTGGTTTCGGGCGGTGTCGTCGCCTACCTCCAGAGGGCGGAGCCGCATCTGCTTCAGCCAGAAACACTTGCTGGCGTGCGTGAGTGGAGTTCGGCCAAAGCGTTGTGGGCGACATTGGCTTTGCTGGCGATTCTTGCGCCGCTGGGTTTGCTGGCCGTGGGTTCGGCGTGGGGCGAATGGAGCCTTGAGGATTTTGTAACTCCGGATTCGCGTGCGGCGATCGCGAACGCATCCGGCGGCGCCGCTCTGCCCGCGCAGGTCCCGGCGGGGATGGATCGCTTGGCGCAACGGTGGAAAGCGCCGCTTTCTGACTACACCGTGCCGTTTTTCGGCGACGAACGCGGAGGATATGTTATCGCGGCATTTACAGGTGCTCTGTTGGTGATCCTGTTGGCGGGCGCCATTGCGTTCTTTTCGCGAAGGCGCAGCACGCAGGAATCGACCTACTTTCTGGAGAAAACGATTGCGGGTTTTCTCCGGGCCTTGGAATACGCGTCGAGTGCCGAGCAGATGGCAGCGTCCAAGGGCCTGCTCCAAAAAGTGGACCCGCGCGTGAAGCTTGCCGGGTTATTCGGCTTGATCGTGGTTGCCGCCACCGTGTCGCGACTCGGCGTGATTGCCGCGCTGTTTGGAGTCGCATTTTTCCTCGCTATCCTCTCGCATCTGTCGTTCGTGAAATTGGCCGCTTGGGTGTGGGCGCCGGTGCTGCTGTTTACGGGGTTGATCGCATTGCCGGCGATGGTGCTGACGCCCGGCGATGTCGTTGCCGGCGGCGGAATCTTTTCTGTGACGGCATCTGGCGTGCGCGGCGCGGCCTTCCTGATTCTGCGCGCGGAGACAGCGGCGACGCTTTCGGCCCTGCTGGTTCTCACGACGCCGTGGCCTTGGGTGCTTAAAGCGCTTCGGTCGTTGCAGTGTCCCGCGGTGCTGGTCGCTATCCTCGGCATGGCGTATCGATACATTTTCGTGATCCTGCAAAATGCGCTGGATATCTTGGAATCCCGCCGCAGCCGCACGGTGGGGCCTCTCGCGGCGACCGAGGTACGCCGCAGCATGACTACTGCCGCCGGAGTCCTGCTGAGCAAAAGCGTCCAAATGAGCGGCGAAGTACATCTCGCCATGCAGGCTCGCGGATATCGCGGCGACGTGCACGTCCTCACGGGATTCCGCACGAGGTCCGCCGATTGGGTGTGGCTTGCCGGATTTGCCGCCGTCGCGGTTTTCGCCTTGTGGCTTTCCGCCGGAGGCCATGCGTGAACGCTGTTTTTGAGTTGAGCGGTGTCACCTATCGCTACGACGCCGCGGACGCCCCGGCTCTGAATGATATCTCGCTCCGGATCGAACAGGGCAAACGCATTGCATTGCTGGGAGCAAATGGTTCCGGCAAATCGACGCTCCTGCGGACTCTGGACGGTCTTTTTTTTCCCGCCTCCGGTTCCATTCGTTTCCGTGGCCAAACGCTCGATCGCAGCCAACTGGAGCAAGATTCCTTCGCGTTCGATTTCCGCCGCTGCGTCGGGATGGTGTTTCAGAATCCCGATATGCAATTGTTTAACCCCACCGTTTTCGACGAAATTGCTTTTGCTCCACTGCAGTTGGGTTTGCCGAAGGATGAAGTGATCCGCCGTGTGAAGAATACGCTGGAGCGGATGGAGCTTTCGCAACTCCAGGCGCGGCCGCCGCATCGCTTGTCTGGCGGAGAGAAAAAGCGTGTCGCGCTTGCGTCCGTGCTCGTGCTGGATCCTGAAGTACTTCTTTTTGACGAGCCCACAGCGGGCCTCGACCCGCGTAGCGAGAGCCAGATCATCGACATGTTGATCGGTTGGGGCGGGGAAGGGCGCACCGTGATTACGGCCACGCACGATCTTGGCCTTGTGGAAGATATCGCGGATTACTGCTTCGTGATGGAAGAGGGCAGGATCGCTGCTGAAGGCGACCCTGCCGCCGTGCTGCGGGATCTGGAAATGCTCCGCCGCGTCAATTTAATTCACGAACACCG
The DNA here is from genome assembly GCA_040081855.1 of Bryobacteraceae bacterium. Taxonomy (GTDB): domain Bacteria; phylum Acidobacteriota; class Terriglobia; order Bryobacterales; family Bryobacteraceae; genus Palsa-187. The sequence continues at coordinate 56,137 of JBEBFS010000006.1, read as the reverse complement.
GCATCGTCATGAGACGGGCGAAGTGCATTCGCACCCGCACCGCCGTCCGCACCGGCACTAAGCCGCGCCAAGGCAGCTACAGTTTTTCGTTCAGAATTTTTTCCGTCTGCTCCGCGCGAAACTTTTCCAGCTTTTGGCCCAACTCCGGCCGATTTAGCGCGAGAATCGCAATCGCGAGCAGGGCCGCGTTCGTGGCGCCCGCTTTGCCGATGGCAAGCGTGCCCACGGGAATTCCCCCGGGCATCTGTACCGTGGAAAGAAGCGAGTCCAATCCCTTGAGTGCCTGGCTTTCCATAGGCACGCCCAACACGGGGAGGATCGTGTGCGCGGCCATCACGCCCGCAAGGTGCGCCGCCGCGCCGGCTGCCGCGATGATCACGTTCATTCCGCGATCAGACGCCGTGGTGGCCCACTCGGTCGCTGCCGCGGGAGTGCGATGCGCGGAGAGAACCCGGCTTTCGTGAGGGACGCCAAACTTCGTCAAAGTATCCGAGGCATTCTTCATGGTGTCCCAATCCGATTTGGAACCCATAACGATGCCGACAAGTGGGGTGTTCTTTTTCGTGCTCATGTTGAAATTCCATTGTGCAATCCCGCCGAAGTTTTCGCCACTCGATCCGCCGCTGCCAAAATGGCGAACCACCATTACACTGTAGTTGTGACCGGACGTAGCCTTTTCGGTAGTTGGTCCCGACTGCGCTCTGTGGCGGCGGGTGGCCTGGTTCTGCTTGCCGTGACGTTGCCCGTCTATCTGTCGGGCCAGCCCGCGGAAGCCGCAGGCGGAGACCTCGATCCCGCCTTCGCCAACGTCCCGATTGAGCAGTGGATTAACGGCCGCGAACCGTCGCAGATTAAATGGGAGCCTAGCGTTTTACCTGCCGTGCTTGCGGTGGAACAACGCTTACGCGCCCGTGCCGATATCCGACTGGATGGCGAAGAAGTCACCAAACGCCGCGGCCGTGGCCGCTTGATGACGTTTATCCGTTTCGAAGATAGCCAAGGACGCGCGTATGAAGCCCACAATATTATGGAGCTGAAAGACGTCCAGGACAAGACCGATAAACTCGACTTCGTGATTTCGCAAGATGCCTACGTTCTTCCCGGCGAGTATCAGGTTTCGTTTGCTGTTTTGGATACGACGACCGGCGAACATAGTGCGGCACGTAAGACTCTTCGCGTAAACGCCATCAAAAACGATCCGTTACCCGCCGCTTGGGACGGCTTGCCTCCGGTGGAATTGGTCTTCAACACGTCCACGCGTACGCGGAGAATCAACGTCCCCCTGGTCAGTAAGCGGCCGCTGGAAGTGCAGTTGCTTGTGAATATGACGCCGTCGCTCGATAAACCATCGTTCCGCGCCCGTCCTGTGCCGGCGGACACGGTCATCAACGGATTAGTGCCTGTTTTCCGCGTGCTCTCGCAGCTTTCTGTCCCAAACGGAAAGTATCACGTGGGCGTGATGAGCCTGACCCGGCGCAAGGTTTTGCTCGAACAGGAACTTGGGCCGTATGGCCCCGGCATCAACTGGCAGCAGCTCGGGCAGGCGATCACAGACGCGGATCCAAACGTGATTGACGTCGAAACACTCCGCGATCCCGGCCGCGATATTGAGTTCTTTCGCGAACAGATCCGCAACGTTCTCGATACGCCGGAGGGTACAAGTGAAGCACCGCAGAAAGTGGTGATCGTTTTGAGCCCGCCATTTTCCTCCTCGGGCGAAAACGCGAAGCCGATCGAGCTGGAAAGCCCAACCAACGCCCGCGTCTACTATCTGCGCCGCCACGTGCTGCCGCAACTTTCCATGCCCGGCCCCGTGTTCGTTGAGCAACGTCTTGGCCGTGGCCGGCGCGTGGATCCCGCAGCGATGAACACCAGAATGGGTTATGCCGAGCCTTACGATACTTTGGATAAAGTTCTGAAGCCGTTGCGTCCAAGAATTTTTGATATCTACACGCCGGAAGATCTGCGCAAGGCGATGGCCAGCATTGCGGAAGAAACGGGCCGCATGTAGTGCGGCTCTTCGCGGCCTACTTCTGGATGCCGCTCAGAAAGCTTTGTCCAACGACGATCTTCGTGCCGAAGTTTTCCGCCACGGTTTGACCGATATCGGAAAGCGAGCCGCGAGTGCCGAGGTCCACCCCCGCGCGCACGTTTGCGCCGAGCGCGAGCACCGGTACGTATTCGCGGCTATGGTCGGTGGATGGCGTCGTCGGGTCGCAGCCGTGGTCTGCCGTGAGAATCACAAGATCGCCCGCCTGTAGTTTAGCTTCGAGCGACGGAATCCACGCGTCCACTTCCTCCAGCGCCTTTGCGTAACCTTCCACGTCATTACGGTGGCCGAAGAGCATGTCGAAATCGACAAGATTGACGAAGAGGAGACCGCTTTCCTGCTCCTCCATCATCGCGAGCGTCTTTGCCATGCCGTCCGCGTTCGTTTTGGTTTTCACCTGCTCGGCGATGCCGCGGCCGAGGAACACATCGAAGATCTTGCCGATACCGATGACCTCTACTTTTGCCGCCAGCAGCTGATCGAGCAACATGCCTTTGGGCGGAGGGACCGCGTAATCGTGACGGTTCGCGGTGCGCGTGAACGCGCCAGGGGTGCCAACAAAGGGGCGCGCGATCACGCGGCCCACTTCATGCTTTCCGCGCAGGATGTCACGAGCCGTCTCGCACATTTTGTAGAGCTCGAATAAGGGAATGATGTCCTCGTGCGCGGCAATTTGGAAAACAGAGTCCGCCGAGGTGTAAACAATCGGCGAGCCCGTCTTCATGTGCTCTTCGCCTAGTTCTTTTATGATCTCCGTGCCGGAGGCGGGTTTGTTGCCGAGCGCTTTGCGCCCCACGCGGCTCTCGAATTCGTCCATCACTTCGGGGGGGAAACCGTTGGGGTAGATCGGGAAGGGCTTTTCGAGGTGAATGCCCACCATTTCCCAGTGCCCGGTCGTTGTGTCTTTGCCCGGAGACGCGAGCGCGCACTTGCCGAACGCCGCGGACGGTGCTGTCACGGGCGCCAATCCGGTGAGCGGCTTAATGTTCGCCAATCCCAGGCGGCATAGGTTCGGTAGATGCAGCGGCCGCAAGCGCGCGATGTTGCCCAGCGTGTCGCTGCCTACGTCGCCATAGGAGGCAGCGTCGGGCATTTCGCCGATGCCCACACTATCCAGCACAATCCAAATGACACGAGTGAATTTCATTTTCTTCAGTGGTTATTGTTGGAGAGTCGTATTCGTGGGCGCCACTACAGGGCCGGCGAGAATGGACTCAATGCGCGCGCTCAGTTGATCGACGAAGCGTTCTGGCAGAAAGCCGTTCATGCGGCTGGCCAGGCGGCCGTCCTTGTCCAGAATAATGGTGGTCGGAATGTTCACCACCTGCATTAGGCGCGAAAGGCCACTATCGAAATAAACGGCCTTGCTCCAATTGAATTGTTCGAGAAAACCGGCGACAGGATCGCGCGTCTCATCGGCGTTCACCGAAAGAAATACGACGTCGCCGCGATTTTCAAATCGCTCCCGCACCTGCTCGTAAAGTGGATGTTGCGCCCGGCACGGGATACACCATGTTGCCCAAAAATCCATCACCAGTACCTTGCCGCGCAAAGAGGCAATCGGAAGTTTATTGCCTTCCAGGCCATCCAGAATAAATTTGCCGGGTTCGGTCACTCCATTGTTCGGATCCAGAGGTAACAGATCTTTGCGGCGTTTGTCGACAATGGCGACGGTGCGGTCGTAGGATTTTAGGATCTCGTCGCCCAACCCGGCTTCGGAGCCATCATGCAGCCGCTTATACATCACCCCAAGCTGGCGGCGATCCTGCAATCGGTCATCATCGATAACACGGCGATCGGGGATGGTGAAGGCGTCCGCCATGCGTTCAATCGCCGCCTGGTGCTCACCCACGCGATCCAGCGCTTCGGCCCATTCACGCGCGGAGGGCTCTTCCGGATACGCGATGTAGGCTAGCGCGGCCTTGCGGCGCGATTCGTCATGATTGCCCAAAATCGACAGCGCTCGCGACTGATAAAGCAGGGCACGTTCCAAAGCCCGGTCGTGATCTTCCTGGTTGCGCACGGGATCACTTCCCTTGGGAACCGGAACGCGTATCACATAGTCTTCGTAGCGCTTCGCCAACTCCAGCGCTTTTTCGGCGTTTTCTTTGCCGCCTATATTGAGTAGTGCGGTGGGAACGCGGTCCAGCAACTGCACATCATTCGGAGTCCGGGCCAGTGTTGGAACGCCGTACAACGCCGTGCGGCGTTTGTCACCGATCTCCACAGCTTCTTTGGCCAGCAGTTGCTGCACTTCGGCAAGCACTGTGGAGTTCGGATACTTGCGGAGGTGTGTCTCCAGAACGCGGATGGTATCTTCGGCGCTGTTGGCGGCTTCCTGCAATGACTGCTGCAATTCGGCACGCTCGACATCGGGTCCGATGGCGCCCGTATTGCCTTGTCGTGAGGAAGGCGATTGCGCAAACGCCAGTCCGGCCAGGGTGCAGGCGAAAAAGAAGGAAAGACGGCGCATCACTTTCATTATCTCCGGTTCAGGATGTCCGGCAGCGGATTACTTCTTGCCGTTGCTCGTGCTCCGGATGCCATCGGCAACCTGGGCGGCCCGCTCGCGCGCCATGTGGATCAGCGCTTCATTGTTGGCCACCTGATCCAGAATCGGAAGAAAATCGGCCGTTCCCAGTAGGCGCTTGTTGTCCCAGGCGGCCTGGATCTTGAGGATCGAGGCATGCACGCCCAGGCGATCGTGCCGCATCACACGGCGCAGTTCGATCAGCATGCGGACGCTGTCGCCAGCGCTTTCCATGATGTCCGTCAGGGCGCGTGCCTCTTCGTTTTGAGAGAAATTGAACGTGGATTGCGTCTTCGTAGCGCCGTCTTCCCACAGGAACGTCTTGCGTCCCATATTCGCTACTTTGAGTCCCGATTCCACGGGAGTCTTGAAATGCTGCAACTTTTCGGCGATTTCAAAGATCCGCTCGACAGCGGCGGATTCAATCCGGAATTTCTCGTCGTTGTCGGGATCTTCGGTCTCGTTATAGACCGCGGACCCGTCACGTTCCACCGCGATAGATTCGAACGGCGGCAACGAGCCTGGAAACGACTTCGTGTAAATCACCCGCGGCCCCTCCGCGAGCACCGGCAGGGATGCCAGCAGCAAAGCCCCACTCAGAACGCCAATCGTTCCAATCGTTTGACGTACCCTCATCCAGCCACCCTGAGCCTGATCTTGGCGGCGGTTGCAGCAGTTGCGGTTGTCGTTGCGTGGCAAATGGCCACGGCCAGCGCATCGGCGGCGTCTTCCTGTAGTTCGCCGGCAGACACATGTAAACCGGTTAGCGTCCGCACCATCAGTTGCACCTGCGATTTTTCCGCCCGGCCATAACCAACCACGCTGGATTTCACGGAAAGCGGCGAGTATTCCCCCAAAGGAACCCCTGCTTCGGCGATCGCTGCCAAAGCCACGCCGCGCACGTGCGCCAGTTTCAGCGTAGTCTTAACATTCTGCGAGTAAAAGACTTCTTCCACGGCGGCGGCGTCTGGCGTATGGGTGGAGAGCAACTCACGTAGTCTTGCCGCGATGATCGCGAGACGCGTTTCCAGCGGATCTTTCGGCTTCAGCGAAATGACTCCATGCGCGACCACCCCGTGCCGGCGGCCATCGCTGTCGATCACGCCCCAGCCGGTGCGCTCCGTCCCGCAATCGATTCCCAGCACTCTCATGCGTTTTTCGCTGCCGGAGAGGCCCGCCAGTACCCTTATGTTAAGCGAGCGCTTCCAGGTCCTTTTCGTCGATGTCAAAGTTCGAGTAGACGTTCTGCACGTCGTCGTGTTCTTCGAGCACTTCCGTCATCCGCATCAACGCGCCGACGTTCTTGCCGTCCACCTGAACCAGATTCTTCGGAATCATCGCGATCTGCGCCGATTCCGTCGGAATTTTCGCCTTCTGGATGACTTCGAGCACGGTCACATAGTTTTCCGGCGCCGTCAGCACTTCCCACGAATCGCCATCGCGCCGTAGATCGTCGGCACCGGCGTCGAGCACTAGCGTCATCAGATCGTCCTCTGCCGGCGCCTTCTCCGCGTCGATGATGATCTGGCCCTTGCGCTCAAACATCCAGGCGACGCTGCCTTGTTCGCCCATGTTTCCGCCGTTCTTCGAAAACGCGTGGCGAAGTTCGCTGACGGTGCGGTTGCGGTTGTCGGTGGCCACTTCCACTAGCACGGCCGCACCGCCCGGACCGTAGCCTTCAAACATGATTTCGTCGATCTGACCGCCTTCGAGTTCGCCAGTGCCGCGCATGATGGCGCGCTTGATGTTATCGGACGGCATACTGACCGCTTTGGCCGCGGTGATTGCCGTGCGAAGCCGAGGGTTGCCGTCGGGGTCGCCGCCGCTGCGGGCCGCAATCATGATTTCCTTGATGATGCGCGTGAAAATCTTGCCGCGCTTGGCGTCCAGGGCGCCCTTCTTGTGCTTAATCGTCGCCCATTTACTGTGACCAGACATAACGAATCCTCTTCAATTGGAAACTCGGGCACCCCCGGCGCGAAGCCGCAATGGATCACCGGATCGGGCCCCCGCAGGAGCGCAAACGACAGCGCCGCACCACGCTCAAATCAGAACTGGCCCAACTTTCTACCATAACAGATCATGCCAGAAGACACATGCGCCGCACCTCCGCGTGTCGCACCTCTCCTGTCCCAGCTCAGCAGGGTGCGGATGCAAGGGTTTTTGCCTTTTCGCGCGCGCCTGCCGCCGTCCTAATGTGGTGAATTGTCAGGGTTTGGACCAGGCGTGGCGCCGCGACCGGATCGTCCAGCTCCCTTTGTCCGTGCTTCCAATCCGGCGCCCTGCTGCGCGCTGCACGGTCGGAATACTAAGATGGAAAGCCGGACCGAATTTCATGCCTTCACAACTCGTTCCCCATCGACCCCTTGGCAACACCGGACTGAATGTTTCCGTCTTGGGCATGGGCGGCTGGCATTTTGCCTGCCCGCCGACGCAGGAGGAAAGCACCCGGCTCGCTCGCGAGGCGATGGATGCGGGCGTGAATTTTTTCGATAACGCCTGGTGTTATCACAACGGGCTTGCCGAAGAGCGCATGGGGGTGGCGCTGGAGGGCGTGCGCCAGCAAGCGGTGATCATGACAAAAGTGTGCACGCACGGCCGCGGCAAGGACGTAGCGCTGCGGCAACTGGAAGAAACATTGCGGCGCTTCAAGACCGATTACCTGGACGTCTGGCAGATTCATGAAGTCATCTACTGGAATGAGCCCGATGCGATCTTTGCTCCAGGCGGAGTCATTGAGGCGATCGACCAAGCCAAGCGGCAAGGCAAAGTGCGTTTCGTCGGCTTCACGGGTCACAAGCATCCCGATATCCACTTGAGCGTGCTCTCGCACAATTATCCGTTCGACACCATCCAGATGCCGCTCAACTGCATGGATACCCACTTCCATAGCTTCGAGCGCCGCGTCCTGCCCGAGGCATTGAAGCGCGGCATGGGCGTGTTCGGTATGAAAAGTTTTGGCGGCGGCGCGGAAATCATCAAAGGTCGCATGGCGAGCCCGCGGGAAGCGCTGCGCTATTCGATGAGCCTCCCTGCGGCCAGCATCATCAGCGGTATTGACACACTCGATGTGCTCCGGCAGAATCTAGATGTCGCCTGCGGCTTTGAGCCCATGAATGCCGAAGAGATGGACGCGCTGCGAAACCGCACCCGCGCCTGCGGCGGTGACGGCCGCTTCGAACTCTATAAGACCAGCATCGCCTACGACGGTCCGGAAGCTCGGCTGCAACACGGCTTCCCGCCGATGTCGCAGACCCTCGCCTGACGCCGTTACGCTTTGCCACTTCCGCTCTCCCATTGACCACCACCCACTGACTGCAGTTCGTAGTGCCTACATCTCCCCGATGGCGTAGACCTTTTGATTCATTGGAGTAGGAAATAACTTTTCTGTTCTCCGGCAACCTTCGGACGATACCTCTATCAGGACGCAGCGCTCTCGATGGCTGCGGGCCGGATGTCTACCGGGAGGATCGTGGATGGAAGACCGGGAAATAATCAATGAGTTCCTCATCGAAAGCGGCGAAAATCTAACGCGTCTTGAGGCCGAAATCGTAGACCTGGAACGGCGGCCGAAAGACCCCGCGCTACTGGCCAGTATTTTTCGCACCATTCACACCATCAAAGGTACCTGCGGATTCCTTTCGTTCGGAAATCTGGAAAACGTAACGCACATCGCCGAAAATATCCTTTCGCAGCTACGCAACGGCGAGAGGAGCCTAACGCCAGTGCTGACGTCGGTGGTGCTCGAAACGATGGACGTCATACGGCGGGAAATGGCGAGCATCGAGGCGACATCCGTCGAAAGCGGTGAAACCTACGACGATCTTCGTGCGCGCCTCACCCGCACGTGCAACGAAATCCGGCAGGAACAAGGGGAATCTGCCGCACCTCCCGCGCAAGATAAATCTGTCGCAACCAACACTCAGGAAAGCCGGGCCGCGGAAATTTCCGAATCTTCCTCCACTGCGGGTGTCGCGGTTGTCGCGGGTGTTGTGGGTGTGGTGCCGGAACTGCCACCGCCCGCGGCCAAAGTGGCGCCAGCGACCCATCCGGTTGAAGAAAGTTCCCACGATACCTCGCCGGTGGCGGGAGGCAACGCCATCGATATGGAAAAGCAAACGGTTTCGAAAGCTTCCATTGCCGATTCAACCATCCGTGTGGACGTCGGCCTGCTCGACAAGCTGATGAACCTTGTGGGCGAGCTTGTTCTGGCGCGCAACCAGATATTGCAGTTTAGTTCGAAGCAGGACGACAGCACGCTCAACGCCACTGCGCAACGCTTGAATCTGATCACGACGCAGCTGCAGGAAGGCGTCATGAAGACGCGCATGCAGCCTATCGGTGTTGTGTGGAACAAGCTGCCGCGTGTGGTTCGGGATCTCGCGGCGTCGTGCGGCAAACAGATTCAGCTTGATATGGATGGCGCCGAGACCGAGCTGGACAAGAGCATCATCGAGGCCATCAAGGATCCGCTGACCCACATCGTCCGCAACTGTTGCGACCACGGTATTGAAACGCCGGAGGCACGCCTGCGAGCAAGCAAAGCGGCGCAAGGCCGCCTGCTGCTTCGCGCCTATCACGAAGGGGGGCAGGTCAACATTGAAATCATCGATGACGGCGGCGGGATTAACGTCGCTCGGGTGAAACAGAAGGCGGTGGAGCGAGGCTTATTGCGCCCCGAACATGCCGAGCAAATGAGTGACCGCGAAGCCGCGAATCTGGTATTCCTGCCGGGATTATCCACCGCCAAGGAAGTCACCAGCATTTCCGGCCGCGGCGTTGGCATGGACGTGGTAAAGACGAACATCGAGAAGATCGGCGGCATAGTCGATCTTGTCAGCCGCCCGGGCCAGGGCACGACCGTCAAAATCAAAATTCCACTGACGCTCGCCATCATTCCCGGTCTTGTGATCAGCAGCGGCGGAGAACGGTTTATTATTCCGCAAGTCAGTCTGCTTGAACTTCTCCGGCTTGAAGGCGAGTCAGGGAAGAAACAGATTGAACGCATTCACGGCGCTCCAGTCTACCGCCGCCGCGGGAGCCTTCTCCCGATTGCGTTCCTGAATGAAGTTCTCCGCCTGCCGGGCGTCGCAGCCGAATCCGATGTGCTGAACATCGTCGTTCTGCAAGCCGAGAACCGGCAATTCGGTCTGGTTGTCGACGATATCAACGACACGCAGGAAATCGTTGTAAAACCGCTCGGCAAGCAGTTGAAGGGCCTCGCGTCGTACGCCGGCGCGACGATTATGGGCGACGGAAGGGTTGCACTGATTTTGGATGTGCTCGGCGTCGGCCAACGCTCCGGAGTCCTTTCCGAAGCGCGCGAGCATGGCCGCGCCGAAGACGGCCGGCACGATGCGGGGCACGAAGATCGTCAAACGTTCCTTCTGTTCCGCGCGGGTTCGTTCGAGCGCATGGCCGTGCCGCTCTCCCTGGTCGCCCGCCTCGAAGAGTTCCCGGCCAGCCGTATTGAGCGCGCCGGCGGCAAACTGGTGGTGCAGTATCGCGAACGAATCCTTCCACTCACGCCGCTTTCCCCCGCGCTCGGCGGCGCGCCAACAGAGCTTGCTGATCCCGCGCAAGTGATTGTGTTCGCCGAAGGCGACCGTATGGCTGGCTTGGTGGTCGATCAGATCATCGATATCCACGACGAAACCATCCATGTGGGTACCAGCAGCACGCAGCCCCGGCTTTCGGGCTCCGCCGTACTGGGGGGCAAGGTGACGGACTTTATCGACTTGCCGGCTGTGCTCTGCACAACCGATGAAGCCTGGGGATCCGGCAGTACACCCAAGCATCACTCGCCGGTGCCCGTGCTGGTCGCCGATTCGAGTTCGTTCTCCCGCGGTCAGATCCGCAATTACCTGGAACTCTCCGGTTACCCGGTGGTGGAAGCATCGGGTGCGAGCGAGGCTCTAGCCAAGCTGGAGCGCCACCCCGTGGGAGCCGTAGTGGTGTCGCTACCCGCGGGCGGGGCGAATCAGTTGGTGGACGAGATGCGCCGCGTGCCGTCGCTTAAATCGATTCCCGTAATCACCGTCAGCGATGACACGGCCGCACAAGATGCCGGGAGCTTCGATGCGCGGGTGGACCGCTTCGATCGTGAAGGCCTGCTGCGGTCTCTCGGACGACTTTCGGAGGCACTGCAAGAACACAGCCCGAGCGCGGAACTCGCCGGCGTAGGAGGAAGAGAGCAAAAGCAATGACGCCCCCCCCATCCGTAACACCCGAACATAATCCGACCGCGCTGGCCAGCCGCCAGTACTCCACATTTACGGTCGGAAACTTCTTCTTCGGCATCGAAGTGCTGGAGGTTCAAGAAGTCCTGCGCCATCTCGAGATGACGAAAGTGCCGCTTTCACCCAGCGTGATCGAAGGGCTGATCAATTTGCGTGGACAGATTGTCTCAGCGCTCGATATGCGTACTCGATTGGGCCTGTCGCCGCGGACGGAGCACGAAACTTCCATGAACATGGTGGTTCGCTCCGTCGATGGAGCCGTGAGCCTGCTGGTGGATGAAATCGGCGATGTGATTGAAGTCCAGGCCGATGCCTTTGAGTCCACACCGGACAATCTGCCCCCCGAGCAGCGCGATCTGATTCGGGGCATTTACAAACTGGAAGGAAGGTTGCTTCTGGTGCTCAGTACAGAGCGTGTTTTACAAGTATCCGCCGCCAATTAGCCGGCCGTGTGGACTTGTGCGTTCTGAGGAATCTGCTCCACGCGAGCAATAGCACTTCAAAGTGGAGCCGGAAGCGTCGGTACCGGTGCTCTACCGTACCTCGGGGTAGATAAGGACACCTCGTCAATTTGGCGGCGAATTGTATCGCCGGGCCAGAAACTGTTCATGCCGTCGACGAATTACCAAAGGAGAAACCAATGAAACATGCGAGCGTAAACCGCGGCGGATCTGCCGTCGCCGATATCGAAACGGATCTTGTCGGGGCCGTAGATGGCCTGAAGGGAGCCTTGGATGCGTTGGGCACCAACGTATTCATCGCTGACCGGGATCTGCGCCTGATCTATATGAACCGGCGGTCGATGGAATTCATGCAAAAGATGAGCGACCCGCTCGAAAAGCAGTTTGGCCTGTCGCCGCGTGACTTGTTGGGTGTGAACATCGACGTCTTTCACGGCCCCCAGGCCCGGCGAATTCGGGAAAAGTTAACCAATCCGTCCAATTTCCCGATTCAGACGGATATCAAGTTCGGCTCCTATATTCTCGCGCTGACGGCGACCGCCATTCGCAACCAGGCCGGCGAGTTTCTCGGAATCGTCGCCAACTGGGAAGAGGTTAGTGACAAGCGGCACCTCGAAGAAGTGAATGCCGATTTTGTCAACCAGATGGTTGCCATTTCACGTGCGCAGGCCAAAATCATTTTCCAGATGGACGGCACGATTCTGGAGGCCAATGAAAATTTTCTGAAGGCTATGGGGTACAGTCTGGAGGAAATTAAAGGCCGCCACCACAGTATGTTCATCGACGAATTTGAGCGCGAGCAGCCACAGTATCGGGAATTTTGGGCGGCGCTGAATCGCGGAGAATTTCAAACGGCGGAATACCGCCGCATTGCGAAGGGTGGCCGGGAAGTGTGGCTGCAGGCGACGTATAACCCGGTTCTTGGTCCGGACCGCAAGCCCTACAAGGTGGTCAAGTACGCCCTCGATGTGACGGCGGCGAAGAACACCCTTTTCCGGGATCAGGCTTACATCGAGTTTCAGCCCGATGGCACCATCCTACACGCCAACGAAAATTTCCTCAAGACGCTCGGCTATCGACTGGAGGAGATCAAGGGCAAACACCACAGTATGTTCGTCGAGGAAAACTACCGGCGCAGCTCCGACTATCAGGAATTCTGGGCAAAGCTGAATCGCGGTGAATACCAAACGGCCGAATACCTGCGTATCGGCAAGGGTGGAAAGCGGGTCTGGATCCAGGCCACCTACACGCCGGTGATCGGTTTGGACGGCAAGCCGCTCAAGGTGGTGAAGTGGGCCACCGAGATCACCGAGCGCAAGCGGCTGGAGGCGCTGACGGCGGACTTCACGGCACAGATCAAGGCCATCAATCGCGCGCAAGCGTCGATTGAGTTCGAACTCGACGGCACGATCATCACGGCGAACGACATCTTTCTGAACGCCCTTGGCTACTCGCTCGATGAAGTAAAGGGCCGCCATCACAGCATGTTCCTCGACGAGTTTGAAACGCAGCAGGCCCAATATAAGGAGTTCTGGGTAAAGCTCAATCGAGGTGAATACCAGGGGGGTGAATACCGGCGTTACGGCAAGGGTGGCCGCGAAGTGTGGATACAAGCTTCCTATAACCCGCTTATTGGGTCGGACGGCAAACCCTACAAGGTTGTCAAATACGCCACGGATATCACCGTGCAGAAGTCCGCCATGCTGAAGGACCAGGCCTACATCGAATTCCAGATGGATGGGACGATTCTAAACGCCAACGAGAACTTCCTGAAAACCATGGATTACACGCTCGCTGAGATCAAGGGCAAGCATCACAGCATGTTCTGCGATGACAGCTTCCGCAACAGCAGTGGTTATCGCGAATTCTGGTCGAAGCTGAACCGCGGCGAATTCAATACAGGCGAATTTCTGCGGATCGGCAAGAACGGCCGGCGTGTCTGGATCCAGGCGACCTACAATCCGGTTCTTGACGTCGCGGGTAAGCCATTCCGCGTCGTGAAATATGCAACAGACGTCACCAAACGGCGCGAGGTGGAAACCCAGATCGAGCAGAATGCAACGGCGCTCTCCTCTTCTGCCGAAGAGCTGACGGCAATCAGCCAACAGATGGCAGGGAACGCGGAGGAGACAGCGACTCAAGCGAACGTTGTGTCGGCCGCGAGCGACGAGGTTTCGAAGAATGTCAGTGTCGTCGCTGCCAGCTCCGAAGAAATGCAGGCTTCGATTCGTGAGATTTCGAAGAATGCCAACGAGGCCGCGCGCGTGGCCAAGAATGCCGTATCGGTAGCGGAGACCACCAATCAGACGATCGCGAAATTGGGCGAATCGAGCGCGGAGATTGGCAAGGTGATCAAAGTGATTACTTCGATCGCGCAGCAGACCAACTTGCTTGCCTTAAATGCCACCATCGAAGCCGCGCGGGCCGGGGAGGCGGGCAAAGGATTCGCCGTGGTTGCCAACGAAGTCAAGGAATTGGCGAAGCAAACCGCCAAAGCAACCGAGGACATCAGCCAGAAAATCGAAGCGATCCAGAGCGATACCAGCGGGGCCGTGCAGGCCATTGGCGAAATTTCGAGCGTGATCAACCAGATCAATGATATCTCGAACAGCATCGCTTCGGCCGTCGAAGAGCAAACGGTGACCACCAATGAGATCGGCCGCAACGTCACCGAGGCCGCAAAAGGCACCGGTGAGATCGCCAAGAATATCTCGGGTGTTGCCATGGCGGCGCGCGAGACGACGCAAGGCGCCACGGACACGCAGAAGGCCGCGCAAGCTCTCACCGAACTTGCCGTGCAGTTGCAATCCCTGGTGGCGCGTTCCAAGGCGCAGTAAACGCAGTCTTCGCAGTACAAGCGGAGGGCGCGGAGCGATTCGCGTCCCTCCTCTCCCGCAAGGGACCGTGCGGCAACCGCCGTCAGGAGAACGAATGTCCAAAGCAATGGTGATCGACGATTCCCGCGTCATCCGCATGATCCTCACCGGTATTCTGGGCGAGTTGGGCTATGAGGTGTGCCAGGCCGCCAACGGGAAGGAGGCCCTCCAGAAAGCCGAGCACAATCCGGATGTTTCGCTGTTTTTGGTCGATTGGAACATGCCGGAAATGAACGGACTTGAATTCGTGCAGCACTTGCGCAGGGATAAGCGCTTTGCCGCCACACCGCTGATGATGGTCACCACGGAAACGGAAATTCATCAGATGATGCGGGCGCTCGAAGCGGGCGCCAATGAGTACGTCATGAAACCCTTCACGAAAGACATGATCGAAGACAAGCTGCGCATGATCGGCGCCGTGCAGTAGGAGACTCTCATGGCCCCATTCTCCAAGCGCGTGATCCGGCGCGGCAGCCGTATACGAGTCATGGTGGTCGACGACTCGGTCGTCATCCGCCGCCTGGTGACGCATGTGCTCGAAAAGGATTCCATGCTCGAGGTGGTCGGCACGGCGGCCAATGGCGCTTTGGCTTTGGACCGCATCCCGCATTGGAAGCCCGATGTGATCACTCTCGATATAGAAATGCCGGAAATGAGCGGGCTGGAGCTATTGCCACAGCTTCGTGCCGTCCATCCGGATTTACGCGTCATCATGTTCAGCACGCTAACGGAGCGCGGCGCCTCCGCGACGATGGAAGCGCTGACGCTTGGAGCTGACGATTACGTCACCAAAGCCTCAAACGTCGGATCGCTCGATCTTTCCATGGCTGCGCTGCAAGCCGAACTCATTCCCAAGATCAAGCAATTTTTTGCGACTGAAGCGGCAGCGCCTGCCCCCATTGTCGCGTCTCGCCCCGCCCTCGCCGGGTCGCGCGCCGCTGGCACATTGCTAAATCCGCAGGTGCTGGCCATCGGCGTGTCCACGGGAGGCCCAACCGCGCTGGGCGAAATTATGCCGCAATTTCCGGAACACTTTCCTCTGCCGATTTTGATCGTGCAGCACATGCCACCTGTCTTTACCCGCTTGCTTGCGGAGCGCCTGCAAACCAGGACTAAGATCCAGGTTCATGAGGCCACCGCAGGAATGATTGTGGAACCGGGTCATGCCTATATCGCGCCTGGCGATTACCACATGCGAATCCGCCGGGAGGGGACCAAGGTGTCGATCCTACTCGATCAGAGTGCGCCGGAAAATTCGTGCCGTCCCGCCGTGGATGTCCTTTTTCGGTCGGTGCAAGAAGTTTATGGTTCCAGTTCTATCGCCGCCGTTCTTACGGGAATGGGATATGACGGATTGAGAGGCGCGACGGGCCTGCATGCCGAGGGTGCGTACATCATTGCGCAGGATGAGGCATCCAGCGTGGTGTGGGGTATGCCGGGAGCCGTTGCCAGTGCGGGCATCGCCAACTCCATTCTCCCCTTGACGGATTTTGTCCCCCATCTTCTTCAGATGACGGAGGCGATATCCGCGCGTAGGCTTTCCCCTCTGTCCTCCGTGCCCTCTCCGCGAGTTGCCTCGCCATTGCGATCCCCAGGAATTATCCACTAATGCCGCCCATTCTACACACTACCCGGATCGCCCCAAGCGGCACCTCGGAACTCGATGGAGAAACCTATAAGTTTCTTCAGGAATATATTCATCGCGAGTCAGGTATTTTGCTTGACGATGACAAGCATTACCTGGTGGAAGCCCGCCTGGGTCCGGTTCTTGAACAGTCCCACCTGAATTCTCTTGCTGCGTTGTGCCGCGCGCTGCGGCAAAACGACGTTCCTCTTCGCAAGAAGGTGGTCGAGGCGATGACCACGCACGAAACACTGTTCTTTCGGGATTCGGCGCCCTTTGACGGGCTACGGACCACCATTCTTCCCCAGATGCTCGAACAGCGGAAGTTCACGCGCAAGCTGAACATCTGGTCGGCGGCCGCCTCGTCGGGACAGGAAGCCTACAGTCTGGCAATGCTGCTGCTGGAAATGAATCTCATTAGCTGGAACATCCAAATTGTAGGGACTGATCTCTCAGAGCAGATTCTCGCTCGCGCCCGTGAAGGGCGTTATATGCAGTTGGAAGTGAATCGCGGCCTGCCGGCCCAGTATTTGATTAAGTACTTCGACCGTGATGGCCTGGATTGGCGCCTCAAAGAACATGTCCGCAAAATGGCTCGATTCGAGCAATTCGATCTGCGCCGGCCAGCGCGCAGCAAAGGCCCGTTCGATATCATCTTTTGCCGCAATGTTTTGATCTACTTCGACATTCCGACCAAGAAAGAAATTCTGGCCAGCCTCCGCAGTGCCCTTGTGCCGGGCGGGTATCTGGTGCTGGGCTCCGCCGAAAGCACGCTGAATCTGGATGAGACGTTCAAGCGAATACCCGTGGGCCGTGCCATGTTTTATCAGACTCCGGAATGAGGAAAGGACGACGTGATGGAAACAACCTTTCAAGTGGAAACCCACCAAATTGACCTCGCGCGGATCGTGGAAGATGTGTTCAGCACGATGATGCACATGGATGCAGTCCTGAGCGGGCCGTGCGCCCCGGCAACGAAATCCCTTACTGCAACGGTTCAATTCGTGGGGGAATGGAAGGGAGCGGTGTTACTGACGTGCGGCGCGAAATTGGCACGCGCTTTCGCGGCGCGGTTGATGCCTGCCCCCTCCGGTCCGGAAGGAGCGATTTCAAAAGAAGACGTCTCCGATACGCTTGGAGAAGTGGTCAATATGATCGGCGGAAACCTCAAGTCGGTGCTTCCGCCCGGAGTCGTCTTGTCCATTCCCTCGGTGATTGAAGGCCGCGACTTCGCCCTACGCATTTGCGGTGGCAATGAATTCAAGACGAACTATTACCTCTGCGACGATGGCCCGTTCGAAATCACGCTGGTCCGGGTGGTGGAGTAACGGTGGTGGAGTAGGGGTGCTGGAGTAGGCGCGTGATTCCACCATCGCGCGTGCTGATGTGGCGCTATTTTTCGAACTTCGAAAATTCCAGATAATCGCCAGAGCAAGAGATTTCTCCAAGTTCCCAATTTGGACGCAACTCGAAGTAGAACGTGGATAGCCACGGCTTTGCCAGCGCTTTGGGATCCTGAATGTCAAAGTCAACCTGTAGATGATCGTGATCGATTCTGCGAAATGTCTCTTTCAGTCGCATTTCCGTCGAATGCGGATGGCCTCGCCGGTCAATCCACGTCCTGTCGTTGAAGCCCTTCGTCTCCACTACAAAAGTCGTGTCGTCTTCCCAGCGGCCCACTGCATAACCCATCCAGGAAGGGTCCGGATCCTCTGGCGGCTTGCGGCCGTCCGTCCAGATGCGCCGGGTCCAATGATCGTATTCAAACATCATGAGCGTGGAATTCGGAGTCTGGATGAATTCGAATGGGTATGGGTGGAAATAAACGCGCGGCGTTCCCGGAGGGTAACACTTGGTCAACACCGGATCGTTGGTTGTATCCAGCGTGTAATCGCCCTGATTCGACGCCTTGGCCTGCTTAAACTTTTCCTTCGCCCACTCCGTCATTGCCGGATCTTCCTTCGAGAAAGTGGAGTTGGAATATTGGCGAATGGGATTGGGATTGCGCATCATCCAAACGCCGTTGAGGTCACGCTTGGGCGCCGGTGCCGAGGGAGCTTTCGGCGCCTCGTTTTGCTGGGCGTTTAGGCCGCCAACCATCGCGAACGTCAGAATCATTGCAGCAAACGGTTTCCGCATAAACACTCCTTCGAAGAACCAGGGCCTACCCATCGCCACGAGCATTTTCTCACCGGCGATACCGGGAGTCAAAGCCAATCTTTTCGCGGGCTACTTTTTCAGCGTGTTCAGGCCGGCCATCTTCGCCAGTGCATGGAAAAGCACCGCGAAATCCTCTTTCGCGTAACCCATGCCGCGCGCGGCGGTCAACATTTCGTTTGTCACCGCAGTGGTCGGCAGAGGCACATCCACCTGGCGGCCCAGTTCGAGTGCAAGCAGCATGTCTTTCTGCATCATGTTGACGTCGAACCAAGCTTCTTCCGGCAGTTGAAACACCATGTTGCTGCGGTATTGGACCATCGGCGAGGCGATGACGCTGTGCGAGAGCACGTCCACCGCTGTCTCACGGGGAATGCCGCTCTTTTCCGCCAGCAAAACACCTTCCGAGAAGGCCAGCATCTGCACGGCGAGACTCAGATTCGTGCCAATCTTCATCACCAGCGCCAGACCGTTTTCACCGACGTAGGTGACTTTGGGTCCGATGAAGTCTAGCGTCGGCTTCAGCTTATCGAATGTATCCTTCTTGCCGCCCACCATCACAGACAGCTTGCCCTGCTGCAGCGTGACTAAGCTGCCGGATACGGGCGCATCCAGCATGTCCGAACCTTTTTCACGAGCGCGGTCCGCCATCTTGCGGCTGACGCCGGGATTCACCGTGCTCATATCCACATAATATTTGCCGGCCGTCAATCCGGCCAATACGCCATCAGTTCCCTCGAATACTTCAGTGAGTGCAGCGGAATTCGTCACCATCGAAAAAGTCACATCGGCGGCCTCCGCGACGGCGCGCGGGTTGTCCGCCCACTTCATGCCTTTATCGATCAGCCATTGCGCCTTGGACTTCGTGCGGTTGTAACCGGTGACGGTGTGACCTTGCTCCAGGAACCGGGCCACCATATTTCCGCCCATTACGCCCAAGCCAACAAATCCCAGGTTTGCCATTGTGCTTTTCTCCAGAGTGTTCGATTCGCCGGATGCGCTGTCGCATCCGTGCCCGGCCGCCGGACGGACATGAGGTTTCATAATATCGAAAAACGCCCGGTGTTACCATTCCGGCCGGCGCATTGCCCCGATTTTCGCGGTACGCTGATTCGAGAGGTGAAGCAACATGCTCCGTAAATACGCTTTCGTGGGTTTGATGGTCGCTGCCGCGGCCGGAATTGGATTTTGGGCGGGGCAGAAGACGCAGTCCGTCGAAGCCGCATCGAATCACGTTTTTGAGTTCCGCACGTACACGACGGAACCAGGGAAACTCGACACCCTGAACACGCGTTTCCGTGATCACACGATGCGCATCTTCAAAAAGCACAACATGACCAGCGTTGGCTATTTCGTGCCGCAGGACGATCCGCAAGCGAAGAACACGCTCTTGTATATCTTGGAGTTCCCTAGCCGTGAGGCCGCGAAGAAGTCGTGGGATGAATTCCGCGCTGATCCCGAGTGGCAAAAAGTGCAAAAGGAATCCGAGGCCAACGGCAAGATTGTCGGCAACATCGTTTCCGTATTTGCCGAGCCCACCGATTACTCGCCCAAGAAATAGGCGAATGTTCGCAGATCTATCGCGCTTTGGTCGTCCCTGGCCGCGCCGTGTTACCCCGGTGGTTCAGGCCGAGGGACGATGCGCGCGAAGGAAGGACCGGATCTGGCGCACGGCTAAGGGAATGCGCTCCTTGGGTTCCTTCCAGGGGAAAATGCTCACTTCGCCCTTTGGCGCGAGCATGGCGGCTTCCATCGCGACAGCGTAAGGATGCGCCGGAATATCGTCCGGCAGAATCAGCACCGGCGTTTGGCAATTTCGTACAAAGTCGCGCGTCACGGTGAAAACGAAATCCGGGTTGTTCCGGTACATCTTGGTCAGAAACTTCTCCACCGTATCCTTGCTCACATCCGGCTGGCGTTTCAAAAACTCCGGAGCCCACCCCGCCATATTGGTTTCGTAAAACAGATCGCGCTTTTCCGGCCGTGAACCGCTTGGCTGGGCTAAAACCGCCGCCACAATGCGATCCGGCGCGCGCCGCAATAAATTCCAAATAAAAGGGCCGCCTATGCAGAAGCCCATCACCATGAACCTCTGAATACCCAGGTGGTCCATGAGTCCAAGTTGGTCATCGGCAAAGGAATCCCAGGGACGATCCACATCGAGCGGACCCGAGGACTGGCCTGCGGGCGCGGTGCGAAGGTCCGCAGCGATGCACCGGTAGTCACCCTTGAATTCGTCGATCGCATTAAATGGATCGCCGTTGGTGAAGAACGAGATGGTCGAACTCAATCCGCCACCGGCGATCAAGAGCAATGGAAGTCCGGAACCGGCCTCTTCGTAATGGATTCGAACGGGCCCCTTCTGATAAAACGGCATGCGAGCTCCTTTCCCTGTTTGTTGCGCGAACGACCGCGGTGCGGCGCCTGTTTTTCATGCAGTGCGTCGCGTTGAACTGTTCAGCGCAAGGCCGCGATTATGCTACGTTTGGCGGTTGCACGCAGGCTTCATCGAACGTATGTCGCCGTTGAATTCCTTTGGCCCACAGAAACACGTCCACGGCCTGCTCGTGCTGCGCTGCGGGAATGGCAATGCCACCCTTCCAAGTGCCCATCTTCTGATACTGGCCAATCGACGCCGCTAGCGCGGGCACGCCGAACTCGGGCAGGAAAGTTTTCAGCTTGTCCGCAATTTCTTTCGCCGGCGCATTCTGACACCAGTCCTTCGATTTGGCGAAGGCGCGCAGAAACGGCTTGTAGAGCGGTCCGCTCACGAAGGCACGAGAAGAACACACGCTGCTAAACGCAACCGGCGGGATGGAGCCCCCCACCGAAACAACAACCGTTCCGAAGCCATCCAACTCGATCTGTTGCGGCTCCGGCCCCTGAGCCTGAATGAAATCGCCCTTGCCGGACTTGAACGCCGCATATATAGCCTCCGTATTCCCCGCGTTCACGATGTTCACTTTTGCGATGTCCACCTTGTTGTAGAACAGCGCGTACTTCAACATGGTGAGCGGTTGCCCGTAGTTCTCGGCGATCAACGTTTTGCCTTCCAGATCCTTCCAGTGGAACTTGCCGCCCTTGCCGCGGCGTACCAGGAAAAATCCATCGCGTCCATTGATTTGGGCGATATGCACCGGCAAGTCGGTCTGGCCCGCTTCGGACGCCGTCCAGTTGCTGGAGATCGCATTCTGCAGAACGTCCGCGGAGCCTTTGCGAATGGCTTCGGCGTAATTCACCGTGCCGAGCCAGCGAAACGACGGGTCCAATCCTTCGGCCTTTAGGAATCCGCCAGCGACGGTCGCAATCAGAGGCGAATAAAACGAAGCGACGCGATTGCCCATCACCTTGATTTGACCAGTCGCTTGAATCTGACCAGACGCTTGCGCGCGACTTTCCGCCGAAGAGAGCAGTGTAGCGGCGCCTAGGCCGGCCGCCGTTCCGGCGAATCGCCGGCGTGTGATCCATGTGGACATAAAAACTACGCCTCCACCACGACGGCTTCTTCCATCGCGTTCGAGAGATTCCGGCGCAGGGTTTCCGGATCGATCTCTTTCTCCCAGCGTGCAACCACGACTGTGGCCACGCCATTGCCCAGCATGTTCACCGTCGCGCGCATCATGCTCATAAAGCGGTCGATGCCGAGGATAATCGCCATGCCCGCTACGGGGATGGTGGGGATCACCTGCAAGGTTCCCACCAGTGCGATGAATCCTGCACCCTGCACGCCGCTTGCGCCTTTCGATGTCAGAATCGCTACGGCGAAGATGGTCAGCTCCTGCGCGAAAGTGAGTTCCGTATTCGTCGCTTGCGCCACAAAGAGCGTGGCCAGCGTCATATAAATGCTGCTGCCGTCGGTGTTAAAGGTGTAGCCGGTGGGAACCACCAAGCCAACCAGAGCCTTCGAGCAGCCGAGGCGTTCCAGCTTCTCCATCAGCGTTGGCAGCGCGGGCTCCGAAGAACTGACGGCCAGGACCAGAATGATTTCCTCTTTGATGTAGAGTAGGAACTTGAAGATATTGAACCCCGCCATGCGGGCGATCAAACCAAGGACGACAATCACAAACAAGAACGACGTTATATAGTATGTGGCCACCAGCGTTGCCAGCGGTTTGAGCGATGCAATGCCGAACCTGCCTACCGTGTACGCCATTGCACCGAAAGCCCCCAACGGAGCTGCCTTCATGACAATGTTCACCACGCCAAACACAGCTTGGGTCAGCGAATTAATGATCTCCAGCAACGGCTTGCCCTTGGGTCCCGCCATCGAAAGGGAGAAGCCGAAGAGCACGGCGATCAACAGAACCTGAAGAATATCGCCTTTGGCGAATGCGTCCACGATGGTTGTCGGGATGACGTGCAGCACGAATTCCTGCACGGACTGTGCTTTCGCGGCGCCTGTGTAATTCTCCACCGCTTTCGCATCGAGTTTCGCGGGATCCAGGTTGAAGCCCGCGCCTGTTTTCACCAGATGCCCCACGATCATGCCGCTGAGCAGCGCGATGGTGGAGACGACTTCAAAATAAAGGATCGCTTTTCCGCCCACGCGCCCGATCTTCTTGATATCCTCCATGCCCGCAATGCCGGAAACCACCGTGCAGAAGATCACCACGGTAATGATCATCGTGATGAGGCGGATAAAGCCATCGCCCAGCGGCTTCATCGCGGCGGCCATGGGTGGATTGACGTATCCGAAAATGACGGCGATCACAACGCCGATGAGTACCTGCGTCGACAGACTTGTGTACCACGGTTGTTTCGCCTTCGATTCCAGCTTCACTGTGGATCCCCTCTTGACATAGCGTAGCGCGAGGCGCGGTGCGTTAGGATGCGCGTTTCGGCCACACCACGCCCTGGTCCTTCTTCGTCACCGGAGCCACTCCCTTGTAGACGAACCGCTGCACGCGTTGGCCGTGATAGGTCTCGGTCGTATAAATGTTCCCCTTGGAGTCCGTCGCAATGCTGTGCACTGCGTAGAATTGGCCCGGCTGGCGTCCGCCGTCGCCGAAGCTGGTGAGAACTTCCAGATTGTCGCGTTGAATAATGTAGACCTTCTCATTCGCGCCATCCACCAGATAAATGTACTTTTGTTGGGGATCCTTGGAGAACGCGATATCCCAAACCGATCCGTCGCCGCGCGTGTTTTTCGCGATGAACGCTTCTTTGACGAACGTCCCATCTGGTTTGAACACCTGAATGCGGTCATTCGCGCGATCGCAGACATAGAGCAAGCCGTCATTCGCCAGCTGCGCGCAATGCACGGGATTGCGGAACTGCTTGGCCGGAAGATCGTTCGGATTGTACGGACCCAGATCGGTATCATCCGGCTTGTTGCCATACGCGCCCCAGTGGCGTTTGTATTTTCCCGTATCCGCGTCCAGCACGATGACGCGGTGGTTGCCATAGCCATCAGCCACGTAGAGTTCGTTCGTCTTTTGATCGATGAACATTTTCGCGGGACCCTTCAGGTTCGCGATGTCGTTGCTGCCCTTGCTTTGATCCGGCTTGCCAATCTGCATCAGGAACTTGCCGTCTTGAGTGAATTTCAGGATCTGGTTGTCCTTGAAACGTCCCGCCGAAGTCAGTGCCTCCGCCTGTACACCTTCTCCGCGCGGTGCGGGAACCTGCGGACCGCGTCCGTTGCCGCCGATCCACACGTTGCCTTTGTAATCGATGGTGATGCCGTGATTGGAGTCCGGCCAATCGTAGCCTTGTCCCGGACCACCCCACGCCCTCAGCAGGTTGCCCTCTTGATCGAACTCCAGAATCGGCGGCGCCGGCGTGCAACATTCGGCGGCCGGCGTGGGCTTCGCGATTTGATACACCTCTTTGGGTTCCAGCGAACCTTGGCGATGAATGATCCACACGTGGTCTTTGTCATCCACCGAGACGCCAATCGTCATGCCCATCACCCAATGGTTCGGCAGCGGCTTGGGCCACATCGGGTCCACTTCGAACCGCGGAGCCATGACGCCTGCCGCGCTGACGGTTGCGTCTCGCTCGACAACAAACGAGGCGATTCCCAAGACCCCCAGCGTCGCGCCAAACACCGTCGCAATGCGCATATTCCGAGTCATACCCGTGACCTCCTGATCCCCCTGCCTCGCTCGTGGAAGGCAGCCCTCTCGGCGTTCCAATTTCCGAGGTAAGCTGACTCTTACAGACAGCGTGCATTATACATGATCCGCCTTGTTTCCAGCCTGTTTGCGTTGCTTGCGTTGCTGCCCTTTGGCGCGGCCGCGCACGATATTCCGAACGATATCTCCCTGCAGATGTACTTCCGTCCGCAAGGCCAGCGTCTTCACGTCCTGATTCGCGTCCCGATGACCGCCATGCGCGACGAAGTGTTTCCGGAGCGGCAAGGCGGGTTCCTCGACTTCGAAAAGCTCGATCCAATGCTCAGAGGCGCGTCGAAACAATGGCTGGCGGATTTCCTGGACGTGTATGAGAATGACCGCAAGCTACCGCAGCCGAAGATCCTTGCGGCGATCGCATCGCTCGAATCCGACAAGTCATTTGCATCGTACGACGAAGCCGTTGCTCACGTGAGTGGTTTGAAACTGACGAACGAAACAACCGTTGTCTGGAATCAAACGATGCTCGACGTGATGTTTGAGTATCCCATCGAATCCGATCAATCGAAGTTCTCCCTGCATCCTGGTTTCGAGCGATTGGCCCTGCGCGTTGTGACCGCGCTGCGATTTGTCTTACCTGATGGGACGGTACGCGCCTTTGAGTACGGCGGCGATCCGGGATTGATTCGCCTGGACCCCAGCTGGTTCCAGGCCGCCGCGCGTTTTGTCCGATCCGGCTTCGATCACATTCTGGATGGCACGGATCACCTGTTGTTTCTCTTTTGTCTGGTGATTCCGTTCCGCAAGCTGCGCGCGCTCATCCCCATCGTCACGGCGTTTACTCTGGCGCATTCCATCACGTTGATTGCGTCGGCGTACGATTTGGCTCCAGGCGCTTTATGGTTTCCGCCGTTAGTTGAGACCTTGATTGCGACCTCCATCGTCTACATGGCTCTCGAAAACATCGTCGGCACCAGCAACGTGCATCGTCGATGGATCATCACCTTCTGCTTCGGCCTGGTCCACGGCTTTGGATTTTCCTTCGCTTTGCGCGAGACGCTGCAGTTTGCCGGATCGCATCTGCTCACCTCGTTGCTCTCCTTCAACGTGGGCGTCGAACTGGGACAGTTGCTCGTGCTCGCGGCGATGCTCCCCGCGCTCCACCTGCTCTTCAAATACGCAGTGGCGGAACGAATGGGGACCATCATTCTCTCCGCTCTTGTCGCGCACACCAGTTGGCATTGGATGACGGATCGCTGGAGCGTGCTTTCGCGCTATCGCTTCGAATGGCCGGAATGGAACACACAGTTCCTTCTACAAGCGCTGCACTGGGCGATGGCGATTGTATTTCTTGCAGCAGTGCTGTGGGCAATCTCCGTCGCGCTGCGGCGATGGGAAGAGCGGTCGGGCCGGATGTCCGCCTAGCCTTCGTAAAATACGAAACCCCCGGCTCGCGCCAGGGGTTCGCGGTGAAGATTGTTCGCAGTCAAAGCTGTGGTTTTTATTACTGTTCTATGCCCAATCCACATTCTTCGTGGACGGCGCGGACCGCTTGTTCCAGTCCCTCGCGGCGGACGACCACGGCGATCGTCAATTCGCTGGAACCCTGCGCAATGGCCTTGATGTTCACGTTTTCGCGCGAAATCGCGGTGAAGATACGTCCGGCCAATCCTGGCGTACCACGCATGCCTTCGCCCACAATCGCGAGCAATCCGACGTTCGAATCGACTTCGGGTGGTTTCACGTAGCCGTGTGCAAGCTCGATGGCGAACTCCTGTTCCAGTTGACGGAGAGCGCGTTCGAGTTCGGACTGCTTGATAAGGAAACAGAAGTTCTGGCGGTAGCTGGAACTGGTGATCGCGAGCAGTTCCACATCCGCAGCGTCCAGTGCATGCATCGCCTCGGCCATCAGGCGGGCGCTACTGATCGCACTGCCCAGCGGTTCAATCGAAACCAGCGCGACGTCTTTCATCGACGTCACCGCGCGCGGGCCGCCCTTGATATCCAGGGACGGAACGATACGCGTGCCCGGCACCTCAGGCGCGAAGCTGTTCTTGCTCCACACCGGGATGCCGTGTTCCACCAGAGGAGCGAGCGTCCTAGGATGCAACACCTTCGCGCCCGCGTACGCCAGTTCCGCGGCTTCGGCGTAAGTGATCGCATCCAAAACGCGCGCACCGGGAACTAAACGGGGATCGGCCGACATGATGCCATCGACGTCGGTCCAGATCCACAACTCTTCGGCATCCAACGCGCCTGCGAGAATCGAAGCTGAAAAATCCGAGCCCCCGCGGCCAAGCGTGGTAGGCCGCCCATCGAGCGTCGAACCGTTGAAGCCGGTCATCACCGGGATCACGTTCTGCGCGAACAGTGGGCCCAGCACTGCCGTTGCCCGCTTACGGGTTTCTTCCGTCAGCGGCGTGGCGTTGCCGAACACCGCGTCGGTTGCGATGACGGTGGCGGCGTTCACCGCGGATGCCTTGAATTCCTGCGATTCCAGATACGCGGCGATCATGAGCGCCGAGAGACGTTCGCCGATCGCCACGGCGCGATCCACCGAGGACAGCGGCCGTTCCCCCAGCAGCATCATTCCACGCGCAATGCGCTCAAACTCGCCAATCAATCCATTGATGCCGTCGAGCGCCGCTTCTTGAAAGCCTGTGGGCAGAAGTTCCTGGCAGCAGGTGACGTGCTTTTCGCGGAGCGCTTCCAGGTTCTTATCGATGCCCGCCCCGTCGCCGGCCTCCGCGCGGCGCATGGTGTCGAGCAAAAGGTCCGTGACCTTCGACATTGCCGAAACCACGATCGCTACGGGGCGCTTCGCGTGTTGTTCCGCCGTCAGGCGCGCGGCAACTTTGATTCGATCGGCCGTGCCCATGCTGGTGCCGCCGAACTTCATGACGAGTAGATGACTGGGACTTTTCAACGGGTTCCTTTCAGTTCGAGGTTCTCTTGCGAACCAACTTCAAGATCTCTTCCTGCACTTCCAGCGGGGTCAGCCGCGTGGAATCCAAATATTCTGCGTCGGGCGCCTGCACCAGCGGCGCTTCCGCGCGGGAACGGTCGCGCGAATCGCGCTCCGCCATTTCCTTGGCGATCGCCCCGGTGTCCGCCGAAAGTTCCGCCGCGCGCCGTGCCGCCCGCACCTCCGGATCGGCATCCAGATAAATTTTCACCGCCGCGTCCGGAAAAACAATGGTTCCGATATCACGGCCTTCCATGACCACCGATTGCTTTGCTCCAATGCGCCGCTGTTCGTCGCGCATCGCCCGCCGCACACCAGGGACGGCCGCCACTTTCGATGCCGCATCGGAAATGCCGGGCTCGCGAATGGCGCTGGTCACGTCCTCACCATTCAAAAGTACGCGCGAATGCTCGGGAAGGAAATCGATAGCGGCCTGCTGCGCCAGTTGCTCCAGTTTCAACGGATCGTTTAGGTCGATTCCCGCGCGGACCGCCCATAATGCCACGGCGCGGTACATCGCGCCCGTATCGATATAGGCGAAGCCCAGTCGGCCGGCAACCGCGCGAGCAATCGTGCTCTTGCCCGCGCCTGCGGGGCCGTCGATTGCGACCACCCAACGTTTTGGGTTTTGCGTAACGATGCGGGGCTCTCCGATCACCTGGTTAACACCGGCACCGTCGTCAGCGTTCCGTCTGACTTCGCCCGAAGGCCGATGATACTCACCCCGCGGCCAAGCGGCACACCGAACTCAACGGTTCCGCGCCGGTTCTTCGTGCCAGGGAAAATTTCGGCCAATAGGAAAGACCGGTGTCCCTGCGCGGGCAGATCAATGCTGCCGGTTTGAATCAACGAACCACTATCGCTGCGCAGGATGATGCTGACGGTTGCGGAAGCGCCGCCCCCGTTCGCGATCCCAACTCCCGTGACCAGCGCGCCAGTGTTATCGAAAGGCAACAGGAACGCAGGCACCACACGCGTTTCCATGGGGACGGACGCTTCTTGCCCAAACGGAATCCAGCGGAAGATAGCGAATCCGCTCACCGGGCCGTTCGTGCTGATGGTGGCGCCCCCAGTCACGGCTGGAAGTGCATCGGAGCCGCGGGTCTCCACAACCAGAATGGAGTGCGGCGCAAGCGTACGGCTGATTGTGGATGCAGTGGTGCTGGTTCCGGTTTGCGGGAAGAACACCGGCACGCCCAGCGCATTACCGTTGTCGTCAAAGAAGTTCAATCCAGTTGGCGCAGGCGCGTCGCCCGTGTTCACCAACGTGAAGGTGGTCGCAAAACCGCCGTTGAACGTCGAATGCGCGATGGTTCCGCCGCCGCCACCGACATTCGCCATGACCGGCAGCGTTGTTAACGCGGAGCCATTCGCGCGCAAACCCAGTACGCTGATCGCGCCTGCCGCGGCCGTATCGAACTGCACAGTGCCACGGCGGCCGGCCGTTGAGGCGTAGCGCTGGTTCAGCATGAAGGAACTGTGGCCGCGAGGGGGCAGGTTGATCTGCTGGTTGTCGATGGAATTACCGGCGTCGTCACGAATCAGGACACTAACCGTCACGGGCGAACCCGTCTGGTTCGCCACTGCGAGTCCCGTCGCCAGATTGCCTGTGTTGTCAAAGGCGAGCAGGTAAGTCGATGTAGTGCGCGTCTCCAGCGGCACCAGAGCTTCCCACTTCAACGCAGGGTTGCTGAAGATGCCGAATCCGGCGACCCCCGGCGTTGCCAGCAATTGAGCCGAGCCAATAGCCGTCGGCTGCGAATCCGGACCCGTGCTTTCCAGAATCAACTGCGCGCCTGGGTCCACGGTGCGATCCAGAACGGTGGTCTGGATCGGCGGTGCCGTCACGGTCAACTGAGGGAAGTTCACGGGAATCGACAGCGGTTCGCCAAAGTCATCGAAGAAGCTAAACCGCGCTTTGGCCGCCGTGGTGGCGGTGTTGATGTAATTCATCGTCATCTTCCACGTTCCGGCCGACGTAAGATGCGTCAACGAACCCTGATTACTCATGCCGGTCGTTGTTCCGGCGGCTTGCTCCAGAGTGAACACATTCCCGGCCAGAAACATGCCCGCTGTCCGCGCGGCGCCCGTGTTTAGTCCGGCTTTGTAGGTGATCACCCCACTGCCGATCCCAGCCGTCACATCCGGGAAACTGATCCAATTGGGAGCCCCCAGGACACTCCAGGAGCAAGTGGGCGATGTCAGGATCGTGATGGTCTGCGTGCCACCGGCGGCCGGAAACGCTTGCGCGCCCGGAGTGATGTCGTACACGCAGTCGTTGGGGGCGAACTGGGTGATCGTATACGCCGTTCCTGCGATCAAAATGGTGGCGGTGCGCGCGGCGCCCGTATTGCGGGCAACCAACAGCGTTACGGTTCCGGATCCATTCGCGGCTCCTGCGCCGGAGATGGTGACCCAGTTTGGCAGTCCCGTGGTCGCCCAGGGGCAGGAACCGGTGGTTTGTACCGAAACCGTTAAGGTCCCGCCCGCGGAAGTCGCCGTCACCACTGGAGGAGCCACCAGGTAACTGCAGGCCGTCGTCACTGCCGGTGACGTATTCAACATTGTGCGAAGTATCATTGGATTCGCCAGGATCACCAGATCCTGTCTGCCATCGCGATTCAAATCGGCCGTCTGAATTTGCACCTGGGCTTGGCCCGCATTGACGCCAATCACCGATCCGAAGGTGCCGTCCCCGTTACCCGCGAAGTAGGCGAGGTTCGCGGTGTCGCAGCATTGTGGAACCACGATATCCAGCTTGCCGTCCGCATTGAAATCGCTGACCGCTAGGCCCACTGGAGTCGACGGCGTATTGAATAACGACGCAGTCTGAAACGTGCCATTGCCGTTGCCTCGCAATACGGCGACTCTCCCGGCGAAGGCACCGTCTAGCGTCGACACAATCAGATCGGCCTTCCCGTCGCCGTTCGTGTCGCCTGCCGCCGCCTGCACGGGATAAACGCCGGCAAGGAATGAGGTGGGTGTCTGGAAAGTTCCGTTGCCATTGTTCACCAGCACAAAGACCGAGCCCGGAACCGAAGTCTGGTTATTGCCGGGTACCGTCACCAGCAAATCCGGCTTCTGGTCACCGTTGACGTCCGCGATCGCGATCCGGCTGGGGTTTGCGCCTGTATTGTATGTCTGGCTGAGTTGGAATGTACCGTTGCCGCCGCCAAGGAAAATCGCGGTATTCCCGGAGCCTGAGTTGACCACGGCCAGATCCAGCGCGCCGTCGCCATTCAGGTCGGCGGAAGCGATCGCATTCGCGCCCACGCCCCCGCTTGAAATTGTTGTGGGATTGTTGAACCCTGTTCCATTATTGATCAGGATGTTGATCACTCCGGTGGTTACTGCAAGATCCGGCCGTCCGTCTCCGTCGAAATCGCCCGAGGCCCCGGCCTTCACCTGTACTTGGCCCGCGCCCATGGAGATCGCGGACGGCGCATTGAACACGCCGTTCGCGCGGCCGGCGAAGTAATAAAGGTTTTTGCCGCCGGTCCCAAAAAAGTCTCCCACTACGGAATCCGGAATGCCGTCGCCATTGAAATCCGCGATCGTCGCGAAGGTAGATGCGGTGCCCGTCGTAGCGTTTGCCGAAGATAGGCCGCGGAAAGATCCGTCGCCGTTGCCGTACAGAATGTCGATGTTCACGTTATCGTCGCCCGCGCCGATCATACGCGCGTCGCCATAGCCGTTGAGGATGTCCAGGTTACCGTCGCGGTCGTAATCGGTCAGCACCAATGACGCGGCCTTGATCGTGACGTTGTAGTTCGTCGAAAGCAGGAAGGAGCCGTTGCCTAAACCGGCGAATACGCTGATGGTTCCATCGGTCTGGTTCGCAGTCGCCAGATCCATCCGGGTATCGTTGTTAAAATCTCCTGCCGCGATGTACACCGGACCCGCACCTGTTTGGAACGAGCCTCCCGCTCGGAACACTCCGTTTCCGTTGTTCAACAGGATGGTCACCGATTGGTCGCTCGAAACCTCGGCGAGATCCGGGAACCCGTCACCGTTCACGTCGGCCGCTGTCACCGAGCGTCCACCCACCCCACCCGCGTAGGTGACTGGATTCTGAAAGGTCCCATTGGCGTTGCCGAACAGAATGGAAACGGAAGAATCGCCCACAACGATGAGATCGTTGCGGCCGTCGCGGTTCATGTCGTAGCTGGCAAGGCCAGCCGGATTGGTTCCGACGATGTAGTTCACGGGCGCATCAAACGTTCCTCCGCCCTGGTTGGCTAAGACCGCCACGCGCCGGCTGGCGCCCTGCTGGTAGATCAGTGCCAGATCGGGGGCGTTATCGCCGGTGAAATCCGCCGAAACCACCTGCGAAGCACGATCCCCAAGCGCGTAATTGGTGGAATCAGTGAATAAAAGGGAACTCGATCCCATGTAAACGGTCACCCCGCCATTCCCCACCAGCGCAACACCGGGTGTGCCGCTTGCCGTGAACTTGCCGCCTGCCACGGGCTGTGAGGCTCGGCCGACGTTCGCAGGGCCAGCCGGGCCGTTGATGAACGTATCGAAGCCGCCCGAAAGCAGGTCGTTCAGCGTGTCCAAACTGCTGAAGAGGCTGAACGGAGCGTCACTGCGGTAGCCGATCTGCGCGTAAGTGTTGTCGCCCTTGCGCGCCAGCAAAACCACGTTCGGCACCACATTCAACGGGTCAATGCCCTGAATAAATTGGGTGAACGCGAACGGGGCCGAACCCGGACTCGACTGGGCATGCACTACCAGCCATAACAAGACCGGGGCGCAAGTCAGGAGGAGAAGTCGTTTCCAATAACGTTTCATTTGTACTCTTTTGTTGGGCGCTTCGTGCAGCGAACCTCCCGTGTTTACAGGAGTTTCGTTCTCGGCCGGTTACTTCAGGATATCAGGAGAGATGCCGGCTGCGAGGGTTGCAGAGGGCTTGGCGAGATACCCAAACGCACGAAGGGGAGCCATGAGCGGTTCCACGCGGAATGGCTCCGCCGTTTGTGGGTCCGCCAGGCGGAGGAGCGCGGCGGCGCGAGCGAGGTCGGCCGGGGTAATTTCGCCGTAAGTGTAACGATCACTAAGGGATCGACGCAGCGCCAGCGCCGCCTGTGATGCCGGTTGGCGAAGAATCGCATTCCCGATCAACCCGGAACAAGTGACACGCCGCCGGTCCGCCCGCCCAACGATGAACGCCCACGCTGCGCTTTGATGGCGGATGCGTGAATCAGCGACAGCCGTCATCAAGTCCGTTCGGAATTGCCCGACGTCGAGTTGCCCCGCGAGATCCACGCGTGCAATCGCCGAGCCTTGGCCAGCGCTCTTCGGTTCGTAATGGGGACCGTCGATGGTAAGTCTCTGCAATTTCAGAGAAGTAGAGGTGATCAGCCATCGCTCGCCGCCCCGTTCCAGCGCAAAGTCGGCAGCAATTGTCTCGATACCCGTGAAGCCCGTGATAGCATCCCGGATCGCAGGTTCCCAGGCTTTTCCGTTCACCCGTTTAAAGAACACGAGTTCGCAGTGACTCGTATCTTTACAGACCAGATTGTCGCCATCGCGTGTCCGGCGCCGGTCGGCGAACCGGGATGCTTGAGGAAGATCCTCGATCGTCCATGGCACCACCACCCTGGAACCGCAGCGCCAAGCCCATAGGACAAAACGGACCAGCAGCAACAAGCCGAATGCGGCGGCCGCGGCGAATGCAAGAAACAGTGGAGCCAGAATCCAGAGCATGTCCCTACTCATGTCCTATAACTGGAGTGTATAACTGGAGTGTAGCCCAGCAAATGCCCGTGGTACGTTGGTCGCATGGCGCGCGGGCGAATCACGGTGGCAGCGGTCTTGGTGCTGTGCGTCGCGACGCCACGCGCGAGCTTTGCGGCCGAATGGAAACGCTACTTCGCCAACGGCAGCATGGCCGAAACATGGGATTTCGCCGTGGCGCATCCGCTGCAATACTTCCTGCTGCATCCCTGTCTCCGCGGCGATCCCGAAGACCGCGTCATTTCCTGCCCGAAACCTGCCCCGCCCGAAGATGCCGAACGCCATGCGCATGCACGCGTTGAGCGGCGTTTTATCGGGCTATTTGGCGCATTCAAAACTTACGATGTGGATTATTTCCTGCCGGAATCTGCGGCCGGTCCCGGTCCGCACCTGCGTTCAGTTCTCGTGGAAGAAAAGCCGGATATATTTCGCGAAATTTATGTCGCTCGAAAGTTGAACCCGAATGCGAAGTTCGCACCGGGCGAGATCCTTCAAATCAACGGCCGCCCATTTCTCAAACAGCGCTTTGAAAGTGGCTCGAACGGGGAGTTTTACGACGATTACTTCGTCGCATCCAAAGGCACGGTCGAACTTTTCGATATGGGTCTCATCTACGAAGCCGCGGATCTGGCCGCGCCACAGGGAAAGGTCCCCTGGCATGCCTGGTCGCGCTTCACGTTTCCCGATACCTGGCGCGTTGCCGTAGCCTCCGACGAGGCCGATTGCTGCAAGGGCGTGATCACGGTGCGGTTCCGTCTTGGCGATACCCGTGCATCCGTGACCAGTGCCAAGTACGATCCTTCAGCCGATGCCGTGGCACTTAATGGCACTCGCTGATGAAAGCTATGCCGTTTGCGCCGCCAGCATTTCTTTCCACGCGGCTTCGTCCTGCCCCACGCTAAGGCGGTTTGCAAAGCGCACCAGCGGCAGGCGCAGAAGTTTTGGATCTTCCTCAATGCGGCGGAGCAATTCGGAGTCGGACTGCTTCAAATACTTCAATCCCGCGTCCACGTAAGCTTTGCTTTCGGTATCCACAATTGCGGTGAGGCCGAAGCGGTCCACGAACCGTTTGATTTCGCCCGCGGCCATGGGGCGTTGCTTCAAATCGACATACTGAATCGGAATGCGGCGCTCCTTGAAAAAACGCTCGGCAGCGCGCGCGGCCTGCGAGCCTTTGAGGCCAAAGATCTGGACGTTCTGCATGTATGGGGCTTCCTTGCCAATATGACACAAGGGGCAGAGACGAGGCCCGTTAGCACTGCGCCGGCAGGCAACCATGCCGGTAAAAGAACACTACGGCTCCCGCGAAGCTGCATACGCTACCAGATTCACAATATCTTCGGCATCCAGATTCGCGACCGCCGCTGTCATCGCCGGACTCTTTCGCGTGCCCTGTTTCATGTCCCAGAGTTGACGCGAAAGATAACTCGCTGTGCGTCCCGCGATGCCGGGAATGTTGCCTTTGCCCTTCAGATCCGGACCATGGCACGCGCCGCACTGTTTGGTCTTCTTGTTCTCGGTCGTCGCTAAGGCTTCGCCCTTTGCGATTGCGCCAACCGGCACGTACGCAATGAACCCGCTGTGCGGATCGCGCGTAACATCGGTGCGTTCGGGATTTTCGACGACCTCAATAATGCGTAGGCCCAGGGCGATCCGCTCGGCATTGGGGATAGAAAGAAAAAGACCATTCACCGTGCTCCTCACCGCGGGAGCCGTGGCCGATTCCACCACCTTCACCCATGGCCGCCACTTCATCGACGCAAAATAGTTGGCGGCGGCCTTTGCCTCGTCATCGGTCAGCAGTTGCGCGATGCGCGCCATCTCATTGGTATTTGCCTTGCGCGGATCGGCGCTGCGCCGGGAACCTGTCTTAAACGCATTCAACTGCTGCAGAATGTATGCGGCAGGCAATCCGGCCACGCCGCCGTTTTCCATCTTTCCTTGTCCGTTGGGATAGTGGCACAGAGCGCAAGCTCGCACGCCCTGTTCGCGCTTGCCGTGAGCAACAATATCAGGCATCGCCGGATGATCGCCGGGATACCAATCGGCCGGACCGAAATCATCGTAAATCGCAATGCGTGTGAACTTCTCGGGGGCGCCGGGGAGTTCATGCAACACCCCATCCGCCGGCAACGGCGCACCTGGGTAGGCGCAATCGGGAAACGGCTTCGAAGTGGCCGAACAAGCAGGCGCAACGGCATCGCCCGACTTCAACGGAGTGAGATACCCATAAGCCCATTCGAGCGAAGGCGCGGACTGAAATGCGGCCAACGTGGCAGCAGCCGCAAACATGGCGAAGGCAATGCGCTTCATGAAAGTGATCCTAACACTGGTGGACGATATGTGTCGCCGCTGGCTAGCGGCGAAATTCTTGCTCAATCAATTTCAACCTCTGTTGAAGCGTGTCGCGCGCCTCTTGTTGCAGGCGCTCCAACTCGATTCTCGTTTCAGGAAATCTTGGGCCAAAGGCGACGGTCAGTTCTTGCAGATTTTCCTGGAGGAGAGGGCCAATGCCGTTCAACGTCAAGTCGGGTGCCGTTCCGTGAATTGCCTGTAGAACCCTTCTGAAGTCGAACCACTCATCCTCGGAACGGGGTGAAGCCAACTCAAGCTCAAGGCGATCGCGCCCTCGCGTAAAGCGCAGCCGCAAATTTTCCGATTCCAGTTGCACTAACGATTCACCGAAGTTCCTCGGGTCGTACGTGCTCTGGCTCAGTTCGAAGCCGAAGTTGGCGACCAGCCAGGAAAGCTTCTCCGCAAGCTCTTGCTCCAGTGGACTCATTTCCGGCGAAGGTGTCCAAGTCACGGATTCAGGTTAATGAATTTTACCTTCGGCGTCCAACTTCATCACCCGCCCGCGCCAGACCACGTTTTTGCCAAACAATGCCGTCAGCCAAACAGCGAATCCGTAGAGATCCCGCACGGGGATCAGCCAAATCAGCTTCAGCACGTCCGTGCTGCGCATGGTGAACCAGCCCGAGGCCAGCGCCATCGCGAGCCGCGCGGCAAGCATCACTCCGGCTAGATCGTAACGCCCGCACCCAGCGGCCACCGCGGCCCATACCGTCGCGTTCGTGATTGGCAGGCCAAGATAGCCGGCGAATTTAGAAACGCGGATGGTGCGCGCCCAACGCACCTGATGCCGCCACACGTCGATCCAGTTTCCGCCCATGCTGGTTTCGACAATCACATCCGAGATCACGCACTTCAAGCCCAACGCATGAATGCGGCGGCCTAGCTGGTAATCGTCGGCAATGTAATCGGCGATGGATTCAAAGCCACCTATCCGGTCGAGGTCCGCCCTCCGGAAAGCCAGCGTCGAGCCCATGGCGAACTCGTCCACTCCTACCAGTCTGGCCACCAATGTCGATGGCGCGAAATCCGTGGAAACGCCCAAGCCTTCAAACCGCGCCGCAAACGTATCGCCCATCGGACGGTACAGACACGTGACCATGCCTACCTTCGGATCTTGCAGTGGCTCCGTTACGCGCGCAAGATAGTCGGGATCCACACGGATATCGGAATCGTTGACGATCAGCAGCGGATTCTTCGCCTCGCGCGCCAGATCGATCAGCACGCCAACTTTGCCGTTGGGCGCTTTCGTCTTGCTCGCCACAACGCGCACGGAGGGAAACTCGCGCAGCACTTGCATCGCGGGATCGTTCGGGTCCGCCACGCCGCACAGCACTTCGTAATCTCCAACCAACTGCGTGTGCGACCGGATGGCTTCACGAAACTTGGGGTCCAGGCCACGCACGGGCTTGAGGATCGAAACCGGTGGCGAAGTCTTCTGCGTACGTTTTGAACGCGGCCGCAGAATGCAGGCAGCTATGGCGAAGAGCTGGTAGCCCGCGGCGATAAACGTGATGGCGTAGAGAAGTGCGTTCACTCGGCGAGTAGGGCGACTCCAAAAGCGACGAGGCAGACTCCCCACCATCGCCGCGCATCGACACGTTCCTTGAGTATCGCCCGCGCGAGGATCGTCTCAAAAACGATACTGGCCGCGGACGCCGGAACCGCGAAGCTCAAGTCCGCGGTTTGCACCAAACTGATGAAGGCGAAGAAGGAAATCGCCATGAAGAAAACGGAAAGGATCAAAAACTTTTTCTGCGCCATCGCCGTCAACGCGCGACCCAGCCCGCCGGGACCGAAGTCGTGGATCTCGCCGTGGCGCTTCATTTCAAAGCTGCTCAGCAGGTCGCTGATCACCGTGCAGCCCACCACGGTAGAGAGCAAAATCCACGATCGCGTCACGGCTTCGCGCTCCCGCGATTTGAATCCGTGGCGCTCCTATGCGCGGAGCCCGACCCTACCAGCAGCGTTCCCGCGACAATCAGGAACGTTCCGCCCCATCGCCGCGCCGTGATGTGCTCGCCCAAAAACGCCAGCCCCAGCAGTGCGTTCGCAACATAACCTAACGCCGTGATCGGTAGCATGTAGCTCAAATCGGCGAAGCTCAAAAACATCATCCGGCTGAGCAGCCAACAAATCAGCAGCACGATGCCGGAGGCAACCCATGGGGTAAATAATACGCGCAGAAACTCGAACACGGAAGTGGGTTCCGAGCCCAGGTGCTTCATTCCCCAAGCGATACAAAAATTCCCAATCGTATTCGTGAGAATGACGACAGCCGCGAAAATGAGGGCTTTCGTGCGGGAATGGGGACTCATAACGCTACGCCTGCGGGACGGAAACTCCGCCCCATCAGCTCATTCCGTCGGTCTCCATCGAAAGGGAAACTACGCGCGTTCCTGCGCCTGATTCATCGCATTGGCGGCGCGCTTATCGGCAACGTACTTCTTACGTTTGCTGCGCAAAGCCAGATACTCAGTGGCTTCCTTGTACAGGCGCTTGCGCTCCTTGCCGTTGAAGATCGCTTTGCGCACGATGCGCCACGCGGCCTTCGGACGGAAGTAGTATTCGCCGTAGAAGCGCTCCACCCACTCCACCATCTCGGCTTCATCCAGAATGCCTGGGTAGATGACGTTGGGGAGCTGGTGGCCCTGCTCATCGGACATCGCGCCGATGTTCACCAGGGCGTTCTTCTTTGCGTAATCGTAGAATTCTGTGCCCGGATAAGCGTGGGCGATCGAAACCTGGATGGTCTCGTTGTCCAATGCCTTGGCGAAATCGATGGTGCGGCGGATGGTCTCTCGCGTTTCCCCCGGCAGGCCGATGATGAAATCGGCGTGGACCAACAGGCCCAGCTTGTGGCAATTTTCGGTGAACCGCCTGGCCATCTCCACCGTTGCGCCCTTCTTGATGTTCTTCAAGATTTCTGGGTCGCCCGATTCGTAGCCGACGATCAGCAGGCGGCAGCCCGCTTCCTTCATCGCCTTCAGCGTTTCGTAATCCGTGGTCACCCGCGACGTGCAAGACCACGTGAACTTCAGCTTCTTCAGTTCCGCGCAAAGTTCCAGCGTGCGCTGCTTGCGGTAATTGAAGGTGTCGTCGTCGAAGAAGATTTCCTTCAGGCCCGGGAAGTTCTCCAGCACGTAGCGCACTTCGTTGACCACGTCCTGCGCCGAACGTAAGCGCCAGCGGTGTCCCGAATGCGTCTGCGGCCACAGGCAGTAGGTACACTGCGCCGGGCATCCGCGCGAAGTGTAGAACGAGAGAAACGGGTTCAGCAGGAACGGTACGTTATAACGAGTGAAATCGAGGTCGCGCTTGTAAACCTTCGTCACCCACGGCATCTCATCCAGATTTTCGATCTGGGGACCCTCGGGATTGTGCACGTTCACGCCATTTTTGCGGAAGCTGACGCCGGGAAGTTCTTCGAGCGGCGTGCCCTTGGCGTAGCTGGCAATCTGGTAGTCGAACTCGCGGCGGACAACGAAATCGATGGCCGTGGTCGAGTTGAGAACTTTATCCGGCTCAATCGTCACCGGCGGCCCCACGAAGCACACCTGCAACTTCGGGTTCGCGTCCTTCAGCATTCCGGCGATCTTCACGTCAACATTGAAGCCCGGCGACGAAGTATACAGAACAAGCAGCTCGTAATCCTTCGCGATTTCGACAGTTTGCTCAATCGAAATCCCATGCGGCGGAGCGTCGAGGACACGGCTATTTTCCAGCATGCCGGCCGGGTAGCACAGCCACACCGGATACCAGTAGGATTCGATTTCGCGCGTGGATGGCCAGCGCGAGCTGGCGCCACCGTCGAAGCCTTCAAAGGAAGGAGGATTCAAAAAGAGCGTTTTCAATGGCAAGCTGTATAAGCTCCTTGTTCTGCCTAGTCTACTACCGTGGCCTCGTTACGCCGGAAATTCAACGTGCAGCGGAGCGAACTACTGCGCCTGCGAACCGTCGGTCACCGGAGCGGTATTTTCTTCGGAAGTCTTGGCGAAGTGGCTGAAGTTGATGTCCAACTCCGCCCGGCCTACCAGACGCGTGTCCACGGTGCTTTCGATGTGCTTCGGGATGGCGATACCTCCGGCGAGTTCATAATCTCGCACAAAGGCGATCTTCTTAAGGAAGACCGACGGGGATTTCACGAATTGACCGGCCTCACGCACGGGCATGCCGGTTGCGGAATCTACCCAAAGCTCCCCCTTAAACAGCCCAACGGCCTTTCGCCGGGGGGACACCTGCAGCACTGCGACTTGGCGGCCGTACCAGTCCACCGTATTCTTGTACTTGAATTTATAGTTGTCCGGGGTAATGGAGATGGTGCCGTTTTCCCGGCCTTCGCTTTCGGCGGCCAGATAACGCGCAATCACTTCCTGCTTGACCGTGGTATCGCCGGAAAAGCCCAAAGCTTTGTAGGTGATCCGGCCGATCTTCGAAATGGACCGGAGAGCCGTTAACCGGCCGTGCTTCTGCAGTTTCACCAGTTTGGCGTCGATGTCCACTTCCATCTGCACGTTTCGCAATGCTTTTTCTTGTGCATGCGTGGCGTCGACGTACCGATCCACGATCGGACGGCAGTCGGCATCCAGAACATCGGAAGCGTCTGAAGCGGAAAGACCCAGCGGCACGACGGCCAGGGCCACAATGGCAAACCAATAACGCAAATGTAACCTCTGAAGCCCGCGAAACCGCCGGCGCTTCTTAATCCTTAGTGTACCAGGATTTAATTCCACAGCTCTAACCTCCGGCGCCTCCGCTGACCGCTGTCTGCGACGCGCTGTTCACCCAATCGTGACGTGTCCGTCACGCTTTTGTTCACACCCTCTTATTCGATAGATGCGGAAGTCCATGGAAAGGTTCTGAGGAATATATCGGCCACCGATGGATGCTGCTGCAAGTGACTGTCCCACCAGAGTTTTTTCCCGTCGGTACAGACCGTCACCAGACCGTCGCGGTCCGTGCGAAGAATGGCGGTTTTGCGCTCCCCGAGGCGCGCCAGCACATCCACATGCGGATGTCCGAAGGAGTTTTCAAACCCGGCCGAAATGATGCCAATCGTGGGAGAGACGGCGTCGAGAAACGGCTGCGTCGTGGAAGTCTTCGACCCA
The DNA here is from genome assembly GCA_040081855.1 of Bryobacteraceae bacterium. Classification (GTDB taxonomy): domain Bacteria; phylum Acidobacteriota; class Terriglobia; order Bryobacterales; family Bryobacteraceae; genus Palsa-187. Next base: position 15,962 of record JBEBFS010000006.1, on the reverse strand, counting down.
TGGTGCCCCACTTTGAGTACGTCCGCATACAGAGGGCGTTCTAGTAGCTCCAACTCCATCTTGCGTTCCATGTCTCCGGCCAGCAGGAAACTGCGTTCCCCGAAACGAATGCGAAGCGCCAATGAATCGTTGTTCCCTGGCGTTTTGGAGACAAAATCCGGCGGGGGAGAGAGCACCTCGACAGCGGCTCCCGAGAAGGAGAACGGCGGACCCGCCCGGACGTCTTTGACGGCGATGCCGAGGCTTTGCGCCTCTTCGATCAGATCCGGCAGGGCATTGGGCCCCACCCAGAGTTCCTGCGGGCGGAAGTTGCGAAGGATCGCCGTCAGGCCGCCGGTGTGGTCGGCATGCGCGTGCGTGGCGGCCACGATATCGATGTGGCGAATACCTCTCGACCAAAGATACGGAGAAACTACGTCCTCGCCAATATCGATCCCCGGGTGCCGCATGCGCCCATAAGTGAGCATGCCTCCGCCGTCAATCAACATCGTCCGCCCCTCCGGGAAAACGACGAAGAGACTATCGCCTTGTCCCACATCGATGGTTGTGAGTTCCAGCTGCCTCGGTGTAATTTGGGCCGGCCAAGGCTGCCAGAGCAATATCGCGAAAAGCCCAACTGTAGCCATCGCCGCGGGCCACCGCGCGATTTTATGGCGGACTGTGATTGCCAAAATAACCAGCGAAATCGCGAACCCGCCGGCCAGCCAAAGCGGCGGGTTTGTCACGCGCCAGAAAGGTTCCAACTTTGCGTGGAAATCCGCGACACGGTCGGCCAAATGCAGCAGCACCAGTGATACATTCCCCATCCAATGCCAGCCCGTGAAGATGGCCGCGAAGCCCGAAGGAATCGCGATTTCGAGCAGCGGGACCACAATCAAATTCGCGCTGAGCCCGGTGAAAGAGATGCGATGGAAATACCACGCCATCGGAAGCGCCAGTCCGATTTGCACGACGGCGGAAACCAAAATGAGTTCCAGTGCGAAGAACGCCGTGCGCAACGTAAACGCGAGAACGCGTGCGGCCGCGCGGGTGGAAAACGGCGTCCAGTAGTGAAGGGTTTCCGCGGTCAGTCGGAGTTCCACGCGCAATTGAGCCGCGCGCGGCAGCAGGTGAGGATCCCGTGCCAGGTCGCCGATATCGCGCGTGGCGGCCGCCAGCGGGCCGAAGGTCGATTCGATCAACGGCGCCGCCAGCGCCGCAATGGCAAGTACCGAGAAGAAGGACAACTGGAAGCTGGCATCCAGCAATTCCTCCGGCTTCCACAGCAAATATGCGATGCCGAACGCCGCAGCCAGATTGAGGACCCGCGCCCGGCGAAAGAAGAAGCGTGTCGCCAGATAGAGTGTGAACGCGCCGGCGGCACGCGCCACTGGCGGCGTGAATCCCGAAACCCCCGCATAAAGCCACGCCGCAGCGGCGGTCCACGCTATCGCCTGCAGTTCCCCCATGGCGCACAGCCGCAAGAAAAACAACAGCACTCCGGCGAGCACGGCCACGTGAGCCCCGGAAATCACTAGTGCGTGGACCGTGCCCGTTCTGCGGAAATTCTCCGTCCAGATCTTTTCCATGCGCGACGTTTCGCCGATCAGCAGCGCTTCCATCATGCCGATGGCATACTCGTCACCCGCGTACAGCGATTCCATGCGCCCCAGCGCAGCTTCGCGTAAAGAGAAAATCTCCGAGAGCCAGCGCGATCCGCACCGTCCCTCGACAACCTTGGGCCGCGTGCCCCGTGCGACAGAGGCAGTCCAATAAATTTGTTGCCGCGCCAGATAGCCTTCGTAGTCGAACGACCCAGGATTCCCGAAATTGTGTGGACGCCGGATGCGCGCGTCCACCTCCACTCGCTGTCCGTAGCGTAGACGGAGGGACTCCGGAGAAACGCTGCCCACCGCGGCGTCGGTGTCGTCCAGGCCCAGCGTCACACGTGCCCGCGCTCCAGGTTCCAGTTCGAGTGTGAACTGCTCACGACCCTGCGAAAACGCAGAGGGCTCCACCACGCACCCGGAAAGCGTGACGATCTCGCGCGGCCCCGCATCGATCCCCGGTTTCTCGCCAGGGCGATTTTGCGCTTCCCTAAGTGCGCCCATTGCCATGCACGCAAGCAGCAAGCAAACGTTGCGCAGCGCGCGGGATCGACGCCATTGCGAAACAGCCCCAAGCAAAAGGAATGCAGCCACCGGCCACCCCGCTTCCACCAGGGAAAACTCCAGCGCGCGTCCGAGGATGATCCCCGCAACGACAGCGGCAAACGGAAGCAGAAGCGGTTCGCGCATGGATCGCTAGTGACATAGTTGTCCGGGCAGCGCTTATTCTCCGAAAAAAGTAGGAGTGTTACAGAAAAAACCTCAAGGGTGGGGGCGGGGAGGTGCTGCGAGGTGGAGAGCAAAAACAACCGCGCCAAGACCGATTCGGTCCAGGCGCGGAAGCAAACTCTCAAAGAAGTTTTGAGGACGAAAAGTTACTTCTTCTCGTCGCCGCCCTTCTTGCCACCCTTCTTCTTGCCTTCCTTCTTCGCATCATCCTGCGCGGAGGAAACGGTGGCGACGCCCAACAGGAGCGACAGGCCGAGCATAACACTCATGATCTTCTTCATTTGTAGGTATTTCTCCTTGTCAATTTCGACGGCCTGTGGCCGCCCGACAGCTCTGATAGTGACACGGCGACATGAAGGCGTTCTTAAGACGCGATTAAAAACGGTTCACTGCCGGGTGCCATCGATGGGGACGCCGTAAATTATTTATTTTCAATTCGATGAAAAGGGACGCGACGCTCGGAAAGAAGCCACCCGGGTACCGTGAATTCGGGCCTTGCGAACGGCGCAAATTGCTGCGCGAGATCCCCTGGAAGGAACACGTGCGCAAGCAGGAATTGGAAAAACAACTCGCGAAAGAAACCGGGCTGACGGTCGCCGCTGCACGCGATGAAGTGGACGAAGTGGTGCGCCAGGTTCTCGAGTCGTTGCGCAAAGGGCGTCGCACGGAACTGCCGGGGTTAGGCAGGCTCACGGTAAAGCCGGCACACGGAGCAGCGAAGAAATGAGCGCTGCGGATTCATCTTCCACCCGTGAGATCGAGCGCGTCTCCCGTCTGATCGCCCGCGCGTTGCGATCCGGCAAGACCGTGGATGTGGATGGCCTCGGACGCTTCGAGCCGGGCGCCGACGGCAAGCCCGAGTTCATTGCGCAGCAAGCCCCGCAGGTGTTTATCGCATATGTCGTCGAGGATTTTGAGTTCGCCAAGCAAGTGTTCGACGCACTCCGCGCCGCCGGCTGCTCACCGTGGCTAGATAAAGAAAAACTTTTACCAGGGCAGAACTGGCCGCGCGCGATCGAGCGGGCTATCGAAATTGCGGATGCCTTTGTGCCGTGCTTTTCCCCCAGGTCGATTAACAAGCGCGGTCCCTTTCAGGCCGAACTGCGTTACGCGCTCGATTGCGCCCGCCGCCGTCCTCTCGATGATTCCTTCGTCATCCCTGTGCGTCTCGAAAAATGCGAAGTGCCGCGAAGGATTCGCGATCAGGTGCAGTACGTTGATCTCTTTCCCGATTGGCAGCGCGGCATACGCAAGTTGATTCGTGCCGTGAAACACACCGGCCGGCGGACACCCCACACAAATTTCGAGTAGCCGAGTATAGTCTTAGATAAACAGAAGTTGTGATCTGGCGATTTAGATGTCCGAGAACTGGAACATCGCCTGCGTGCTGCAAGCATAGAACGTCGGGCTATTTCACAGATAGGATCTGGAACAGGTTGCTGTAATCGTCGGTCCAGGGGCGGAAACCGGGAATCGTTTTCGCCTCGTGCAGGCCCGCGTTGGCGAACGCCGGATCTTTGAAGAATTCCTCGTTCGTAGTCACCAGCACCCAAGTGGAGGAAGAGAAATACGGGGCGGTATCGCCCTCATCGTCCACTACCATCGCTTTCGCGTGGAGCACTTCGGCGTCGCCCAGGCATACGGGTTCAAGATTCAGATAGCGATTGGAAATATGCAAAGCGAGCACGCCGCCCGGCTTCAGGTGGCGCTGGTAAAGCAGCGCGGCTTCCCGCGTGAGCAGGTGCACGGGGATGGCATCGCTCGAAAACGCGTCCACGGCGAGGATGTCGAAGTTCTGCGGCTCCTGCGCTTCCAGCGTTAAGCGCGCGTCGCCCATGACGATCTTCTTGTCCGCGCGCGAGTTCGGGAAAAACGTGAACAGGCTTTGCGCGAGGTTCTCGACAATTGGATTGATCTCGTAGATGCGGAAGTAATCGCCAGGGCGGCCGTAGTTGGAAAGAACGCCGGTCCCCAGGCCAATGATGCCCGCGCGAACCGGGCCCTTCGCCTGTAGCGCCGTCATCGCGCGTCCAACGCCCGCGGCACGGCCGTAATAAGACGTCGCCGTGTAGCGCAGCGCGGCGTCCTGCAACTGCGCACCGTGATCGATGGTGCCGTGCAGCAACGTGCGGACCGCGTACTCGGTGCCCGGCGGATCGTCGCGCACCTCCAGCGGACCGTAGAAGTTGCGGGTTTGTAATTTCAGGTCCTTCGAATTTTCCCGCTCCTGACGGACCAGGTATCCGGCAAGCAAAGAGACGCACACCGCGGCAACGATGCGGTACGTCCAACCCAGCTTGCCATCGCGTACATTCCAGATAGCGATCAGCGCCAAAACTCCGCACCCGACAAAGGCCAGCGGCAGTTCCACATAGAAGGTGAACACGCGCGGCGCGATGAGGGCGACGAAGATACCGCCCAACGCTCCGCCGAGCGAGACCATCAAGTAGAACAGCGTCAAATGCTTCGGTGCCGGCCGCCGCCGTGCGAGTTCTCCGTGGCACACCATGCAGCACACAAACAGGCCCAATGTGAAGCCCGGAATCGCCCACTTGATCGAGAGATTGTTCGCTGAAGCATGCAGCATGTACGCCATGCCGCCCAGTGCGACAGCCAGCAGCGGGATGAATAGCCAGCGTTTGTAGAAACGGTCACTTTCAAACGCGAAGATGAACGTCAGCAGGTACACCGTCAGCGGCGCTACCCACAGCAGCGGGATCGGCGCGACGTTTTCGCTCATGTGATTGGTGACCGAAATCAGCAGCACCGAAGCGCAAGTGGCCAGCATCACCCAGAAGATCAACTGCAGCGCACTCGGCGGCGCGTCGTCCACGGGCGGCTCAGGCCAAGTGATATCCGCATGGTCGTGCGATGGCTCGGGCAGCGATTCGCGGCTGAACCATGCCGTGAAGGCGCACAGGAGAGCGAAGAAAACGTAGCCTCCGCTCCACGTGTAGGCCTGCGCGCGCGAGGCAAGCTGCGGCTCAATCAAGAAAGGAAAGCTGACCAGCGCGAGCATCGAACCAAAGTTCGAAAGCGCGAACAGCCGGTACGGCATGCCTGATCCCGATCGCCTTACGTACCACGCCTGCAGCAATGGACTGGTAGAAGAAAGTAGGAAGTAAGGAAGTCCGATCGTCGCGCCCAAAACGCCAAGAATGCGGAACGTTGGATCACCCGCCGCCGTGGGCCGCCACGAAGGATTGGGCAAGATGGGTAGCAACGCGCAGCTCACAAGCAGCAATCCCACATGCACCAGCATCTGCTGGCGCGCTTTGAGGAAACGGATAGACACGTGCGCGTACGTATAGCCGCCGAGCAATGTTAATTGGAAAAACAGGAGGCTCGCGCTCCACACGGCAGCCGATCCGCCGAACCACGGCAGAATGATCTTGGCGATCAGCGGCTGCACTTGAAATAGCAGGAACGCGCTGAGAAAAATTGTGACGGCGTAAAGTGTCATGCGTGGCTATACGGCCTTGCCTATTTCAGGATCTTGAACAGATTGCTGTAGTCGTCGGTCCAGGCGCGGAAGCCGGCCGTGGGCTTCAGGCGAACAATTCCGGCCGCTTTGAAATACTGGCTGTCAAAAAACGCCGCGTCTTTGGAAAGGACGGTCCACGTGGAGCCACTGTAATAAGGCTGCCCGTCGCCTTCATCATCCACCTTCACGCCCGTCCATCCGATGTCGGTCATCGCCTGCGAAACCACCGGTTCCAGATCCAGGTAGCGGTTCGAAATGTGAACTCCCAGGATGCCGTTCGGTTTCAGGTGGCGCAGATACGTGGTGTAAGCCTCGCGCGTCAGAAGGTGCGCAGGGACCGCGTCACTGGTAAAGGCGTCCATGGCGAGAAAATCCAACTGTTCACTCGGCATGCTTTCGAGCACCAGGCGCGCGTCGCCCATGTAGACCTGCGGCTTCGCGGGGCACGCGTTGAAGAAACCAAATTGGTGCGTGGCGATGTCGAGGATCAGCGGATTGATTTCGTAATAGTGCAGCGTGTCGCCCTCGTTTGCAAGAGTGGCCGTGACACCGGCGCCCAGGCCCAGAATGCCAATGCGGATCTTGCCGCGGGTCGCATGCAGCGTCGCCAGCGCGCGAGAGATGCCCGCGCCTTCGCCAAAGTAAGACGTCGGCATACGCTCAGAACCTGGGCGCGCCAACTGGGTGCCATGGTCGATGGTGCCGTGGACCAGGACGCGCTCGGCAGGGAAGCCGTATTCGCCTTCTTTATCGTCGCGAACGTGCAGGACGCCATAAAAGTTACGGCCCGAGCGAACGTAGATGGAATCACGTTTCATCTGGCTGTAGCCGAGATACCCGGCAAGTCCGGCGGTAATCAGCATCAGCCCATAGCGCATCCACGCCGCGCGCGGAAGTCCGTCGGCCTTCTTCCACAGAACAACAGTAACCAGCGCCGCGCATCCAACCATGGCGATGGGCAATTCGAGGTAATCGCTGAAGACACGCGGGGAAATAAAGGCGACAAACAAGCCGCCCACCGCGCCGCCCACGGAAACCATCAGGTAGAACTGCGTCAGGTGTTTCGGATGCGGCCTGCGGCGCGAGAGTTCTCCGTGACAAACCATGCAGCAAATAAACAACGCGCCGCAAAGCGCGGGGATCAGTTGTTTAATGTCCGTGTTGTTTTCGTACCAGGTGATGCCGTAAGTGAGCACGCCAAGCGCCACAGCAAGCAGCGGCAGGAAGAGCCAGCGCGGATAAAGTTTGTCGCTCTCGAAACAGAGGATGAAACTCAATAGGTACAGGCTGAGCGGAACAATCCACAGCAGCGGAATCGGCGCCACGTTCTGCGTGAGGTAGGTGGTGACGGCTAGCAGCAGCACGGAGGAGCAAGCCGCCAAGCCAATCCACAGCAGCTTTTCGGCAAGCCCCGGCTCTGGCGCGTCATCAGAATGAATCGCTTCATGCATCGAGAACGTTTCCGCCCGGCTCTTCCACGCGGCAAGCGCGCAGGCGATGGCGAAGAGGCCGAACCCCCACGACCAAACCACGGCCTGATCGTGCAGCAACAGGCGCGGCTCGACGAGAGTGGGGTAGCTGATCAAAGCAAGCATCGACCCTAGGTTCGACAGCGCGAACAACCGGTAAGGAATTGCCCCCACGTGGGTTCGCAGATACCAGGCCTGCAATAGAGGACTGGTGGCTGAAAGAATCGTGTAGGGCAGACCAACGGTTGCGCCTAACAATAAGAGAATGCGGAACGTCGGATCGTCCGAGCCCGTGGCTTTCCAACCGCCCGAGGGAACGATGGGCAGAAGGGCGATGCTCGCCAGCAGCAAGACCGCGTGTATGTAGAACTGTTGCTTGGGTTTGAAATACTTGATCAGGACGTGCGCGTAGAAGTATCCAGCGAGCAAAAGCAACTGAAAAAATAGCAACGCTGCATTCCAAACCGCCGCCGAACCTCCGAACCACGGAAGGATGAATTTGGCAATGAGCGGCTGGACTTGAAACAGCAAGAAGGCGCTGAGGAAAATAGTGGCAGCGTAAACGAGCATCGACCGCCTATCGTACCGTAAAACCGTAGTCCAGCGGATGAATGGACCTTAAGGAGTGGTGCTAGTCCACGCCGTAATCGCGTTATAGTACGACGGCATTCCGTTGCATTCGAAGGATTTAGTGGCGTCACGGCGGAAAGCGCGATCAAAAGCGGCGTCGATGTAGGCGTCCACTTCCGGGTGGAATCCCCGCAAGTAGAAAACACGTCCGCCGCGTGCCTTCAGCCGGGCGGCAAGGGCCTCGGCTTCCTGTTTCAGCGCAGCTTGCCGAGAGGGTGCGAGAACCGATCCTTCATAGCCCGGATGGGCGTCGATTTCCGCAGGGAAGCTGGTCTCTGATATCGCGGGCGAGCCCGATGGTTTGCGCTGCAGGTAATAGTCAACCGGCGGGCGGCTCAGGCTGGGGAAGATCGCCGTGTCGCCATCGGCGGCTTGCTTGACCAGATAGTTCGCTCCCCAATTGCCGTCGCAGGTGCCTAGTCCTGTGGAACTGTAGGCGCAACCGGCTACCGCGATTGCGGTCAGCAGTACGGGCAGTTGCCAGTTGCTGACGCGCGAGATGCATGCGGCTGCGGCCAACGCGAACAGGTGCAGGCCCACGACGGTGAATCGCGAATAGAACACTGGCTTGATGAACGAGATCGCGAAAGGAACCGCAAGCGTAGTGATCAACAGCAGCGTCCAACCAATCCAAGAAGGATCGGGCGCTATGCGGCGTTTGATCATGTGCCAGATGGCGGGCGGCAGCAAGAGGCACAAGGTCCCGGCATAGAGGAACGCGAGCACGCCGACGTCGCTGGCTGTGGGGGGCAGCAACCATGCCGCTGCTTCCTGGGATTTTCCAAGCTGGCGGAGCAGCGTGGGCAGCCAGAGGATCGTGTACGGCGCAAGCGATGCGGCCATCGCGGCGGTGAATGCGATCACGTTCTTACGGCGCAGTATCAGCCAATGCGTTGCTTCGGCGAACAAGAGGAAGAAGAACCAGATGTGCGTCATCGTCCCCAGGGCGTTGACGAGCGCGAACAGTGCCAGTTTGCCGCGCGAGCGTTTCTCTTCGACGAACAGTGTCCAATAGAGTTGCGTCGAGAGGATGGAGATCAGCGATAAGAGCGAATACATGCGCGCCATGTGGGCCGCGAGGATCGTGAGAGGCGTGGTGAGATAAATCGCCGCAGTGATGGTTGCCGTGCGGGCGCCAATGATTTGCCGTGAGCCGCGATGCAGAGCGAATACGCTGGCGAGGTAGAAGAGTCCGGAAAGACTCCGCAACGCGAATTCGGTATCACCGAAGATGCGCACCCAGGGGAACAACAGCCAGTAATAAAGAGGTGGGTGGATATCGCCGCGCAGCTCGGCCATCATTTCGGCGAACGGTTTTGCGACGGTGTTGAGGCTCCAGACCTCGTCGGCGCGGAGTGCGCCCATCACGTTAAGGGACGCGAGGATCGCCGCGGCTGCCAGCAGATACCAGGTGGCGGACGGGCTTTCGAGAACGGCATCAATACGCGATGGAGTGGAGCTAGTCTTGCGCTTCGGTTTGGGCGCAGCGGTGGGTAGAGACACGGATTCCGTCTGTGGATGCTCCACCATAAACGGGAAATCGGCATTCGGGGCGGAAGTCTTTATTCGGGCTTATCAACCCTTTGGATGCCCCCACTTATTGAAGGCGTATGGATGCCGGAATAGCCGCTTTTCTTAGGGAAAGGTCACGCCGCCTCGCCCGATCGCTTTTTTGCCCCCGCCAGTTCCAGTAGAACCGCTCTCGCCATTGCTGGTGACGCATTCGACAGCGAAGGGCACATAGCCGTTTATGAAACTTGCGACTCCCCTTGCATCGGTCAGACGGTTGTCGTATAAAGTGCAGGTGTTTCTAAACCAGCGGCTCCGGTGGGAATTCAAATTTTAATGCCGCTTGGGTAGGGGGTAAGTTGAACAATCGATTCTTGACCTGTGTGCTGATGGCGGCGGTTTTAACTTTTTCCATTCCAGCGCTGGCACATCACGGAAATGCGTCCTATGACGTCACGCAAAAACCCACGATCAAAGGTGTGGTTACCGAATTCATCTGGGCGAATCCTCACTGCTATTTGAAATTCGACGCCAAAGACGAGAACGGTAATGTGGTTCATTGGCTGGTCGAAGCCAGCAATCCGCCAGATCAGACTCGTGAAGGGTGGACAAAGAATACTTTCAAGCCCGGCGACGAGGTGGAGATCACCATGGGTAGCGTAGCGCGCAACGGCCAGCCGATTGGCCGGTTTGGCTCGCGCATTGTGATCAACGGCAAGGTTCTCAAGGGATAGGGCGGTTCTCCATGCAAAAATACCCTATCGCATTTGCCGGTGCGTTGCTCGCAACAATGCTGCTCTCATCGGGGCTTTACGCTCAGCAGGCCCCTCAATCCAAAGAGGTGGCCGAAGCGCTGGCAAAGCGGAGATGGAACAATAGCCCGCCGGTCAAAGCCGCGTACGCAAACCGGCGCCCGTCCCGTCCAGCCCCCAAGCGCGATCTTTCGGGGATCTGGGACGGAACGGCCGAAGGTGGCGTGGAGGGCAACGGTCCGCACGAATATCCCGCCGGTGACAACGGAAACCAGATTTCCGGCCGCGAGGACGAAAGCGCGGTGAAGAGGCAGTTGCCGTTCACCGCAGCGGGCTTGGCGGCACTAAAGAAGAACAAGCCTGGAGTCGGTGTGCGGTCGGTGGACGTCGCGCTAGCGAACGACCCGGTGAACACCGGAAATCCGCAGGGCTTTCCACGCATGTTGTTTTACGAATTGCGCGTCTTCGAATGGGCTCAACTGAAAGGCCAGTGGATTTATCTGGACCAGTTCATGCAGAACTACCGCGTGGTTTGGGCCGATGGGCGGCCGCTTCCCGACATCAATGAAGTGGAGCCGCGCTGGTTCGGCTATGCGGTGGGAAAGTGGACAGACGACTACACGTTTGAAATCGACACCGTCGGAGTGAATGAAAAGACATGGCTCGACAATCCCGGTCGTCCGCATACCTATGAGATGAAGGTCCACGAGGTATGGCATCGCCTGGACTACGACACCATGGAGCTGACCGTTACCGTGGATGATCCCAAGTACTATTCGCAGAAATGGAATGGCCTTGAGAAGTTCATTGTCCATCGCCTTCCGGACACTTTCGACATGGAAGAGTTCATCTACAGCGGACTGGAGACCTCGGACTACGACGATCTGTTGGGTACGAAGGCCGTCATCGGAAAAGGCAAATAGCGATGCGTCGTCGAATTTCTGCTGCAATGCTCGCCTGTGGCATTGCCGCCGGATGCGCGTTTGCACAAGCGCCCCGAGCGGCGGGGCAGTTGGCCGAGCAACGATTCAAGAATGTGCAGCTTCTGAAGGGCATCTCGGTGCAGGAGTTCATGGAGACCATGGGCTTTATCTCCGCGGCCACCAACATGACCTGCACCGTTTGTCACGGAGAGGCCAGCGCCGGCAACTGGGACCGGTACGCAGACGATCCGCCGCTGAAGCGAAAAGCGCGCGCCATGATGGTGATGGTGGACGGCATCAACAAAGCGAATTTCGGAGGCGTGCGCCGGGTGACCTGTTACACGTGCCACCGGAACGCCGCCGTGCCGAAAGTGACGCCGACGCTCGCGGAGCAATACGCCACGCCGCTCCCCGAAGATCCGGACGACATTTTCGGTCAGGCGCCGGGAGCGCCTACGCCTGACGCGATCCTCGACAAATTTCTCCAGGCGCTCGGCGGACCCGCGAAAGCCGCGGCCCTCACCAGTTTTATTGGAAAAGGGAAGTACGAGGGCTATGATGATCCGGATTCGAGTCCGGTGGAGATTTACGCCAAAGCGCCGGGTCAGTTTGCGCAGATCAATCACTCGGGTGCCGGCGATCGAGTGACCGTTGACGACGGACGCTCGGGATGGATCGCGCAGGCGGAGTCCGAGGTTCCGGTTCCGGTGGTGACGCTTGCCGGCGGCGACTTGCAGGGACTCCATTTGGAGGCGCAGCTCTTTTTCCCCGGCCGCATCAAACAGCTCTTTACCGATCTGCACGTTGGATTTCCGCTCTCGGGCGCGTTAGCCATTCTGCCCGATCGCACGGGTTCGGGCATCGATGAGCGCGAATTGGTTGTGATGCAGGGCAAGACGGCGGTGGGCGGCGTAAAGGTGAAGCTCTATTTCGAAAAAGAATCCGGACTTCTGGTGCGGATGGTGCGCTTCACGAATCTGCCGTATGGATTTATCACAACCGAAATGGATTATGCTGACTACCGGGACGTCGGCGGATTCAAGATTCCGCATCGCATCACCAAGACGTGGGTGGATGGCCGTTCGGTTGTGTCGCTTGACTCCGTTCAAGTGAATGTACCCGTGGACGCTTCGAAATTCAACAAACCGGAAGCGCCGAAGGAGCCCGCAGGAGCAAAGAAATGATCAACAAAAGAATTTTGTTTTTAGTTTCGGCGGTCATGGCCGGATTGGTGTCCGCGCCGTTTGTCTCCGCGCAGACCGGCCGTCCCGCGTACCGTTTGAGCGTGGTGGGAATCGCCGTCAAGGACTACGCGAAATCGCAGGATTTCTACTCGCGCAAATTGGGTTTGCACGAGGCATTCAAATTCACCAACCAGGACGGCACTCGCACGACCACGTATTACCAGTTGAGCCGCGATACGTTTCTGGAAATGCAGTTGGCCGCCGGCGACGTGAAGCCGGGATTCACGCACGTTCACTTGGCGGTGGACAGCGTGGATGCGGCCATCGCACGGTTAAAGCAAGCGGGCGTTCCGGGCGCGCCGCGAAACGGCACCACTCCGGGAACGGTGACCGAAGCGGGCATGGCGATGCCGAGCAACGTGAAGAATTCCAACATTGTGGAACCCGACGGGCTGCGTCTGGAATTGAATGAATTGCTGCCCGAGTCGCTGACCAAGAAGGCGGCCGATTCCTGGCGCGATGAGTACCCCAGCTACAGGCTGGAGGTGATCGGCATCGGCGCAAAGAATATCGACGCGTCGATGAAGTTTTACCAGGACATGTTGGGGCTGCGGGTGGGCTTCACGATTAACAACGATCCGAAACACCCGTATCTGCAGTTCAACCGCGATACGTTTCTGGAACTGGGAGCCGCGGCGGCAAACGAAGCGCCGGGTTTTACGCACATCCATACGATTGTGAGCGATCTGAACGCCACCATGGCGCGCCTCAAACAGAACGGACTGCCTGTCACGGCGGCGAATGAGCGCGTTCCGGGCTCGGTCACCGGGACGTCGTTTTCCGCGCCCAGCCAGGTTTACGTTGCCTATATCAGCGATCCGGACAACATCCGAATCGAGCTGAACCAGTGGGTGGATTCACTGCCCAAGCGTGCAGCCGAGGCCTGGAAGTAGCCGAGGCCTGGAAGCAGCGGAAGCAAGAAGATCATTCCTCGGAAGGCAGGCTTCGCCATTCTTCACGGCGTGGTGTTTTCTGTTGCGAAGTATTTGCCTCCGTACGGATAAGGGCCGCTCCCTATGGTCGCGGCTCGGTTTGCTCGATTCGGTTGAAACAAAAGAGCGCTCTTTGTTGCCGCTGACATACACTCAGACGACGAAGAGACCGCTGGAAACTTACTCAACGGCAAAGCAACCACTGACACACACTCAGTGGCCAAGAGACCGAAAGAACCGGTACGGCGGCCCGGTCCGTGCTTATTACCTGCACACGGCACAGGAACTATAAAGACAGTCATCCTTCCAACACACGCAGACCCGCTACGAGTTACCTAGGACGTCGCTCTTGGTCGATCTGGCCCTCTGCTGGAGGAACGCTCAGACTCCTTGCCTATGTTGTAAGGGGTGCGTAGCTAGATCTTGCAAGAGGCGGAGTGCGATGTGGTTGAAAAGGGGGGAGATTGAATTGCGGGATTTGGTGTGAGTGACTAAAAGCTGATGCCGAAAGCTGCCGAAGAGATGTGAAAAATGTCCATCTGAACCGGTTTCCCCGTTGGCCCACGATAACATGGAAGCGAGCTTTACGGCCATGGCAAACCTTCACAAAGAATACCCCAAGATGCTATATCACCGTCGCTTGGCGCCGCGGGGTAAGGTGTTTCAGAACGCGGACGAAGCCGCAACCGCGCTCGCCGAAGGGTGGGTTGACAGCCCTGCGAAATTTCCGAAGCCATTCGAGCTTTCGCTTGCGGAACTCCGTCAAGACTTCTTTGAGGTCGACGAACAGTACAGGCAGTGGACAAGCAATGGCGCATCCCTACCGGGATCGCAACGATGGGAGGAGGTAACGGCGGCACGAACCACGGCGAAAGATCTGTATGATTTCCGGTTGCGTGAATCCGAGTTATCACCCGCGGAATTCAAAGTCCCGGCGCGTGGGAGCGGCAAAATCGAAACCTTTAACACGGCTTTTGGCACCTACCTTGTTCGCGGGATTCTTGGCGAAGGTGGAAGCGGCGTTGTCTATGACGTTCACGACGATGACGGCGGGCAATGGGCGATAAAGTGCCTAAGGCCCACAGCGCTTAATCGCCAGAAGTTGAAAAGATTTAAGAACGAGATTGGGCTCTGCTCGAAGTTGAAACACCCAAATATCGTTGGCGTTGAGGATTGGGGTTTGGTTCAGGTCGGCGAAGCACACTTGCCATTCTTCGTAATGCGCCAGTACCCAACTACGCTCAGGAAACTGATGCGCGAGGGGATGGCACCATCTGACGGACTCTTCTGGTTTTTGCAACTCTTGGCAGGAATTGAAGCGGCGCATGACAAGGCTGTATGGCACCGCGATTTGAAGCCCGAGAACTTGCTGTGTGAACCGACCACCGAGACACTTGTTGTTGCCGACTTCGGAATAGCGCACGTCGCCGAGCCATTGCTTCACACGACAATAGAGACGCAGCCTCAAGACCGGATGGCAAATTTCCAGTACGCTGCGCCCGAGCAACGCCGGTCGGAAATTGCGACTGTGGATCACCGGGCCGACATTTATGCGCTCGGCCTCATTCTTAATGAACTATTTACAGGCGAAGTTCTCCAAGGCACCGGCCACAAAAAAATTGCAACAGCTAGTCCTGAATTTGGATATTTGGACGCTTTAGTTGAACGAATGGTACGCCAGTCACCAAATGACCGCCCGGCGTCGGTTGCTGAGATCAGACAGGAGTTAGTTGCTAACGGGGTATTACCACGAGCAAATGCGGTCGCGGCAGCGTGCGGCGAAACTGCGAACGCGGTGATGGATTCGCGGATCAAGCCTACGGTTTCTGTGGCGAACGCAGGAAGCACCGAGCGCTCGGGCGACGATTTATTCGCTGCGCTACGACAATCTATCCTCGAATCAGCGGACCGGAGCTTCCCGCAGCCAGTGTTCATCGATGCGTTTCAGTTAGGACAACAGTTCGGATTGGCGATTGATCACGTTCGTGAGTTTATGACTGAGTTGCACCGAGACGGCTGCGTATCGATTGCTAAATGGGATGGCAAGATTGAGCGCGAATACGATCGCTGGCGGAGTTTCAACGAATTTTTCTATCACCCGGCTGACGGTAGCAGTGTCCGCGTCGTAATGAAACGTCGCGGGAAACAGTTGCTCGAAAACGTTCGGAAACGGCACAGTGAGTCCACATCATGAGCTGGTCGTCTGTCATGCGAAAAGGGCAACGCGGGGGCAACGCGGGGCAACGCGGGACAGTACACTCAAATACCATTGCGATCGATCCCGTGAAATTGTTATGGCTGGGACGGAGTCGGGGATGGGGAATGAGAACCGGGGAATCCCCTTGCTGACGCGCGGGGCTCGCTTGTGAGGTTTGACCTGGAGCGACAGCCTATGCGGGCGCTGTGTGTTTTCGCGAATGGGGAGACACGGCTCGGTATCCCTTTGCGGAATGACGAGGGTGTCCCTCTCCTTCGCCTATTCGTTTTCGTCCTATCCCTTATTTCTTGGCCTTGGGGGCCTGCACCCAACCTTTGTCTTTCCAGGCGGCCCAGATTGCCATGGAATGCCCATGGCCTAAGCTGTGGAGAAACCCGTGACAGGCGAATGACCTGCACCCCAAAGTTGAGACAGAGAAAATAGGTGACAGTTCTCCAAGAAAGGGAGGATTGTTGCGAGATGGGGAAAGCGAGAGAGTTCAGCCGG
>JBEBFS010000129.1:0-7381 GCA_040081855.1 Bryobacteraceae bacterium | reverse complement strand
CGGCTGGCTGTATCTGGAAGAGATCGGCGGCGCAAAATGGGCGGAAGCGGGCAACGCGGGCATCCGCGATATGGTGCTGGCCCTCGAATGGGTCCGCGACAATATCGCCAACTTCGGGGGCAATCCAAACAACGTCACCATCTTCGGTCAATCCGGCGGCGGCACCAAGGTGAGCACCCTTCTCGGCACCGCGCCCGCCAAAGGCCTCTACCATCGCGCCATCGCGCAGAGTGGATCGAACGTCAAAGGCGTCACCAGGAGCGAAGCCGGACAGACCGCGCTGCTGGTGCTCGCCAAACTCGGCCTCAGCCCCAATCAACTCGACGAACTGCAAAACGTACCCTTCCAGCGCTTCCTCGATGTATTGAATGCCCCGCGCCAGCCCAACGAGCCGCCCATGCGCCTGGCACCCGTTGTTGACGGCAAAGTCATTCCGGCCGATCCCTTCGACCCTGTAGCCAGCGGTCTTTCCGCGGATATTCCGCTCATCATCGGCTCCACCGAAACTGAAGTCACCTGGAATCGCAACCAGAGCTACGATCCTCTCGATGACGCCGCCCTTCGCGCGCGTGTGAAACAAACGCTTCGTACCGACGACGCTTCGGCAGACCGCATCATCGCCGTGTACAAAAAGAACCGTCCCAAGGCCAGCAACCTGGACGTGTTCCTGATCATTGCCACGGATGTGTCCAACTTCCGCACCGGAACCGACATCGAAGCCGAACGCAAAGCCGCATTAGGCAAGGCCGCGGTCTACAAATACTACTTCCAGTGGTATTCGCCCGTGCGCGGCGGAGCCCTCCGCTCCATGCACACCATGGACCTGCCCTTCGTCTTCGATAACGTGGAAATCTCGAAGACCGAAATCGGCACCGGGTCCGATCTGCAGCCACTTGCCGATAAGATGAGCGCCGCGTGGGTTTCGTTTGCGCGCACCGGTAACCCCAATCACAAGGGTTTGCCGAATTGGCCTGCCTACGCATCCGACAAGCGAGCCACCATGGTCTTCAACAAGGAATGCAAGGTGGTGAACGACCCCTATCGAGAGGAAAAAGCCGCCATCGAAGGCGCAGCCAAAGCGTAATTTAAAAACACAAAGGGCTCACGCGCCAATGCCGGCCTTGAGCCCGTTCTGTGTTCCGCTCTATTTCGTTTCGTTCAGAATCTGTTCGCAGACCTCCGCGAACGTCATACGAAGATAGCGCGGGTTGCTCGCGCCAACGTAGTAACCGCGCACACCCACCGCCTCGGCGGCGTCCATATCCGCGGACGAATCGCCGATGACGAAAGCCTGTTGCGCAGCAACATTTTGATCGCGCAGCGCCCGCAAAATCAGCCCCGGCGCGGGCTTGCGGCAATCGCAGGGCTCTCCCAACGAGTGCGGGCAGAAATAGATCTTCCGAATGCCGATACCGTTCGCGCCCAGTTCACGCAGTAGTTTGCGGTTGCCGTCGATGAAATCACGGTAGCCAAAATAGCCAAGCCCAAGGCCCTGCTGGTTACTGACGATGCAAATTGAAAACCCCGCTTGCTGCAATTTTGCGAGCCCTTCGATAACCCCGTCCAGCAGTTCCACACGCGTCGGATCAAACGTGGCATCTTTGACGAGAGTTCCGTCACGATCCACCAGCACCAGTCCCGCAGGCTTCGCCGGCCGCGCCGGTGAAGGAGCATCGTGCAAGGCCAACGCCTGAATGCGCTCGAACATCGCTGTCGTACTTGTCGATGCGAAGTCCGAATTCAGGACCACAGTCTTGCCGCCGTAACTCTCCACCACCGTACTTGATCGCAGCGATGAAGCCGAATAATCGCCGCCCTTGATGTAGAAATCCGGCTTCCAGCGCTCAATCAACCCAACCGGTCGGTCCTGTTCCAGCACCGTAACGCAGTCCGTCGATTCAAGCGACGCCACCACAAAAGCGCGCTCTTTCCAAGGATTGATGGGCCGCAGCGGACTCTTGTATCGCTGAATCGATTCGTCACTGTTGACGGCCACCAGCAGCCGGTCGCACAACTCGCGTGCTTTCGCCAAATAGTGCGCATGACCCGCGTGCATCACGTCGAAGGCGCCGCACGTAAAGCCGATGCGCTTCCCCGCGGCGCGTTCTTGCGCAACCCATGCGTCCACTTCGGCAGGCGTGCGCAGTTTTTGTTGAGCGCCCATTCTATTCGTCTTCTTCGTCGGCGAACTCAACGCGCAAATCCGGATCGAGCGCGGCGTACGCTTCCGCGGCCGTTTCACACACCACGACGGCGTCCACGTGAATCAAGGAAGCCAGCAGCAGTTCTCTCATGCCGCCTCCGGAACCTGTCAGCGCCGCAATCAACCGGCCCGTGTGCTCGCGCGTTTGTTCCAACGTTTCGAGGTGCGTCGGTGTCACGGGGTCGAAGCGATCCGCCACCACGCCCACACGCTTGCCCATGCGTCGCCAATCGCGAACCCGCTCAGCAGCTTCCTTCAGATCCAAGATCTTACCGCTGGTGGCCGTCGCCGTCTCCTGCTCAATTTCGCGAAGAATTTCGGAGCGGTCAGCAACCGCCGTACCCACTTTGCCGACAACAATTCCGGCCGCTATGTTTGCCAGCTCCACGGCCTCGATCATTCCCACACCGGACCCGAGCGCGGCCGAAAGCACCGCGGCAACCGTATCTCCCGCACCCGACACGTCGTACACTTCCTGAGCAAGCGATGGAAACTCCGTACAGCTTCCCGACTTCGGCACCAGCAGCATGCCCGCCGATCCCCGCGTCAGCAGCATGTATTCCGCTCCCGTGCGCTCCAACAGCACACGCGCGGCTGTCTCCTGCGATTCGGTTGTGCTGGTCGAAATACCCGTCGCCTCACCCAATTCCTTCAGGTTCGGCTTAATCACCGTGGCGCCGGCGTAGCGCTCAAAATCCCGGCCCTTGGGATCGACGACAACCGGCTTTCCTGCCGCCCGTGCCACGCGAATCAAATCCGCGGCGTGGGAGCCCGCCAGTACGCCTTTGGCGTAATCCGACAGAAACACCACGGAGCATTCGCTCACGTGCGCCTCAAACGCCTTCACTAACTCGCCGAAGACATCGGCCGCGGCCCTATCCGTGGTCTCATTGTCGGCGCGCAGAAGTTGCTGGCTATGCGCGATATAGCGAACTTTCAACGGCGTCTTACGCGAGTACTCCACCAGCAAATACGCGTCGCAATTGGGGGTCTTGTCCAGCAGTCCACGAACCTCGCTGCCTGCCGAATCCGCACCAATGATCGAGAACAGCCGTATGCCGGAACCGAGCGCGCCCAGGTTTCGCACCACATTGCCGATGCCGCCTAGCATCGATTTCTCGGAATGCACTCGCAGCACGGGAATCGGTGCCTCAGGGGAAATCCGCTCCGCATCCCCGTAAACAAAACGGTCCAGCATGATGTCGCCGACGCAGCCGACCATCGCCGTGGTCAAACGCTCCAGGCTCGGGATCAATCTCTTGCGGTCCATCATGCGGCGCGCTCGCGGGTTTCTGGTCTAGGAAGGAAATGGACGTTGAATGTCACGACGATCTGGTGGCGCGGCCCGGCGCTCTCCTCACTAGTGTACGTGTCTTAGGATCCGGTTTTCTGCTGGCGTAGCAGGTCCTCAATGTCATCCACCTTTTCGCCCAACTGGAGCAGCTTTCGCGACAGCTCCTGAATCTCCGCCTCCGCGCGGCGGTTCACAGCGAAATCCAACTCACCGCGCAAGCGGTCCTTGGAGTCCTGCCGGTTCTGGCTCATCATGATGACCGGCGCTTGAATGGCAGCAAGCATCGATAGAAACAGATTCAACAGAATAAACGGGTACGGGTCCCAGGCTTCTTTGGCCAGGCTTATGTTGATCAACGTGTAGACGACCAGCACGACACCAAAGGAAATAATGAACCGCCACGATCCACCGAAATGCGCGACGCCATCGGCCAGGCGCTCGGCGACCGTTGCTTCTTCCTCGATCACTTCATTGACGTTGCGCATCGATCGATTGCGCACCAGATCCTGCGCGGCGTGGATGTGCCTGCCCAGCACCGTCAGCATGTCCATGCCCGCGTGGGGCTTTGTGTGGAGCAGCGTTGCGATGTCGTGCCGGTCTACCTCCACGCATGCCGTTTCGTCCACCGCCATTGCCGCCGTCTTGTGCTTGGTGCCTTCCAGCATGGAGGCAAGTCCGAAGAACTCACCCGCCTCGGGCTCGCTCATCACCACTTCCTGCTGGTCTTCATCCACCGTCGTCAGCCGGACTTTCCCGGAGACCATGACGTAGGCCTGGCCACCGGGGTCGTCGATTTTGTAAATGCGCTGGCGTGGCCCATAGCGTTTCAGCTCCACCTGGGCCGCCAGCACCGCCAGTTCATCGTCGTCCAGCAGCGCAAACAGCGGAACTTGCCTCAAAACATCCGGGTCGCAGGGCATCGGTCACCTCGTGAACTCTCAGTGCGGATCAATCCACAGTTAGAATTTCACAAGTGGCCACCCCGCGCCAAACGAAATGTGTGGAGCAACATCCTATCCACGTTTCCAGGCAGTTGGCGATTGGTACCCAGGCTGCAACCGGCAAAATCTTCACTCCGGACGAGGGAGATCAGAATTCTCCTGAGAACTTTTCCACTTCCGACCCACCAAATTGCTGGAGGTGCTTCCGCATGCAACCCGGCCAGATCGCGTCCGCTGAAAAAGCCCGCCTGATTGTACAGATGCTTGGGCAGATGGAAAAGCAGTTCGGCAAAGGCGCCGTGCTGCAACTTGGCTCGAAAAACGCCATGGAAGTGAGCGTCATCCCAAGCGGGTCCATCTCGCTCGATGCAGCGCTCGGAGTGGGTGGATTCCCCCGGGGGCGCGTGATCGAGGTTTTCGGTCCTGAGTCGTCGGGCAAAACGACGATCGCCCTCCATCTCATCGCCCAAGCCCAAGCTGCGGGCGGGACGGCCGCGTTCATCGACGCCGAACACGCGCTTGATCCCACCTACGCAAAAGCTCTCGGCGTGGATATCGATAACCTGCTGGTTTCCCAGCCCGATTATGGCGAACAAGCGCTCGAGATCACGAATTCGCTGGTGTCGTCGAACGTCGTCGATGTAATTGTGGTGGATTCCGTAGCCGCGCTTGTCCCCAAAGCCGAGCTCGAAGGCGAAATGGGCGATAGTTTCATGGGTTTACACGCCCGGCTGATGTCGCAGGCGCTGCGCAAGTTGACGGCTGCGCTCTCCCGCGCCAACGCCTGTCTGGTGTTCATCAACCAGGTCCGCGAAAAAATCGGCGTGATGTTCGGCAACCCTGAAACCACCACGGGTGGCCGCGCGTTGAAATTCTACTCATCTGTGCGCGTGGACGTCCGCCGCCTCGCTGCATTGAAGGATGGCGATGCGGTCATCGGCAACCGCACTAAGATCAAAGTCGTCAAGAATAAAGTGGCCGCGCCTTTCCGCGAAGTGGAAGTGGATATCCTCTACGGCCAAGGCATCTCGCGCGAAGGCGACCTGCTGGACCTGGGAGCAACCGAAGGCCTCGTCGAAAAATCCGGCTCCTGGTACAGCTTCGCCGGCGACCGCATCGGCCAGGGCCGCGAAAACGCACGGACGTATCTCAAAGAGCACACCGACGCGCGCGATCGCTTGGATGCGGAAATTCGCAAGAAGCTGGGGTTGGTGAAAGGTGCAAAGGCGGCGGGCAGTGGCGCGTGAGACAACGCAGCTAGTCGAAGTGACCGCTCAAGCTGATAAGCTTGGCCCGTCCCAATCCGGAAGGTTCCGCAGCAAGTCATCCCAAGTGCGAAACCGACGCAGAGCGTCGAGGACAACTGGCAGCGGTTCAGCGAGGATTTCAGGAAACAAGCGTTCCTCGGGTAGAGTCTCGGGGAACGCAAGCCGCTCTACGGGAGGCTGGAATTGCGCGTCCACGCCGGGCTTGTTGCCGCGGGCGTCGACGCGGTACCAGCCATGTTCGGGCAGATAGACGCTGGTGAGCCCATGCAGGCAAAATGGCGCTCCCGTATCATTCACACTGAGCCGTTGATAGCAGAAGCCGGCCGGGATACCGTTCGCGCGCAATAGTGCAGCCAACAAATGACTCTTCGCGTAGCAGTATCCGGTGCCGTGCGTGAGGACCTCGGATGCCGTGCAAGTGACCGGGTTCCGCTGGAAGTCTGAGCTGTGTTCAATGTTGTCACGCACCCATTCAAAGCACCGGCGCGCGATCTCAAGCGGCTGATCTGTGCCGTGAGCCAACTCAGCCGCCTTGGAACGCACCAGGGGGTGCGTCCAGTCGATGATCTCGGTCGATTTGAGGAAAGCAGAAAGATCGGACACGTTGCTCCCCCCTACCTCTCCAGCATCCCGACGATCCGCTCCCGCACTGCGGTGATCACTTGCTCGCGACCCTTTAGTGTTAGTCCCTCTGTCGGAACCGGATCGCTCACACGCACAATCACGGTTCCGCGGCGGAAGACTTTGCCGCCCATGGGGAGCACTTCTCTTGTCCCAATCAGCGCAATCGGAACAATCGGCACTCCGGCCTTGATCGCAATGTACGCCGCGCCTTCTTTGAAGGGTTGCAGGACACCGTCGAAGGAGCGGCCTCCTTCGGGGAAAACCAGCATGGAGATGCCGCGCGTGCGGATGATTTCCGCTGCTTGCGTCATCGTCTTTACCGCCGCCCGGGGATCTTCGCGAGGCACTGGAATGTGGCCCGCCTGGGTCAGATGCGTACCCAGGAAGGGGATCTCGAAGAGGCCGCGTTTGGCGAGAAAGCGGAAGCGTTCCGGGATAGAGGAAAGCACCACCGGCGTGTCCATATAACTCAAGTGATTCGAGCAGATCACGCAGCTGCGGCCTGGCAGTTTTTCCAGGCCCTCCACTTTCACCTTTACACCCGCGAATAACAGCAGCGACCTTGCCCACAGGCGCGCAACCACGATGCCCGTGTCGCCGGTCTTGTCGAACAGCGTGACCAGGATACTGAGCAGGCCACAAACGATGGTGGAAAGGATGATGAGCGGGTCGACTACGACCAGGCTCCAGAGAAAGGCCATGAGCTTCTATTGTATGAGGACGGCCGGGCTTCGCCGACCAGGAAAAGCGATCCGGTGACGAACACCACGTCGTCGGAAGAGGCTTCCTTCTGTACGAGTTCGAGCGCTGCTTTGATGTTCGGCGCCGTCTTTCCTCGGCCGGCTAACTCCACAAGTGCCTCTGGCCGCAGCGCGCGCGTGGAATCCGGAGAGGTGAACACCAGTTCATCGGCCAGTGGAAACAGAATACCTGCGATCTCTTCAACGGATTTATCGCGCATGGCGCCGAAAACGATCCACCGCCGGCGTCCGGGCTCGCCGCCCTCCGATTCGCGTGCGTAAAAACGTTCGATGTAGCGGGCGAGCGCACG
>JBEBFS010000128.1:0-7392 GCA_040081855.1 Bryobacteraceae bacterium | reverse complement strand
CCGGCTGAACTCTCTCGCTTTCCCCATCTCGCAACAATCCTCCCTTTCTTGGAGAACTGTCACCTATTTTCTCTGTCTCAACTTTGGGGTGCAGGTCAATAGCGAGCCCCGACCGTGAGGGAGGGGATTCCCCGGTTTCTTCCGCCGTAGGTAAGCGACGTGCCGCAAGCGACGTGCCGTAAGCGGTGTAGCGCGCTCTCAGCGTGCCGCATCGCGACTCCTCGCGACACCCCTCCTCCCACACCAGCATCCCGCGGAGTAAACTCGTCCCAAGAAACCCGAACCAGCCCGCCCCTTTCTCAACTTTTCCAGCACACCCTTTTTATCCACTCACGCATTTCTGAGCACTCAATCTCCCGTCCCCTCAACCACTTCCCGTCCCGCTCTCCGCACAGCCGCCGCCCCCCGCTGTATCGTGTAGCCAGGAAGGCCCAGCCTTCCCAGCGCGTGACCGGGGGGAGGGCCGCCCAAGCCTTCGTGGTTCTAGGCCACGTTGTCCGGCGAACCCTCCCGCGCGCCCCAGCCGCCCAGGTTCTCCAACGCCGCGCACGTTCTCAGCGTGCGGCGTCGCGATTCCTTGCGTGTCGCGACCCCTCTCGACTCGTCGCGACATCTCCGTCCCCGCCGCCGCAGTATACTGTTTGCAATTATGCGGAAACCCGCAGGCATCGCGACCCTTTTCGCCACCGCGCTCGTTCTCATCTCTTGCGGCAGCAAGGACCCGCCCTTCGGCCACTACGATGGCAAGGTCACCGCGACGTGGGTGGAAGGCCGCAACATGGTGCTCACCGAAGATTTCACGTACGTTGACGGCAGCGGCACGCGTTGGGACGCACCGCGCGGTTCCACCATCGACGGCGCATCCATCCCGCGCGCCTTCTGGACCGTCATCGGCGGCCCCTTCGAAGGCAGCTACCGCTACGCCTCCGTGATCCACGATGTGTACTGCGTCCGAGGCGAGCAGCACCTGCCCGGCGCGCGCCCCTGGCAAAAGGTCCACCGGATGTTTTATGACGCCATGCGCTGCTCAGGCGTGCCCGATTCCAAAGCCCTGGTCATGTACGGCGCCGTCTACAAATTCGGCCCCACCTGGGACCTGCCCCCCACCTGGTGGGAGCGAACTTTCATCGAACTCAAACGGCTCTTCGGCCCCCTCGGTTACCAAATCACCGGCCCCAAAAATCCAGACATACTATTGGGGCCCGACCCACACCTCACGCACGCCACCGAGCAAGACTACAAAAGCATCGAACAACTAGTAGAACAACAACACATCACCACCCCCGAAGAACTGGAACAGGCCCTCAAGCAGTAGCCCGAAAGTGGGGCGGGTTGGAAACCCGCGCGGGATTGGCAATCCCGCAAAAAAACCCCGCGCCCCCGCAAATCCAAAGAAAGCAGTGTCTCCCAAATAAAAAAGAGGGCAGCCAAAACCGCCCCCCGTTAGCCTCTGTCGCCTGTCCTCTGTCCCCTGCCCGTCTCAGCCCTCAAGCCGCCGTGCGCCTCTGGTACCTCTGCACTCGAATTTTGTTCGCGCCCTTCATGGCCAGAGCCAGATCGAACGCAGCCTGCATGCGCACCCAGGTTTCCGGCGTGCTTCCAAATGCTTTCGATAACCGGATCGCCATTTCCGGAGATATCCCAGACTTTTCGTTCACCACATTATTCAGTGCCTGTCGCGTCACGCCCAAAGCCTTCGCGCCTTCCGTCACGCTCAATCCCAGCGGCTCCAGGCAATCCTGACGAACTAGCCGCCCCGGATGCACAGGAAGTTTCATCGGCATAATTTCTTCTCCTCAGTGATAATCGATCCGTTCCACATCAAAGGCATCGCCATCCTGAAAACGGAACATGATCCGCCAGTTCGCCCGCACGGTCACGGCCCAGTAGCCTTTCCGGTTGCCCTTCAGAGTATGGAGCCGGTATCGCGGCAGATCCAGTGCCTGCGGAGTCGCGGCCGCATCGAGGATCGTCAGTATATTTTCCACGGTGTCCGCCAAATCCGGCCGTATGCCGCTTCGATCCCCCGTCTCGTAGAGCCTCGTCAGCCCCTTGTGCTTCAGGCTCCGGATGGCGATTCCACCTTATACTGACAATTGTCTCTTGTCAATACGGTCCCAACAGGAAAGGGTGATATTGCCCGCCCCATTCCCTCTCCTTAAATAGAAAGAGGGCAGCTCTGCGCCGCCCCCCCGTTATCACCTGTCCTCTATCCCCTGTCCCCTACCGTTTTACTTCTTCCCCGCCGCATGATCGCGGAACGTATTGAACAGCGCCTCATCCGACGGCACGCAGCGGTCTTCCAAAATGCCCGACCAGCCCGCAATCGCCATCTTCTCTTTCGGAATCAGCGTCCAAACCTTGTAGCTGCTCTTCCATGGAGCCGAGTACAGCTTCGGATCGATCAGCGTCAGTTGCACGCGCAAGCGGTTCTTGCTCGGCCGCTCCCAGCGTTCTTCCAGTACCGCTTCGCTGCTCACCGGATAGCCGTACTGGTCCAGCCATTGACGATCGTCAAAGCCCGTCGACGTCACCACCAGCGTGTCGCCTTCCCAATGCCCCACCGAGTAGCCGGTGTAGCGCGGCAGATAATCGTCCACCTTCGGCAGTTTGCGCCCGTCCGTCCAGATTTCGCGGTTGTCCCACGTCCACTCGAAGCGCTGCAGAATCTTGTCATTCGTCGGCGAATGCATCATCTCCATCGTCGCGCCGCCGCCCGAAAACGTGATCAGGCGAGCCAGTCCCAGAGGTTCGCAGCGCGCTTCCGGATCGTTGCCGAACGCCGGCAGAATGGCGCGGCGCAAACCAATGTCCAAATCCGTGCGGCGCTTGGCCTCGGCGCTATCCTTCTCAATGCCGCGGGCCGTCTTGTTCGCGTTGAACAGCTTTTCGCCCTCCGCCGTGCGCGGGGGGAACGTCCCGTGGAACCCATAGGAAGCCCGCGGCCACGGCCCCGGATCGCCACACTCCGGACACCGCGGCAGCCCGTACACCTGCGGATTGCGTGCCCACAGCCCGTTGAACTCGTGCTTGTTGAACGCGCCTTTATCCGTATCGGAAGAGAGGAGAGCATCCTCCATCTTCCCTTCCGTGCGCCCGACAAGATCATTCTGCGCCAGCGCGAGCGAAGCCCCCATCGCCCCCAGCACAGCGACCATAGCCGCGCGCGACCATCCAGTATTTACTAAAAATCCATTTCGCATGTAAGCAACTCCCTTTCCTGCAAGCTGGTCAATGCCAGCCTCAAGCTAGCTTATCACCGGTAACGCGGTACAGCGGAACGTGCCGCAGCGCGATTACCCGGTGTCTTCTGCATTCGGCCTACTCTACTTCGACTGCAGAATATGTGCGCGCGATTTCTCATTCTCCGCGCAGAAGCTTTCGAGAATATCGGAATCGGCCACCAGTTCATGCGTGAACTTGATGGTAAACGGCCGCGAGTAATACACCGGATCCTGGAACGTCATCTCCACATCCATGTGTCCGAAGTCGCGGCGATGGTAGCGTTCGGTCAGGTGCAGCGCCTCGCTGTGCGAGTGGCCGTTCATATCCAGCCAAGTCTTGTCGTTGAAACCTTCGCTCTCCACCACCAGCGTGTCACCTTCCCAACGCGCGGTCGAGTAGCCCAGCCAGGCGGGCGAAGGATCCTTCGGCAGCGGCCGTCCATCCGTGTAAATCTGGCGATGCGTGCCGTCCACCTCGTACATCACGATGATCTCTTTCGGCGCCTGCACAAACTTGGTCACCTCTGTAAGGAAGTTGTTTGTGGGGACGCCCATCGGCAAGCAATAGACCGACGGATTCAAACGCTTTCCATCCTTGGTGCGTTCCAGGCGGACCTTCGCCGCTTCCGGTTTCTCCGGAATATCCTCGGGCTTCATGTCGCGAAAAATATTGGCGGTGAGGCTTCCGGGGTCCACACCCGCGGGTCCGGCCGTGACATTATTCGACGGCCCCGAAGGTCCACGCTGTAAATGCCACACACCCGTCAAATCCGGCTTCCCATCCGGAGCCCGCGGGGCCGGTGCCGCCAGATCCACCTTCCCATCCGGTTTCACCGGCGTCCCCGGAACCCGATAGTTCAACCATTGCGCCTGCGACGGGGCCGCGAGGGCAGCGCAAAGAACGAGAAAAAGCGCGTTCCGCATAGCTCACTATGGTATCGCGAAGATGTTGGCGAATCGCAGGCCGGAGCGGCCGGCATCGATCTGTCTATGTTCCAGGAATTCGCTTCACGCTCTGCTTTTGGTCGATGGTCTTATCTTCCACAACCACTCCCCAGGAGGGAAACATCATCTCGTCCCACGTCATGTCGCCGTAGTAAACGGTCTTGTTCGGGTCCGGATTGTACTTGTTGTTGGGCGAATTATCGAAATGCGCGTACACGTGAAGCTTGGTGCCTTTCGGAACTTTGATCGACGTGTCATACCAGATCTGCCAGTTAAAATCCCACTTGGAAACGTTCAGTACCGTCTCGCGCTTTCCGTCCGGGTATTCGAGTTCATACCGCATGTCTTTCCCGCGAACATGCATGTGCGGCATCATGCCAACCAGTTCCACGTCCTGCAGAAACTCCGCATCCGCCGTTGGACTTTCCCAATTCGGATGTTGCGCAGGAATCGCGAAACGCACATGGTCCTGCGGTGCGGACATGCTCATCGCAAGGTAACGCCGCTTCGGCGCTTCTTTCGTCACCGTGAAGCCGATTTCGACGTTCGCGTCCGCTTCGGTTCCGTTTGGAGTGAAGTGATAATTGATCGCGATATCCGTACCCTTGGGAATCAGCTTGGCGGCACCGTAGGGACGAAAATCCGCCGGCATACGCCCCGGCTCGTAGCATTCCTCGATCCCGTTCGTTCCCGCCAGAATGCCGCCTACCGTGTTCGGATTGGGCTTTGCCAGTGAGCTACTGGTCACACCGCCGACGCCGCTTCGCGTGTCGAGTTCATCGCCTTTGTCGTCGCGCGGCTTATCCTGCCAAACCGGCTTGTTATAGACCGTACCTTCTTTGTGCGGACCAAAAGCGAGACACACATGATGAGAAATCGGAATGTGGCTGGGCCGAACCTCAACCGAGGTCACCCACGTGTCCTCTTTGAAGGGGGCCGGGATCACAACCCAGGTCCATTCGACGAGGCCCTTTGCAGGCACATGCAATTTCGGACCGGCGGCGATCACATCCGGCTTGATCTGCCAACCATCCGGCGCCCACACCAACGGCTTCGGTCCATCCTTTGGATCGCCGGCAGCCGCGCCCGTATCGGCCCATTTCGAGATCGTGTCGAGATCACTTGGCCTCAGCGTGCGGTCATTGACGAAGTGCCCGTATTGGGAATCGGCGCCCCACGGCGGCATTTTCCTGGAAAGGACCGCAGCCTTCATCGCCTTTGCCCAAGGTCTGCTGGTCTCGTACGTGAGGAAGGACATCGGCGCAACCTGACCCGGCCGATGACAACCCTGGCAGTTTGCCTGCAAAATCGGCAGAACGTCCTTGTAATAGGTGACCGAGCCGTAGGTGACCGATGTCTGGGAATCCGCGGTCTGTACCATAACGCCCAAACCCAGAGCCAACAGAAGCGCCTTTGTCGTCATGATCGTCCTCCAGCGCGGGGACTCGCGCAAGCCCTCAAATAGATTCGCTTATTTCATAGACATCAACTATCGACGTTCGGCTGCGACCAAGCCAAGAGCAAAGGACCCTGGTTTTCGCCAGGGCCCTTCCTAAATTATTCTGCGACGGATCAATTCTTCCTCGGCGGCCGCTGTCCGCCGGTTCCCGCCGTCGGGTTGCCGAACTTCATCTGCTCGTTGTAAAGCATATATTCGGAGACCGAACACAACATCTCGACAGGATCGGACGTTGCAGGCAACAGCTTCATCGGGAACTTATCCAGCGGCTTCCACGGTGCGGTGTACATCTTCGGATCGAAAATGGTCACGGTGAACTCCAGCTTGTCTTTCGCGACGCGATGGAAACGCTCTTCGACGCGAATGTCTTCGCTATGTGGACGGCCGGACTTGTCGAGCCACGTGCGCTCGTCCATGCCTACCGTGGTGACCAAAAACGTATAGTCGTCTTCCCACTTACCCGTCGAATAGCCCATCCAGCGCGGCTCGGCATCTTTCGGCATCGCTTCGCGTCCATCGGTCCAGACGTAGCGCCACATGCGGTTGTATTGATAAAGAATCAGCGTCTTCTCTTTTTCGTGCACGATGTGCGTGTCGCGCAACTCGTAAAGGTCCATGCGCGGCATGCCTTGCGGATCGCAATAAATCACCGCCGGATCGTTAATCAACGGAGGCGGATTCTGATAAATCCCATTGCCCGGCCGGTAGTCCTTCATTTTGTCGCGAGCCGCCTGCGTGTAGGGAGGCTCATGCTTCCCATCCGACGGCGCGCTGTACGGTCCAGGGCCGCCGATGCCGGAACCCTCTTTCTCCGGCGTCCACGTGCCCGAAATATCACGCTTCGGAATATCGGAAGCCGCTGCTTTCTGTGCTTGTGCGAACGCTGCCGGCGCGCCCGCCAGCACGACCGCTATTATGGAAACCCACGCGAGATTTTTTATCATTCCGTAAAACTCCTGTCCAACGATTCTACATCCGGTTTACACCCGGTTGCTCAAGGCGGTTGCCTATTTCGCTCCCGCCGGACGCCGCGCAATCTCCGCCTGGATGCATTCGGTCACTACGCCGCCCCACATCTTCACGTAGGTATCCAGCGGCATGATGAACGGATTCGGCTCACCCGCCTTGCGCGTCTTCAGCCGAGCCAGGCGGCCCGGTGTGTCGTCGAACAGTGCGTGGTTCTGAATCTCCACGTCAACCTTCATCTTCTTCGCGGCTTCCAGGTAATGATTGATGGAGCTGATATAGAGGTTCAAATCCGGCGTCGTGATGCGGCCCTGCGCCAGAATCGTGCCGCCGAACATGCCCGCCGTGTGCGTCTGGCCGTTTTCCTTCACATTAAAGATGAAGCCCACCGAGCCCGGCGTGTGTCCCGGAATCTCCACAATGTTCACCGTCGTATCGCCCAACGTGACCGGCGTGCCTTCCTTCAAAACCAGGTCGCGGTTCGGACGGTCCAGGTTCTGATTCGGCGGCCCGTTCGGCGGGAACATCATGTCCCAATCCGCCGCCGTGGTTCCCACGTGCGTGCCGTACTTTTCCTGAAACAAACCCGCGCCCGCGTAGTGATCGCCATGGCCATGGCCCAGCAGAATATACTTCACCTTCGCCGGATCCAGCCCGACTTTCTTCAATCCATCCAGAAGCGCCTCCGTGCGGCCCTTCTCGCCCGAGTCAATCATAATGATGCCGTCGCTGGTCGTAATGGCCCACGCCGTGGTCTGCTGGCGAGTGCTGCTCGGAATCGCGTAAAGGTTATCGAAT
>JBEBFS010000127.1:0-7463 GCA_040081855.1 Bryobacteraceae bacterium | reverse complement strand
GCTAACTACGGGGGTGGCGTTGTCTAATGTTGCTACTACGGGGGCTACTGTTACGGCGAAGATTTACGATGACGCGGGGACGTTGTTGCAGACGGCTTCGGTCAATCTCGCTGGGCGGGGGCATACTTCGTTCTTGCTGCCTTCCACTTATTCGGCGACGGCGAATAAGCGGGGGATGGTGGAGTTTGTGGTGCCTGCGGGCGGCAAAATCAATGCGGTGGGGTTGCGGGCGAAGAGTGATGGGACGTTGACTACGATTCCGGTGTTGGTGCGGTAGGGGGGATAGATGAGCGCGCAAACTGCGGCGGGATTGCCAATCCCGCGCGGATTGCCAATCCGCCCCACGTTGGGCCCCATTTGCATCTTTGGCACGAAGTTTGCTAGTCTAGGGTTTCGTATCCCCTTGGGAGGGCGAGCCGCTGTATGGCTCGGCCGTTTGGACCAGTCAAAACATGAGCCAGAAAACCGGTAAAAAGTATACTGCTGCGCAGAATCAGGTAGAGGCGAAGCCCTACTCGCTGGACGAGGCTGTGCCGCTCGTCAAGAAGATCAAGTTTGCGAAGTTCGACGAAACCGTCGAATTGCACATGCGCCTGGGTGTGGACCCCAAGCACGCTGACCAGATGGTCCGCGGCACGGTGGTTTTGCCGAACGGCCTTGGCAAGTCGAAGAAGGTGCTCGTCATCGCCTCGGGCGACAAGATTCGTGAGGCCAACGAAGCCGGCGCGGATTTCGCGGGTGGCGACGAGATGGTCCTGAAGATCCAGAACGAGAACTGGACGGATTACGATGCCGTGATCTCGACCCCGGACATGATGCGTAGCGTCGGCCGGCTGGGTAAGGTTCTCGGTCCTCGCGGTCTGATGCCGAACCCGAAAACGGGTACGGTGACCAATGATATTGCCACGGCGGTAAAAGAAGTGAAGGCTGGTAAGGTGGAATTCCGCGTCGACAAGACGGGCGTAATTCACGTGCCGGTGGGCAAGGCGAGCTTCGACGCTGAAAAGCTGGTGGAAAACGCGAACACGCTGATCAATGCGGTGGTTCGCGCGAAGCCGTCGGCGGCGAAGGGCAAGTATGTGAAGAGCGTGACCGTGTGCTCCACCATGGGCCCAGGCGTGCCGCTCGATGTGACGCCTTACAATTTGAAGGCCGTCTAGTCAAAGGATTTTCCCATGAAGAAGAAGCCGGAAAAACAGCAAGATATCGATCGTCTGCGTGCAGAGCTCGAAAATAACGGGACGGTGTTCCTGGCAGGCTACGAGAAGATGACCGTGCAGCAGGACTTCGAACTGCGCAAGGCGGTTCGCGGTGTGGGCGGCAGCTATAAGGTTGTCAAGAACCGCCTGGCCGAAAAGGCCGCGGCGGATCTGAAGGCGCAGGGTTTGCTGAACGATTTGAAGGGCATGTGCTCCATTGCCTACACGTCGGGCGACCCGGTGGCGCTGGCAAAGGCGCTGACGGTATACGCCAAGGCGAATCCGGCGTTCACGTTCAAGGCTGGCCTAGTGGAAGGCCGAGTTGTGGACGTGACAGGCATCAATGCTTTGGCGACGATGCCGCCGAAGGAAGAGATTTATGCAAAGCTGCTGTTCCTGATCAATTCTCCGGCGCAGCGGTTAGTGACGGCTATGAACGGCGTGGGCCGCAATCTTGCGGTTGTCATCGATCAGGGCGTCAAGGAAAACAAGTTCAACGGGTAGCGGGCCTCCCGTTGCCGAATTTAGAGGACCAGAAGGAAGAACAAGACCATGGCAGACATCAACGCAATTGCGGAACAGATTCAAGGGCTGACGCTGCTCGAAGCGTCGGAGCTCGTGAAGTTGCTCGAAGAAAAGTTGGGCGTTTCGGCGGCGGCAGCAGCAGTGGCGGCGGCTCCGGCAGCGGGCGGAGCGGCGGCAGCGGCTCCGGTGGAAGAGAAGACCGAATTCACCGTGGTGCTCACGGGCGCCGGCGCCAACAAGATCAACGTCATTAAGGTTGTCCGCGAAGTCACCAGCTTGGGCCTGAAAGAAGCCAAGGATCTGGTGGACGGCGCCCCGAAGAATGTCAAAGAGGGCGTGAACAAGGACGAAGCAGAAGCCATCAGGAAGAAATTCACCGAAGCCGGCGCCACTGTCGAAGTAAAGTAACTTCGGCGAGGCGTTGACGTCGTAGTAGGGTGGGCCTACGTCGTAACTGTGACGCTGGCCTGGCTCGGTAGAGCTAGATAGGGTCCGGAATTGCTCGGGCGGCCTCGCATTCATGTTGAATGCGGAGGCCGCTTGGGGCGTTTTGGGTCCAGCGGACGCCGTTTGCGCTTGCGAAGGGTGTTTGTTACTATTTAGTTACCGAAATGCGCGCAGGGGCTGGCTGCGTGCAAATCCATGTTATGGGAAGCCCGGCTGCTGAATAAGCAAAGGCTAAGGTGAATTTGGCGTCCCGCGTTCTGCTCGGCAGCTCGTCAGAACTACTG
Organism: Bryobacteraceae bacterium; assembly: GCA_040081855.1. Taxonomy (GTDB): domain Bacteria; phylum Acidobacteriota; class Terriglobia; order Bryobacterales; family Bryobacteraceae; genus Palsa-187. Next base: position 5,008 of record JBEBFS010000127.1, on the reverse strand, counting down.
CTAGGCTCAGACCTTGCTAAGGATTGTTCCGCCCGAAGTGTGTTTCACGCTTCGGGCTTTCGTTGTCTCTTCAAAAGCTGACCGGCTTTTGCCGAATCGTTGGTCTCCGAATCGAGGATTGGATAAATGGAAACTTCCATTGTTGCGCAAATTCGCGAGAGAGTTGATTTCTCCAAAATCAAAACGTCGATCCCGATCCCGAATCTCATTGAGATTCAGAAGAAGTCCTATGAGCGTTTTCTGCAGATGGATCTTCTGCCGAGCGAGCGCGACGACACGGGTCTGGAAAGCGTTTTCAAGAGCGTCTTTCCGATCTCCGATTTCCGTGGCTTGAGCCAACTGGAGTTTGTCGATTACGCGATCGGCAACTGGGAGTGCAAGTGCGGCAACCTCAAGGGGCTGCACCACCTGCGTTCCACCTGCCGGAACCCCGCTTGCGGCGCGACCATTCAGACCGATCCGTTCCACTTGGGTGACGTGCTTTGCCACCGTTGCGGCACGTTCAACAAGAACATCGTGACGTTCTGTAACCGTTGCGGCGATCCAGTGGGGCTGCAACTGAAGTACGACGTGCCGGAGTGCGAAGAGCGCGGCATTACTTATGCTGCCCCGTTGAAGGTGACCATTCGCCTCACGGTGTACGACAAAGATCCGGAAACCGGCAACAAGACCATTCGCGATATTAAAGAGCAGGAAGTGTTCTTTGGTGAAATTCCGCTGATGACGGACAACGGTACGTTCATCATCAACGGTACCGAGCGCGTGATTGTTTCGCAGTTGCATCGTTCGCCAGGCGTGTTCTTCGAACGCCAGCAGGCGACCGGCTACTTCCTCGGCAAGATCATTCCTTACCGCGGCAGTTGGGTTGAGTTTGAATACGATAACAAGAACCTGCTGTACGTGCGTATTGACCGCAAGCGCAAGTTCTACGGTAGTGTCTTCCTGCGTGCGTTGGGCCTGAAGAGCGACGCGGAAATTCTGCGCGCGTTCTATACCTGCAACGACATCGTTATCAAAGATAAGAAGATTTATTGGAAGGTCTCGCCGGGCATGGTGGGCCACAAGCTTTCGCACGCGATCACGCATCGCGGCGAAACGGTGGTGCCGCAGGGCCGTAAGATCACCAACAGCGTCTTCAAGGAACTGCAGAAGTCCAAGGTGGAGTTGGCAGAGGTTGCTCCGAACGATCTCGAAGGCGCATATGTTGCCGCCGACGTCATCGATATGGAGACGGGCGAAATCCTGATTGAAGCCAATCACGAGTTGACGCCCGCGAATATGGGCAAGCTGATCGACGCCGGCATCAAGACGTTCGACATTTTCTTCCCGGAGCTCGACGACGTAGGCAACGTCATTTCGATGACGTTGAGAAAAGATCCGGTGAAGGCGCAGAACGACGCGCTGCTCGAAATCTACCGCAAGCTGCGTCCGGGCGATCCGCCGACCGTGGATACGGCCACGCAGTTGTTCCAGGGCATGTTCTTCGATCCGCGCAAGTACGATTTCTCGCGGGTCGGCCGCATGAAGTTCAATATCAAGCTGCACGATCGGGCGGATGCAACGCCGCTGGACAAGCGCACGCTGGATCACAAGGACTTCATCGACACGATTCAGTATCTGCTGAAGCTCCGCAGGGGCTTGGGCGCCGTCGACGACATCGATCACCTGGGCAACCGCCGCGTTCGCGCGGTGGGCGAGCTTCTCGAAAACCAGTTCCGCATCGGTTTGGTCCGCATGGAACGCGCGATCAAAGAAAAGATGAGCGTGTACCAGGAAATGTCGACGGCGATGCCGCACGATCTGGTGAACGCAAAGCCGGTCATGGCCGCGATCCGCGAGTTCTTCGGTTCTTCACAGCTTTCGCAGTTCATGGATCAGACGAATCCGCTTTCGGAAATCACGCACAAGCGGCGTCTTTCCGCCCTTGGACCAGGCGGTTTGTCACGCGAACGCGCCGGATTCGAAGTCCGCGACGTTCACCCGACGCACTATGGCCGTATCTGTCCGATTGAAACGCCGGAAGGTCCGAACATCGGTCTGATCAGCTCGCTTTCCTGCTTTGCGCGCATCAACGATTACGGCTTTATCGAAAGTCCGTACCGCCGCGTGAAGGAAGGTGTGGTGGTGGATGAAGTCCGGGTGCTGAATCCGGGCGAAACCGAATTCAAAGTCGGCCAGGTGATGACGCTTGGCGAAATGGACAAGGCCAACAAGGCTGCGGGCAAAGGCCAGCACGCCGAATACGAGGCGCACTGCGATTACCTCTCGGCTTGGGAAGAAGATAAGTACATCATTGCGCAGGCGAACGTGGGCCTGGACGAAAAAGGCCGCATCACTTCCGAGCTTGTCAACGCTCGGCAGGCCGGCAACTTCGTTCTGGAGCACGTGGACAAAGTGCAGTACATGGACGTGTCGCCGAAACAGCTTGTCTCGGTGGCCGCCAGCTTGATTCCGTTCCTTGAGAACGACGACGCGAACCGCGCGTTGATGGGATCGAACATGCAACGCCAGGCGGTTCCGCTGTTGCGCGCCGATTCTCCGTACGTCGGCACGGGCATGGAACGCGTGACGGCGCGCGACTCGGGCGCGGTCATTATCTGTAAGCGTTCGGGAATTGTGGATTCGGTGGATAGCGAACGCATCATTGTTCGCGTGGAAGGCAACGTCCATGAAGGACAGCTTTCGCGCGAAGTGGGCGCCGACATCTACACGATGACGAAGTTTAAGCGCTCCAACCAAAACACCTGTATCAATCAAAAGCCGATTGTGCAGCAGAGCCAGCGTGTAAAAAAGGGCGACGTGCTTGCCGACGGTCCGTGTACCGATCTCGGTGAACTGGCTCTTGGCCGCAACGTTCTTGTGGCGTTCATGCCTTGGCGCGGCTACAACTTCGAAGACGCAATCGTTGTGTCCGAGAAGCTGGTGAAGGAAGACTACTACACTTCCATCCACATTGAGGAATTTGAAGTGGATGCCCGCGACACGAAGCTGGGTCCGGAGGAAATCACGCGCGATATTCCGAATATCGCCGAAGGCTTCCTGCGCAACCTGGACGAAAGCGGCATCATCCGCATCGGCGCCACGGTGAAGCCGGGCGACATTCTGGTGGGCAAAGTGACGCCCAAGGGCGAAACGCAGCTGACGCCGGAAGAAAAACTGCTCCGCGCGATCTTCGGCGAAAAGGCCGGCGACGTGAAGGACGCTTCGCTCTACTGCCCGCCGGGTATCGAAGGCACGGTGGTGGATTGCAAGGTGTTCTCGCGCAAGGGTGCGGAACTCGATGAGCGTTCGAAGCTGATCCTTGAAAGCAGCGAAGAGCGCATGCGCCGCAACCTCGAAGACGAAAAGCGCATTTTGAACGACGAGCGCACAAAGCGTCTGGCGGGGATTCTGGCCGGCAAGGAAATCCTGGCCGACCTCCACGACGAAAAGACGAACAAGAAGCTGCTTGCCAAGGGCACGGATCTTACCGCGGACATGATTGAAAAGCTCCGCGCGCGCGATCTGAAGCGCTTGCGCCTGAAGGACAAAGATCCCCGGGTCAACGAGCAGATCGATGAAATCGAAGAGATGACGTCGCGTCAGATTGCGGTGCTCGAAAAGATCACCGAAGAGAAGATCGCGAAACTCCGCAAGGGCGATGAACTGCCGCCGGGCGTCATCAAGCAGGTGAAGGTCTACATCGCGATGAAGCGCAAGCTGTCGGTCGGCGATAAGATGGCCGGCCGCCACGGGAACAAGGGTGTGATCGCGCGCATCGTTCCCGAAGAAGACATGCCGTATCTGCCCGACGGCACGCCGGTGGAAATCGTACTGAATCCGCTGGGCGTTCCCAGCCGTATGAACGTGGGACAGATTCTCGAAACCCACCTTGGTTGGGCCGCGAAGGCTCTGGGTGTCCGCTTCGCCACGCCGGTATTTGACGGCGCGACGGAAAAGGACATCAAGACGCAATTGCATGCGGCGAATCTTCCCAGCTCGGGCAAGATTCAGTTGCATGACGGCATCAGCGGTGTTCCGTTTGAGCAGCCTGTAACGGTTGGCTACATCTACATGCTGAAGCTGTCGCACTTGGTGGACGACAAGATCCACGCGCGCTCCATTGGACCGTATTCGTTGATTACGCAGCAGCCGTTGGGCGGCAAGGCCCAGTTCGGCGGCCAGCGCTTCGGCGAAATGGAAGTCTGGGCGCTGGAAGCCTACGGCGCGGCTTACGTGCTGCAGGAACTGCTAACGGCGAAGTCCGATGACGTTTACGGCCGCGCCAAGATTTACGAAGCAATCGTCAAGGGCGAGGCGGCAGCCGAGCCTGGAGTTCCGGAAAGCTTCAACGTTCTGATCCGCGAATTGCAATCGCTGTGTCTGGACGTGGAATTGATGAAGAAGCAGACGGAAACGATTGAGACGGCACTCGCCGCTGACTAAGAACCGCAAATAGGAGCTAAATACATGTATCGTTCCTCACCTTACGATCGTTCGAACCTGATTGCGGATTTCGACTCCATACGTATTTCGCTGGCGTCGCCGGAGAAGATCCGGAGTTGGTCGCACGGCGAAGTAACCAAGCCCGAAACCATCAACTACCGCACCTTCAAGCCGGAGCGCGACGGGCTGTTCTGCGCCCGCATCTTCGGCCCCATCGCCGATTGGGAATGTTTGTGCGGCAAGTACAAGCGCATGAAGCACCGCGGCGTCATCTGCGACAAGTGCGGTGTGGAAGTGACGCTTTCCCGCGTGCGCCGCGAGCGCCTGGGACACATTGAGCTGGCCAGCCCCTGCTCGCATGTGTGGTTCTTCAAAGGCCTTCCGTCGCGCATCGGCTACCTGCTCGATATCACGCTGCGTGAACTCGAGCGCGTGCTCTACTTCGAAGCGTTCGTCATCGTCGATAACGGCGAAGTGACGGACCTGAAGAAGGGCGAAGTGATCAGCGACGAACGCAAGCGTCAGCTGGATCAGGAATTCCCCGGCAAGTTCGCCGCGATGATGGGCGCCGAGGGCATCAAGG
>JBEBFS010000126.1:0-7485 GCA_040081855.1 Bryobacteraceae bacterium | reverse complement strand
TTTTCCGAGTTCGTACTTGGCGATCATCAACTGGTAGGTGTCCTCCACGCGCGCCATCTCGACGCCGATAAGCACCTCGCCGATCACAATCGCGTGGACCCCGTTGGCGCCGATGCGGTCCGCCTTCTGCAGCCATTCCATCCGGGATCCGTTCGGAGTGAAGAAGGAGATGTACCGCCCGAACTCCTTCGCGCTCCCGCCGCTTTCCACGCCTCGCAGAACCCAACGCTTCGCCCTGTCCTGCCTCTCCGCAGTCACCCACGTTTGGCAATAGATTCCGAGTGAGTTGAGCCTGGTAAGCAGTGGCTTCGGGAGCACCAGACGGGATTCGTTTGCCATCTTCTTCTCCTATCGCGCGAGCACCGGGGCCGATGCGCCAAGCGCGGCCCGGATTTGTGAATTGTTGCAACCGGCCCAGCAGAGGTACTTCAGTGGTTCCTCCACGGAGACGGCCAGATTGTCCTTGCCGCGATCCCGACCCGCTGCCGCGCAGCTTGGACATTGCGTGACCCAGTTCCGCCCGATTCGCCGCAACGCGTTCTGATCCAGGAAGTCCAGAATCTGAAACACGGTTCGATCACGGTAGATTTCAGGCGAATGGGTCCGTGGGGTCGCCTCGTCGGCAACATCCAAATCGGCGATCAGTTCGGTGAGCTGTGATTCCGTAACCCGCCGCAGTTCCCGCAAGTACCTCATCTGAGCATTTAGATCGTGCGCTGCGCCGTAAAACCAAAACCGGCGATTCACGGCGCGATGGACTCCGAGCGGCCCACGGATCGCGTTCCCGAACTGCCCGGGGGCAATTTGATCCTGCTTTGGGAATAGTTCAATTCCGTCCACCGGACCGGCAGATTTGACATGCACCGACAGCTTTCCAGCCAGGTGTCGAATGTACACCCGAGCGTGCCGGGCCAGCACCGGCGTCTCAAAGAGAATCCATAGATGCCCGCCGCGCCGACTCTGTTCGAGGGCCGCCTGAATCCCGTCCTGCTGCAGTTCATATTGGAGCTTCAGTAGATCGTCGAGGGACCGCTTGTAGTCCGCATCAATCGCCATCCATTTCACGCGCTGGGTCGGTGGGTTGATCGCGTAAACTCCGACGGTGATTTCGCCCGCCAGGTGACGGCGCACGTCGTCAAGCTGTAGCGCGACCTCCGCTCCATTCTTCGACCCCGGCCGGTAGTAGAAGTGCCGACCAGAGTCTGGATGCGGCCGGTCCGACTGGCGCGTGTAGGCGAGTCGGTTCACAAACCAGCGCGAATATTCGGCGGCCATCTCCGGCGTTGCCAGCAGCGATTGCGGCATAGCTCTTCTTTACACCCGTTTCCTGGAATCGCAAAACGAGTTGCCGCTAACCCTTCGCTGCCCGCAGCCGGGATGGGTCTTCAGCGAGCTCAAGCAGTTGGAACTCCTTGATTTTCTGGCGCATGTCGGCCAGCGAGTAGCCACCGAACACGCTGTCCGCCAGACTCAGCAGCCAGAAGTTGCCCTTCTTGCGGTCATAGATGTAGAACTCGCCGGACCGGGCATCGCCCGGCACCATCACAAACAGCAGCAGCCCCTTCGAATATTCGACCCAGTGGGCCACTACCGCTTCGGCCACATTCAAGAACGTGCCGACGATTTCAGTCACGTCCCGTCCGAGGCGCACTTTCAGGTCTTGCACGCTGAGCACTTGGCTCGCGCTCACAGTCAGGTTCGCAGTCATTTCAGTTCTCCTTAGGTTGGTTTGGGGTTGAGTTGGCGGTGATCCCGACCGGGAGCCGCAATGGTGTCCGCATATATAAAGGACAGAGGCTATTTCGAATACTTCGCTTGTTTTCGATTGCTTCGATTGTGATAGGATGAGTCCAGGAGCAAACAAGCGATGGCACAAGGAACACTCGCACCAACACTGCCGTCTGAGGCCGAGGCGATTCTCGCCAAGGAAACCAGCCGTGTCCTCTCCGGACGCGCGCAAACGGCGGACCCGCTTCAGCTCCGCATGCTCGACGATCCCACTGGCGGCACGGTCAAACTGCCGGCGACCGCAGTACGGATGCTGATCCACATCCTGGAGGAAATGGCTCGAGGAAACGCGGTGACTTTGATCCCGGTCCACGCCGAGCTCACCACGCAGGAAGCCGCCGACATGCTGAACATTTCGCGGCCTTCTCTGATCCAGCTTCTCGACGAAGGCAAGATCGAATATCGCCGCGTGGGCACGCACCGTCGCGTTCGATTCGAAGCCCTCATGGCCTACAAACGCCGCGCCGATGCCGAGCGCCGCGCCGTACTTGCCGAACTCGCCTCATACGACCAAGAACTGGGGTTGTAACCTACGGTGGCTACGTTCACCGCATTCTACGACGCCAACGTGCTCTACCCGGCGGAACTGCGGAACCTGCTGATGCATCTCGCACTCACCGGGCTGTTTCGAGCCAAGTGGTCGGCGGATGTCCACGAAGAATGGATCTCCGCGCTTTTGGAGAAGCGGCCAGACCTGACGCGGCAGAAACTCGAACGAACCCGGGCTTTGATGGACCTACATGCCACCGACGCGCTCGTCACCGGCTACGAAGATCTGATCCCCGGCCTACAACTGCCCGATCCTGACGACAGACACGTCCTTGCCGCCGCTATTCGCGGCCAAGCAGACGTGATCGTCACGATGAACCTACGCGATTTCCCAGCCGACGTTGTTGGAGCATTCGGGATCGAGGCGCAACATCCCGACGAGTTTGTCCTTCATCTGCTCGACCTCGCGCCTGGCGCAGTAATTGCAGCGGCCGAGACGCATCGGCAAAGCTTGAAGAATCCGCCCAAGACCGCGAGCGAGTACTTAGACACGTTTGAACGGCAGGGGCTTACCCAAACCGCGACCGCGCTGCGATTCCCGCATGCTCCGTAGTCGCAGTTTGGGCGCCGTTAAGTCGATGCGGCTGCACAGCTTATCCGAGGGACTCGTCAAACGTGATCAACTGTTACATCCACTTCTTTGCCACAAAGATTGACAACTCGCGCCATGTCACACCCGTCGAGTCCGTTTGTGACACGCTCCACAACAGTTTGAAATGGATTGCTATCACTCGAAAGAAATTCAATGACCCGCCTCATCCATCTGCTGTCGAAACTCTTTGCCGCCCAATCGACAAGTAGTATCGTCGGCGACCGTTTTGCAGAGTGTCTGGCGAAGACCGCCGCAATTTCAAGGAGGACGCGAGCTCGTTCGGTGTTCGATAGCTGCCCTAGGAGGTCGAGCCCCGAACTGGTCCCGTTGACGTCAGTCCATACAACGACCGAGTCATCCGGGCGACGTTCGATGCGGAGGCCACTAACCGTACTGCCCTGGGGGACGCCGACAAGGGGCACCATATTTCGGATGAGCGCGGGGCTAACGGAGAGGCTTTTGCTCAGAAACTCCAGATCGGTCATGGATGGTAACTTATCACTGAATGGGCTCGTCCGTAGATCCCTTAGCCGCACAAATCTGATCGGATTTGGGTCGAACGGCACGGGCTCACCATTCAGAAAGTACTCAACCTCATCGGGCGAGTTTACTCGCACCCTGAGCTTGTGTTTGAAGGGGTCGAGGTACGTAACTTCATATGAGAGGCCCGTGGGGCGCGACCAACGGCCTAACATGGAAGGATCGGATATTCCCTGTAGCCAATCACAAAGGGCGGTCTTGCCACTACCGTTATTTCCGTGGAGAACGGTGACCTTGCCGAACGTGATCTCGGCAGGTGTGCTGAATATCGGCCCTTTGTCGATTGAAATGGAGTGAAGCCATCCGATCTTGTGGGAGATTCCGCCCCTCTCTCGCCTGATCTTTTCCTCATGCATTAGCTTGTAGGTTTTCAGCGTCGAGGCGGGGTACCCCGTGCCGTTGTTCTTGTCGATCTGGTCCGCGTGTTCAGCGCAAAGCCAGATTCCATTGTCAATTTGCTGCCTCTCTTTAAACGAAAGTCCTCCCGTGCCGCGGGGCCCGTCGTCACTTGCGCTAAATATGTGCGAGGCTTTGCCGGTAACCGCCGCTTGATCCTCTCTATCCCCAGGACCTGAGGTAGCGAAATCGCAAATTGGGAACGAACACTTAGACGATGCCCTCGCCTCTAGAGTCTTCACAATCTTCTTCGGGAACTCCGCCCGAGCGCTTTCTGATGCCATGACGTCCTATCTTGCCACGGATAACTAGGCAGACCCCAGAGGCGGGCGTTGCTCCGCGAGCCCAAGTCCGAGACTATCAATTGGCCGGCTACGCTGTGGCAACCGGCCCAATTATTCAAGAGCCTGACCAAGGCGTTGCAAAGCAGCTCGCACACTTTGCTAGGACGTCAACCTGATGAGAGCAGCCTCGATGACGGTGACGTCGGCGTCGGTCAAGTTCTTCAATTGATTGAGAGTCACCTTGCCTTCGGTGGCGTGAGCGATCACATCGCCGAACTTCGTGGGCCATCCGGGGCGTGCGCTCTCCGCGACCTTGCGTGCGGCTTGGAGCAACTGGCCGCGAAGCGCTTCGATCTTGCCGGTTGCAGTGGTGGTGACTGACTTCTCTGCACCAGCTTCAGACTCCACGCGACTCAGTAACGCACACAATGCGTCGCGATCAGGAACGTCATCCAGCGAATCGCTCGCGAGGTTCAATTCGCGGCAAATCACCGCGTACCGTCCTTCGTCGAGTTTGGCTGAGGCCGCGCGCAAACGCTCGACGCCTTTCGCCATGTCCGTCAGCTTGTCGAAAACGGTCGTGAGCTTCGCGAAGCCGATCTTGGACGGATCCGTCACGCCGCCGTATTTCTGAAGCGCGAATTTCGATAGGCCGAAGCCAACGGTTTCGCACAGTCGCTTCACATGGGCCAACGTCTCCTGCTGCACTAAGCCCTGGCGCGGTTGCGCAGGCGGTGCCGACTGCTGGCGTGTTTGCGTTTGCGACTGCCGTCTCAGGTGCGCGGGGATCGCCCACTCCGGCAAGTTCGGGCTCCGAACCGGACGATTGTATTGGTCCAGATCCTCCCACACCTTGTCGAGATCGTACAGGTAACGGCCAAGGCCGAAGCAAGCGCAGCCGCGTTTGAACGCCTGAGCCTCGGCGCGCGTAGCGGAATTCTCGTCGTCCGCCCACTCCTCGCCAACGCCGGTGTGAGAACCAAGACCGTTCACGGTGACGGTCGAGACCACGACAACCTTGGCGCAGATGACGCTCTGCTTCTGTCCGTTAGCGCCCTTGTTAAGGCTCCGCTCGAAATTCTGCGCGACCTGCACGTTGTAAGTGCGTGTCCATCCCCATTCACCGAAGATGTCGTTGAGCCGGTCGGTGTAGGCACGCTGATCGGCGTAGGCTACCAACTGGCCGCGCTTCACCGGACCATTCTTTCCCTGCTGGCTCGACGTTGCCGTCACTCTCCACTTGATCTCAGCCGGATCGAACGGATCGAGCAACTGAATTCTGATCTCCTCAATGCGCGCCGATGTGAAGCCACTGTGCGCGACCATGCCATCGATGCCGGGTGCCGTCGCGATAGGCGGCGCCGAATTATCTTGTGAAACTGCTGCTCCATTCACGTACATGTGCCATCTCCCTTGCTTGATTTGTCATCACGAGCGCGCCTTCCGCTGAGCGATCACGCGCCCCTATCCGTACACGAAGAACTCCGCGCGACCGTTGCCGGAACGCGCCAACTCACAAATCCGCTCTCGAAAACTGCCGTCGTACTCACACGTCTTGCCGCCAAAGCAGCGCACGTGCGCGTATCCCAGCGCCTTCAGGCGCGGCTTCAACCACTTCTCCTCGAAACCGAGCGTCCATTCGCCCTCGTACTCGCGATAGTCGATCAGCTCATCCAGATCCAGATATCGCGATCTCGTCTCCACCGATGCTCCGTATGCCATGCTCATTTCCTCTCTTCGATTTGGATCCTTGCGCCACAACTCGGCGCTCATTCCTGCTCTGCAACGCTCCACTTCCGTCCACCCATCTCACCGGCTACACACACTACCCACCAAATCCATCAATCCACGCACCACAACCCGCACACCACACCAAGCCATCCGGCGCTCCGCGCACACCCGATACCCACCCACACCAACCCACCAACTCCAGAACCCTCACAAATCCATTGCCGATCAGTCGGAAACAGCTCTCCAAACCGAATACAGCCACAAACTACCGGTAGTAAGCTCGCAACGTGCTGAAGTAAGGCGACTTGCAAAGGTGACGGAACAGCAAAGGAACAGCAATGACACACCAAAGGCGCATCAAAGCCGCATTGGGATGGGTAATTAGACGAGGCAGTCTGAGAGCCGGCGCTGCGTCTGCCGAGCAGTGTCAACAAGCGTCGTATCGGTGGGACGATCCGCGAAGTTACGCGCATTGCCGACGTACACGGGGAAGCGAGTACCGCGCAATCCGTTCAGGACGAAGGATTCCATTTGCACATTGCAGACGAGGTAGATCACCGCCGCGATCTTGGTCTCGCGGTTCAGGGTGTCCGCAATTTGCCGGTATTGCTTGGTCGATTTGGGGCAGCGTTCATATTCCAGCGCAACTTTGCCGGTGGCTTGCCCGCACCGGAAGGTCACGATCGCGTCGTAATCTTTCGCGTATCCGAAATTCGTGAGTTCGTTGTCGGAGCGAATCTCCGGCTCGTAGAGCCAAGACGACACGATGCCGGACTGTCTGAGTTTCAATTGAAGTTCGAACAGTTCAACGTCGTGCCACACATGGTCGCGATTGCCTCGCCTGGAATTGACCGGGGCTGCTTCAATCAATGTTGGCAACCGCCCCTGGAGTGACCGCGCACCTTCGTCCCCCAGCGCGAACACAGGCGCATCAAATCCATCGACCGTGAGTCGCAGAAGGAAGCCTCTGTCGCTGAGAATCCCCACTCTGCGTACGAAGCTCTTCCACTTATTCGTCTCGATGACCGGGTTCAGCGCACGGTAGAGCTGCCATGCGGTCACGTGTCCGGCCTGGTATGCCTTCCGCAGTGCCGGAACGTCCAGCGAATCGGAGAGAACGATGGTGCCTTTGGGATAGCGCATGTTACCAAGCCTGAATCGCCCAATCTCCGTCCGCGCTGTTTGGCGTGAACACGGCTGTGCCGGCGCTACCTCGGAGCCAAGCGTCGCGGCGTGCAAGAAGGAGAGCCTGCTGTGCAGATTTCCAATGGGAGAGTGAGATCAACTGCGTACCCTGGGGATCCCAACTGGATTCATCAAGCGTTCCGATCATCTGCTCTGTCACGGAGACGAGGTACCAATCGGTGGCGATTGTGTTGCTCGCCCGACGATCAAGCGCGAGTCCGCGAAATCCCATGATTTCGGAAACAGGTGCCGCGTGCCAGCATGAGCCTCGCAGTCGTGATGTCCCGACGGCTTGTTGATACAGCCTCGAATCGAAACGTACTTGACCGCGTACCTTGGCGCGCTGCCTTGTTCCGCCCAAATCCGCGACACCGGAACTGTTCCAGACGAACGGGCGGCCATCGCGGGGCTCCCGCCAGC
>JBEBFS010000070.1:0-26325 GCA_040081855.1 Bryobacteraceae bacterium | reverse complement strand
TTTTGCCACTTCAGCGCTTCCAGGTAATGCGCCACGGCCATCAGGTTCGCTTCCGGCGGAAGCTTGTACGCCGGGTGACCCCAGTACGCGTTTTGGAAAATGCCGAGCTGGCCGGAATCGATGAATTTTTTCAGCGTTGCGGCGATGTCGCGGAAGTAGCCTTCGCTCGCCATGGGCCAGTGGGGCGACACTTTTTGCGCAAGGGCCGCCGTTGCCGCGGGATCGGCTTTCAATGCCGATACGACATCCACCCAATCGAGCGCATGCAGATGGTAGAAGTGCACCACGTGATCCTGCACCATTTGGGTGAGGAACATGATATTGCGAATGATATCGGCGTTCTTTGGTACCTGAATGCCGAGCGAGTTCTCGACGGCACGGACACTCGCCAGCGCATGCACGGTGGTGCAGACGCCGCAGATGCGTTCGCAGAAGGCCCACGCATCGCGCGGGTCGCGGCCTTGGAGGATGACCTCGATGCCGCGCCACATGGTGCCGGAGCTCATGGCGTTCTCGATTTTGTTGCTGCTATCGAGCATCGCCTCCACGCGCAGGTGGCCTTCAATGCGGGTGATGGGATCGACTACAACGCGGGTCGCCATAATTCACCTCCGTCGCTCTAAGAGCCTAATCCTTCCCGCCGTGGGTGTCCGGCGAATGGGGTTTGCGGAGCGCCTGCGATGCCAGGTGCGCCGCCACGCCAACGCCCGTCAGAACGGTGAGCGTCTTGCCAACTGCGTCCGGCGTCGAGTCTATTCCCGGAACCGGAATGTTCGACAGGCGCTCATAGAACGGCCCGTTGTCCCAGAAGTTTTCTTCGCTGCAACCGATGCAGCCATGGCCCGAGCCGATGGGGAACGAGACGCCGTTGTTCCACTTCATCGTGGAGCACGAATTGTACGTCGTCGGCCCGCGGCAACCCATCTTGTACAGGCACCAGCCCTTCCTGGCGCCGTCGTCGTCCCAGGCTTCGACGAACTGACCAGCGTCAAAGAATGGGCGCCGGTAGCATTTGTCGTGGATGCGCTGGCCGTAGAACATCTTGGGGCGGCCCACACGGTCCAGCTCCGGAAGCTGATCGAAGGTCAGGATATAGGCGATTACGCCAGTCATCACCTCGGCGATGGGCGGACAGCCAGGGACATTGATGATCGGCTTGCCGGTGATCAATTTCTTCACCGGCTCGGCACCGGTGGGATTCGGGCGCGCGTTTTGTACGCACCCATGAGAGGCGCATGAGCCCCAGGCCACAATCGCCTTGGCATCCTCCGCCGTTTCCTTTAGGATCTCCAGGAAGCTTTGCCCCGCGATGGTGCAATAGACACCGCCGTCCTTGGTGGACGCGTTGCCTTCGACGGCGAGAAGGTATTGACCCTTGTAGTCCTTCATGACTTTCTTGCGGATCTCTTCCACCTGCTCGCCGGCGGCAGCTTGGAGGGTGTCGTCGTAGTCGAGGGAAATCATGTTCAGGACAATGTCCTGAGCGATGGGGTGGGAGCTGCGGATGAAGCTTTCACTGCAGCAGGTGCACTCCAGGCCGTGTAGCCAAATAACCGGCAGTCTCGGCTTGGTTTCGAGCGCGGAAACTACTTGGGGGACAGCAACCGCGCCCAGACCCATGGTCGCTGTGAGCTTCACGCAGTACTCGAGAAACGTTCGGCGATCCACTCCGTGTTCGCGGAGCAAATCGTACGTGGACTGAGAACGGACTGGCATACACGGCCTCCTTCTCACACAGTCAACGAAACGCCGGACAGGCAGCATTTTCAAGGCCAACGTGATTTTGATGTATTTTCAGGGCTTTAGAGTCCAACTTCGGGGTACCCTTCCCAATTGGCTTGTGGGATTTGCCCCAACTACGGGTTGCTGGACAACAGGGCATCGGGTATCGTTGGTGCTTGCGGCGCAGACTGTTCGTTCAGGGAATCGTACAAGGGGTCGGGTTCCGGCCGTGGGTCCACCAATTGGCGCGGACCCATGGGCTGACGGGCTACGTGCTGAATTCGACAGAAGGCGTGACTATCGAGATTGAGGGACCGGAGGGAGCGCAGCAAGGGTTTCTCGCTGATTTCCGCAATCATCCACCGCCGCTGGCCGAGATCAACGACGTCCGCGAAGATGCCTTGGAGCCGGTGGGATACCAGGGTTTCGTGATCCGCGAGAGCGCCCCCGCCGTCGGGGCCTTTGTATTGATCCCACCGGACGTCGCTACATGCGCCGAGTGCATGGCAGACTTTCGCGATCCTGCCAACCGGCGTTACGGGTATCCCTTCACCAACTGTACGCATTGCGGGCCGCGCTACACCATCATTCAGGACATCCCTTATGACCGGCGCTTCACCACGATGTCCGAGTTTCCAATGTGCGCCGAGTGCCATGCCGAATATAGCGACCCCACCAGCCGCCGCTTTCATGCCCAGCCGAATGCGTGTCCGGTATGCGGCCCTTGGGTGGAGCTTTGGGATCACAAAGAGAAGTTGGCGGCGCAGGGTGATGCGATTGCCCGAACGAAGCGATTGCTTGCCGGCGGGAGCATCGTCGCAATAAAGGGATTGGGCGGTTTTCATCTGGCGTGCGTGGCGTCGAGTGATGCGGCTGTGGATTTGCTCCGGGAGCGCAAGCGGCGGTCCGAAAAGCCCTTCGCCATCATGGTGCGGGATCTCGAAACCGTGGAGCGCCTTTGCGATGTGACGAATGCGGACCGCGCGGCGCTGACGTCGATCCACAGGCCCATTGTTTTGCTGCAAGGACGCGGTTCCGATGGAATATCGCTGCGGGTGGCCCCCGGTATTCGGCAAGTGGGCGTGATGCTCCCGTACACCCCGCTGCATCACCTGCTGTTCGATGGCGCAGAGTTTGACGCATTGGTGATGACGTCGGGCAATTTGTCCGAAGAGCCCATTGTTTGTAAGAACGAGGAAGTCGCCAGCCGCCTGTATCCCTTGGCGGACCTCTTCCTGCTGCACAATCGCAGGATTCAGACGCGGGTTGACGATTCCGTGGTGCGCACGTTTGAAGGCCGTGAGATTCCCTTGCGGCGATCGCGCGGGTATGCGCCGCAGCCGGTCAATTTGGGGATTCCCGTGGAGCAGGTGCTGGCGTGCGGTGGCGAGCTGAAAAACGTGCTTTGCGTGACGAAGGAACACTACGCCGTACTTAGTCAGGACATCGGCGATCTGGAGAATTTGGAAACGCTGCACGTCTTTGAAGAAACGCTGGAGCACATGAAGCGCTTCTTCCGTGTGAATCCCGTGGCGGTGGCGCACGATTTGCATCCCCAGTATCTTTCGACGCGCTTTGCGCTTGCGCTGGATGGCGTGGAAAAGATTGGCGTGCAGCATCATCACGCGCACATCGGCGCGTGTATGGCGGAGAACCATCTGGATGGCAGTGTGATGGGCGTAGCGCTTGACGGTACCGGCTTTGGTACAGACGGCAAGATCTGGGGAGGCGAGTTTCTGGTCTGCGATTATACGCAGTTCGAACGCCATTATCACTTCCGTTACGTTCCTCTGGCGGGCGGAGACACGGGTGTGCGTCAACTTTGGCGGAGCGGTTTGGCATATGCGCAGGATGCGGGGCTTTCGTTGGACTTTGCTGTGGACTCGAAGGCGCTGGGCGTCGTCCAGAAAATGATCGCGCAGGGCGTGAACACCATCGAAACGTCATCTTGTGGGCGCCTGTTTGACGCCGTGGCGTCCATTCTTGGGTTGCGCATGGAGGCGAACTACGAAGGCCAGGGGGCGATGGAACTGGAGGCCCTCAGCGCAACCCAACAAGACACCTCCGCGTATCCATTCGATTTCGACGCCGATACCGTCGACCTCCGCGAGACGATTCGGGCGCTGGCGCGCGACTTACATGAGCCGAAGCTTGCAGGGCGGCGGTTTCACAACACGATCGCCGGGGTGGTGAACGAGGTCTGCTTGAGACTTCGCGCGCAAACGGGACTACAACGTGTCTGTTTATCCGGCGGCACCTTCCAGAACATGCTGTTGCTTGGACGCACGGTGGAGGTATTACGGAGATCGGGGTTCGAGGTTTTCTTCCACACGCAGGTGCCGCCCAATGACGGTGGTCTCTGCCTGGGGCAAGCAGCTATCGCCAACGGTTTGTTGCGGATTCGGAAGTCTGGCGCTTAAACTGCAGGCGGGTAGGCGTGACTGCAACCGATGAATAAGCTTGACTTAAAATTGCTGCGTCGCCTGCTGGGTTTGGCGGTTCCCTATTGGAAGTCGGAGGAGAGGGCCAAAGCGTGGGGCTACCTCGGCCTGCTGGGGCTGCTGCTCATCGGTTATACGTGGTCGGGCGTCCAGTTCAATCAATATTCCGGCGAATTCACGTCGGCGCTGGCCGCGAAGGATTCCGACCGTTTCTGGCACGCGATTCGTGTATTCTCTTTGCTTCTGGTGGTCGCGGTACCAATTTACTCGTTCTATTATTATGTCCGCGACAAGCTCTCCATTCTGTGGCGGCGCTGGCTGACGGATCGCGTTCTTCGTAGCTACTTCGCGAATCGTTCGTTCTACCGGCTACTTGCGATGCCGGAAATCGACAACCCCGACCAGCGCGTCGCGGAAGATATTTCCACGTTCACGTCGCAGTCCTTGAACTACCTGCTGCTTTTCGCGAGCGCCGCGTTCGAGTTGCTCGCGTTCAGTAAAGTTCTCTGGGCGATTTCAAAACCGTTGGTCTTCTTTCTGGTTCTCTACGCAGCCGTGGGGACACTGGTCACCATCGGCTATTTCAGCGGCCGGATGATTTCGCTGTATTTCGAACGGCTGCGGCGCGAGGCAGATTTTCGTTTCGGCCTGGTGCGTATCCGCGAAAATGCCGAATCGATTGCGCTTTATCACGGCGAGGATCAGGAGCGCGCACAAGTCCAGCGTCGATTCGGAAGCGTCTATGGCAACTTCATGGAGTTGATCAACTGGGGCCTCCGGTTGAATTTCTTCTCATACTCGTACAGCCTGCTCACACTCGCTCTGCCCAGCATCATCATCGCGCCACGCGTACTAACGGGCGAGTTGGAGGTAGGACGCGTCGTCCAGGCCGCGGGAGCTTTCAGCGCGATTCTGGCCGCCTTGAATGTGTTCGTAACCAACCTGGAATATCTCAGCCGCTTCGCCGCGGGCGTCGAGCGTTTGGATAGTTTTGTCCGCAGGTTGGAGAGTGAATCCTCGCAAAGCGCCGTAAAGAGCAAAATCGTCACGCGTATCGCCGATGATTTGCGTTTTGATCGAATTACTCTACAGACGCCGGGCTATGAGCGGACATTGGTGAAGGAACTGACGCTTGATCTGGAACCAGGAAAGGGGTTGATGATTGTCGGCCCCAGTGGCTGCGGCAAGAGTTCGCTTTTGCGTGCGATCGCGGGCTTGTGGGATGCGGGCAGCGGTACGCTGGTGCGTCCGCAACTTGATGACATGCTGTTCCTGCCGCAGCACGCGTATATGATCCTGGGAACCCTGCGCGGCCAGTTGCTGTATCCGAAGCTGAACCGCAAGCTGACGGATGACGAATTACATCAGGTTTTGGAGGACGTCCGGCTGCCCAATTTGATAGCACGGTGCGGCGGCTTAGATGCCGATTCCGATCTGGAAAAAGTTCTATCCGTTGGCGAGCGCCAGCGCGTGGCGTTTGCGCGGGTGCTATTGCATCGTCCCCGCTATGTGCTGCTGGATGAGGCCACCAGCGCTTTGGATCAGGAGAACGAAACAGCACTTTACCGGCTGCTCACCGCGATGTCCGCAACCATTGTCAGCGTCAGCCATCATTCCTCACTTTTGCGGTTTCACTCGCACGTGCTCGAATTGGACGGCGAAGGTGCGTGGCAATCGCTTCCCGCGGCCAATTACCGGATTCACACGGAAGACAGCGACACTTCGCAAGAATAGTAGGGTCCGCTGAAAAAGCTAACCGACGGGTGACCTCGTCGTTTTGCTTTTCTATAATCGGCCGTAGATGGAGACATCCTAGTTGGAGCAAACTGCGGAAAACGACCAATCCCCGTTCAGCCGGCGGGTTTTTAATGTCCTGATTCGGCTTGTAAGGGACCATCGCCGGCAGTTTGTTGTCGTTGGACTGTTCTCCTTCCTCTATACCGGCCTGGACCTGGTTCAGCCCCTTGTGTACCGTCGCGCGATCAATGACGTGACGGGCTTATTCGTTGAGCAGAATGGCGTCACCGCACACGCGCTTGGCATTGTCGCATCGCGAACTCCCGAAGAAACGTTGCAGAGGTTGATGGAATCCGTTGCGTTGCTGTTTTTTATTTCGCTCGGCTCGTACTATTTCTACCTTCGTGCCAATTACTATGGCGCGCGCGTGGCCAGTCATGTGGAGTCGAAGCTCATTGTCGACACCTTCGGCCACGTGTTGCGACTTCCGCTGACTTTCTTCAACCGGCAGGCGAGCGCGGGGCTGGCGAAGCGCATTGATCAGTCCGATCAGGTGGCTCCCGTGGTTCACGCCTTTTCGCAACAGATTGCTCCTGAAGCGATCCGCCTGGTGGGGATCTGCGCCATCATGCTCACGCAGAATTGGGAAATGTCGCTGATTTCGGTTTGTCTGCTCCCGCCCTACGTCTGGATCGCGCGGCGCAGTGCGTTGCGGATGCGCTCCAACCTCAATCCCTATTACGAGATGTGGGAGGGCATTTCCGCTCATATCGCGGATGCGATTGGCTCCGTGAAGACCGTGAAGCTTTCCGGTGCCGAGGCCCGCGAGGAAGCCAGACTCCGTTTGGAGTCGAATCGCGCCTATGACATCTACCTCGATCGCATTCGCACCGCGCAGCGCTACTATATTTCCCAAAACGCCCTCAGTAATTTGAGCAAGTCCCTGGTGTTCGGTTATGGCGGATGGTTGGTGCTACGGCATCGTTTGACGCCGGGCGATGTGGTCATGTTCGCTGCGTATCTGGATCGCATTTACTCTCCCATAGACGCGCTCAATGGGCTGGCCGTGAGCCTACAACAGAATCTGACATCGCTAAGGCGCGCGGTAGATCTATTGGATAGCGGCCCCATCGAGCCCGTGGGCCAGCCTCTGGTGGAAGGCCGCGGGAAGGTTGAGTTCCGCAATGTCGATTTTGGTTACCTCGAAGGGAAATCCGTTCTTCGTGGATTGAATTTGACGTTAGAGCCGGGGAAGATCACCGCATTGGCCGGTCCTTCGGGCGCGGGAAAGACAACGACCGCGGACCTTTTGTTGAAGTTGTTCGAACCGTGGTCCGGCGAAATTCTCCTGGATGGCCAGCCCTTGAGCGAAGCCGGCAGTTCGTCGGTGCGCGCGGCGATTGGAGTTGTCGCGGCGGATGGCACCGTTTTCCGCGGAACACTCGCCGAGAACATTCGGTACAAACGTCCGCATGCTACCGATGAGGAGGTTCAGAAGGCCGCCGTCTCCGCCGGTCTCTCGCATACGCTGGAGCGGCTTCCCAAAGGGCTGGCAACAGAAGTGGGCGAACGCGGCCTCGGCCTCTCAGTCGGGGAACGTCAGCGTTTGCAGATTGCGCGGATGCTGGTGGATCAGCCGAAGTTGCTGGTGCTGGATGAAGCGACTGCCAACCTGGACTATGCCACGGAGATGGAGGTTCGGAGTGCGCTTGAACATATTCGGCCTCGGCCCACCATGCTGGTGATCGCGCACCGCTACACGATGATCAAGAATGCGGACTACGTATACGTGCTCGAAGACGGCCAGGTGGCCGAGCATGGCACGCCCCAGCAATTGATTGCCTCCGGAGGGTGGTTTGCGGAGCTGGCGCACCAGGCGGGGGATACGGCAACTGGCAATATTGTGGCGGATTAGCTTAGAGAACAAGGAAACAGGCAGGTGAGGTTCGGAAGGAACCCGGCGCCAGTTCCAGGGTATGTAAGAAACGCACTGGCGCCGGGGTTATTGAATCAACTACGGCAAGTTCAACAGGTACTGCGTGATGGCGTCCATATCAGCGTCGTTGAAACGATAGGGCGGCATCTTGCTGCCTTGGCTTAAGCTCTTCGGATCGCGGAAATGATCTTCCAGCCACTTTTTATCGCGGCGGTTCGCAATTCCATCCAACTTCGGTCCGACGCTCTTGCCGGTACCACGCAGTTCGTGGCAAGCCGAGCACCGGCTATTGTGATAGATGACAGAGCCGCGGACTGCCCAATCCGGCGTCGATAGCAGTTCCATTTCGTCATCTGGCGACAACTTCAGAACGAATAACGACAACGCGTTCAGATCGGCATCGCGGAGGTTCACCGGCGGCATCGCGCTGCCGGGTACCACTTCGTCAGGACGCTTGAAGTGGGGCACCAACCAAGCGGGGCTTCGGTGCATCTCGGGAATTTGCGTCAAGTCGGGGCCCGTGCCTGCCTTGCCGCCGCCGGGGTGGCAAGAGACACAGTTTTCCGAACGGAAGAAGCTCAAACCCGCCAGTTCTTCCGGCGACATGCGCTGCCAGGAAAGCATTTCCTCTGGCGGGACATATTTATCGGTATTCGGAGGGGTGGAGCGAATCGCGGCCATCGTCAAGCCTCCCCAGGTGATGCCGGCAAAGCAAATTGCGGCAACAGCGAAAAAGCGCTTGCCTACGCGCACCAGTGGAGCACGGTCAATGAACGGCACAAGGATCAGTGTGGTGATCGCCAAGCCCGGAAGCACCATGGTTCCCACCAATTCCAGCGGTCCTTCGAAGAACTTCAGCATCTGGAATAGGAATAGGAAGTACCATTCCGGTCGCGGAATGTAGGATTTGTCGGTGGGATCGGCCAATCGTTCCAAAGGAATTTCGGCCATGATCGCCATGATGAACAAGATGATGAACGCAATTGCGCAACCAACACTGTCTTTGTAGACCTGTTCAGGATAGAACTTCTTCTTCGGACCATTGTCGTCGGCGGCCGGCGCAACACCATGTTTGCGCACCAGGTAGATGTGCACGCCGAGGATCACCAGCGTCAGTGGCGGCAGCAGCACAACGTGCAGCGCGAAGAAGCGGGCGAAGGTCACCACACCTACGCCGACTCCACCGAGCAAGCGCGTGAGATAGGGGCCCGCCACCGGCGCCTGCGCGGCAATTTGCGTTGTGACCACCGTGCCCCAATAAGCCCGGTTATCCCAGGGCAGCAAGTAGCCGGTAAGACCAAACCCGAGGGTGATTAACAGAAGCAGGCAGCCGACGATCCACGTAGCTTCTCGGGGCTTTTTGTAGGCACCCCACAGAAAAACTTGCACCATGTGAAGAACCACGATGATGATCATGCCGCTGGCGCCCCAGTGGTGCAAGCCACGGATGAGGCGGCCACCGGTGAGTTCCGTCATGATGTAGCGAAGACTGTTGTAAGCTTCGCCGGGTGTGGGAGCGTAGTTAAAAGCGAGAAGGCTTCCCGTGACCACCTGCAGCATAAAGAAAAACGCTGCGATGCTGCCCAGGACCTGATGCCAACCGCTGGAAGCAGGGATCTCTTCGTAGAGGAAGCTTTTGACCGCAGTTTCTAGGCCGGTGCGGTGTTCCAGCCAATCGATAATTTTACGCATTCTGGTTCAGCGGACCGAGCTTAATTCGTCCGGCTTCAATTTTCACGGGGTAACGATCCAAGGGCCGGGGCGCAGGTCCGGTAAGAACCTCGCCCGTTATTTTAAACTCTGAGTTGTGACAGGGACAAACGAACGTGCTGCTTTGATTTTCCCAGTGATACGCGCAGCCAAGATGGGTGCACTGCGGCGCATAGGCCGTCACCTTGTCCTCACCTTCACGGACCACCCACGCGGTCGTTTTTTCGCTGGTTACTTTCCACCCATCCACCCGTTTGTGCTGGAAGGAAACTTCCGTGGGAGTTCCGGTTTGCAGAGAGCTGATATCCCCGGCATCGATCCAGCTTTCCGACGCTTTATTGGATGGGGGGAAAAGAAGGTAAACACCTGCCGGGGCCGCGATAGATGCGGTGATCAAGCCCCAAACGGAATATATAATTCCTACGTAGAATGACCGCCGGCTTACTTCTGGGGAGCCGGGGTGGTTTTCAATTGCTTCCACAATATAACCTCAGATTGATGTCGCAGGCGGTGTATTGAGCCTCTCCACTTCGTGAACTCTGGGATACCAGACTGCGCCGCACTATCGACGCGGATCTCGCGCCACGCAGTCTTGTGTAAGGCCGAAGGGTCCGCCTATGGTTCTTACTTCTTGTTGCCTAAGTTCGCGTGCCTCTGGTTGTAAGCGTTCAGCTCGGAAGGAACACACATCATTTCGAGTGAGTCCGTGTTGTCCGGAATCCGCTTCATCTTCATCTTGTCCATAGCCAGGAAGGGCTTGGAATAAAATTTCGGGTCGGTGATTTTCACCGAGATTTCCAGGTTATCGCTGTCGATGCGATGGAATGTCTCTTCCACTGTCATCTCATCCGAATGGGGGCGGCCGGCGTTGTCCAACCAGGTCCGGTCATCCAGGGCGACAGTGGTAGTGACGAAGTTGTAATCATCCGTCCATTTTCCAGTAGAGTAGCCATACCAGCGGGGCTCAGGATCATCCTTTGGCAGTGCGCGGCCATCGGTCCAGATGGTGCGCCACAGCTTGTCGTACTGGTAAAGGATAACCATCTTTTGGGGTGTCTGGATAAACTCCGTATTGCGGACTTCAAAGAGATTCGCGCGGGGAAATCCCAGCGGGTCGCAGGCATGACCTGGATCGTTCTCTTCGCCCGGCCCTACTTCAGTGATGCCGTTCGAGGGCTTGTTCTTCTTGAACGCTTCCATGCCGGCCGCTGTGTAGGGCGGCTCATGCCTGCCATCGCTAAAAATAGCTTGGCCACCGTTGGGTTGAATTCCCTCGAAGCCGCTATAGGGCTGCCAGATACCGGCAAGACTGCGTTTCGGAGCAGGACGGCCGGGTACAATTTTCACCGGCGGAGGCAGGGTCATCTGCTGCGCTTGCGCACCAGTTGCCAGCAACAAACCAAAGATGGAAACGACGATCGTAGATTTCGCAAACATACGCACAGACAGACTCCCGGACTTCATGCTTGCAGGGTATTTGTGGTGGAGCGAGGCTTGACGCCTCGCCCCGAAGGTAAACTACTGCTTATTTCGCGGGGGCTTCGCCGGGGACGCGACCCATGCCTTCAAAGGTCTTGCCAGCAACTTCCACGCGGGCGATACGGCCGATAGGTTCCCCGTTCTTTGCGGCGATAATCCACAGCTTCACGTCGTCGCCAGCCTTAAACATCTTACGGCTCCAGCCGCGGGCGATCATGTCCGGCGGATTGCTCACTTCGGCCGTCCAGTGCACCGAAGCACCCTTGTCGTCTTTCACGTCAAATTCCAACAAGCAGTGCGGGTTTGCCCACAGCCAATCCGTCACCTTCGCGCTGGTGAAAACCACCGCCTTAGTTTCGTCATAGATAGCACTACCGTGGTGAGCCATCAAGCCGGCCGGGACGGTCAGGGCCATAGCCGCCAGAAGAGCGCCAGTTGCGAATCGAATTTTCATGTTTCAACCTCCATTCTCACCGCGTGAGAAGTACCAGATATAAGCCGCGAGCGAATCAAGTCTGCGTTCGGGCGCTCCTCGCTCCAAGAGCGCCCGAATCACGGAAGCACAATATTACGGATGAGCGAAGACCTTCGGATCGATCTTCGCGTTGGGCTGAAGTTCCGTCAGTTCAAGAATTGCCTTATTGTCGAGCCACGTCAAGATGATCTTATGAGGCACCTTGATATTGCCAACCGTGCGGTAGTCGGAATAATCCACCTGAGTGGCACCGTAACCCAACACGGAATCGGCAAACGAAACAACGCGCTCCAAGAGACCGGTTTCGTCATTAAAGTAGAAGTTGAACGGAACCTTGCCGTCCATCGAACCCTGCACCACGGTGTAGTCGATGTCGTTGAGGGTCGCCGGTGGAGCAACGCGCCACTGGGACATCAACGTTTTCATCTGGGCTGGGAACATGAGCGCCGCGCCCGCTTTGGTGATATTGATTTCACCGCCGGAGCGGTCCATGGTCGGAAGCGGGGTCAGAAGATCATGCGATTTCACCCAAGCGTCCTTGCCGTCGGTAACATCTTGCACGTCGCCGCCAGCCACGTTGTGAACAACGATGGCGCGTGACATCGGAACCTGCGCATACACTTCCATCTGGAATTTCTTCGGCACGCCGTAGGTCTGATAAGTACCCTTCGCGATCACGCTGGTCAACTTGGACAGGTTGGCCACGCCGCCGATGGCATTCAGGAAGCGATCGACCACAACACCCGGTTCCGGCGAGTTCGGGAACGGAGGCATCAGCTTGTCCGGTTCACGATAGACCAGGTTCGAGTAGAACTTGGTGAGATCCGGCGTCATTTCCGGATCCACGCTCCCGCGGTGACAGGTGTAGCACGTCAACCGGCGCTGGCCCCCGAAAAAGCTCTTGTTCATCGCGTTGACCATCGCGATCATGCCGCGCGTCTTGCGCTTCATGTCGTTTTCGTCGGCGTAGCGTGGCCAGTTGCCCGCGCTGGCTTCCCCATGGCAGTTCACACAGCTGATGCCGAGCGATGCCGAAAGGAAACCCATCGTGGTCATGAATTCGTCTGCCGGGATACCCTTCATCGCGGTGACATTCTTAAAGACCTGTTCCGCCGGGCGGGTGTCGCGCTTCACTTGTGCGTTAACGGTGGACGCGAAAAAAGTACTGCCAGTTAATATGATTGCGAGAAAATATCTATTGGATCTAACTGCTTGCATCTTCCAACCTCCTTCCGAAACTCTACGCTCCATAGTCGGCTCAGGCGTTATAGCTCAGTTCGCCCGACGGCTGTACCGACACCGCTCGCTACTTCCGAGCAGAAATAGGAAGCGACAATACGAAGCAACCTTGCTCAACGCGACCGTCGCTACGGGCAGCGAAGCGGTACGGAGAGTCACCGCCATGCCTCGCGTCTTCTACACCTACCTTATAGACGCACGGAATGCGCCCAATAGTAGGCCTCACGAAGTCTACAATGATTACCCGGACAAAGTCAAACAAAATTGCCGAAAATCTCATATAGAGATATTTGGCCATATTTGAATACGCCAAACGGCGCAGCCAATGTTAGGTCAATTTTTGAACGATCAGAACGGAAATGGATGGCTCAGTGGGGCGCTACCGCACCGAACCTCCTTGTAACCTTCCTAACTGCTTCAACTTACGGCCTTTGCCGGGAAGTGGACCAGTCGTGCGGATATGTCAGATGCAACGTCTTTGACAATTTCCACCAGCATTTGTTGGTTGCTGGTCTCATACCTGGATTCCGGTACGATCAGCGTCAGCGCGCACGGGGCCATGCTCGGGCCAGCTTCAAAGACAGGCGCAGCAAGGCCGATGCTGCCGGCGTCCAGTTCGCCCGCCGAGACGGCGTAACCGCTTTTGCGAATCTTCTTTAAGTCGGCCCTCATTTCCTCCCACGACTTTCCGAGCGTGGAGGTTTGCACGGCTTCCGGATACCGCTCAAAAAACTGCTTCTGTCGCGAGGTGGGCAGATAGGCAAGCACCAGCTTAAACCCACAACCGCGGAAGATCGGCATGGGACGTCCGCGACTATAGGTGATCCCGGAGGTCTGGACGTTCTCTTCATGGTGGATGGCCACCATGTGATCGCCAAAAAGTTTCACAAGGGTAACATCGCAGCTGACCCGGTTCGAAAGGTCCCGGATGACGGGCCGGGCAATCTGTAGCAGCGGATCGGCGGAACGAATCACGAAATCCAGTTCGATGATCCTGGGGCCCAGCGAGTAAGCGCCGGAGAACCGCGTGAGCAGGCCAGCCGAGCAAAGCTCTTTGATATAACGATAGCCTTGGGGACGGCTGCACCCCAATCTGGACACAATCTCCTCGGCCGTCAGGAATGAATTGCCGACCTCGAAGAATTCCAAAATGCTCAGAAGCTTCGTGAGACTCGACATCGCTTCTGGTATAGCATCCTTCCCGATCGGGTGCCAATCCATTTGACGATATATTGTCGTCGAATCTCAGCAGGGGGACACTAGTGGACCGCTACGCACCTTCCCCATTTGATGGCGGACGGAGCGGTAATTCGAGCCGATTCAGACCGTTCTCCGTCCGGAACACAATGTGTTCACACAGGTTCCGGATGATCATGGCCCCCATGTCATCGGCGGCGCTGCCTTGCAGAGGGTCCACGGACGTTGTGGCGGTTTCGCAAGCAATCTCTAAACGATTCGTTGTTTCGGAATAGGCGATGGTTAAATCCAGCGCTGTTGCCGACAACTGCGGGCGATACAACTGCAGGATTTCCTCCACGACAAGCAGAAGGTCCTGCCGGATATCCTTGGGCAAAATCTGCTTTTCGCAAAACGCTTCAATCTCCGCATTCATCGCGTAGAGATCGAAGTCCGGCGAGGCGATATGGTGATGGAAACTGCGGATTCGGTGAATAAACGCCCGGGTCTTCGGTTTCTGTGGATTCCCAAAGATTTGATTGGGCGGGCCTTCCTCATAGATCAAACCATCATCCATGAAGAAGACTCGCGTGGATACGTCGCGGGCGAAGTCCATCTCATGCGTGACAATTGCCATCGTCATGCCGTCTTTCGCAAGGCGGCGAATCACGGAAAGAACTTCGCTCACCATGGTGGGATCAAGCGCGGAGGTCGGCTCGTCAAACAGAATGATTTCAGGCTCCATTGCCAGGCAGCGCGCGATCGCCACACGCTGCTTTTGCCCGCCGGAAAGCTCGTCAGGATAGCTGTGCGCCTTCTCCCCCAACCCCACCAATCGCAGCAGTTCCATCGACTTTGCTTCGGCTTCGTGTTGGCCGGCCCCCCGGAGCTTGATGGGGCCGATGGTGAGGTTCTCGAGTACCGATAAATGCGCGAACAGGTTGAACGACTGAAACACCATGTTCATGCGCTGGCGAATTTTCGCTACGTCTGTTTTCTTGTCGAGGATGTCGATGTCGTCGATTAAAATCGATCCACCGGTCGGCTGCTCCAGCAGATTCAGGCAGCGCAGAAATGTGCTTTTCCCCGTGCCCGAAGGCCCAATAATAGAAACCACTTCGCCCTTCTTGATTTCCGTGGTGATGTCCTTGAGGACCACCAAATCACCAAACGCTTTCGAGAGATGCTCAATCTTGATCATGCCTGCACCGCCCTTCTCCGCTTGTATTTCGGATCGGTTCGTCGCTCCAGATAGTCGAGCGATTGAATGAGGATCCAGGAGATCGCGAAGTAGAGAATCGCAACCATAATCAACGGGAAGAACGCGTCAAAGGTTCGGCTGCGGATGATATCGCTGGCCTTGGTAAGATCCTGCACCGCAATGTAGCCCACGATGGACGTCATCTTCACCAGCGAAATAAACTCGCCTTTATACACAGGCAGAATGCGGCGCGTGGTCTGCGGCAAGACAACATAAAGGAACGTCTGCGCCTTCGAGAAGCCCATGGCGATTCCCGCTTCGGTTTGTCCTTGATCGACGCCTTCAATGCCTGTGCGAAAAATCTCGGAGACGTAGGCCGCGAAGTTCATACCGAAGGCGATGGTGGCGACCAGCACGGGGTTGATATTGACCGATGCGAAGACAACATAAAAGATCAGCATCAGCAACACGAGCACGGGCGTGCCCCGCAGCACACTGATGTAAAGCTTCGCGAGCACGCACAAAAGTTTTCGCCTCGACATCCGAAGGTAACAAACCAGCGCGCCGAGGAGAGTTCCCAGCGCCGTTGAAAGCACCGACAGAATGGCCGTAGTCTTCAATCCGTCCCAGAGAAGCAAATATCGTTTCTCCTGAATAATGTTGCTCTCAAAGCTGTTAATGATGGAATCCGCAAACCCAGGCGCGGCTTTGGATCCCGCTTCCGCACCGTAGGCCGCAATGTTCGTTTTCAATGCGGCAATGCGATTGCCCATGTCGTAGTAAGGATCGGAGAAATCGATCTGCTTTTTGCGTTCGTCCGTGATGTAGATGGAGCTTGCGATCATGTCCACTTTTCCGCTGGACACCGCGGCGATCAAGCCGCCAAACTGCATGTCCGCAAACTTCACTTCCTTGCCAAGGAACGCACCGAAGCGCTGACAGAGTTCTATATCGAAACCGTGCGGCTGGTTTTCCTGCAGGAAGCCGAATGGAGGACCATCGATGTTTGTGCCCACCACCAGCACGCCGTTCGTGCGCGAGTTTTCGATGGCTGGCATTTCATAGTTGTGCAGTTCGACCCAGCGCTTCTGCATATCCGCGTAGACGCCATTCCTGCGGATCTCCGCCAGAAACCGGTTGAATTGCTCGCGAAGCCCGCCCGAATCTTTCGGGAAGCCCGCGCCCACGGAAAACGAGAAAAGCGAGTCGCCGAGAATGCCAATCGAATCGTCTTCCCTCATTCGTTCCCGCAAGGGAACTTCATCGAACAGCACCACGTCTACCTTGCCTGTCTTGACCGCGAGGAGCAGTTCGTTGCCGGAGTTGAATCGAAGCACCGTCGCGTTCGGAAATGCTGTCACCGCGTATGTGTCGTGTGCCGAGCCCAATTGCACGCCAATTCGCTTTGTGGCGATATCCTGAACCGTCGTCAGTTTTTGCCCACCTGCCGCATCGGGATCCTTGCGGACCAGCAGCACTTGAGAACTTTCAAAGTAGGGATCGGAAAAATCGATAAACTTCTTTCTCTCCGCGGTTCCCGTCATTCCGGTGATGATCAGGTCCACTTTGCCGGATTGCAGCGCCGGGATCAGCGCCAGGAATTTCATGTCGGAGAATTCGATTGGCCGATGCAGCTTTGCGGCAACGCGTCGGGCCAATTCCCCGTCATGACCCGTGACGCGGCCGTTCTTGTCCACGAAGCTAAAGGGCTCGCGCGTCGCGCTGACACCAATACGCAGCGGCTTTCCCTGCGTCGGTAACGGGATGTCGGGGTCCTCGTAAGGACCGAGATCCGCTTTAAACCAACGCTTCCGCATGTCGGCCAACACACCATCGCTTTTCAATTCGGCAATCGCTTGATTGACCGATGGCAGCAGATCGCCGCTGTTTTTGCGCAATCCGATGGACGTGTCTTCTTCGGAAAGCGCCTCGGCGACGAGCCTCAGTTCGGAGTTTTTCTTCGCAATCTGAAATGCAGTTGGGTACGCGGTGACAATCGCATCGAGTTGGCCCGACTGTATGGCCGCTACCGCGTTCATGACGTCGTCGAAACTTTTGATTTCCGCCTGGGGAAAGCGTGTATGCGCAATTGCCTCGCCCGTGGCGCCCGTCATCACGCCAATGCGTGCGTGATTTGCGTCGTCCAGCTTGGTGATGGCGGCGCTTTTGGGGCCGCCGCAACTGGACAGCAAAACGGTCGCCGCCACCAAGGCCAGCGCCCGCAACGTAATATTTATCATTTCTTGGCTCTTCGTTATTGTATGCTCCCGTTGCCGTTTGTTGACCGTCCTGTTTGCGAACCATCCGAGCGGCTTCACCTTGAGCTGCCCGAAAAGGGACAATGGTGCGTACGTGATCCATAGTTCCGTTCTTTCTCTGCTGTTGGCCACGCTGATCGGGGTGTCGCTGGGCGTACTGGGCGGCGGCGGCTCAATCGTGACGCTTCCCGTATTGGTTTACGTTGCCGGCGTGCCTGCTGAGCAGGCGGTGGGCCTGTCGATGGCGATCGTCGGCGCGACCAGCTTGCTCGGGGCCGCCATTCAATGGCGCAAAGGAAACGTTGTTCCGCGCATCGTCGTGATTTTCTCGCTGAGCGGCATGATCGGATCGTATCTTGGGTCCACCGGTACGCATCTGCTTTCTAAGCGCCTGTTGATGCTTCTATTTTCCGCGGTGATGCTTGCTGTCGGCACCGGGATGCTGCGTGGGTACGGGAGTGAATCGGCCAGTACCTGCAACGTCCGGCGTTGCGTAATCGCGGGCTTCGCCGTCGGCGTGGTCACGGGATTCATCGGCGTGGGCGGCGGTTTCCTCATTGTTCCCGCGCTCATGATTTTCGCCGGCATGCCCCAGCGGGCTGCGACCGGGACCTCACTAGCCATCATCGCGTTCAATTCGATGACGGGTCTACTCGGCCAGCTCCGCTATGTGAGCATGGATTGGAACATCCTCGGTGGCTTCCTCGTCTTCGCCTTCGCCGGCATGCTGACCGGACTTGCCGTCGCGAATCGCCTGGACGAAAAAGTCCTACGCAAGCTCTTTGGATTTGCGTTGATTGGTCTCGCGCTGGTTTTGGGCTTCCTGAATATATAGGTCGGGGACGGCTTTAGAAATCTCGCTCCTCAAAGCCACTTCGACAATTCCATCGCCGGACCTAACGGCGGCAATTGCCCTTCGGATACATTCTTGAAAAGCTGAGCACCACTGCGGAAATGGCTGGGCGATATCGTAATAACCGATTATTGCAGGCGTGTTTATCTATTTGTCTATGTATTCGATGAGACGCACACTAGAACAGCAGGTGACTTCAACACGGTAAGGGAAACGATATGTCGGCAGGAACAAAACCATCGTTCGATCGTTCCGTCCTCTTCTTGGATCCCGACCCGTTCGATTCGCGTCAACTGCTGGACGGACTCCATGGCTCCCGATGGAAATTGACGACGGCCCGGGACCTCCAGCATGCGGAAACGCTACTGAGACAGGGAGATTATCTGGTCGTGATAGCGAGTCTCGAGAATTGCGCCCGCATTCGCACGATCCTGGATAATTGCGGCTGCCGGGCAAAGATCATTGCTGCCGTTGCCTTCGGCGAGGAGATTGGCCCTGGAGGGAATGTTCCCTCGTGGCCCTTCGCAATTGTACGCAAGCCATACAACCCAAACGAAGTTTGCCAGACACTCAACTTCGCGTGGGCAGCCTGGCGGCATTTGACCACTTTCGGCATCCGGTCGCTTGTCGCGTGAAGTAAGCGCAGTGAATTTACAACGGAGATCCTATGAGTGCACGATCTGCAGGCCATTCCTTTACGGTCATCGCCGGAGTCCCGCAACTCGGAGAATGTAGGGTACTGTCCCCAATCCAGCGGCCGGTCCCGGAGCGAATTCTGTTACCATCTGCCCGGGCTGAGGAAAGCAATGTTGATTTTGAACGGGCCGGTCCGCGGCCGCGGATCTACTTCGATCCCGGGAAGACCCGCGCCGCGATCGTGACTTGTGGCGGCCTCTGCCCGGGAATGAACAATGTCCTACGCTCCGTATTTCTGGAACTCTATCATCGCTATGGCGTAAAGGATGTCTTCGGTATTCGTTACGGATATGCCGGTCTCCATCCAGCAAATGGACTGGAGCTTGTTCGGATGGACATGGACTTCATCCACGGAATCCAGAACAAGGGAGGAACAGTACTTGGTTCTTCGCGAGGTCCGGTCAATATACAAGCGGCGGTGGACTTTCTCAGGAAGGAGAAGATTGACGTGCTATTGTGCGTCGGCGGTGACGGGACACAGCGTGGCGCCCTCATGCTCCACCAGGAAGCCGTGCGTCAACACTATCCGCTGGCGGTGGTTGGCATCCCTAAAACGGTAGACAACGATATCGAATATGTGTGGCGCACTTTCGGATACTCGACCGCCGTCGAGGAAGCGGCACACATCATTGATAGCGCCCATGTGGAGGCGAAATCCTACTGGAATGGCATCGGATTGGTGAAGCTCATGGGCCGTGAAGCCGGGTTCCTCGCTTGTGGTTCGACACTCGCCAGCCAGGAAGTGAACTTTACTTTGGTTCCGGAGATTCCATTTGCGCTCGAAGGAGCCAACGGCTTTCTCCATCTGCTGGAAGATCGTCTGGCGGCAAAACATCACGCCGTGATTGTCGTCGCCGAAGGTGCCGCGCAAAGCTTGATCCCGGGTCACCAACTGGGAGCGGACGCATCAGGGAATCGAAAGCTGAAGGATTCCGGCATCTGGCTGAAGGAACGCATTGAGACCCATTTCAGGAAAATCGGTGTGCCGATCGGTTTGAAATATTTCGACCCGAGTTACATCGTCCGCAGCAAACCAGCCAACAAAGACGACGCGCTACTGTGCGACCAATACGCGCGAAACGCGGTCCACGCCGCGATGGCCGGCCGCACGGGAGTGGTCATCGGTGTCTGGTACAACGTATTTGTCCACGTTCCCATTGAGATGGCTACGGCGCAACCGCGTCGTGTGGCGCCATCAGGTGAAGTGTGGTCAGCAGTGCTTGCCGCAACCGGCCAGCCCGCAGTCATTGGAGAGGCACTGGCCGCGTAGGACTCGCGTCACCTATTACGCGAGATATTGCACGTCAGTGACGTGTTCCATCCACTCCACGACTTTGCCGTCCAACTGCTCTTGGATGGCGATGTGCGTCATGGCGGTGGCAGCACCGGCGCCGTGCCAATGCTTCTCGCCCGGCGCGAACCAGATCACGTCGCCCGGACGAATTTCCTCCACTTGGCCTCCCCAGCGCTGCACGCGGCCACAACCTGCCGTGACTACAAGGGTTTGCCCGAGCGGATGCGTGTGCCACGCGGTTCGGGCACCGGGCTCGAATGTGACACTCGCGCCCTGCACCCGCGCCGGATCGGGAGCTTTAAACAAAGGATCCACTCGCACGGTTCCAGTGAACCAATCCGCCGGTCCCTTCATGGAAGATTGTGAACCGTTGCGTTGGATCTCCATGTTTATGCTCCCTTCGGTTGGCTCGCTCGGCTACGCCTTCAGTAGATCCTTGACGTATTCAGGCCGCAGAGGAAGTCGGCGAGCGGGCTTGCCCGTGGCGTCGAAGAACGCCGCGGCGATGGCCGGTGCAGCCAATGCATTTGCTGCCTCGGAGCCTTGGCCATAAACGCCAACGTCCGAACGATCGACGATCACCACCTTGATCTGCGGCATCTCCGACATTTTCAGAATCGGATACGTCCGCCAATCGCGCGTCGTCACGCCGCTTTCATCGAAGGCGACTTCTTCATAGAGAGCCTGGCTGGTTCCCATAATGCTGCCGCCTTCAATCTGGCGCTTCAACTGCATGGGGTTCACCACAACACCGGGGTCCACCACCACCGTGATTTTTTCCACGGTGATCACACCGGTGGAAGGAACCACCGCGATCTGGCAAGCACATGCCCAGTAGCTGCCCGTGCGATACATGACCGAAACACCCTGACCGCGCACTGCCGCCGATCCGGCCGCGGCTGCTTTCGGGCGAGGCGAGGGCCGCGTCTCCCAACTGGATTCTGTCCGCAAACGCTGCAAGATCGCTTTCACGCGCTCTTCCTTTGTGTGATCGAGACGGAATTGAATCGGATCCGCGCCTGCGAGAGACGCCGCCTCTGTCATGGCGACTTCGCGCGGGAAGTTCTGCTGGAATTGGCCGGGCGTTCTCATACTGTGATCTCGCAGACCAACGGCTATCGGAGATTCACGTTGTCCTACCTGCCACGTTCCGTGCGCGCGCTCATCCAGATTCAGCACGCCGTCATACACCCAGGCGTCGGCGTTGCCGTTCAAAGTGGAATTTAAGCGCGAACCCGTATCGCTGGGAGCGGGCATCGTCGGAAGACCGGCCAGCACGGCGCCAATGGGACGGTCGTCCTGCATCGCGGGCATGTAGTGATCTACCTCGTAGCCCGCGATCTTGCCGTTTGCGTCCAGACCAATCTGCACATCCGAATAACCAGCGGAAGATTGCGTCGACCACTGGAAGTCTTCGGCGCGCATCCACTGCACGCGGACCGGCTTGCCCAATTCCTTCGAAAGCAGGACGGCTTCATCTTCCGCGCCGGCGTTACCGCCATTTGAGCGGCCGTAGTGACCCGGGCCGGAATACTGACGAATCACCACGTGCTCGTGGGAGATGCCCAGCATCAACGCGATCTGTCCGCGTAACGCCTGCGGATTCTGATTGTGCGTGTGCACCCATACGGTTCCGTCGGATTTCGCTTCGGCCACGGCCATCGTGGGCCCGATGGGAGCATGCTTCATGTACGGCATTTCGTAGGTTGCCGAATGCTTCTTCTTGGCAGCCGTCATCGCCTTTGGCACATCTCCCGTGCTCTTCGGACCACGGCTGACCGCGGCGGACTTCCAATCGGCATCCTGACGGAAATAGCGAAACAAATTCTTGTTGCCTGGAAGGCCCTTCCACTCCGACCACTTCGTTGTCGCAGCCACTTCGCGCGATGCCTGAATGGCTTCCCACTCCGTGGGCGCAACAACGCCCACAAGGTTGCCCTTCACAATCACCTGCGTGTTCGGATATTTGCTCCTATCGAACTGGCCCGCGGCAATCAGCTTCGATCCCAGCGTGATCGGATGCACAACGCGCGCATGCAACATGCCCGGCAGCTTGACGTTGGTGACCCACGTTTCCTGCCCCGTAACCTTGGCCGGAATGATCGAATTCTTGAACGATTTTCCAACGACGCTATATTGGCTCGCCGGTTTCAGGGGCGGATTCCCTTCGACGATGAGCCCGAACATGCTGGTCAGCTCGCCGCTCACAGGAATCGTGAGATTCAGCTTTTCGCCCTTCACCAACTCGCCGTAACCGACGCTCTTACCACCGCCCGAAATGACGCCGCCCTTCACAGACAGTTGTGCCTTCGCGACACCCAGGCGCTGCGAGGCCAACTCCAGCATCGCTTCGCGTGTAAAGGCGCAAGCCTTGCGCAGGGTGGTCACGCCGCGGCCCAAAAGATCGAATGTGCCGCCGCCGTCCGGAGTGCGGTCCGTGTCGCCCGAAACCACCGTGGTGACCGATTCAAACGGCACTTCGAGTTCATCAGCGACAATCTGACGATAGGCCGTGTAAATGGAACTTTGACCGAAGTCGCACTTGCCTGTTCGGATCAGCACGGTACTATCCGCGTGAACCTCCACCCACGATTCGGAGCGCGCGGGATCAATGGTATTTTTCGGAGTATCGGCCTTCCCATCGCTCGCCCGCAGCAAGCCGAAACCAACAAGAAGAGCGCCACCCGCCTTCACGAATCCGCGGCGGCTCAGTTCAGCGCCGTAAACATTGGTGGTTTGTTCGTTGCAATTTTTCACGCTGCACCTCCCTTGGTCATCAGCCTGGAGGCCAGACGTACGGCTTCGATAATCGCGACGTAGCTGCCGCACCGGCACAGGTGCGGCGAAGGTCCTGAAGTGGTGAACGCCGCTTTGATTTCGGCGTCGGTGGGCTTCGACGTCTTTTCCAGAAGTTCTGTTGCCTTGATCATCATGCCGCTTTGGCAATAACCACACAGCGGTGTCTGTTCGTCGATCCAGGCCTGTTGAACAGGGTGCAGCGTCTTCTCTGCTTCCGCCACGGAGAGATTCTTCTGCTTTGCCCAGCGCGCCGGAAGACCTTCAAGCGTGGTCACTTCCTTACCGGCGGCAGCCGAAGCCGGGGTGACGCACGAGCGAACTTCTTTGCCGTCCACCAACACCGAACAGGCTCCGCACTGTGCGAGCCCGCACCCGAATTGCGGACTGGTCACGTCCAGTTCATTCCGCAACACATAAAGCAGCGGCGTATCGGCGGGCGATTGAAAATCCCGTTTCTTTCCATTGACCGTAATCGTCATTATTTACCTCCAAGTCGCGGGCGGCGGACAGGCGCATTTCGCCCTTCAGTCGGACTCGTCATTATTACTAAAGGTTAGCGCCAATTCCAAGGGAAGCGGGGCGACGCCCGTGGTCAGAATTTCCAGCACCCCTAGCGCGCCTTGCACGGAGCAGGGTTCCACTTGGAGCCGTCGGGCTCCATCTTAAATTGCTCGCTTGTAATAAACACGTCGTTCAGATACTGCCGGTCTTCGACGACACTGGTCAGAATCAAGTAAGAAACGCCGTCAAGCTCGACGCGGTCGAAGTATTCGGTGAGCACTGCGTTTGAGCCATACGGCACGCCATTCTTGCGCAAATACCCCGGTTTCATGTGCGTGGTCACCACTTTCAATGCGCCACCTTTGCCGGGAGCCGGTCCGTTGTAGGGAGGACCAAAGCCGCGCTGTTGCGCTTGCTTCTGCCAGGATGCAACCGAATCTCCTTGCCATGCTGGCTCGCCCGAGGGCTTTGGAGCGCCGAAGCGTAAGAGCCGAGTCTGCTGGCCTGCATCCGTTTCCAGCTTCACAGTGTTATCGTCCGCCCAGGTGATGTGCAGCCGAGTGGGCAATCGCATTAAGCCCGCGGCACCATACGCTTTGCAAGCACCGCCGCTCGCTTCGTCCTTTGCCGGATCCCATGCGTCGGCGACCTTTTTCCCTTCGGCATTCAGCGGTACGCTCGCGTAATCTCCTTTCGGAGGCGTCACCATCCGCCAGCGCCAATCTTCATTCACTTGGGAGACCCAATAACCAGTGATATCGATGACTGCCCCTTGCCTCGGAGGAGGTGGTGGTCCACCGGGACCTTGTGCGCAAAGCACCATAGTACTGACGGCACTGAGAAGCACGCCACGAGCCAGGGGGTAGTTCGCGATTCTGCTCCTGTTCACTTGCCCCTCTTCAGTTCGCGATAGGCGGCTTCCACAAACATGTTCGTTGTCCACGCTCCGCTATCGGCCCCAAACTCGCCG
Source organism: Bryobacteraceae bacterium (assembly GCA_040081855.1). Lineage (GTDB taxonomy): Bacteria > Acidobacteriota > Terriglobia > Bryobacterales > Bryobacteraceae > Palsa-187. The sequence goes on along the minus strand of JBEBFS010000070.1, from coordinate 1,838 downwards.
TCGTAATCATACGTTGGCTTCGCGGCTTTCACCTGGTCGATTGTCTGGCCCTTCTTCACGAGGTCCTGAATGCGGTCACGGATGATGGTGAGCATGTCACGGTAGACGGCGACGTCGTAGCGGTCACAAATCCTGCCGTGGCCGGGCACGATATACGTTCCACCCTCTTCGTTTTGTTTGGGAACCGCTACATCCGCCGACAGGTGATTCAGTGTCTTCAGAATCCCGCTCAAGCTGCCACCGCGCTTTTCGTCGATCACCGGATAGCGCGTCATGTCGAACAAATCCCCGGCAACAATTACATCCGAACGGCGAAAAAACACCGTCATGTCGCTATCGGTGTGAGCGGCCTCTGGATGTTCCAGAATCACGGCCTCTCCATTCGAACTCAATCGCCATGAGTTGTCGTCGAATGTGTCGGTGGGAAACGCGCTGTTCGCAATCCCAAAAGCTTTGCCGTCGGCATCCGTCAGACGGTTCAGCAGATTGAGATGGGAAAGAATCGCCGACTGCGCCCTCTGCTGGTTCGCTGAGGTCAGCATGTAAACGCCCCCCATCGAGAGCGCTTCGTTGCCGCCGATGTGATCCCTATCGATGGTTGTGTTGATAATGAAGCCGACGGGGCGCCTTGCAATTCTACGGAGCACGCCGCGGATCTGTTCGCTATATTCCGGCGCGCCGGTGTCCACCAGCAAAGTGGTTTCTTCTCCAACCTGCGCCACCACATTGCCGCCCGCGCCCGCGATCAAATACACATTGCCTTGCACCGGCAGGACTTGCAGGGAACCCTCGTTCTGCGCAGTTGCGGGTGTGTTTCTCTGCTGCGCCGCCAGCACCAAAGTGGCAACCGTGATGACGGCCGCACCTAGCGCGATTCGCGCCACGAACGCGCGGCTGCGTGTTCCTCGGATAAAAGCGTTCATTTCTTTTGCTCCGTGGGTTTTGCCGGGACGGGCATGGAGGCCAGCTTCTGCCGATACTCCGGATACATCGTCTCCGCTCCACCGCGCAGCGCGGGAATGGGGAAGCCGTTCTTCTCCGCGTATTCGTTCAACCAAACATTCGTCCCGGGCAAATGAGAGGGCACCCAACCCTCAGGCCGGTCGAATTCATGACTGGGCAGGCACTCCTGCTGTGTGGAGCCGTAACCGGGGTTCAATACCCAGTTCGATGTGCGCACTAGCGGTTCGGTCAGGAAGACCGGATCGGCGACCATCGTGACCACGGTCAGATAGTTATCGTGCCGCGCAAAATATTCCGTCATTCTCGCCTTTTCACTACGGGGCAATCCGTTGCGCCGCAGCCAGCCCTCCTTCAAGTGCGTGGTTTCCACCTTCAACATGTCTCCTACCCATTGGCCGGTCGAAAAACCGCCCCAAGTGTGCGCGGCATACTCCGATGGATGCGGGCGCCCGTCCAAGTAGATAGTACGCTCCGGATTCATCCACATGGTCTGCGTGTGATACGCAACTACTTCTTTCGTAACGGGATCCATGTCCGTCCAAATGCGTAAACTACCCGGCCCGCGGACCGCATAATCGGCGGGGTGCGGCTCACACTGATGTTCGATCAGCGTCCACTTGGCGGCGTCCCAGGTATCGGCCTGCATTCGCGCGCGGTCATTTATGGGGAGCCCGGTGTAATCGCCGATCTCCGGCCCCGCGCCCCGTTCCGGCGCATCTTCGTGCATTTTCTGGCTCCAGCCGCCGACAAGGTCTGCTTGGGCCAGCGCCGGTACGTGGCTGCCTACACCCAGCCAGCAGGCAAGGGCCAAAACCGCCGGCCCCGGCCTGATCCTGCGGACCCACGTGGATTTCAACATACGTCGCATCCCCTTC
>JBEBFS010000125.1:0-7568 GCA_040081855.1 Bryobacteraceae bacterium | reverse complement strand
CTTTGGATGCCCAGGCCTTGGTGTTGAGTTTGAAGGTCTACCTTCGCCTGTATTCAGCACACGTACTTGACTCCTAAGGAACTCATCCCGCGAGAGCGTAACCCCATTGAATTTGCTTTGGCACGAAGTTTGGCCTCCTGCCGCTTCTGGTTGCGGAGTTGCTCAGCAGCGAATGTGGAGTCGTCGAACTGCTGCCGGCTGGAGATGAGATGGAGAATAATTCTGGCGAGTTTGTGCGCGGCTTGCGGTAATCGCCTTCGGTCCACTAAGCTTGGCACGCATGCGCCGGTAGAAGTCACCAATCGGCCGCTTGCGGTGATGCAAAGACTGCGCGGCCACCGGGTCGGACCGCACGTGAAGGTACTGGCGAACCCATACACTGCATCAATGGCCACGACGAGTATGTCAAACGCAGTTTGTCTCAATGACGGGGTTCAATCCAAACGCGTGGCCCTGTTGATGCGCGAGGACAACGCTGGCCGTCCAGCCCAAGGCGTTCGTGGTGACGACGGACTCCGATCACGATCTCGAGGTCTACCTCAACCTGGCGAGCCGGATGAAGCTGACCGGTGTGAATCAACTCTGGGTTGCCGACATAGCTTACATCCGACTGAAGCAGGAGTGGGTGTATCTGGCGGTGATCCTGGACGCGTTCTCACGCAAGGTGGTCGGCTGGGAACTGGATCGGAACTTGACCGCACGGTTCCCGATCTTGGTGAATCGGACGGCTCTCGCGGGACTGGAGAAAGCGATTGCGGATCGCCAGCCGCCGCTCGGCGTTGTCGATCACTCCGATCGCGGCGCCCAGTACGCCGCTGGCGACTACGTTGTGCTGCTGCGAAAACACGGCATGATTCCGAGGATGAGCCGGCCCGGCGAATCCGTGTGACAACGCCAGTTGCGAGAGCTTCATGAAGACCCTCAAGCGGGAAGAAATCTATGCCAACGAATGCCGCGAGATGGACCATGCGATTGGAAGCCGGCACCACCAAGAACGACGAGGCTAGGATATTGCCACTGGTGCCGGAGATCCTGGAGATCCTCGCTGCCCGGAAGAAACTCCGCGAGACTCGCTACCCTCAGTGCTCTTGGGCGTTCTTCCACGAAGGCGAACCTATCCGTTCGTTCAAGACCGCTTGGTATGGCGCCTGTACTCGCGCCGGTTTGGTGAACGAGGCCGGGGAGCCAGGGAAGCTCTTCCACGATCTTCGCCGGGCTGGTGTCCGTAATCTGGTTCGAGCCGGGAGTCCCCGAAACGGTCGCCATGCGAATTTCCGGCCACAAGACGCGGAGCGTCTTTGATAGTTACAACATCACCTCCGAGGCTGACCTCAAAGATGCCGCGGAGAAACTGGCCAAGCACCTCGCTTCCAAGCGCGAAAAGCCGTCCGAGTCCCAGTCGCCGGCGACCCAGAGCCCGCACACAATCCGCACACTGGGCTGGCATCAGGGCCTGGAGACACGTCAGGAGAACTTCGCGGCCGCGCCGAATGCAGGTCGCTTAATCGGCCGCTCCCGGTATCGGTGCAGGATCGGCCGGAACGGAATCTCAGAACCATCCAAACAACCGCTAGAAAACAGGGCCAGCCGCACACAAAAACAAAATCCGCACATTATGCGCACACTAACGCTAAAACGCCCTCCGATGGAGGGCGTCTGAATCTCTGTAACTTATTGATTTTATTGGTGCGGATGAGAGGACTTGAACCTCCACTCCCTTGCGAGAACTAGAACCTGAATCTAGCGCGTCTGCCAATTCCGCCACATCCGCACATTGGTGGGCAACTCTATTGTTTCAAGTCGCGCACGCAGTGTCAAATTTTTGGAGGGGAATTTAGCGGCGTCCGGCGGCGCTGTTGCGTAAATCCAGAATCAGACGCATCACCAGGCTTTCGATCTGACTGGCCACTTCGCGGTAAACACTTTCTTTCATGCCGATCGGGTCCTGCACGCGCCATTCGATGACGCGGGTGCCGCGCAGCTGCAGCGGGTGGCCGCTCATATTCACTACCAGATCCGCCGGTTCGCGCATCGCGATCTCCATGCCCTTCGGAAAATGGTCGTCGATTCGTATATTGTGTTCACCCAACACTTGCTTGGTCATGGTAGCGATGGTGGTCGCCGGGCTTAGCCCTGCGCTTCGGGCGGCCACAATATCGGCGCCGTAGGCTTTTGCGAAACCTTCCGCCATCTGGCTGCGGCACGAATTACCGATGCAGACGAATAACACTCGCATCTTCGCCGGAGCGGTGTGCGCGGTGTTGGGTGCTCCCGTGGCGGCTGGTGGGTTGGTCACCGGAGGCTTCGGCTCTGCAGTGCCGGGATGCGGCGGCGACGGACGCACTGGGGATTGTACGGGTCCCGCCTTCGGGGCGTTGCCCGTTGCTTCGCTGCCCTGCACATCGTTGCGGCGCGGCCCCAGCAACCGGTACCGGTTGCCTCTTATGCCCCCGCCGCCAGATCCGTTGCCCTGTACCATTCGAGTGTCTTCTTCAAACCCTCTTCAATCGTAAACTTTGGCGCATGCCCCAACGCGGCCACGGCCGCACGCGTGTCCGCCATCGAATCGCGCACATCGCCCACGCGCGGAGGTCCGTATTTCGCTGGAATCTTCACGCCTTCCATCTTCTGCAGCAAATCCCAAATCAGATTTAAGGAATATTTGTTGCCGTTGCCGGCGTTGTAGGTCCGGCCCTGTGCGGCGGACGCCTCTGCCTGCGCCGCTTTCATGCACAGCGCGGCAACGTCTTCCACGAAAGTGAAGTCGCGCGTCTGTTCACCGTCGCCAAACACGGTTGGCGACGTGCCCGCCAACAGGTGTTTCATGAACAGGCTGAGCACGCCGGAATAGGGACTGGTTGGATCTTGCCGGGGGCCGTACACATTGAAGAACCGCAGACACACCGATTCCAAACCGAAGCAGGAGTAGAATACAGACGCGTAATACTCACCCATCAGCTTCTGCGCGGCGTATGGCGACTTCGGATTCGGCGTCATCGTCTCCACCTTCGGCAACGTTGGCGTATCTCCGTACGCCGACGACGAGGCCGCGTAGACAATCCGCCGCACTTTGCCTTCGGCCGCGGCATGAAACACGTTGAACGTGCCGTCAATGTTCACTTCGTGCGAAGGAACCGGCTCGTGAACCGAACGCGGCACGGACGGAATCGCGGCCAGATGGAAAACGGTGTCCACGCCAGCGAGTAATTCGATCATCTGGGCGCGGTCGCGGATATCGGCGTTATGAAAGCGGATGGAATCGCGAACCTCGGCAAGGTTCTGCTCATGACCGGTCAAAAGGTTGTCGATAACTTCGACGTCGGCCTCTCCTGTGGCCAGAAGTGCGCGAACCAAAGCCGACCCGATGAATCCGGCTCCGCCTGTGACAAGGTAGCGTGGCATCTATCTTTATTCTAGTGTTTTCGCGCGCAAAACATTCTCTCGCAAGTTTGTGAAAGGTGCTTAATTCGCCTTGCGCGCCACCGCGATCAGGGAGAGTCCGTGCCATGGCAGCATCGCGTCGATCAGCTTCCAGAACCACACGGTCTTATCGAACAGCTTCAGTGTCAGCTTCGAAATCCGCTTGCTACGGAACAGTTTGCCCGATACCGACCACGCCAGCGCGCCGATCTTATTCAACTGATGGAAGCGCACCACCTCAAAGCCTGCCGCCTTCAGCATCTGCCGCAGTTCCTCTTCCGCAAAGCGATGCTTGTGCCCCATGGCCTGATCGAGAGAGCCCAGAAGTCCCTTTCCTTGCGGCACCAAGACAACCATGTTGCCGCCCGGCTTCACACAATTGCCCAAGTTGACGAGGACAGACTTCGGATCGCTCACCGTTTCCAGTACGTTCAAGCACAGCGCCGTATCGAATTTCCCGCGCCAGGGAAAGTAATCGGCCTCCTCCGACGGATGGAACGGGCACACGTTGACGTTCGGCGTGCGCAAGAATCGATTGCGCAGCGCGTGCAGATACAAAGGGTCCCCTTCTCCCGCTACGTACTGCAACTTGCGGCTCATCAATCGGCCGGTCCAATTTCCCAGGCCCGCGCCCACTTCGAGCACGGTATCGCCCAAGTGCGGACGCACCAGCGTGGTCACCCAGCTCAGGTACGCCGGCGTGCCGGTCAGACTATTCAGCAGACCGCGCCCGTAATTGGGCACGTAGAGATCATCCACCAGCCAAAAGTAAAGAATGACGCCCAGCGCTTTCACGCCGTCTTTCCAGCCGATCTTCTTCCCTTCCTCATACGTGCGGCCGTGATAGCTGATGGGCACTTCGTAAATGCGCAACTTTCGCTTGGCGCATTTCATGGTGATCTCCGGTTCGAAGCCGAAGCGATCGGAGCGGATGGGAATACTCTTCAGCAGATCCGTGCGGAAAACCTTGTAGCAGGTTTCCATATCCGTAACGTTGATGTTGCTGAAGATGTTGGAAATCAGCGTCAGGCCCTTGTTCATCATCGTGTGATAAAAGGGCAGAATACGGGTGTGGTCGCCCACAAGATAGCGCGAGCCGAACACCGCATCCGCATTGCCATCGAGCATGGGACGCAGCAGACGCGGATACTCCGATGGATCGTATTCGAGATCGGCGTCCTGCACCAGGCAAAAATCACCTTGCGCTTTTTCAATCGCGGTGCGCACTGCCGCGCCTTTACCCTTGTTCACTTCGTGGCGGAACAAGCGGATGCGCGAATCGGCCGCGGCCAGACGCTCAAGGATTGCCGACGTCCCGTCCTGCGAGCAATCGTCCACAATCACCAACTCGCGATCCATGTTTTCCGGCAGTGGCGCGGCCAACACAAGGGAGAGACTTCGCTCCACAACGGTTCGCTCGTTGTAGACAGGAATCAATATTGATAGCAGCATCCGAATCCCTAAGTATAATTGGGATTACACCCCACTATGCAGATGAACCCCGTACTTCAAACCAACGTTCCTGGCTTGACTCTTCGTGGACGCGGCAAAGTTCGCGATATCTATGAGGATCCAAACCAGCCCGACCGACTCCTGATTGTCGCCACGGATCGCATCTCCGCATTCGATTACATCCTGGCGACCGGCATCCCGGAAAAGGGCCGCGTACTGACGCAGATGACCTTGTTCTGGCTCGACTTCCTCAAAGACGTCGTGCCGAATCATTTCATCAGTACCGACGTCTCCGGCCTGCCCGCTGAACTCGAAGGCCGCTCCATGTGGGTGAAAAATGCCAAGATGTTCGACATTGAATGCGTGGCTCGCGGCTACATTTCCGGCTCTGGCTGGAAAGAATATGGCCAGGCCGGCACCGTGTGCGGCATCCAGTTGCCTGCGGGCTTGAAGGAAAGCGCACAGTTGCCGGAGCCGATCTTCACGCCAGCGACCAAAGCCGTGAGCGGCCACGACGAGAACATTTCGTTTGAGTGCGCCGCCGAGATCGTGGGCGGCGATATGGCCGCGAAGCTACGCGATCTGACGCTGGACATTTACAAAAAAGCCTCCGAATACGCCCGCCCGCGCGGCATCATTATTGCCGATACGAAGTTTGAGTTCGGCATCGTCAACGGCGAAATCATTTTGGCGGACGAAGTATTGACGCCCGATTCCTCTCGCTTCTGGCCGCAGGAAACGTATTCCCCCGGCGGCGCGCAGCCTTCGTTTGACAAGCAGTATGTGCGCGATTACCTGGAATCCATCCAGTGGAACAAGCAGCCGCCTGCGCCGGGCCTGCCCGAAGAAGTGGCTGCCCGCACGGGCGAAAAATACAAGGAAGCGTATCGAGTAATCACCGGCCGTAGTTTGTGAGCCTTCTCGACCTACTTGTCGTTGTTCTCATCGGCATCTCGATTGTGGCCGGTGTCGCCGCGGGATTTGCGCGCGTCGGCATCGGCTTCATCGCCTCCGTCTGCGGGTTGCTCTTCGGTTTCTGGTTCTATGGCTTCCCTGCCGCGCTGATTCACAAATTCGTGCAATCGCCGATGGCCGCGAACCTGCTTGGCTTCCTGGTGGTGTTTGCGGCGTTTGTTCTTGCGGGCGCATTGGTGGGAAAACTTCTGGCGAAGTTCTTTCATTGGACGGGGCTGTCGTGGCTGGATCGTGCGCTAGGGGGCCTTTTCGGGCTGGTGCGCGGCGCCCTGATCTCCGTTGTGTTCATCACCGCCGTGATGGCGTTCACACCGAAGCCCATGCCCAACTGGATGGTGCAATCGAAGGTGCTGCCTTATGCGATTGACGCCTCCAACATTCTTTCGTCGCTTGCGCCCTCCAGCATCAAAGACGCTTTCCGCGAGAGCATGGCCGACATCCGCAAGGCTTGGTTGGATGAACTCAAACGCGCAAAAGAAAAGCTGGAGTTAAAAATCGAGCGCAAGTCTGCGCCCAAGCAAGAAGCGCACGAGCCTGAGAAAACGGAAGCTGGCAAACCCGAACCCAAGAAATCCCCAGCGAAGAAGAAGGAGAAATCCCGTGTCGGGCAATCTGTTGATTTTTGATCTCGACGGAACTCTGATCGATTCGAAGCGCGATCTCACCGATTCCGTCAATGCCACACGCGCCTCGCGCGGTCTTCCTGCCCTTCCCGACGATATCGTCTCCGCCTACGTCGGCAACGGCGCGCCCATGCTGATCCGCCGCGCGCTACCGCACCTCACCGAAGAAGAACACGCCGAAGCCCTGCAATTCTTCCTGCAGTACTACCGCGACCACATGCTCGACGCCACCGTGCTCTACCCCGGCGTCCGCGAAGCCCTCGACCGCCTGCACAAAGAAAAGATCGCCATGGCGATCCTTACCAACAAGCCCGTGAAGTTTAGCGTCCGCCTGATCGCCGGCCTTGGCCTGACCGAGCACTTCTTCCAGATCTACGGCGGCAACAGCTTCGAGCACAAAAAGCCCCACCCCATCGGCCTGCTCCGCCTAATGAACGAATCAAGCGCCGATCCCAAGAAAACCGTCATGGTCGGCGACAGCTCCGTGGACGTCCTGACCGCCCGAGCCGCCGAGGTCCAAGCCTGCGGGGTTTCGTGGGGATTTCAACCGGAAACCTTCGAGAAGGCGCCGCCCGATTTTATCGTGGATGATTTGGGTGAATTGGCGAAGAGGGTGCTAGGCAAACAATGATGGACGCCGGAACAAGCGCGCCAGGGATGCGGAAAACATTAGGAGTGCAGCGGCCAAAGCCAACTCTCCACCGACGCCCCATTGACGCCTCCCCATAAAAGGCGCATCATGGGATTTTGGGGGACCGCATGCCAATCCAACGTCTTCCGTTGTATGCCGCCCGCGCCTTGGCTCTGGTTGTGCTCGCCGCCCCGGTATGGGCGCAGGCAGTGATTTCCGCCCGCTCCGGCATTGTGCACTACGTCGAAGGCGACGTTGCCATCGATGGTGAGGCCACGCAGCCGAAGTTCGCGCAATTCCCCGAGGTAAAGAACGGCCAAGTCCTCTCCACGGCGGAAGGCCGCGTCGAAATGCTGCTTACGCCCGGGGTCTTTTTACGCCTTTCGGAAAACAGTTCGGTAAAGATGGTGTCGAACTCGCTTGCCAATACGCGCGTGGAAGTGCTCACCGGCACTGCGTTGATCGAG
>JBEBFS010000124.1:0-7584 GCA_040081855.1 Bryobacteraceae bacterium | reverse complement strand
GTGAGACCGTCGGAGTACACCAGAAGGATGTCTCCCTTGTTGAGCCGCAGAGCTCGCGATTCATACGTGGCGAAATCGAACATTCCCAACGTGAAAAGCTCCGATGCCAGCTCTTCGATCTTTCCGGTGGCGGACCGAAACAGATACACCGGATTATGTCCTGCGCTAATGAATTGCCCGTTCCCGTTGGAGTCAAGCACAAAGAGAAACAGCGTTACGAACTGGGAGGGGAGGGATTTTTCACAAAGGAGCCGATTGATGCGATGCAACGCTTCCGTGGGTTGCGTCCCGGAGCGAAACTCCATACTGAACGCGCCCAAGACCATGGAACTGAGTAGTGCCGCCGACATTCCTTTGCCGGAGACATCTGCGAGAACGCCTACCCAATCCCCCGAACCTAGGTGCAAGAAATCATAGAAGTCTCCTCCGACGTAGCGCGTAGGACTGTTGAAAGCATGAATGTGAAAATTCTCAAACTGGGGCAGAAAACGAGGGAGCAGACTCTCCTGCGTTTCCTGCGCCAGCGCCAGTTCCTGCAGGTTTTTCCTTTGCTCCTCCAGGGTTTTCAGCCGAACCAATTCCCGGCTCGCTTCCAACTCCCGCACGGTGTCTTCCAGGACCTTGCTGTAATTCTTCGTTTTCAGATGCAACAGACGGACTTCCAAAGTGTTATGGACGCGAGCCTGTAACTCGGCCAAATCAAATGGCTTGCCGATGAAATCCTTAGCACCGGCCTGGAGGGCGCGTAGCTTGTGCCCGGGCTGCGCGGTGATGACCAACACGGGAAGGTAGCCGTCTCCTTCGATCGCCTTCAGGTCCTCCATTACCTGAAACCCGTCCATGCCGGGCATTTGGAGATCGAGAAGAATGAGTCCATACCGGTTCTTAAGATAAAGTTCACAGACGGCGTTGGGATCGGCCGTAGACTCGACGGAGGTGTAGCCTGCAACGCGGAGAATGCCCTCAATCAAGCGAAGATTGACTTGTTTGTCGTCGACGACGAGAATCTTTGCGGCAAGAATATCGGCTGTACTAACCATATGGCTCAATCGGACCTAAGCGGCGCGGCCAGCCGCCTGCCCGGCGAATTCCAGCGCAGTGTCTAGTGTCATCATGAACTCGTCGATCTTGATGGGCTTCGTGAGATACCGGAAGAAGCCGGCCTGAAGCCCTTTTTCAATGTCGCGCGGCATTGCATTCGCGCTGAGCGCCACTATTGGGATGTGCGCTGTCGCAGGATCTTCGAGAAGGATTTTCAGAGCGTCAATCCCGCTGATGCCGGGAAGATTGATGTCCATCAGAATCACTTCCGGATGCATGGTTCGCGCCAGGCGAATTCCGGTAATTGCTTCTTGCGCGCTCAATAGTTGCAAGTCCGGGCGACGTGCGATGAGCTGTTCGACCAGTGTCAAATTCGCCGGGTTGTCCTCCACGTAGAGCAGTATCCGTGGCCGCCCGGCGTCGGGCACTTGCGCCTGCTCTAATGCGACGGACTCCGAATGGCCGCCGGTAAGCTCTGGCGCGACTGCGGAATTAAGATCGAACCAAAAGACGCTTCCCGAGCCAACGGAACTTTCCACTCCGATCGCCCCGCCCATAAGCTCCACCAATTGCTTGCTCATCACCAGGCCAATACCGGTACCTTCCTCCGTGTTCCTCTCCTGCCCGAGTCGATTGAAGGGCTGAAAAAGTTGCATCAACATACCCGGCGGCAAGCCCGCACCGGTGTCCCGGACGCTGATTCGAATGCGATCCGGAGAGATCGCTCCGCAGGTCACCGCGACCGTTCCATTGGGCCGGTTATATTTGATCGCATTGGACAGTAGATTGATGAGGACCTGTTTCAATCGAGTGCGATCCGCATCGACATAGAAGGGCGTGTCGAACTCCGGAAAAGTCATTCGGATACCGCGCTTCTGGCCTTGTGGCTCGATCATGGCCTGACATTCCAGCATGACTTCGGCAAGCAATATCGGCTCAAGCGATAACGCAAGTTTCCCGGATTCGATCTGCGCGAGGTCGAGGATTTCGTTAATCAACTGCAGCAAGTACCATCCTGCGTGCAGGATCTGGTCAATGCTCGCCGACTGAGACGCCGACGGCGCGGGGGACTCGGAATTGATGAGCTGGGCGAAACCGAGGATCGCATTGAGCGGCGACCGAAGCTCGTGGCTCATGCTGGAAAGAAAATCCGATTTTGCAAGGTTCGCCTTTTCCGCAGCCGCTTTGGCTCTCTCCAGCTCAATGTTGTTCTCTTGTTGTACTTGCTCAAAACGCTTGCGCTCGGTGACGTCGCGAGCCGCGGCAAATACGCCTTGAAGCTTCCGGTCGCGATCGTGAAACGTGGTCGCATTGTACGACACGACCGTCTCCTTGCCATCCCGAGCTCGGGCGGTGAGCTCGTAGTCGGTCACTTTGTTTCCCTGTAGAACCCTCTTGATACCCGCCTCGGCCCGTTCGGGGTCGGTGAAATAATTCTTGAACGGGGCACCGATCAACTCATCGCGGGTGCAACCGGTGAGTGCCTCGGTCTGCTTGTTCACGTCCGTAATAATTCCGGCCGGATCGGTCGCCATCAGCGCGTCAATGTTGGATTCGATGAGGGACCTTGTGTAGAACTGCTGATCCCGCAATCGTTGATCAAGCAGTTTCTGTTCGGCTTCCACTTGTTTCCGCGCCGTGTTATCGGTGCCGATCAACAGATAGCCGATAATGCCGCCAAGATCGTCGCGCAGTGCCGTAACGGACACCACGGCAGGGAATCGGCTGCCATCTTTGCGGATGTAGGTCAACTCATAGATATCTTCGATTTCGCGTGATGCTTTAAAGACGAGTGCTTCGAAGCCCGGAGTGATCGTGGTCGCCAACTCAAGGCTTAGGACCTTGGCACGTGCGATCACTTCCTGCGGATCGGAAATGTCGGCAGGCGTGATTCTATCCACGACTTCAATCGCGGTATAGCCCAGCATTCGCTCGGCGCCCACGTTGAAGAGTTGGATGACCCCCTTCTCATCCGTCGCTATGCTTGAGAAGTTCGCACTGTTGAAGATTGCATTCTGCAGCGCACCGGCTTTCAGTAGAGCCTCTTCCGCTTGCTTCCGTGCGGTGTTATCGGTGCCGATCAGCAAATAGCCGATAATGCCGCCACGATCGTCGCGTAGCGCCGTAACGGACACTACCGCGGGAAAGCGGCTGCCGTCTTTACGGATATACGTCAACTCGTAAATGTCTTCGATGCCGCGCGATGCCTTGAAGACGAGCGCTTCGAAACCGGGCGTAATTGTGGTTGCGAGCTCGAGGCTCAGAGCTTTGGCCCGAGCGATTACTTCCTGCGGATCGGAGATGTCGGCAGGCGTGATCTTATCCACGACTTCAATCGCGGTATAGCCCAGCATGCGCTCGGCGCCCACGTTGAATAGCTGGATGACGCCCTTTTCGTCCGTCGCGATGCTTGAGAAGTTCGCGCTGTTGAAGATCGCATTTTGTAGCGCCCCCGTCTTGAGTAGCGCCGCTTCGCGCCGGACTTCGGTGACTACGTCCGCCCGATTGGCAGCGTCGTCCGCAAATACCTGGTCGAAATATTCCACGGACACGACGAACCTCCCTTGGGCTGGCCAGCCATAACGTTTGGGCGGGCGATGATTACCTTTTGTGAGTCCTCGATCGCGGCCAGCCGGCTTACTGTGTACGGCGGGTGGTTCGCAAACGGATGAACAGAATTAGCGACCGGCGGGTTGACCCTGTGCGCCAGTGGCACCTGCGGCGCCTGCCGCTCCGGTCGCGCCTTCCGCGCCGGGGGTTCCAGTCGCTCCGCGCCGGCCGGTGCTTCCATCCGTGCCTGACTTGCCCTCGGCACCCTGGGCTCCGGACGCGCCTTCCGCTCCGGTGGCTCCGGATTTACCCTCGGATCCAGTGGCGCCCGATTTACCCTCGGCGCCGGCAGGTCCGGCAACGCCAGGTCCGCTAACCGTACAACCAACCGTCATGACGGAAAACGCAATCACAACCAATAGCAACCGTTTCATTTTGTTACTCCTCTGCTCCAAGATGAAAGCAATCTTGCGCCCAATTCCAGAGTGGAGTGGATCCCTCTTCCCACGCTCGCCGAGAAATCGGCTGGTCAGGCAGATACAGACAGAGGATCATAGTGACTTCGATCTGAAGTAGTTTCGACCTCTAACCGTGGCGGGTTACGTGACCATATTTCGTTACTTGTGCGGTATTCCCAAGCTCAACGCTGAAGGCTGCTTCAGTGATTCCAAGAACTCTTCCATTAGTTTCGTTGTAGCCTCGGGCTGCTCTTCGTGAAGAAGGTGTCCGGCATCGAGATAAACAACCGGGCGAGATTCCCGCAACGCTCCATGCAGCAGTTCCGCCTGATTTGGCGATAGCAGCATGTCATGAGTGCCCCAGAGAATCAGCGACGGCGTTTGAATCTCGGCGATGCGCGCGCTGAGTGCCGCGACCTCGGGAGCGCGCAACTGTCGAATCGTTTTGATGAGAGAGTCGTGTCCGCCGGGCGCATTGATGAATTGCGCGTATTGGCAGACCCGCTCATGGCTGATGAGATCACGGCGATGGATCCCGCGCCTCAAGGCTGTTCTCGCCAGCACGGTCGAGGGGACCAGATGCAATACCAGACGGTTGATTATGGGCAGTGTAAGAAACCGCAAATAGATTGGCAGGTGAACGTTCTGCGGAAATCCGGGCGCGTCGATCAAGACCAAGGAATCCAATATGGGCCTATTCTGATCGACGAGGGCGACTGCGGCGACCAGTGCAATGGATCCACCGAACGAGTGGCCAAGAATTGTGAGCCTGCTTCCGGGATTCTGATCATGAACAAACTGCACGAAGGCCGATATGGATTCCGCCTGTTCGCGTACGGTGTAGGAGAAGCCGGGAGGGTGAGCGGAGAGGCCGAATCCCGGAAGATCCACCGCGTAAATCCGGCGATGATCTGACAGGAATGGCTCGATATCGTTCCAGGTATCAAGCGATCCGCCAAATCCATGCAATGCAACGATTACATCATTGCCGGAGCCCGTTATTTTGTAATTGATAAAGACCGCAGGCGACACGCCAAACGTCAGGTCCCTGCCGCGTGGCGGAGGGCATCCGGCCGAAACGGGGACAGCAACCCAGGCAAACATCACCAGGCAGGCAAAACATCCGATGGCAAACCTCCGCAGCATGCCGCCTCCGAGCGCCGCCCGTATTAGGGACAAGTTCGCTCCGGACGTCGGTTCGCTGTTCGAGTTATCCTTCGGCGCTTGTTGCGATGCTGTCACGCCCATCCGTTGTGTGGCTATTTCGCCTCCGGATGCTGACAGCGCTCATGGCCGCAATTGCAAATGATATCGGCGGTCTTTGCTTCACCTTCGCAATAGGTGCCGCAATATTGGCTATCCGGTTTTGCCATGCACGGGCAACTTGGGTGGGCGCACTTCGTAAGGGTTTCCATGCAGGTGTACCAGCATGTCGCCTTCCACACTCGACGGGGTTTAGGTGTGGTTTGACGCCCGGATATCCTTATTCAAGCCGAGGATTCGTTTCATGATGGGATGGCGTTAACCATTTGTGGTCGCTTGACCATATGGCGTCAAGCGAGGCTTCAGGTAGGCACGGGCGCATGCGATTGGGCGACACTCCCAACGACTTCCGCGATTCGGGAAGAGGTCATCTCCCTTTCGAATCCGGCGAAGGACGCCAGGACATTAAACATCAGATTGTCGAGCGCTGCCTCGCCGAGTTCCGGCGCGGCCACGACCGTCAACCCGACCTTGTGCTCGCGAAGTTCCTGCCCGAGGTTGACGAAATGTCAAAGGTCGCGTCAGCAACTGATGATCAGTGCGTTGCGCGCCAAATACCACGGGGTGTTTGGAGAAGCCCCCGTTCATCGAACAAACAGTTTCTCTTCCGCCGCATCGCTTGGCGTCTGCAAGCCAGGATCGAAGGTGACTTGAGTGAACGCGCCCGCCGCCGAGCTTTGGAAATCGCTGATGATGCTGACCTTCGCCTCCGAGCGCCGGAGGGCTTCTTGACGGCCATTATCTGCACTCTGGCTGGGAAAGAAATTCGCCATGCATCGTCAAGGGACATTCGGCTCCCCTCCCCAGGTACGGTACTCACTCGCCAGTTCGGGAGCCGGGGCGCGGAGCCTGCTGGAACCAGCCCATGAACTCGTCCAGCGCCATGTTGTACACGCGCTTCGTAATCGGCGAAGAGACGCTGTCGAGCACGAGCGTCTTCAGTTTCTCCCACCCGGCTATCTTTCCAACTGCGATCAAATCGTTCATTCTGGGTCCTTTGCGTGCCCGTTATTGGGCATTAACGGTAGCTGTAGTCATGTGCACATTACCTCTGGTTTCTCCAGAACATCAAGCCTTGTTCAGCACCCATGCGCGACAAATTAAATCCACGAGAATTAAGAGTCTATGGCCCTGATCGAATTCCCTGCAACCGTCAGGCAGACTGCCACCGACGATCCCGTCCGATTGACCATTTTTGCGGAAGAGACTATCCGCGAGCTTCCACCCGATCAGGTTACAGAACGCCTGAATCCGATGTTGAACCAAGTGCGGGTCCGCCCGGAGTTCACGATTTACGACTTCGGAACTTATGGTTCATACGTTGCGCCCCCAAGTCATGATCGAGTCCACGGTTACAACACTCTGGTGGAGATGAATCTTCCGTATACTTTGCACGTTCCCACAGGTATGCTTTTTCCCATTGCTGATGGTCAGGGGGTTATCAATGGGCTGATCCAGACTCGCAAGATTTGGACCGATCTGGCGCAAGGCTCAAACAGCGTTGAAGCCATCGCGGACGAGCAACCCCTCTATTACGGTCCAGCCATGCCTGTGACGCCCGCGGTGCCGCAGGACCCAGCGCTAGGTCCGTGGCCACGTTTCACCGGTTCGAATGTGGAACTTGGACAAGACACCCGCGGCATCTTTAGATACACGCAAGTTCGTCTGTTCTTCAATACAGAGCACGGCGGTGTCAATTCGGCCGATCAGTCTGAAGCGGCCAAAGCAGCGCGCGACGGCGCGGTGAAACTAGCAACCAGTCTTGCCGTTGACATCGTGAATCCTGTGCTCGATGTATATCGGCACATTACAGGAGCTGACCACATCGAGCGTTTACCGAGATATCAAGTGACGCGAGTATATTTTGCAGATGTGAATGTCGTTTATGAGTCGGTGGGCCTAGAAGGCGGTGTCGGGTCGGCCGTTATCAATCGACCTCGGCGAGAGATAGATCGGTTTGCTGCAATGTTGGCTGCTGGAGAACGACCCGCTCCTTACTCGTTACTGCTCCAGAGTTCCCGGGCCGCTCTGTTGCGAGGTCAGCTTTTGCTTGGTGTAGTTGTGGCATTTCAAGCGCAGGAGATGGTGATCGAGGCGGGCATCCGCCGCGGGTTGCAGAACCAAGGCAGGACTGAGGCAGAAATCACAACCCAACTCAAAGCTTGTCTTTCTACCAAGGAGCGATTAACAGTTCTATCCCTGACCTTCCCCCCGAATCCGTTCAACTGATCATACAAGCCTCGCCGGTTAGAGCGGGGCGTGGGGTGTGGGG
>JBEBFS010000123.1:0-7610 GCA_040081855.1 Bryobacteraceae bacterium | reverse complement strand
GCTTTGGCGATCTTCGCGTCAATGGAGCGTGCCTGGCGCACGTTCTCGTTTCTGATGGTGTTCTTCTCGTAGCCTCGCGCCAGGGCCGGGACCTCGACGTGAATCACCGCCGAGTAGCGCGCAAGTTCCTTCTCGTAATCCATCTCGAATTCGCGGAAGAAATCCTGATGGGAGCCCGGCCAGTAGGCAAGCCCATCGATGGTGCCGCGGTCGCAAAGCACCACAGCGGTGTTGCCGTTGGAGGTGACCACTCGCTCCAGTTCCCGCTGCACGGTATAAATAGCCCGCTGCGCCGAGCGGCGCGCACGCGGCGTGTCGATGCGGGGGAAACCGCCGCCGAAGACAATGCTGGCGGATTCCGGAAGCAGTGCGACGTGCTGGCAAAAATAGCGCCGCGCCATTTCGAGAATCGCCGTCTTGCCGCCTCCGGGTCCGCCGGTCAGAACAACCAGTTTGGTTTCATGCCGCTTAACGGTGCACTTACAGAAATGAGAGCCGGTGGAAAAATGGTTCGCCACAACTTCTAGCTTACGCGTACCCTCTCGCCCGCCGCTCGATGTAAACTTTTTATTGGCCTGTTCGTAGATTCCTGTTGCCATTCCCCGGAGGTAAAGTGAAAAGCCGTATCGTGAAAACCGCTCTTTTGACCATCGCCGCAGCTGGTTTGTCGTGCGCACCGCTCGCCGCGCAGGGCCGTGGCAAACAAGCCGCGAGGCCATT
The DNA here is from genome assembly GCA_040081855.1 of Bryobacteraceae bacterium. Taxonomy (GTDB): domain Bacteria; phylum Acidobacteriota; class Terriglobia; order Bryobacterales; family Bryobacteraceae; genus Palsa-187. Next base: position 6,890 of record JBEBFS010000123.1, on the reverse strand, counting down.
GCCCGATGGGCCGGGCAAGACGATCCTCGAAAACTCGTGCACCTCCTGCCACCCGGCATCCATGATTACGAACACGGGCCACACGGCGGAAGACTGGCGTCTGGTGATGGAACGCATGATCGCCGCCGGCGCCGACGTGCCTACCAATCAGGTGACTCCCGTCGTCGATTATCTTGCGAAAAATTTTCCCGAGGGCGACGTGCCGAAGGCCGTCATCATTCCAGGGCCGGTGAAGATCAGCTTTAAAGAATTCAAAGTGCCCACCGTTGGCGCGCGTCCGCATGATCCTCTGTCGACGCGGGATGGCTTCCTCTGGTACACCGGCCAATATGGCAACGTGCTGGGCCGCGTGAATACGAAGACGGGGGAGATCAAGGAATTCCATCCGCCGACGCCTCGCTCCGGACCGCATGGATTCGCCGAAGACAAAGATGGCAAGATCTGGTTTACCGCGAACTCTAAGGGCTACGTCGGCACGCTGGATCCAAAGACCGGCGAGTTCAGCGAACACAAGCTGCCGCCGGATGTCCGCGATCCTCACACGCCCATATTCGACCGCGACGGCATTTATTGGTTCACCGCGCAGAACTCGAACAAAATCGCCCGCCTCGATCCAAAGTCGGGCGACGTGAAAGTGGTCGATTCTCCCACGCCGCGCTCGAATCCATACGGCATGGTGCTCGATTCAAAGAACAACCCCTGGTACTGCGAATTCAACGCGCCCAAAATCGCCCGCGTGGATTCGAAGACGATGGCGATTCAGGAGTTCACTCTGCCGAATCCCGAATCGCGCCCTCGCCGCATCGCCATCACGGATGACGACATGATCTACTACGCCGATTATTCACGTGGTTATCTGGGCCGCCTGAATACGACGACGGGAGAGGTGAAGGAGTGGCCGTCGCCGGGCGGTCCGCGTTCGCAGCCTTATGGGATTGCTTTCCTCGATGGCATCATCTGGTACAGCGAGGCGGCCGTGAAGCCGAATACCATGGTGCGCTTTGACCCAAAGACGGAGAAGTTTCAAACCTGGGCGATTCCGGCGGGCGGCGGCGTGGTGCGCAATATGGCCACCACGAAAGACGGCAACCTTGTGATCGCCGAAAGCGCGTTGAATATCGTTGCAGTGGTGGAAATCGGCAAGTAGCGCGCAAAAGCTGCGCACGGCGCCGGAGCGGGGTATCGCTTAGGACATCTTCAGCAGCAGCGCCGTAATGTTATCCGGACCGCCGTTGTTGCGCGCCGCCTCAATCAGTTGACGGCATTTGTCGCGAAGCGAATCTTCGGTGGAGAGAATACGCGCCATCTCCGGTTCGCTGGCCACGCCGTGTAAACCGTCCGAGCACATCAGGATCTGCATGCCCGGAACGTTTGGAATCGTGTACGTGTGCACGCGCAGTTGATCGGAGACGCCGATGGCCATCGTCAACACGTGGCGCATCGGGTGATTCTTCAGCGTCTCTTCATCCAGACCAAGGCGGCGGCCAACTTCATTCACCCAGGTCTGATCGTCGGTGATGGGTTTCAGTTCACCACTGTGATACGTGTACAGGCGGCTATCGCCCACGCTGGCGACCAGTAGATCACTGCCATTTTCCAGCGCGGCAACCAGAGTGGTGCCCATGCCTTCCATATCCGGATTGGAATCCGCCGCAGCCGAAACCCGCAGATTGGCTTCGTAGAGGGCATTTTCAAGAGCGTCGCGATCCATAGGCTTGGGGGAAATGTCCACTACCTCGCGGACGGTATCCGCAGCCAGGCGCGAAGCGTGTTCACCTGCCTGCGCGCCGCCCATGCCATCGGCAACGACGTAGAGCCCCAGCGAAGGCACAACCAGGAAGTAATCCTCGTTGTTGGCTCGCACACACCCCGGATCGGAAGCACCAAATGACTCGATCATCAGTTTCTCGATTATAGCGAGGCGAAGGCATGTCGTGCCGGGGGGTTACCGCTCGTCAGAGTTCCGAGCGGCGCGGATTCAATAACTTAGTGCCCGTTACTTCGAGGGACTTGTTGCCATGGGCGGCGTAACCAGCGATTTTAACTGCAGATAAGCGCGTTCTTCGTAGTTCGTCTTGACGCGTTCCAGCGCCACCAGTCGCGCGTCGCCAGGGCGGGGACCCTGTTTGCGGAGGCACATGCCAAGCAGCAGGGTTGCGCTTTGGTCGTCGGGCTGACGATCGAGAACCGCGCGAAAGCGGTCCGCCGCGGTGATGAAATCGCCGCTCTTCCATAGAGCGTAGCCCAGGTTGAAATGATACATGGGGTCGGCCGGGTCGCCGGAAAGCGCGGCGCGGAACGCTTCAATCGCCCCCGGCGCTCCCCGGCGGCTTTGCGACGCGCCCAAATTATTCAGCACTTCACCCAGCGGCACCGCATCCGCCACGGTCTGAAACGCTTTCTGCGCGCCCGGGTAATCGGAGGATTGAAACAGCGAGAGGCCCAGCAGGAACGCTGCCTCGCGGTAGTGCGCATCGTCCGGCTGTAACTTCTGCAGCCAATCCGCGGCCTGCCGGTATTCCCTGCGCGCGTAGTGAATTCTGCCTAACGCCAGATTCGCGTGCGAAAACTTCGGGTCCATGCGCGTCGCTTGGAGAAGGAAGCGTTCCTTATCCATGGGCGTCATTGCCAGAAGCCCGCGGATATAGCTTTCTTCCGCATCCAGGCGAACCGTGGCGCGCAACGATTGGAAGTTCGCTTCCGGCGGCGCCAGCTTCGGAGCCACCAGAGCCAGCACCCTCCAGGCGACGTGCGCTTCCAGCGTCAACAAATCATCCAGGCTGCCCGTCTCCATAAATTCCGAGCTGAGATGTAGATGCCGACGGTCCACCACGCGCGCCGTGATCCGCAAAGTGCCGCGTTTTGCGGTTGGCTGGATCGGTGTCTGCGCAGGTGGCGGCGTTGCCGCAGGACTGGCCTCGGCATCGGGGACAAACTGAAAGCTCCCGTAAAGCACGTGCTCGGCGTCCAGCGTGTCTCCAATTTTCAGAGCCGAAGCGTTGGTAAGAAGTGTCCGGGATCGCAAGCCCAACCTCTGGCTCGCCTGGTCCATCTCTTCATGCCCGAAGGTCAGTATGCCTTTTTCGCCAGCGACATCGCGAACCGTCTCGGCAATACTTTCGCCGATCCAATCCATATTGCCTTGGCCGGTTTTGGCCGTCGTCTTATTGGCAAACGGTAGCGCCACCAAAGTTTGTGCAGGAAGCACTTGACAGGTGCCGCACGCAAGGACGCACAGAGCGGCAATACGGGCAAGGTGATTTCGTGGGCGGGCGTACATCGTTAGTGTTAGAGTCTGCGTGAACAAGTTACTCTTTTCAGTTTAGCCGTCCGTCTTCGCGGGACCTACAGCTCGATTATTCTTTCCGAGCGTTTTGAGAAACTCTTCCTGCACCGCAACCGCTTCCGTAATTGTGGATGCCGCATCGCCGAACGCTTCCATCCAGCACACATCAGGCTCCCGCCGGAACCACGTACGCTGGCGTTTCGCGTATTGCCGGGTCTGCAACTGCGTGGAAGCAATCGCTTCCTCCATCGTCATGGATCCGCGCAGGCACGCGATGGCCTGTTTATAGCCGAGCGACTCAAAAGGTTTCTCTTCGCCGGTGAGCCCACCGGCAAGCAGACCGCGAACTTCGTCGAGCAACCCGTTTGCAAACATTTCGATAACACGCTGATCCAGGCGTTCGTTCAGCGCCGCGCGCTCGGGGTCCAGGCCGATCTTGAGCAGCGCGTGGCCTATCAGCGGCTCCGCGGGTCCAGTGGCTTGCCGCGGCGCATTTGTCAGCAGGCGGATTTCCAGCGCGCGCGTCACTTTCTGTATGTCATTGGCATGAATCGCTGCCGCGGATTTCGGATCCAACCGGCGGAGGATCTTATGTAATGATCCCGGACGCTTCTGCTCACGGCTCATCAGCCGGGCGCGCAAATCTTCATCACGATCCGGCAGGGCAGGGAGCCCGTTGAGCAAGGCACGTAGGTAAAAACCGGTTCCACCGACAACCACAGGTACCGCGCCCCGTCCGGTGATCCCGGCCAGAATCTGCCTGGCCTCGCGGGCATATTCACCAGCGGAGTAACTCATCTGGGGGGCAACGACGTCGAAAAGATGGTGAGGGATGCCGCGCCGGTCGGCCAATGGTGTTTTTGCCGTGCCGATGTCGAAGCCGCGGTAGAGCTGAAGGGAGTCACAATTGACAATTTCGCCAGAGCAGCGCGCGGCCAGTTCCATCGCCAAGGCGGACTTGCCGGAGCCGGTGGGTCCAAGCACCACCAGCATTGGCCGGGAAAGTATAGGTTGTACAGGAGAAGCCACTCGGTTCTATCGTAACTGGCCCGCGAAATTGCGACGTTCCTGCGTCGTATTCGTTGCGATACCCGGGCCAGCGCACAGCCCGCGTCACGCGTCAGATCTTGTTGGTTTTAATCGGTATACTGTAAGTGCGAAAGGGAGCTCAATGCGGAAAGCTCTTGCAGTGACATTGCTGGGGGTGGTGGGCGCCTTTGGGCAGTCCCAGCCCGCGGGTGCGAAAGTAGATCACGCGTCCTCGTATTACCATTACACCGTTGCGCACATGTATGCCGAACTGGCCAGCGCGTATCGCAATCGCACGGACTACGTGAACCAGGCGATCGATCACTACAAAGAAGCGATCAAAGCGGACCCCTCGGCTTCCATGCTGAGCGAAGAGCTATCCGATCTTTACGTGCAGTCCGGCCGTTTGCGCGAAGCGCAGACCGACGCCGAAGACACGCTGAAGAAGAATCCGAACGATCTCAACGCGCACCGTTTGCTGGCCCGCATCTTCACCCGTTTGGTGGGCGACGGCGGACGCGTGGACGAAGCGATGCTGCGCCGCGCCATTGAGGAATACCAGAAGGTTGTGGCGCTGGCTCCGCGCGACGTCGACGCGATGCTGATGCTGGCGCGCTTGCACAAGGCGAGCGACAACTCGGTGGACGCGCAGAAAACTTACGAAAAGATTCTCTCCATTGATCCGGTCAACGAAGACGCTTTGACGGGTCTGGCTCTGGTTTACTCCGATCTCGGCGACAACCGCAAAGCCGCCGATTTGTTGAAAACTCTGAGCGATAAAAATCCTTCGCCCCGCAGTCTGCACGCGCTGGCGCTTGCCTACGAGCAGTTGCGCGATTTCGATCAGGCCGCCAATGTTTTGCGTAAGGAACTGGAGCTGAATCCTCCGAATGAGCGCGACATCAAGCGCAACCTCGCGCAGGATCTGACCCTCGGGCGCAAATACGAAGAGGCGCTGGCGGTATACCAGGAACTGGCAACTGACGATCCAACGGACGCCACCGCGCATCTCCGGATTTCGCAGATCTTCCGCGAGAAGCGCAATTTTGCCGCAGCCCGCGCCGCGGGTGAGAAGGCCAAGGCGCTGGAGCCCAATTCGATTGAAGTGCGCTACAACGAGGTCAATATTCTGGAAGCGGAAGACCGCATTCCCGAAGCCACCCAGCTGTTAAAGGACATCGTCCAAAGCACCACCAAGCGCAACTACAACCAGGGCGAGCGGGCGTATCGAGTTGCTTTACTTGAAAGACTCGCCTCGTTATACAAATCGGTCGACCAAACCGAACCTGCCGTGGATACGTTCCGGCAGATGGCGGATGTGGATTCCACCCTCGGCCCGCGTGTGGCTGCGGAAGTGATCGATACGTATCGCTCCGGCAAAGAGTTCGCCAAAGCGCAGCAGGAATCGGAAGCAGCCGCGAAGAAATTTCCGGACGACCGCCGCCTCCGCATGGTGCGCGATTCTCTGCTTGCGGAGATGGGCAAAGTGGATGAAGCCGCCAACGACATCAAGAAATTGATCGAAGGCAAGGGCGACATCGAAACCTGGGTGGCCCTGGCGCAGGTGTACGAAAAGGGCAAACGCTGGACCGATATGGGCAAGGCTCTCGATAGCGCCGAAAAGCTTGCCGATAGTAACGAGGAAAAAGAAAACATTTGGTTCATGCGCGGTGCCATGTACGAACGAATGAGCCGCATCGATCTTGCTGAGGTCGAATTCCGCAAGGTGCTTCGCGTGGATCCCGAAAGCGCCGGTGCGATGAACTATATCGGCTACATGCTGGCTGATCGCAACACGCGTTTGCAGGAATCCTTCGACATGATCACGGGCGCGCTCGATCGCGATCCCGGTAACGGCGCTTACCTGGACAGCCTCGGCTGGTCGCTGTACCGCCTGGGCCGTTACGAGGAAGCCGAAAAGACACTCAAGCGCGCGGTGGCCAAGACGCCGAAAGATCCAACCGTTCATCACCACCTGGCGGAAACCTTGATGAAAGTCGGTAAGGTGCGTGAAGCGGTCTCTGAGTGGCAGGCGTCTCTGCACGAGTGGGACACCAGTTCGCCCGCCGAGCTTCGTCCGGAAGAGGTCGCTGAAGTGAAGACAAAGCTGGAAAACGCGAAAGTCCGTCTGGCTCGCGAAGGCACTCCGGCCAACAAGAACTAATCTGCCATGCCCGGCGGGCACTCGAAAATAGCTCGTAATTTTTGCCGGCGCCAGTGAGTGCCTGGCCGCTGGCTGCGCTACACTAGAACGAAAAAGGAGTCCGCTTACACCCTTATGATGAGATCGTCGTTTGTTTCCGCTTTCCTTGTTTGCGCCTTTGGCCTGGTGCTCGCCCCGGCGGCGTCGGCGCAGACCAAGGTGGGGATTATCGACCTACAGCGCGCCATCCTGGGAACTGGCGAGATCAAAAAGGCGTCCAATGATTTGCAGGCGAAGTTTAAGCCTCGTCAGGACGAACTCGAAAAGTTGCAAAAGGAAATGGCCGAAATTCAGGAGAAGCTGCAGAATCCGCAGACTCCCGCCGCACAGGCGCAGGACCTGCAGTTGAGGGGACAGCGCGACCAGCGGGAA
>JBEBFS010000005.1:0-94332 GCA_040081855.1 Bryobacteraceae bacterium | reverse complement strand
GTCGAGCTTCGCAAGAGGCCCCAGCGTGCGGCATACGCGGTAGGTCAACTGTATTGCTAAACCAGTAGGCAAACGTAGGGCGGACCTTTTGTAGCGAGTTGAAGTGGATCACTGCAAGCGATACCAGACGGATCGTAATCACGCGCAAACTTGCTCGGCCGGACGCGCGTGTCAGGTATCCTGTGCGACCATCGACCATCGCACGGCGGAACAGCGCCACAAGGGGAGTGGCGCAAATCTGGTGCTGTTCGTTTCCGCGGCATGTTAGCCTACAAGGTGTCAGCGTGGGTCACGTCCATCCCTGCCCGTCATGAGCGTCCGTCAAAAGGTTCTCTTGCTCGCGATTTTGGTGGGGTTTCTCGTTCTGAGCGCGTTTAGTTCCTACACAAAACAGCCCACCGAAGATGAGTCCTGGTTCGGCAGCGCTTCTTACCATCTCGCACTTCACGGTTCGTTGGCCAACACAGTGCTCGACGCCACCGGTACCTGGCGCCAGGGAATGGCCCGGCACTTTTATTGGCAGCCGCCGCTTTCGTTTGTTCTGAACGCGTTCGCGATTCGCGCCTTCGGTTTCAGCCTGATGACGGTGCGCATGGTTTCCGCAGCTGCTGGCGCCGTGGCGCTGCTCGGCATCTACTTCATGACCGCGAAACTCACGCGGCAACCCAAAACAGGGCTGATAGCAACAGTGCTCGCCGCCACGGATTATTTTTTTGTGCTCGACGCCTCTGATGGCCGCATGGATACCTTGTGCCTCGCCTTTGGCCTCCTGGGTTTGGCCGCATTCTGTTTGCTTCGGGAGCGCAGTCTTCCCCTCGCGATTTTGGTCTCTCATAGCGCGGTGGCGGCCAGCGGCCTCACGCATCCCAATGGAATCATCTGGCTGACCAATTTGGTTGTACTAACGCTATTCCTGGAGCGCGATCATCTGCGAGCGTCGTGGATTTTTCCCGCTATGGTGCCATACCTGTTGGCCGCCCTCGCCTGGGGCGCTTTTATCGCCCAGGAACCCGCAGATTTCCGCACCCAGTTTCTCGGCAACATCCGTGAGTCCGGCGCCTCGAATTACAATAATCAGCACCCGCTGGAAACGCCGCTAAACGCTATCGGGATGGAGGTGAAGGAACGATACCTGTCCGCATACGGCCTGGGAGGAAACGTTGGACCGCTGAATCGTGTGAAAGGAATTGTCCTTCTGATTTACGCCTTCCTGATAGGCTCGGCCGGCTTTCTGGCACGAAGAATCAAAGCCGCACCTTTATTCCTGAGTCTGACAATAGCGGCATTTTTCGCCATGACGTTTCTCACCGGGAACAAGATGTTTTACTACCTCACCCACATCACGCCGTTGTTTGCCATAGTCGCGGCGCTGGTGCTCAACCATTGGTCCGATCGGGGCACAACCGCTAGAATGTGCTCTTACACGATTGCCGCGATCTTAGTGACAGTTCAGCTTGCGGGGATCGGCTATCGTCTCCACCAGGATAGTTATCACAACCAATACAAGCCCATGCTGGATGCCGTGCTACGTTCCTCCGGCCCCCAAGATGCCGTAATCGGCACCTCCGCCCTCATTTGGGACCTAGCCCCCGCCCGCGCGCTGACGGACGATTACAAGCTTGGCTACCTAAACAAAATCACGCCGCGCATCATTGTGATCTCGGAGTTCTACAAAGCGATGCAATGCCAAGCTGATCCGGCTGTCCGCCATCACATAGAGCAGGTGCTCGAACGCTACGAACGTGTCCCATTGAATGTGCAGTACGAAGTCTATCGCGCACGTTGAGGGATCACGGTCATCGCTGGCGAAAATGATATGCACCGTTGGGCGGTGCGATCACTACGCCGATCATGGCCAACCAGGAAAACAGGAAACACGGGACGCGGAAGACGGGGCCGGGCTTACCCCTTCACTCCTCGGGGCTGCGCCGCGAATCGATCGGATCATGTACGATCAATGGGCGAAAGGATAGCCAGGGACCGAATGTTTTTGTAATTCCTTATTTCGCCTCACTCGCCTTCGGTGTCGACGCGGTGCTTGGTGGCAGGGCGGGTTTCTTCACTAGTTCCGCCGGAATCTCGCCTATCAGCGTCTTCAGGAATGTTTCAATCGATGCCGTCTGCACCGGCGTGAGCGATTTGCCCAGTTGGAATTCCGCCATGTCCTGAATCGCCGTCTGCAGCGTTGCTGTCTTGCCGTTGTGGAAGTAGGGTCCGGTCTTTTCGATGTTGCGCAACGACGGAACCTTGAACATTAGCCGGTCCGAATCGCTGTGCGTCACCTGCGCGCGGCCATTATCGCTCGCATCCGGCCACGCTTTCGCCGCGCCCATCTTTTGAAACCGCTCCGCGCCCAGATCCGCCCCGTTGTGACAATTCACGCAGCCCGTCGCCACGAACGTATTCAGACCCGCCTTCTCCGCGTCATTCAGTGCCGTTTTATCGCCATTCAAAAATTTGTCCCAGCGCCCCGGAGTGACCAACTTCCGCTCAAACGCCCCAATCGCGCGTCCGAAGTTGTCATACGTCATCGGATCGGCATCGCCCGGAAACGCTTTCTTGAACGCCGCCACATACTCAGGAATCGACTTCAGCACCGCCAGTACATCCTTGTTGGTGCCCATCGCCATCTCAATCGGATTCAGCACCGGACCCTTCGCCTGCTCCTCCACGTCCTTCGCTCGCCCATCCCAAAACTGCGAAAAATGGCCCGCCGCGTTGGAAACCGTGGGAGCGTTCCGGCCACCCTTCTGACCCGGGTAACCGGTCGAAGTCGCCTGATGATCCACTCCATAGGTGGCGAGGTCACGACAACTGTTGCAGGAGATCTTTTGGCTTTTCGAAAAACGGACGTCGTAGAACAGCATCCGCCCCAGCGAAACCTGCTCTTCGCTGATCTTCCCTGCGGGTCCAGGGATCGTTTGCGGCAGGGGCTTGAACAACTTCAAAGATGCGGCATCAACCGCAGTCTCCGCAGCAAGCGGAAGGATCGAAATGGCAATGGCAAAACCAAGGCATATTTTTGGCATAGAGTGATAACTGTCTTTAAGACATTATGCTAAGTCTAGAAGTATATTTGAGCACCATGGCCGCGGGCCTCGAAGCGGCGACGAGAGAACTCGCCGCCGGAAAGCCCGGCAGTCCGAAAAGAAGGGAAGGGTACTTGGCTCCACAGGTTCCGCTTGAGCGAAAATCGGATTTGTTTCGCCTCCCAGGTTCACGGCGTCATTGCCATCGTTCTTCGAATCGCTGGCCCTGCCTCATGCCGCAGCGTCTTCAACTCGCGCGCGATCCAGGCCGACTGCCCCGCCTCAGCTTGCCGCCCAGGTCGGTACCAACGGTTTCCTTTCGGGAAACGGCTCTATTCCTCTTCTTCATGGCCGGTTCTCCTTTGCACCTCTTCGAGGCGTTTCACAGCTTATCGTTGTTTAGGCTGTGAAGCCGTCTCATCTATCTGTCCCGGGTTTCCCCACACGTGAGGCTCGGGGCACGGAAACGGGTTGAAAAAACACGGAATTCGGCAGCATTTGCTTGCCGAACATTTCCGCATTTCGTTACAATAGGGATTCTCTGGCGGTCCGAAGCGGCGTAACGGAAAGGCTTGAGGGCGTACCAGTTGTTTGATATGTCTCCGCTTCGCGTTGTCGTGCTGATGCCTCTCCGTGACGATTGGGCCGCAGCCGCGGAGCTCATTCGGCGAATCGATCAGGCCGTTGCGGCGTTTCCTTCGATAGTTCAAGTGTTGCTGGTTGACGACGCCTCCGTCCAACCTTGCCCAACTAAGATTCTGCAATCCCAGTTCCAAGTGGTGCGGGGCATAAGAGTCCTGCCGTTACGCCGAAATCTTGGCCACCAGCGGGCCATCGCCTTGGGCCTCGTCCATGTTCAACAGTCCATGCCATGCGACGCGGTACTTGTCATGGATGCGGACGGAGAGGATACTCCGGAGGGTGTCCTGCAACTGCTCCAGCTGTTTTCCGGAACGACGGCGACTTTTGCAGCGCGCAGCCGTCGAACGGAGTCGTTGTTATTCATCAGTTTTTACAATTTATATAAGATTTTGTATCTTGTGCTTACTGGGAATAGCGTACGCGTCGGGAATTTCAGTATCCTGCCAGCCCGCTACCTGGACACCCTGGTCGTAATGTCGGAGCTGTGGAATCACTATGCAGCCGCGGTTTTTCGTTCCGGGCTTCCTTACACGATGACGCCGATTCCACGTGGCTACCGCCTTCATGGATCGTCCAGGATGAACTTTGTTTCGCTCACCGTGCACGGAATCAGCGCGATTTCAGTCTTTGGCGATATTGCCGGCGTGCGAGTGCTGATTGCATCTTTGGTTGGCGCAGGGTTGACGATTTTGGCTATTCTCGCCGTCGTAGGAATTCGATCATTCACGGATTTGGCGATTCCCGGATGGGCCTCGTACGCCGTAGGCTTGCTGGTGATCATCCTCTTGCAGTTGATGACCATGGCTGCCAGTTTCACGTTTACGATGCTCTCCAATCGCATCAACTTAAACTTTGTTCCACTCCGCGACCATCAGATGTTTGTTGGCGAACCGCGGGATATTCGCCTCGATGAACAAAACAAGAATGAGTGATTTCAAATACGTCGGTTGTGAGCTAGACCTATTCGCGACCGTTCGTAACTGGAAGTCGTATTGGGCGAGCCAGGTACAACCCTTTGTTCGCGGCGATGTCTTGGAGGTGGGTGCGGGAATTGGAGCAAACACGCCCATTATTGACCGCGGTCCGCGGGGGCGCTGGCTCCGGCTGGAACCGGACCCTTTACTATTTTCCCGCCTGCCGCAAACTGCCGGCTACGAAGATATGCAAGGAACGCTTCAGGACCTAGAAAGACGCGGGCAATTCGATACAATCCTTTATATTGACGTCCTCGAACACATCGAAGATGACCGTGCTGAGTTGCAAGAGGCGGCAGCGCGGCTCCGCCAAGGAGGGCGGCTCATCGTTCTTGCACCCGCACATCAGTTCCTCTTTAGCCCGTTTGACGCCAGTATTGGGCATTTCCGCCGGTATAACCGGACGTTGTTAAAAAAAATAGGGCCGGTGAACTTGCGGCTGGAGCGGCTTCATTATCTGGACTCCGCCGGACTTGCTGTGTCGGTTGCCAACCGTCTTCTTTTGCGTCAATCGTTGCCGTCTGGGGGACAGCTCCGCTTCTGGGATCAGTATCTGATTCCGCTTTCAAGGGTTATCGATAAATGCACGGCCCGTTGCGTTGGCAAAACGATCTTTGCGGTATGGCAACGCGAGAAAGGTTAAGGTCCAATTGAAAAGCGCGCTCAGGTGGTGGACGTCGCTCTCGGATCTGGGTGCGCGCAGCAGCGCTATCGTCCTGGCCACCATGCTGGTAATGGCAGGTGCGTACTCGCTTTTTAGTTCGTTTGTGAAACCGTTCTGGTACGACGAAGTGTGCACCGTGATTGTGAGTCGCTTATCCACTGGCACTGAAATGTGGAACGCGCTGGAGCAGGCGGCGGATACGAATCCCCCGCTGTACTACCTGCTGACTCACTTCGCGCGTCAGCTCGTCGGAGACGATCACATCGGCTATCGGCTCCCCTCCATTGTGGGATTACTGGGCGCGATTACGTGCCTATATGCTTTTCTTTCGAAGAAAGTTTCGCACTTGGCTGCACTTGCGGGAGCGGCGTCCGTGCTGTGCTTCCTATCGTTGAGTTACGCCGACGAAGCCAGGCCGTACGCTGTGATGCTTGGATGTGTTGCGGCGGCCATGCTTGCCTGGCAGCGCATGGACGATTCGAGAGCGTCTGCTTTCGCTCTCGCCGTTGCCCTGGCGGCCGCGGTTTCTGTGCATTACTACGCATTATTTGTCTGGCCCGCCTTTGGTCTTGCTGAAGCCGTTGTGTGGCGGCTTGATAAGCGGTTCCGGGTTGGCGCTTGGGCCGCATGGATTGCCGGCCTAACGCCATTTCTCTTCTTTGGACACATGCTACTCAACCTGCGGCGCGCTTATGGGCAAAATTTTTGGGCGAGACCCGGTGTGTCTCAGATGTTATCCGCGCAGGATGGGCTTTTCACCGGGAATGGCCATTGGGGCTTTACGCTGGCGTTTGGGATTAGCGTTCTTCTCGCCGCCTTGTGGTTGCGCGAGCGCATGGGATGGATGCCAGGGCAGGACCAGCGCGCGGGCCTCGAGGAGCGCATCTTACCTACCGGCGATTCCGTGTTGGCGATGGGTCTTTTGTGGATACCGATGGTCGCTACTGCGGCGGCGTTGATCAGTCACGGCGGCATGACGACTCGATACATGCTGCCCGCTGTGCTTGGCGGAGCCGCGATGATCGGATTTCTTGCCGATAGACTTTCGGGACGCGCTCGAATGCTCCTCCTACTCCTGTTGCTTGTGAACTTTGGCATGTCTTTCGTCAGCAAGGTGAAGGCAGCCTCGAAAAACTCGCTGCTCGAACAGCGGACGTCCAGTGCCCAGGAGTTGCAACATATTCTTGCGGCGGCCCACGAGCCGGAGCTTCCCGTCGTCATTGCTTCCGGGCTGGATTATTTGCCGATGGCCTATTACACGCCTCCCGACATCGGACGACGTTTGTATTTAATCACCGATCCTCCGGCCGCGCTCAGATATTCCGGAAGTGATTCGATAGATCTCGCGCTGCTCATCCTGCGCCGCTATGCTCCGCTCCAAGTCGAGGATTATTCCAGTTTTTCCTCGCGCCACAGACAGTTTCTTCTGGTCGTACACGGGGGTGATGGGTTTGATTGGTGGCCCTGGCATTTGCTGCACGAGGGCCATTCACTTGAGTTAAGAGGAAGAGTGGGGCGTGCCACTATTTACGCAGTGACATTACGCGGAGCCAGCGGGAATCCGGGAAACGGCGAGAACTCGGCAATCCAGCGATCAACCGCCGCTCGAAGTGTGGGTCCCCAACACACGGTTGGGGTTCGCCACTGAGTTGGTTCACGCGGACGGGAAACGTGGGGACCCAAAAAACAGAACAAACGTGGGGACCTGAAAAAAGGGGACAGATTTCGCCACGGACGATTTAAGACGTCGGCGCTGTGGCGAAATCTTGTGTTTGTCTCTTGTCGAGAGACGTCACGAAGAACCGCTTGCCTTCCGACCGATCGGAAGGCGGATCGCGGGGAACCCGGGTTTCCATGTCCCCCGGCTTCCCCGCAGAACGTTAGACCAAGCTCTTCAGGCGCGGGAACAGGCGGAGAGCATTGTCACGATAAATGGCATCCAACTGCTGCTTCGTCAGGTTCAGGCCGGGAATCTCGTCCGTTGTGGACGTGATGGGCTCGGCGGGAAAATCGGTGCCGAACAGGAGCTGTGAATTCGGAACAAGTTTGCTGACGGCAGCAAACGGGAACGGGAAAGCCGCGTGGCCGATCTCGTAGTACTGCTTTCTAAAGAGGTCGTAAACCATCGGTTTCAGTTCCGGCCGTTTGGAGGCCGCTACGCGGTCCTTCATACGTCCGATCAGCATGGGAACGGCGCCTCCGGAGTGGGGCAGGATAAATTTGATGTCGGGATTCCTCTCCAAGGTGCCGTGGATGAGGAGACTGGCCGCCGCGCGCGTGACATCAAAATCGAACTCGAGCATGGCATCGGAGACCGGAGTATCAATCGACCGGCAGCAAATGGGAGCGCCGCCGGGGTGAAGGTAGACGGGCAATTTGCGGCGGTTGACTTCATCCCAAATGGGCTTGAACGCGTCCTGGCCGGGATATTTGCCGTCGGCGGTGCTGGTCCACAAGCCGATGCCATCCGCCTTGAGTGTGTCCAGGGCGTATTCGATTTCTTTCAGGCTCGCGTCGGTGTGATTGATCGGAAGATTGGCGAAAAAGCCAAAGCGTTGGGGATGATCGTGGACCAACTTGGCGTGGTATTCATTGCTATTCCGTGCAGCGGCGATCGCGTCCGTGTTCGGTGTATAAAACCGATCGCGGCTTGCATTGATCGCGGATAGAACCGAGACCGAGATGCCGTATTTGTCCATTTGCTCCAGCGTTTGCTCGGGCGTCCAGGGATTGTTTCCTGGTGCTTGCCCTGGCAGCGGTTGGCGCGTGTGTTGATGCACGTCAATCTTGCCGGTGCCGCGCTTGGGCGCTTGAGCCATGGAGGATTCCCAAGGCAGGAGAGTTCCCGCTCCGGCAACCGCCATGGTCTTTAATATGTCGCGCCGTGTGGCCCGAATGTCGAAATCAAGTCGTCTCATCAATGCCCCTCCTCTGGGATTCGATTGATTGTACACGAAAATTAATGAGAGTAGCAGGTGGGCTGCGGCCTTGCCCCTTCCGCTTGGCCGATGCCGCGATCCGCGCGTCGGTGGGCTGGACACGCGATGATGCGGGCGGACAGATTCTTAACTTGGGATTTGATGCAGTTGTTGGGGGAACGGTGAGGATCGGGGCTATTGCCTTAATCGCTCACGCTAGATTTCAGATTGCGGGCGGCATTTCGACGAGGTTAGACGAGACGACTCAGTTCTCGCCGGCCAGATGTTCGATTCCCGTGGATGAATAATAGCGGGCAACAATTGGAGTTCTTGCTTCAAGGCGGTTCCATGCCTCGACCTTCGACAACTCCGTCGGGCAATGCACGGCCAGGAATGCCGCTCCTCTGTGGGCGGCAGCCAAATCTTTGTCTGCGTAGACGGCCTCGGTTCCAAAGAGGCGCGACGCACCCGTCATGAGCCATCCCCACAATCCGTCTTTCAAAACGTGGTCGGCTGCGAAATCAACCACCTCTTCACCTGACGCCGAGATGACATCCTCTTCCGCGCGGCCGGCTCTCTTGAGGTCTTCTTTGGCGCGGTTTGCCTCCGCGACGTCGGTAAAAACGGCAAGCAAGTAGTGGTTTGGGTAAAAGACACCCAGTTCGGTGTCGCCCCCCTCAAAAAACGTTTCTAAGCGGCTCATGCCGCGTCTCTTTTGGATGCCAACGTTATTGCCGGTTCGGCGGTAAGGAAGCTCAGCAGTTCGCGATTCACTTCTTCCGCGTGAGTCCAGGTGATGCAGTGCGGACCATCGTGGATCACATGCAGGTGGGCATGCTGGATGAGCTTGGCAGTGCGAAGTCCGGAAGCGGAGATGGGCACGATGTGGTCCGCATCGCCGTGAATCACCAGCACCGGTATATCGATTCGCGCCAGATCTTTACGGAAGTCTTCGTACCAGGTTGCTACGCTAGCCAGCGCGGCGACGGGAGAAGACTGAATGGCCACGTTCCAGCTCGCCAGCATCGCCTGTGTACTGACGCGCTTTTCGAGCAACAGATCCGCGTTGTAGAACTTGCTGAAGAAATCGTCGAAAAACGCGTAGCGATCCGCCACGATCGCCTCCTGTATTCCTTCAAAGACGCTGCCATCCACGCCTTCGGGATTGTCGGGCCCCTTTCGCAAGAAGGGCGGAACCGAGGAGATGAACACCGCGTGACTGACATTTTTCGATCCGTGTACGCCCAAGTACCGGGCTACTTCGCCTCCGCCCATGGAGAAACCGACCAGTGCGAAGTCACGGAGTTCGAGCTGCGTGACCAGTTTGTGGAGATCATCGGCAAAAACATCGTATTGATAGCCGAGCGTTGGCTGGCTGGACTTGCCGAATCCCCTGCGATCGTAGGTGATGACTCGGTGCCCGGCGGCCAGAAGGGCGGGTACCTGCTTCTCCCAGGAGGCACCACTCAACGGGTAGCCGTGAATGAGCACGACCGTTTTGCCGGAGCCCGAGGCTTCTCCGTGATCTTCATAGTAGAGATCGATGTTTCCTGAGTTCTCTTTGCCAACGGTGATATACGGCACACGTTCTCCTTGAAGGGCGGGCAGACGCTTTGCGCGACAGGGAATTTGACCGGGGGGCACCCGCTATTTCTTGGCCGGCATGTCGAGGTTGGAGACGGTAATCGTGTCGTCCCGCATTTCGCCCGTCAGGCGGACCGTGTGGCCGGCATGCGTTTGTAAGAGCGGAAGGCCCTGATTCGCGATCTGAAACACTTTGCCGTCCGACACGAAAACGTACTTGCCGCCGCCTTTGACGCAGGCGAGCACGCAATCCCGTTCCGTCATTCCCGGATGGGACTTGGTCATGGATGCGTGGCTAACCCCGCACGAGCTATCGCTGATTTCGCCTGTCCAGGTTTGATCCGCAGCCGAAGTCAGCGTGACGAGGCCGGCAAGCAGAAAAGTGGCGGTCAGAGCTTTGAAAGTTGTGTTCATTGAAAATCTCCTTGCGCTGCTATTAGCATGTCGCCTGCCAACTGATGATGTTCTCCCTGCCGACCGGGCTGAACCACGCGCGCTCAATGATTTCCCATGCCTCAAAGCTGTGCCCGCTATACGCTGACCACCACGGCTCACAATGCAAGACGCCCAGATACGGCCAATTGACTGCAGGTGGTCAGGCACGCCACGACAAAATGTTGGCTCCGGCAGACCCACACTCGCCCGTCAGCCGACCGTGGCCGAGCAGGGTGAGCCGGGTGCCAGCCGCAAGTTCACCCGTGTCGGGAAAGGCCAACCGCGGCACATGAGCCTCTCACGCCGCGTCCTTGGGCGCATGTGGAACCTGCCGCGGGGCTCATACGCGCCGTATCATCGCGGCGCGTGGTCTGCCGGTACGGCGTGGAACTAATCGTCGATAGACATCGGATAAAACATGAACGGGCGATGTTACAGCACATCGGCCCATGTTGGGGAAGCCGCGAATGCGGCATGAATCAGACCCGCATGGGAGTACGTTTGCGGGAAGTTTCCCCACATGCGCATCGTCGCGGTTTCATAATCCTCTGAGAGCAGACCCATGGGCGTGAGGAGTGCCGCTACTTTTTCGAACACGGTTCGTGCTTCTTCCTTGCGTCCGATCGCCGCTAAGGCCTCTACCAGCCAGAAGGTGCAGATCACGAACGCGACGGTGGGCTGGCCGAAGCCGTCGTTCAACCGGTAACGATAGAGCAGCGTTCCGTTGGCGAGTTCCGTGCGGATTGTGTCGATGGTGGATATCAGGCGCGGGTCGTTGGATGGCAAGAAACGCAGGCGCGCCATTTGCAAAAGGGACGCGTCCAGATCCTCGCCGCCGTAGCGGCCCGCGAAACTGTTTTGTGCCGCGCACCAGGCTTGCGTGCCGATCTCCTGGCGGATGCGTTCGGCGGCTTCGCGGAATTCTAGCTCATGCGAAGGAGCATGGTGCCGCGCGATGGTCGTCATCCGGTCGGCTGCTGCCCAGCACATCAGGCTCGAGAACGTTTGCGGTTTCCATTCGGTGCGATATTCCCAAATACCGGCGTCGGGACTGCCCGCCACCTGGATCGCTTTGCGCGCAAGATTTTCGATCAGGCGCAGAACGGTGGGGGAGCGCTCCGCGCTCAGACGTTCATCCAAATAGATCGGCGTAAGTGCCAGCACCATTTCTCCGAAGATGTCGTGCTGCGCGTGTTCCGCCGCAGCGTTGCCGACTCGCACGGGGCCTTCGCCGCCGTAGCCGGGCCAGTGAGCCAGGATGGATTCTTCCAATTGGCTCGATCCATCCACCCGGTAGAGTGGCGCGAGGTTCAGATCCTTGGCAGCACCCGCGACATCGAGCAAGTAGTTGAGAAACTGTTCGCGCTCCTCGAAGTGGCCGAGAAGGCCGAACGCGTTGAGAACGTAGTAGGCGTCGCGGAGCCAACAGTAGCGGTAATCCCAGGTTCGTCCGCTGCCGGGGGATTCCGGAATGGACGTGGTCATGGAAGCGACGATTGCGCCAGTATCTTCAAAGCAATGGAGCTTCAACGCGAGCGCGGAGCGGATCACTTGCTGCTGATAGAGCGGAGGGATGTCGCACTGCTTCACCCAATCGCGCCAGTAACGTTCAGTCTCATTCCAAAAACGCTCGCAAAGCGGCGCAAGAGGCTCCTCGATGGGTGCCCCCCAGGTGAGCGCAAGGTGGCGGCGCCCGGTAAGAGTGAATGGTTCGCCGCCGAGGTAGGAGACAGGCAAATCCGTGGTGAGGCGAAGCTGGCTGGAGAATCCTTCATAACGGATGTGATGCGAACCCTGCACCGCGGTGGGCGTGGATTTAGCCCACCCGAGCTTGGGATCGCACGCGACGCGAATTCGCGGCGTTCCGTCCAAAGGTTCCACAATGCGGATTAGTTGCGTGGGCCGGAACATGCGTCCGAATTGAAGAAAGCGCGGCGCGAAATCGAGGATGCGAAACGTGCCCGTGGGCGTCTCGAACTTCGTCTCCAGGATGTTCGTGTTTTGCAGATATTGTTGGACGCCTGTCTCACCGCCCGCTGGCCAGACGCGGAAATGGCCTCCGTTCTGTTCGTCCAGCAGACTGGAAAATACAGGTTCCGAGTCGAAGCGGGGCAGGCAGCACCACACGATTTCGCCGGAGTTGTGCACCAACGCCGAGCATTGACAATTCCCGATGACCGCAATCTCTTCCAATCGCATGAGTTCCTCTTTGTAGCGCTGGAGGGCTCTCCCGTATCTCTGCTAAAGACGCCCCTGGAAGTCGGTATAGGACATTAAAAAGTCTAAACGTATTATAGGGGTGTCACGAACTTGGAGATTTGTATGCCACGCTTGGCTCGGTTCGTCCTGTTGTTGCTGGTTGGGTTGGCGTTGCTCACGTGGGCGGTTTCGGGAGTGGTGCAAACCACCGCCCGCGGATGGTTTCAACGTGACGTGAACATGCGCTCGCGCATCATGCTCCTAGGCGCGCGCGAGCCGCTACGTACTGCCTGGTATCGTGAGCCCGGCGAGATGCAAAAGCAACTCGGCATTCTTACGCGCGATGAGCGCGTGATGGGCGCGCTGGCCTGCGATGCGGACTTGAGCGTCAGGGCCCGGACGCCGGGTTTTCCGGAAGAGTTCGGCTGCTGGGAGATCGGCTCACGCGTGAAGTCCGCGGACGAACGTGGGACAGGCGAATTGCGTGAGTGGACAACCGTTGCGTCGTTGCCGTCGGGGCGCGTGCACGTCAGCGTAATGCCGATCGGAGAGGAGGATCCGCAACTCGGTTTCGTGATTCTCCTGCAGGACTTGAGCTACATCGACCGGCGTGAAGCAGCGGCGCGCCACTTTCTTTTAGGTTTGTCCGGATTGCTCGCCGTTCTTGCGTTTGGTGTGCCGGTGTATGTTGCGAGATTGGCTCGGCATGGTTGGAGCGCCGAGTTACGCCGCATGCTGCGGGGTGGCGAAAAGCCAAAGCGCGAGTTTCAGCCCATTCTGGCGGATCTTCGCGAGCTGGCCGGGCGATTGGCGAATGAAGGCGAGAATGCGTCCGGCCGCTGGACTGCGGAAAGCTTGAAAAATACGTTGAACCGGCATCTGCACGGCGAAAAGATCGTGATCGTTGCCAATCGTGAGCCGTATCTTCATCAGTTCACGACAGAGGGCACGATTGAAGTACAGCATCCGGCGAGCGGGTTGGTGACGGCGCTGGAGCCAGTGATGCGCGCCTGCTCGGGCGTGTGGATCGCACATGGCAGCGGATCGGCCGACCGCGCCACGGTGGATCGCCGGGATCGTGTTGCCGTGCCGCCGGGTGAGGAGTCGTATCACATCCGCCGCGTATGGCTTTCGGAGGCCGAAGAGACCGGCTACTATTTCGGATTTTCCAACGAGGGACTGTGGCCGCTCTGCCATGTTGCGGATACGCGCCCCGTGTTTCGCACGGAGGATTGGAACCAATACAAGCGCATCAATGAACGCTTTGCCGACGCTGTTTGCGAGGAAGTGGATACGGACGACCCCATCATCCTGGTGCAGGACTATCATTTTGCGCTGGCTCCCGCGGCCATTCGCAAACGTCTGCCGAACGCCACGGTCATCATGTTCTGGCACATTCCATGGCCGAACGCGGAGCGCATCGGCATTTGTCCATGGCGGCACGAGTTGCTGGAAGGGCTGCTCGGATCGAGTATTCTCGGGTTCCACACGCAGTTTCACTGCAACAACTTCATCGACTCCGTGGACCGTTACCTGGAAACGCGAATTGACCGCGAGGGTCACGGCGTTGTCAAGCGCGGTCGCCGGACGCTGATTCGGCCGTATCCGATTTCCATCGATTGGCCGGTGCGGTGGTTGGAGAATGCACCGTCACCAGAGGAGTGCCGCAGGCAAGTGTGGCAGGATCTTGGACTTCGAGAAGACGCGTTGCTCGGCGTTGGCGTCGATAGGTTAGATTACACGAAAGGCGTTGAGGAACGTTTGCTTGCGGTGGAGCGCGTTTTGGAGCGCTATCCGCAATACCGCGGCCGTCTGAGTTTTGCGCAGCTTGCGGCGCCCAGCCGCACGAAGATCGAGCGGTACCGCGAATTAAACGACGTGGTGGAGCGCCTCGTTGGCCGAATCAATGCGCGGTTTGGCTATGACAATTACCGCCCCATCATCTTGCTCCGATCGCATCATGAGCCTCCTGCGGTTTTCCGGTTTTTACGCGCTGCGGATTTCTGCTACGTCAGCAGCCTGCATGACGGCATGAATCTTGTGGCGAAAGAATTCGTGGCCGCGCGCACGGATCTGCGAGGCGCTCTCGTGTTGAGCGAATTTACTGGCGCTGCGAAGGAGTTGACGGAGGCGCTGATCGTCAATCCGTACGACTTGGAGCGCAGCAGTGAGGCGCTGGCGAAAGCGCTGTCGATGCCCGTCGAGGAGCAGCAGGACCGGTTACGCTCAATGCGGATATTCCTACGGGAATACAACGTTTATCGCTGGGCGGGAAAAATGTTGGTGGACGCAGCTCGATTGCGAAGCCAGGAAAGGGTGGCGGACCGTAGGGCGGAACGGGCGTCCGCGGCACTCAGTTAAGCGTGCAATATATTCTCTCCCGTGCCAGCCGCCCTGTATTAGAAGAACTGGCGGCTGGCAACACGCTGTGCGCGTTCGATTTCGACGGAACGCTTGCGCCGATTGTGGATCATCCGATGCTCGCTTTGCTACGCCCGCGCACGAAGCAGCTGTTGTCGTCCTTGGCGCGCGTGTATCCGTGCGCGGTTCTTTCGGGCCGGTCGCGGGCGGATCTGCGCCAGATGCTACTTGGTACCGGGATTCAGGAACTCGCGGGAAATCACGGCGCGGAGATCTCCGGATCGCCCGAGAGAGCAGTCCGGCGGGACATCGCGCGTTGGGTGACCGCGATTGAGGAAGCGATTTCTCCCATGGATGGCGTGTGGATTGAAGACAAAGGGCTATCGATTGCCGTGCACTTTCGCGCTCAGCCGAACAAAAGGGAGGTGCGTGTCCGAGTGGCCCGCGCGGCCGCGTCACTGAATGGTGTACGTGTGTTTGGCGGCAAGCAGGTGGTCAATCTGGTTCCGATCGGCGCTCCGCATAAGGGAGAGGCACTTACGGTTGCGCGGGACCGGTTGGGCTGCGAGCGAATTCTGTATGTCGGCGACGATGTGAACGATGAAGATGCCTTTGCGCTTGGCGGCGCGGCGGTTTCGATCCGCGTGGGGAAAAGTAAGCATTCCAAGGCCAGGTACTTCCTGCGATACCAGAGCGAGGTGGACAAATTGTTGGAAACGCTGCTTTCGCTGCGGGCGTCCCAGGGTCATCCGGAACGGGCAGGTCACTCATTTTCGGCAAGAAACTCCCTTCATTCAGGGATGGCTGAAAAACCGGGTGGAAGTTAGTATCAGGTCCACTGGCGATGCCTCTCTGTCCGGTGGGCTTGTTCGAGGAGAGTACCTTTTATGGTTAGGAATCTGATCCTTATCGGCACTGTGACTGTATGTTTCCTTACTGCTGCGGCATGCCACAAGGCTGTGCCTGTGGCGGCACGGCCTGAACCCCCGGCTCCCGTCGCGGCTTCGTCGCCCACGCCGACTGCTGCTTCCGTGCCCAAGCCCGTGGCCATGAGGCCGACGAATGGGTCCACCGCCTTGACTCCGCAGAATGACCGGAGGACGATGCCTCCGGAGGTACGCGCTTCGTTGAATGAGC
Source organism: Bryobacteraceae bacterium (assembly GCA_040081855.1). Taxonomy (GTDB): domain Bacteria; phylum Acidobacteriota; class Terriglobia; order Bryobacterales; family Bryobacteraceae; genus Palsa-187. The sequence continues at coordinate 78,389 of JBEBFS010000005.1, read as the reverse complement.
ACTTGGCCAGGTTGGAAGACGCGCTGTTTGATTTCGACAAGTACACGATTAGCACGAACGCCTCGACGGCTCTCAAGGATGACGTTTCCGTGATTCGCGAGATTTTGGCTGCGTATCCGCAACAAAAACTTTTGATTGAAGGCCACGCGGATGAACGCGGTTCTTCGGAATACAACCTGGCTCTGGGTGACAAACGCGCGCGGGCTGCCGAGGAATTTTTGAGCACTATGGGTATTCCGGCCAATCAGCTCACCGTGATCAGCTATGGCAAAGACCGGCCTGTGTGTACGGAGCAGACGGAAGGCTGCTGGCAAAAAAACCGCCGTGCACATATTACCGCCGCGCTGAATTGAACTTGCTCCTCTCTGTTAGAGATACTCGGGCGCGGGCTGTCAACTCCGGCCGGTACTCGGAGCCGGCTGGATAATGGCCCCCACCATGGTGCGTTGTCGAATCCAACTCTCCCCAACGCCGCATAGCGCACGGGAACTGGTATCTCGTGCGTTGCGTGGCGTCACCGTCATTTTCTTCTGCTTCCCCACTGCTTGCGCTATGCGCAGTACCATGAGGATTCCGCGCGGCTAGTTGTTGCCGTGCGCTGACTGCGGGACATGAGCCTCTCCAGCCGCATCCTCGGACGAGTGTGGAAACTGCCGCCTGCCCGCACGCGCCGTATCATCGCCGTGCCCGGTGCGCGCGTGCCGATGCGCGACGGCGTGGAACTGATCGCTGATCGTTATTACCCTCCGGGCGGTGAGCGCTTGCCGGTGGTGCTGGTTCGCAGTCCCTACGGCCGCAGCGATTTGTTTCAACTGGTAGCGACACAACTGGCCGAGCGGGGATTGCAGGTTTTGGTGCAAAGCTGCCGCGGAACGGACGGCTCGGGCGGGGAACTGCATCCCTTTTTCTTCGAGGAAAACGACGGATGCGACACCATCGCTTGGTTGGAGCAGCAGCCGTGGTATTGCGGGAAGCTGGCCGCGATGGGATCGAGTTACCTGGGCAGCGCGGCGTGGGCACTGGCGCATGGCGCGGGAGCGAAAGTGGCGGCCATGGGGTTGGCGATGACGCTCTCCGATGCGCATGCGGAATCGTATGCATTCGGAGGGTTCACGCTGGAGAGCTGCCTAGTGTGGACGCACACGATGCTGGATCCGGAGGGATTCAACACGACACGCACCATCGTGGACTCGCTATTTCCCAACCTGCATGCATTGACGAAACTGACCAAGGGATTTGCGACGCTGCCGCTTCGCAATGCGGACCAAGCCGGGCTGAGCAAACAGGTGCCCTGGTGGCAGGATTGGATGAATCATCCCGGGGCCAGCGATCCGCATTGGGACGCTGTCCATTACTCAGCCACCGTCGCAAAGATGCCGCCGTCGGTGTTGGTCGGCGGTTGGTATGACGTGTTTGTGCCGTGGACGGTCAAGGATTTCGTGATCGCGCGCGCGGCAGGCAGGCCGGTTTCGTTGACCATCGGTCCGTGGAAGCACACGGCATTGGGGGCGGTGGGTGCGACGGTGCGGGAATCGTTGCCGCTATTTCATGCGGAGTTCTTCGGGCAGCCGCTACCGCCTCGCGCGCCGGTGCGTTTGTATTTGGTGGGAGCGGGCAAGTGGCTGGAGTGTGAGGAGTGGCCCCCGGAGGGAATGCGTCCCACGGCCCTGTTCTTCAGTTCCAGTGGCAAATTAGAAGCGAGTGCACCTGAGACCGCGGAGCCAAGCCGGTACGTGTATGATCCGGAGAATCCGACGCCTTCGGTGAATGGGCCCACCATCGGAAGCCGTCCGGCGGTAGGAAGTATGGCGAGATTGGAGCAGCGCTCCGATGTTTTGCAATTTACGGGTGAACCGCTGGAGAAGGTGATGGACATCGCGGGTTCCGTCTACGCGGATGTGTATTTTCACTCCAGTTGCCAGCACACGGATTTCTTCCTCTGCCTATGCAACGTGGATGCGCGCGGCCGGTCGACAAACGTGTGCGATGGATATATTCGCGTGCATCCTGGGCAGGCGGAGTTGGGCGGCGATGGTGTTGCAAAGATCCGCGTGGAGTTTTGGCCGATCGCGTACCGCTACAAGAAGGGGCACCGCATCCGTGTGTTGTTAGCGAGCGGTGCACATCCGCGTTTTGCCCGCAATCACGGAACGGGTGAGCCTCTGGGCGATGCGGTGAAATTCGTAAGCGCGCGTCAGGAGATTTTTCACGACGCAGCGCATCCAAGCCACATCGTGCTGCCGCAGTTGCCGTGATCGCTCAGGCGCCGATGCCGTAAACGGGGATGACGGCTCCCGTAATCTGCGAAGCGTTGCCGGACGCAAGATGCACCAGTAGCGCTGCGATCTGACTGGGTTGAATCCACAAATTGGGATCGGCATCGCGCATGGCAGAGCGATTGGCTGGGGTGTCCATAGTCCCGGGAAGCACTACGTTCGCCGTGATGCCCTTGTCTTTGTTTTCGAGTGCAACCGTGCGGACCAAAGAAACCAGCGCCGCTTTCGATGCGGAATAAATGCCGAGCCCAGCGGCAGGCTCCACCGCGGTTCTACTGCCGATGGCGATGATCCGGCCCGAGCCTTGCGCGCGCATGACGGGCAGTACAGCGCGCATCATCGAATAAGCCGTGCGCAAATTCAGATCGAGCATCTTTTCGAGCGCAGCGTCATCGGAATCGGCAACGGGAGTGCCCCCGGTGAAGCCGCCCACAAGGTGAACCAAAGCATCCACCCGGACCCATTTTCCTAGAACGGCGGATACCACGGCGCGGGCCTGCTCCAGGTTTGACAACTCCGCCGATAAGGGAAGGAACGTATCGGAAGGATTGCCGCTCATGGATCGTGCGACAGCGGCGACGCACGCCGATGAGTCTAGGAATGCCGAGGTGACCGCAGCGCCGAGCCCGCCACTGGCGCCTGTAATGATGATGACGTTTCGATTGGGTTTCAAATTGGCCTCTGCAAACAGTATCAGACAAAAAAAATCGTGCTTAACGCGGTTTTTTCTTGCCTGCGCTGTCATTGTTCTGTAACGTAAAAGTCATCGAATCGACATTTTCTGTCGATAGGCGGATTGGTGTAACGGAGACGCGTTGTATGAGCATGTTTGTAACGAGTGCTTTATTGCAAAGGGTCGTGATCGGAACGGCCACCGCTCTTGCCCTGCTTGTGAACGCCGCGCCGGCGGCTGCGCAGGTTTGGGGAAATATGGGGCCCGATGTCGGCGCCGTCAGCTATGATCCGATGGGCAACGGTCCGTATCGAGAAGTTTTGATTTGGCCGGAGACGCAAACGCCGGTCCAGGCGGGAACTGTTTCCGTGGACGCGCTGCGGCACCCGGTGAGTGAAAAAACACGCAAGCGGCTTCGCAAGGCGTTAGACACCATGGACGCGGGCGATCACGCCGCAGCTATCGAACAATTGCGCGATATTTTAGCGACGCAAGCGGATGCCGCCATCATTGCTCATAATCTTTTGGGAATCGAGTATCTGCGGACGGACCGGTTCCGCGCGGCGGCGGAATCCTTTGAAGCGGCGGCGCGGCTGCTGCCGCACGACGGGGTGACGCGTCACAACCTGGGGCTTTCTTTGATCTGTGCGGGTGAGTTCACGCGAGGACAAAAGGAAGTGCAGAGGGCGCTTGAGTTGGAGCCAAGAAATCCGACGGTCCAGGCACTGCACGCCCTTTTGCAGAAGCACACGGCGTCGAGCGCCGAGTAAACCGCGCTACTCGCCGCCCTTGATGTACTTGAAGCCCTCTTCCTGCTTGCGGACCAGTTCAGCCGCTCCGGAATCGACTTCCGTCGAGAAGGGGAAGAGATCCTCGCTTTTGATCTTCATCGCCCGCATCGTGTTTTGGCATGCTCCCAAAACGACTCCGCTATCGTGAGCCTGCTTCAGCCGCTCCGCGTATTCCGAGTTTGACTTCAGCAGCATCGGAAGGCCCTTGCCAAAAAAGACGATTTCAATTTGTACTCCGTCTTTCTCGAAAGCCTTTTGAATGTTGCGAACGTTATTGAATAGCTGGTCCCAGCCTGATGGTGCGGGGGCGTTCAGCTCGAACACCACTTTGTGTTTTGCTGCCTGGCTTGTCTGGGGCGCGGCTTGCTGCGACTGTGAGACGGCCTGCGTTGCGAGAAGAGCAAGGCCGAAAGCAACAGCGGCGATTCGAGTTTTCATTTAGAACTCCTTCCGTTGAGTGCGCGATCCCACGAACTTGTCCGATAATAACAAGCTGCAGCCATGAGTGTAACTCGCACAGTGAACCTTTCTCCGGCTGATCGGGCTGCCGATGGTCCACGCGTCGCCACACAGTTGGTTTACGCGCACGGATTAGCGGCGCTGATCACGCTTCTCATTTCCGTCACGTTTGGAATCGTCGCTTCCATAGAATTACTGTTGCCCGATTTCGCGGGCAACTCACCGTGGCTGAGTTGGGGAAGACTACGCTATGACCATACGCAGGGCATCATGCTGGGGTGGCTGGGCAATGCATTCTTCGCGTTCCTCTATCACGCCGTGCCCGTTTTGACCGGGCGTCCGGTGACCAGCGCGCGGCTGGGGCAGTGGATGTTTGCGCTATGGAATTTCGCTATCGTGGCGCCGGGATGGATCCTGGTGCTGGCGGGAGTCAGCCAACCGTTGGAGTGGGCCGAGTTTCCGCTGGCGATTGACGCATTGGTGGTGGTAGCGCTGGTGCTTGCGATCGTGCAATTCCTGCCGCCGTTTTTCGCCAAAGGCCTTGAAGACCTTTATGTGTCGAGCTGGTACGTCATCGGCGCGCTTGTATTCACGCTGTTTTCCTATCCGATGGGAAACTTCGTGCCGGAACTGGTGCCTGGGTCGAGAGGCGCGGCCTTTAGCGGATTATGGATTCACGATGCGGTCGGCTTGTTCGTGACGCCGCTGGCGCTCGCCATCATTTATTTCGTGATTCCCGCGGCAACGCGCCGGCCCATCTTCAGTCATTTTTTGTCGATGCTCGGATTCTGGCTGCTGTTCTTCCTTTATCCGCTGAATGGGACGCATCATTATGTGTTCTCGGTAATTCCGATGAGCGCGCAGATCGGCGCGATCACGGCGTCGGCGCTGTTGGGCGTGGACGTCATTATTGTGGTTGCGAATCTGCTGCTTTCCTTGCGCGGGACGGGGTTCTTTCCAAAAGACGTGCCGCTGCGATTTGTCGGGACGGGCACAATTTTTTACTTAATTGTGAGTGTTCAGGGATCGCTCCAGGCGCAGATGTCGATCAACCAGTCCGTGCATTTTTCGGATTGGGTGATCGGCCACTCGCACCTGGCGATGCTTGGGTTTGCGACGTTCGCGGCGGCGGGTGGCATCGCGCACGCATGGCAGCGGATTCCGTGGGCTCGCTACAACACAAAGGCGATGGAGTGGGCGTACTGGCTGCTGCTGGCAGGCGTGGTGATTATGGTGGCGGATCTGACGATCGCCGGAATCGTGGAAGCGCGCCTCTGGCAATCGGGTGCTCCGTGGCTCGATTCGGTTCGTGCGGCGCGCCCGTATTGGCTGGTCCGCACGCATTCGGCAACGTTCCTCGCGGCGGGATTTATTTGCCTGTTGCTTGGACTAACAACAGGCAAACGCGGCGCCGGGCTTGCGGAAGTGGAAGCGGGCGTGGGTGCGGAGCCGGTGGCCGAGATTGCTCCGCGCTTGGCGGCGGCGATTTCTCCGGAGGGTGCGTAGATGAGCCAGCCTGAAAAATCCCCGCGCGTGTTGCGCATGTCGTATGTGGTGGCCTGCGTGGCAGGCATTGTCTTTTTTCAGTTGTCCGTGATTCTGCTTGGCATCTGGCCTGGCCGCGTGCTGGAGGATCAAACGCGGCGCATGTCGCCTAAAGATCCGCTACAACTGACCGTGAGCGAAGAGCGAGGGCGCGTCATTTATAGTCGCGAAGGTTGTGCGTATTGCCATACGCAGCAGGTTCGTTTTACGCGTGCGGACATGGAACGGTTTGGTGCGCCGACGCTTGCGTGGGAGACGCACTACGATTATCCGCACTTGTGGGGCACGCGGCGGATTGGTCCTGATCTCGCGCGTGAGGGGTCGACGCACTCGCTCGATTGGCACTTTGCTCACTTGTTTGCGCCGCGCACAATTGCGGCAGAGTCCGTGATGCCTGCCTATCCGTGGCTGTTCGCTGGATCGCCGGATCGCCCAACGCAAGGGGCGCGAGACCTGGTTGCGTATCTGGAGACACTGGGCCGTGCGCGTGAACTGGCGGGTCCAGAGGGTGAAGCGCATGCGCGGCAGGGATGCCAGTGCATCGATGACGATATGGCGATGATGGCGTTCCATGCGAAGTCTCTAAACGCGAGTCCATGGCGCACCCGCCGGCAGGGTAAAGGGCAGCGGCTGATAGTTTTCACCGATTTGAAGCCGGGCAGGGAAGTATATGACCGCAACTGCGCAAGCTGCCATGGCAAAAATGGCGACGGAAACGGCCCCGGCGCGATGAGCCTGCGTCCCCGTCCCGCGAATTTCACAGAGCACGAGTACACGCTGGAGCATCTTTCCCAAACGTTGAACAACGGTGTTGCGGGAACCGCGATGCAGGCGTGGCGTGATCTTTCTTTGGTGGATCAATCCGCCGTCGCCGCGGTGGTTCGTTCCTTCCGCGCCGTGCAGGCGGAACCGGAACTTCCCGCGAATATCGTTGAGCTGGGGCGCAAAACATACCAGGCGAACTGTTCTCAGTGTCACGGGGAAATGGGCGGCGGCGATGGCAGTGCAGTTTCCGAGCTTCCCGCGAATCCGGCCGATTTCCGCAGCATGCGGCCGAGCATCGCGCAGAGTCTGCGCGCGCTGCGGAACGGTGTGGAAGGCAGCCGCATGGCTCCGTGGACAGGCCGGCTGAGCGAAGCAGAACTTTCCGCCGTGGCGTATTACGTGCGCAGCTTTTATGAAGGCGATGGAGGCGGGGCGAAATGATCACCGATCTGATTGTGGGCTCCACTCTCGTTTTCGGACTCGCGTTTTTCGTGGTGTGGCTGGCATCGCCGCGCCTCCGGGCGTGGATTGAGCGGCCAAAACACAGCTTCCAGAAAAATGTGCAAAGCTATGACAGAGCGCAGTTAGGAACAGCAGAACCAGGCAAGCGGAGGTCTTTATGAAAGATCGGAACTTGCGGGGCGAGCACGGCGGCATGGCTTTCGCTGTGATCGCATCCTGTGCCATTGGCGCAGCCGCCATCAGCGCCAGTTTGTTTCTCGCCGGGAATCGCGGCGCATTCGCCAGCCTCACCGGAAGCAAGACCGTCACCGAAGCGCCACTCTACGCCACGGAAGAGTATGGCAAGCGCCTGTTCGCGCAGACGGTTGAATTAATGGGTCCCGATGCGCAAGATCCGTCTATGCGAATGTCTGGCAGCCGCCTTGCGTGTGGATCCTGTCACCTTGGTAGCGGCATGGAGCCAGGCACGCTGACGCTTTTGCTGGCCACCGAACACTATCCGCGTTTTTCGGCGCGCGCGGGTCTGAAGACCGATATCGAAGACCGCGTGAACGAGTGCATGACGCGCAGCATGAACGGCAAGGCGCTGGCACGCACCAGCCCGGAGATGATCGCGCTGGCCGCGTATATCCGTTCGTTGGGCGCGCGCAACGCCGCGATGGGCGTGAGTCTGCGTAGGGTGAAGGAGCCGGGGGCATTTAAAACGCCGAAGCGTGCCGCGAACCTGACGGCGGGCAAGCAAGTATTTTTGGACCGCTGTTCGCAGTGCCATGGCGCGGATGGCTTGGGGTTGCTTGCTACCGAGAACAAAGCAAACGGCTATGTGTTTCCTCCGCTGTGGGGACCGGATAGCTTCAACGATGGCGCGGGCATGCATCGCGTGTTAACGGCAGCCCGCTTCATCAAAGCTCGCATGCCGCTGGGCGCGGCCACGCTGAATGACGATCAGGCGTTCGACGTCGCCGCGTATTTCAATGCGCAGCCGAGGCCCGAGATGCCGAACCTGGAACAGGATTATCCGGACCGCACGGCAAAGCCGGTGGATAACGGCTACGGTCCATTCGCCGATTCCTTTCCGCTGGAGCAGCATAGATACGGTCCGTTCCAGCCGATTGAGGCGTATTACAAGAGCTTGAAGAAACCGGCTAAGTAGCGTGTTGCTGGAGGAGTTACCTGTGCCGCACCGGTACCGCGAAATATCCGGGGTACGACGTGAAGATGTAAGACGGGTCCTTCTCCGAATGAGCGAAGCGAAAGATACAGAAGTGCAGAAGTATCCGTGCCTCAATTTCGCCGTTGCGCGAAAATGTAGGTGAAGGGAACTCGGTGAGTTTCTACGATCATTACGAATTGCTCGATCTGGTGCGCGATGATGGCGTGAAAACATTCCGCGCGCGCCAGAAGGCCGCGGACCGTATCGTAACCATCCACCTGTTTTCGAATCCCACCGCGCCGATCCAGGCAGAGCTATTGCGGAAATTGAGGGCGCTTCCTCCGGTGGAGGCCGCGCGCATTCAGGATCACGGCTCGCACATCGGGTCCTTGTATTTTGTCACCGACGATCTGGCCGATCACGGCAGCTTGCTCGAATGGTTGACCACGGTGACCAAGGCGGGCGCGAAAAAGCAGGAATCGCCACGGACTGCCGCGCCTCCGATCTCCGCGGTGATCGAGCCGGCAGGCCAGCTTCAACTGAACCGCGAATTCGCTGAGTTGTTTGCCACCGCAGAGCGTCCGGTGTTCTCCATGCCGGGCGCGGTTCCGGCGCATCCCAAAGCTGTGGCGTCCGCACCAATAGTTCCTAAGAAAGTTGTAGAGCCTGCGCCACTTCCTCCTTCGGTGCAAGAGCTTCCGGCCGCGCTGCCGGTGGCGAAGCCAAGGTCGATGTTCCTGCTGGTTGCCGGCGGCGCGCTGGTGGCGGCGATCTTTATTCTCTATTTCGTCATCAAGATGCGTTGATTTTGCGGGCAAGCCTCGGACAGAGATCTGTCCAGGCGCATTGCCACTGTGTTGTAATACCTACCAGTGCCGGACCTGATTTTCCCCGTAATTGCGTTCATCTGCCTGATTGGAGCCGCGGTGGCTGGCGTCCTTTTGCGCAAATCGAAGGAACACCGCCGCCGTTTGTTGAACTCGAACGCGGCGCTGGACGTGCGGTTGTCTATCGTCGAACGCAATATGCCGACGGCGCTGGTGGTGTTCGATGCCAAAGGTTTGATTCGTCACGCGAATCCGGCGGCGGAACGGTTGCTGGGGTATACACTCGCGGAATTGTACGGACAGAATCTGCTGCGCATCATGCCCGGCAGTCCGGAGGCAGTTCATGGCGATTGCACCATCCGGCACAAAGACGGCACTCTGCTTCCCGTGCATTTTCGTGTGGACCGTTCGGAAACCGCGGCGCGTGAGATTTACATTTTCTTCGACGAGCCGAAGCCGGAGGCGGAAGTACCGGCTCCTCCGGTAATTGTGCAGCAGGCTCGGCCGTCGCTGACTCTGGTGGATGGCGTGGTGAACCGCATTGTACGCGAGTTTGAAGGGCTGCTGACGCAGATCAATGGCTACACGGAGCTTGCGATGCACGGGGCGCCCCCCGACAGTCCAATTCTCACCGACCTGAAGGAACTGGCGGCGGCGAGCGACACAGCTTCTAACCTGGCGCGGAATCTGCTGGCCTTTAGCGGCAATCAGACCATACCCACGCAGGTATTGGATTTGAACGTGGTGCTTATGGCGATGGAATCCGCGTTGCGCGAAACCTGCCGTGGCCCGTTTCGCATAGAGATCGCACCGCAACGCGCTGCGGTAATGGGGAACGCCGATTGTCTTCGCCAGATTGTATTGCTGTTGGCCAAAAGCGGATTGCAGCGCGTGGCCCCGGAGGGCTGTGTGCAGATCGCTTCGAAGCGCGTGAGCCTAAGTGAGCCGAAGCCCGTCTATACGGGGCGAGTGCCCGCGGGCGAGTATGCGGTTCTCAGTGTCTCGGACGACGGTGCGGCCCTGCGGCCCTATACGCTGGAGCATTTGTTTGAGCCGTTGTTTTTGGATGCGGATGCCGTGGGCGTGGAGCTTTCCCCCGTATACGGTCTTGTCCGCAGCGTGGGTGGATGGATCGACGTCGTTTCCAGCGACGACATTGGGACGGTATGCAACGTGTACTTCCCCTATGCGGGCGATGTTCAGGTTGGCTCATCCGCCCAGGGCAGCCGGGCGCTGGCGGGCTAACCCGATTCGCCACACCGGCTAGTTATCCTGCTCGATCGCGTAATAGCCCTTGCGAGCTTGCACCTTGTAATCCTTGTTCGCCGGAATGCGGATGTCGATCTTGTGATAGCTGCCATCGCGGTTGGGATTCGGTGGCTGATAGGTGATGGCGTACTGCGAGCGCATCTCTTCCTGAATTTCACGGAACACATCGTCTAGCGTGTGCTTGTTATCCACGTGGAAAACCTGGCCGCCGGTTTCTGTCGACATGCGGCGTAGATCGCCTTCGCCACCGCCGCCGAAGGAGCCGTAGCCGTAGGCGCCGCGATCCAGGTAGTAGATGCTGTAGATGATCGCATCGGCCTTTTGCGCGGCTTCAATGGCCTTGTCGCGCGAGATTTTGCTGCCGGTATCCACGCCGTCGGTGATCAGAACAATTGCCTTTCGCCCCACGTTCCCGCGCAGGCGTTCGTTCGCAGCGAGGTAAACGGCGTCATAGAGCACCGTCCCCGCCTGGTTCTGCATTGTGGGCACCGGGCCGGGATGCAGTCCGCCGGTGGGAACGCTAAGCCGCAGCTTTTCCAATCCCCTTTGCAACAGCCGCGGTGAGTTGGTGGAATCCTGCAGCAACTCCGACTCGGCCCCGAATTGAATCAGGAAGGCCTCGTCCTTCTGGCGCAGAACTTTCTGGAAGAACTGCGAGGCCGCGCGCTGCTCGATGTCGATCAATCGTTGCTGGCTTCCGCTGGTATCCACTAAAAGCCCGATTGTCAGCGGCAGATCCGTTTCGCGCGTGAAGTTGCGAATGGTCTGCTCTTTGCCGTCTTCGAAAATCTTGAAATCGCTCTGCTGCAGGTTGCCAAGGAGCGCCCCGCTTTTTGAGCGAACGCTGGCCAGTACGCTGACCAGGTTGACGTCCACCTTGATGATGGCCTCCGGCTCTTGGGAGAGCAGGAGGCAGGGAATGGCCAACAGTGTTGTGATTACCCTCATACTTATAATCTAGATGCACGCGGAGGCCAACGAGTTACCATGCGAAAAGCGATCCACCACCTGAAGAAAGCCGATCCCGTGATGGCCGCCATTATCCAGAGGTGCGGCTCCTACAAAGTGCAGTACCGGGAGCCGATTTTCCAGACGCTGGTGCGGTCCATTGTTTACCAGCAGTTAAGCGGGAAAGCCGCGCTGACCATCTTCAATCGACTGAAGGACGCCTCGAAAGTCGACCCGCTGACGCCCGAATCGATGCTGAGGATGCGTCCGCAGAAAATGCGCGCGCTGGGGCTTTCGAAGCAAAAACTGGAATACATCCGTGAATTGGCCAGGAAGACGCGCGACGGCGAAATCGTCTTTGAGCGTCTTCCGGAGCTGGAAGACACGGAGATTATCGCGCAACTGACTCAGGTGAAAGGCGTTGGCGTATGGACGGTGCAGATGTTCCTCATCTTCGCCCTGAAGCGCCTGGACGTGCTGCCCGTAGCGGATTTGGGCGTGCGCTCGGCCATGAAGAAGGCATATGGCTTGCCCGAGTTACCGAAGCCTGCGGAAATGCAAAAAATCGCCGAGCCGTGGCGGCCATACGCTACGGTGGCAAGCTGGTACCTCTGGCGAAGCTTGGATAACCAAGGGGCGATGTAGAGCGATTGCCCTAGTCCAAAAAAGGGACTAAAGTGAAAGTGCCATGACCTTTAACGTTCACGAGGCAAAAACGCAGCTTTCCAAGCTCCTCGACTTGATTGAGCAAGGAGAAGAAGTGGTCATTGTGCGGCACGGCCGTCCCGCGGCGCGCCTGGTTCTTCCCCAAACGAACGCAACGCCGCAATTGGGCGCGATGCAGGCCGAAATCCACTGGACGGAAGGATGGGAGAAGCCTCTGGCGCCAGAGGCTGCGGACGCCTTTTGGGAGGGCCGTTGGTAGAGGGACCCTACCTGCTTGATACCAGCACTATGATCTGGGCGTTAGCCGATCCCTCGCGGCTTTCGGCGCCAGCGAAAAAGGCGCTGCGGGCCGGCCCACGCGTGCTCAGCGTCGCGAGCTATTGGGAAGTAGTCATCAAATCGCAGAAGGGCCTGCTCGAGATTTCCGACCCCGTGCAATGGTGGGGCCGCGCCGTCGAACTACTCGGGGCAGCGGTCCTCTCAATTCGGACTCCGCACATCGCTGCATTGGCGTTTCTTCCTTCCCACCACAAGGATCCGTTCGACCGCATCTTGATTGCGCAAGCGCAATCGGAAGGCTTCGCGCTGGTGACGGACGATGAGGCTGTTCGCCGTTATCCAGTCCGTACACTTTGGTAGGTCGAACCAGCTATTTGGCTTCGAGTTAGCACGGGAATTTCATCCCTCTTCTATCCCCCGGATATAATAGATCCGTGGACATCTACGACGAGATCGTACGGTTGCGCAAGGCTGGGCAGAAGTGTGCCTTGGCGACGATCGTTCAGGTGAACGGGTCCATTCCAAGCTACGAAAGCGCGAAAATGCTGGTGCGCGAGGATGGCTCGTTTGTGGGTACGATCGGCGGCGGGTGCGTCGAGGCGGACGTCTGGAACGCCGCCCGCGAAGTGATTGAGACGGAGAAACCGAAGCATCTGAACTTCAGCCTGGGCCAGGACGCCGCTTATGATAGCGGCTTGATCTGCGGAGGCCAGTTGAACATCTTCGTGGAACCTGTAATTCCGCAACCGCGCGTCTTTATCTTTGGCGGCGGACACGTTTCGAAGGGCATCTCAAAGGTGCTGCATCTGGCTGGATTTGCCACGGTGATTGTGGACGACCGGGAAGCCTTCGCCAATAAAGAGCGCTTCCCGGACGCCGAAGAAACGTTCGCCGACGAATACGAAAACGTGTTTCCGAAGCTGCAGGTAACGTCGTCCAGCTACCTGGTGATTGTCACGCGCGGCCATCGCGATGACATGCGCGTGCTGCGCTGGGCCGTGGGCACGCCCGCGCGCTATATAGCCATGATCGGCAGCAAGCGCAAGACGATTTCCGTGGTGAAGGAACTGGTGAAGGAAGGTATTCCGCGCGAGCAGTTTGAAAAGATCTTCGCGCCGATGGGCCTGGAGATTGGCGCCGAATCGCCGGAAGAAATCGCCGTTTCCGTTGCCGCCGAGATAATCGCCATGCGCCGCATGCCGGAAGGCGAATGGCGCAAGATTTCTAAATCGGTTTTCGCGCACGAAAGCTTAAAGGCACTCCTGAAGTGAGCCCGCGCCGGTGAGCACGTCGGATCAAAAGAAAATCGGCGCCATCATTCTCGCGGCCGGAGCATCCAGCCGCATGGGCAGCCCCAAAGCTCTGTTGGATTATCACGGAGAGACATTCATCGAACGATTGGTGCGTGTGTTTTCGTCCGTTTGCGATCCCGTAATCGTTGCTCTTGGCTATCACGCCGATGCAATTCGCCCGAAGGTAAAGGCCCAGGTTGCGGTGAATCCTGCTCCGGAACGCGGCATGCTGACATCGCTTCAAACCGCACTGGCCGCATTGCCCGCAGATTTGGATGGCTTCCTCTTCATTCCGGTGGATTGTCCTGCCGTGGAGGAAAGCACCGTTCGTACTGCAATCGACACCTTTCGGAAGCGGGGCTCGGAAGTGCAATTCGTGGTTCCACAATATAACGGAAAGCACGGGCACCCCGTTTGCGCCGATGCTTCGTTGATCGCGGAATTTCTCGCGCTTCCGGAAGACGGGCAAGCGCGGCACATTGTTCACAAGTACGTGCCGCAAACTGTATATGTGGATGTGGACGATCCGGGCATCCTCACGGACGTGGACGACCCCGAAGCCTACCGGCGCATGATGGCGGAGAAGCGCTGACCCTTTCGATAATGAAGAAGACCGAACGATGAAGCGCGCCGTACTGATTTTTGTAGCTCTGATTGTGGTCCTCGCACTTGCGGGGCCATTTTTGCCGTTGGGTTTTCTAAAGCCCGGTATCGCTGGATCGCTCGCAAAGGCCCTGGGCCGGCGCGTCGATATCGACGACGTCTCGCTGACGCTGTTTCCCGCTCCTGCATTTGCTTTGAGCGGCGTCACCATCTCCGAAGACACGCGCGCGGGCGTCGAGCCATTTGTCTACGCCGAAGCGGTGGATGCGCAAGTGAACCTGCTCGGCATCTTCGGCGGCCGCCAAATATTTAAACGCATTCGCCTGACCGGCGCGACGTTGAACCTGGTGAAGACGGATGTTCCGGGTGGCCCACCGGGCGGGGCGAGCGGCCCGTGGAACGTGCAGTACCTGCTTGGCTCTGCCCCATTGGCTGAGGTGCCCTCCATTCAGATGCGTGCCGGACGGGTGAATGTGAAGTTCGGTCAAATGAAATCCGTTCTGTATTTTGACGACTCGGACCTTGATATTTCCGCCGACGCAAACGGCACCGTGGATCTTCGCTTTTCGGGCCTGCCGGAGCGGACCGATCGTCCCGCCGAGGCTTTCGGGCATTTCTTTGTGCGAGGTGTCATCGCTCCCGCGGGCAGCCAGCAGCAGACGAATCTTCGCGTGGAGATGGAGCCGACGACGCTCGATGGATTAACGCATTTGTTGGGAGTCATAGGATACGATCTGGAGGGGCAGGTAGCGTTGGATGTTCAAATCAACGGCGCGCCAGGCAAGGCGCTCGACATTAAAGGCGATGTCGAATTCCGCGACGACCGGCCCGCCAGTGTGTTGCCGCAGTTCGGCGGGAAGGCGAAGCTCGGCATTCGGGGTACGTTCGATGTGGCGCAACAAGCGCTGCGTGTAGCCAGCGTGACTACTCCGAAGGAAACGTTCTCGGTAAAAGCAGAAGCCACAGGTTTCCTCGCACGGCCGCAGTGGGGCGTGACGCTGGAATTGAAAGAAGCACCGCTTGCAGGAATCTACGGCATCGCGCGCCAGATTGGCGTGGGGATACCAGACAAGATGGCCGTGGCAGGGAACGTTTCCGGCAGCGTGCAGGCAAGCTCGTCATCGCCGCTGGCAGGAGAACTCGGGCTGACGGGAATTTCGGTGACGCCGCAGGGAGCGGCGGAGATCAAGGCGGACACGGCTTCGGTCAACATTGCGGGGGATTTGATCGCGCTCAAGGCGGTGACGCTCGAGATTGGCGACAAGGAAGGCAGACAAACGGTTCTGCTGGAGGCTTCAACCAAGATCGGTGTGCTAAGTGAGGCTGACGTGAGGATCAGCACGCAGGGCTTGGGCACGGGGACGCTACAAAAATTAGAGTTGACGGGCGTCCCGCTGCTCGGCAGTGTTCCCGACGGAATTCTGCGCGGCGTATTGCGCTTCCATCATGCGCTGACCGGGGAGAACCAGTGGAGCGGGGAATATCAGGTGGTGAATGGCCGAATGACTTTGGATGGACTCGCCGAACCGCTGAGCGTGATGACGGCCACGGTGAACTCAACGCCAGAGAAGACTTCGGCCACGCGCATTCGTGCGTCTGCAGGTGCTATTGCATTCACGGGTGAATACACTTACGAGGCGATGGCACCGCACCCGCACCAGTTCAAGATCCAAGTGGATCCATTGAGCGCTGCGGATTTGGAGAAACTCTTGAAGCCAACTTTGGAGCGCAGCGGGGGATTTTGGGAGCGCACACTGGGCATGGGAAGCAAATCGCAGTTGCCCGAATGGCTGCGCGCGCGGCGAGCGGAAGGCACTGTGTCCGTGCGCTCGATGAACGTAAACGGGCACACAGTGATCATCGATTCGGCAATGCTTGCGTGGGACGGCGCCGACGTCAAGATCACCGACGTCAAGGCACGCGTGGACGCGGACGCTGTCTCGGGCACGCTGGCAGTGGACCTCGCCGGCCGCGCCCCGAAGTATCACGCCGATGGGCGCTGGCAGAAGAACGCGTTCAAAGGTGGCAAGCTGGATGTCACGGGAACAACCGACGCGGCAGGTTCGGGTAGCGCACTGCTGACGTCGTTACACGCGCAAGGCGCCTTTGAAGGACGCGGGATTGCGTTTGCACCCGATGCCATTTTCCGCACGGTCACAGGAATGTTTGACGTCCGCGGGAATACGGGATCGCTGCAATGGAAGCTCTCATCCATCGAGGGTTCGATTGGCGGCGAAACCTACACGGGCGACGGAGCGAGTGCTCCGGACGGAAAGGTTCTGCTGAATCTTTCGGGCGGAACGAACAAGGCGCAGTTCAATGGAACGCTCGCGCAAAGTTCCGTGCAGTAGCTTCGGCTTAATTTAGATCAAACCAGCTCTTCTTAAAAGCGCACTTGGGTCGGGATCGCGGCCCATGAAGCTTCGGTAGAGCACGGCCGGGTCTTCGCTATCGCCCCGCGAGAGAATTTTGTCGCGGTAGTCGCGGCCCGTCGCTTCGGAGAACACTCCCTCTTTCTGGAAGCGCGTGAAGGCGTCGGCATCCAGCACCTCGGCCCACTTGTACGAGTAGTAACCGGCCCCGTAGCCAACGGGGCTGGAAAATAAGTGCGTAAAGCCCGCGATCATGCCGTAATCTTTCGGCAGTTCGGTAACCGCGAACGGCGTAAGAATTTTTCGCGCATAGGCCAGAACATCGGCGCCTTCCTCGCTTGCATCCCATTCGCGATGCAGAGCAAGATCCACCATGCCGAAGCCGATTTGGCGCATCTGATTGTTCGCTGCGCGAAATGTCTTCGCACGCAACATCTTTTGAAATAGATCATCGGGAATCCGCTGGCCCGTTTCCCAGTGCCGCGCGAACAAGTCGAGCGATTCGCGCTCCCAGCACCAGTTCTCCATAATCTGCGAGGGCAGCTCGACGAAATCCCATGCGACGCTGGTACCCGCCAGGCTGCGTACTTCCACGCGGCTCAACATGTGATGCAGCAGGTGGCCGAACTCGTGGAAAATCGTTTCGGCTTCGCGGTGCGTGAGCAACGCGGGCTTGCCATCCACCGGCGGCGTCAGGTTGCCGCACATCAGGCCCAGGTGCAGCTCCTTCTTCGCCGGGTTGCCGGTGAGGATGGAATCCATCCAGGCCCCTCCGCGCTTGTTTTCGCGGGGGTACCAATCGGCGTAAAACGAGCCCAGGTTTTGGCCGCTGGCGGCGTCAGCGACGGCATAGACTTTTACCGCGGGGTCCCACACGGGAATGCCGTGATCTTCGGTCACCTTGATGCCCAGCACGCGGCCGAAGATTTGGAACATGCCGTTCACCACGTTTTCTAGCGGCAGGTAGGGGCGCAGCGCTTCCTCATCGAAATCGTATAGTTTGGCGCGTTGCTTCTCCGCCCAATAGGCGACGTCCCACGGTTCCAGCTTCTTTCCAGCGAATGCGGCGAGCTCGGCATTCTCTTCTTCAAAGCGCCCTTGTGTTTTCGCGCGCAGTTCTTCCAAAAACTTTTGCGCGGTGGCGCCTGTGTGCGCCATCCGGTCATAGATGACCAGATCCGGAAAATCGTGGAAGCCCAGCAGTTGTGCCTTTTCTTTGCGCAATTGCAGGATGCGATTGATCAGCGGCGCATTGTTGTGCGGTTCCGCCGTGGCCCGTTGCGCGTATGCGTGCCAAACCTGTTCACGGATAGACGCGTCGTCCAGATACGTCATCACGGCCAGATAACTGGGCGCGTGCAGCGTGAAACGCCAGCCGGCCTTGCCTTTGGATTCCGCCGAGGCCCGGGCCGCCGCTGCAGCCGATGGCGGCAATCCGGCGAGCTTTGCTTCATCCTCGATCACCAATTCGTACGCATTCGTGGAATCCAGCGTGTTTTGCGCAAACTTCGTCGTGATCTCCGTCAGCTCAATATCGATTTGCTGCAGGCGAGCCTTGCCGGCAGGATCGAGTTCGGCGCCGTGACGCTTGAACGAATCGATGGTTTTAGTCTGAAAGCGCTTCATCGTCCCGGTAAACGAGCGGCCTTCCTCGGACGCGGCATAGCGCTGGATCGCCTTCCACAGGCCCTCGTTCAAAGGGATGCTGGAATAAAATTCGCTTACCTTTGGCTGGATGGAGTTGTAGGCTTCGCGCAGGGCCGGCGTTGTCGCAACGCTCTCGGTGTGGCGGACCACGTTCAGCGCGTAATCAAGCCGTTCCGTCATCGTGTCGAGCGCGTGTAGCGGGCGCTCACTCGTGACGGTTTCGTCGAGCCGTTTCCTGGCGTCGGCGATCAGCTCATCGATGGCCGGTTCAACGTGCTCGGCCTGGATCTTGTCAAACGGGACGCGAAACTGGATTTGCAGTAGCGGGTTCATGGGTCAGAAATTTCAGCGTAGCAGCGTTTAGAAGAATTCCGAAGGCCATGAGAGCGGCGGACCAGGGCAGCAGGGGATTGACGGCGATACCGGCGATGGCGAGGGCGGCTCCGGCGAACTCCATTCCTGCGATGACACGCGCGAACCAGCGCTGGATCTTTATCCAGCAAAAAGCAAGAATGGCGAGGGTCACCGCGGTGAGCGTCCACTTAATGATGCTGGACAGCCGCAATGCGTCGAGCATGGCTTGTGACGTGGCTTCGAGCGGCGTCGCCACGATCTTCAGTATGAGAATGTTCTCGCGGGCATCGAACGCGGCCGCAAGCACGGCGGTTAAGGCCAACGCTCGTCCCAACTTTGTCCGTTTCGAGAGAATCTCTCCCAGCGTCAGCGCAAGCAGTGTGTAAGTGACAATAAACCCAAAATCGGCGTACTGCTTCAGGCGCATGATCTCGCGGTCGGGGCTGGGCACGTCGGCGAGAATGGCGTCCACCTCGCGGACGTCGCGGGCCATTTCCAAGGCGATGATCGGGTCGCTAATGCCGCGGGCCGGCCGTGATGCGTTCGTAAAGTAAGGATGCCCGAAGATCACCGCTAGCATGACGAAGCATGCCGCCGCGATGAGATACGCCGCACGCCGGTAGGGGCGGGACGCGAGCGGCACGGGTCTGGCTATCTTCGGCACGGCGCTTTAGGCGAGAGCCCGGGCGACGTCCTTGGAAAAATAGGTAAGGATGATGTCTGCACCCGCGCGCCGGATGGAGGTCAGCGATTCCATCATCGCCCGGTCCAGATCGATCCAGCCGTTTTGCGCGGCGGCCATAATCATGGCGAACTCGCCGGAGACCTGGTAGGCGCCGATGGGCACGGGGAAGCGATCCTTCGCCGCCCGGATGATGTCGAGATAAGGCCCTGCGGGTTTCACCATCAACATATCCGCGCCTTCTTCGAAGTCGAGTTCCATCTCATGCATTGCTTCCCGCGCGTTGGCCGGGTCCATCTGATAACTGCGGCGGTCGCCGAACTGCGGCGTGGATTCGGCGGCTTCGCGGAACGGGCCGTAAAACACGGACGCGAATTTCGCCGCATAAGAGAAAATCGGGATATTTTGGAAGCCCTCAGCGTCCAGGGCTTTGCGGAGCACGCCGATGCGGCCGTCCATCATATCCGACGGCGCGATCATATCCGCTCCGGCGCGTGCGTGGGAGACGGCGGTCTTCTTCAGCCATTCAAAGGTCGCGTCGTTATCCACGTCATTGTTCTTAATAACGCCGCAGTGGCCGTGGCTGGTGTACTCGCAGTTACAGACGTCGGTCATTACAATCAGGTTTGGCACCGCGGCCTTCACGGCGCGGACTGCCTGCTGCGTGATGCCATGGTCGGCATAGGCACCGGTGGCCTGCTCGTCTTTCTGATCCGGGATGCCGAACAGCATCACACCGCCAAGTCCAAGGGAATGAATTACTTCACACTCCCGGACCAGTTCGTCCACGGAGAGTTGCGCGTTGCCCGGCATGGACTTAATCTCATTCCGGACCCCCTCGCCAGGGCAGACAAACAGGGGCAGTACCAATTGCGAAGGCTCCAGATGCGTCTCGCGGACAAGGCGGCGCATCGGTTCGCTCACCCGAAGGCGGCGTTTGCGGTGGGCGGGGAATGACATAAATACCAGATTACCCCAACTTGCAAATGGACCGAGTCGGTTTCAAATCAGGACGGGCGGCGGGCGGTAAAGAGGCGGAACACCGTATGATCAGGGTGTATCGTGTACAGCCGTCTTGTATATTCCTTGAATATGCAGTACTATAATCTTGCTTTTACAAGAAAATGGAATGCAATTAGTCGCACAAAATATCGAGCCTGCCGACATAGTCAGCCGGATTCGGAACGGCGATGCGGCAGGCATGGAGGATTTGTACTCGGCGTTGTGGAGCGCTGCGAAACCGAAGTTATCCAGGACGGTCGATTCCCAACTGGTCGAGGATAAATTTCACGATGTTGTAGTGACTGTTCTTGAAGCAATCCGCAGCGGAACATTACGTGATCCATCCAGATTGATGGGCTTCGTGCAAACCATCACTCGCCGAAGGGTGGCAGCCCACATCCGCGGCAAAATCTCCCGCCGCAAGCGCTTAGTATCCATGGGGCCAAGCGAATTCCCAGGCCCCGCCGCTGAGATTCCGGGATGGGTGTCGCTCGAAACCGAGCGGTTGAAGGTACTACGTGTTGCCATCCGCTGCCTTTGTTCGCGGGACAAGGAAATTTTAGTTCGCTTTTATCTTAAGGAAGAAAAGCCACAGCAGATTTGTTCCGAAATGGGACTCACGCCCACGCAGTTTCGTTTGTACAAGTCGCGCGCCCTCAGTCGTTGCGCCGATTCCGTCCGGCAGGCTCCGGTGGGTGCGAATTAGGCGAGCGAGGCCGAATTACCCGCGGCGACCTCCCAAGTGCCGGTCCGTAAAACCCACCCAGCCAATTGCCGTATCCCCCACCGTTCCGATTTGGCACGGTAAGTGCAATCTACTCGTCCGTGCCGTACGAAGCCACGTTAAATCAGATTGTTGCGGATTTGGCCTTGCAAAAGCGACCGCATGTGGTCAGTAAATCTTACCTTCGGGGTGGATTTTACCGGTATGTGAGCCAAGGGAAGAACCTTAGTAGTGTTAAGCCGGCTGACCTAGGTGGCCTGCGGGGGAAGGACATTTCCGGATACAATTGTAATTGCCCTGCTGAAATCCGGCATGGCATGAGGCGGGACGGGCAGAGTGTGCCCGGTGCCGGAACTTCGACTTCAGCCTGCGGCTCGTGCAGACGCCGCAAATCAAGTTTAGGACAGATGGGAGATTTTAGATTATGAAAACGACAATGTTGATGACTGCTGGTTTGATTCTTAGCCTGGCAGGGACCGGTTGCGCGACCAAGAAGTATGTTGCCAAGACGATTGCTCCAGTGGAGCAGCGTGTGACGACAACGGAAGGCAAGAACACGGAGCAGGACCAAAAGCTGGCCACGCAGGGCCAGCAGTTGGAATCCGTGGATCGCGATTTGTCGCGCACCAAGGAAAAGCTTTCGGACGTGGATAACAAGGCTGGTGCTGCCGGTGATGCGGCCCGCCAGGCGAATGCGGCTGCCAAGGTGGCGGACGACAAGGCCCTGGGCGCTCAGAAGACGGCAGAAACGGCGCAATCCACCGCGCAGCAGGGTCTGCAGGGTATCACCACCCTTTCCCGCAACGTGGAAGGCATGCTGAAGTTTAAGGAAATGACGACCATCAGCGTGTTGTTTTCGCCGGGCGCCAAGAACCTGGACGCCAAGGCGAAGGGCGCTATTGACGATCTGGCCAAGGCCATTGCCACCAGTGAACGCTATGTGGTGGAAGTGCAGGGCTTCACCGACAAGACCGGCGACGTCGCCTTCAATGAAATCCTGAGCCAGGGCCGCGCCGAAGCGGTTGCCCGCTACCTCGCCAACGAGCATAAGGTCCCGTTGCGTTCGATCAACATGCTGGGCACGGGCGTTGCGTCCGGCGACCAGAAGACTCGCGCGGAACGTGCGGATGCCCGCAAGGTTGAGGTTCGTGTGTTCGTTCCGGAAACGCCCACCGCAACCACAGCAAAGAATTAAGGCTCTCAGAGCCTTAGTTTGAAACGTAATAGAAGAGTGCTGCATCTATAGCGGCAGCAGTGGATTTGAGTTTGGTTCGCGCAACGGGATTAAGCCGTAAAGGAACCAACGATTTGGCCGTCGGCCCCTCCGACCCGGCGGCCTTAGGGCAGGCGCCCGATAAGGTCTTGAGCGAGGAGATCTGCACGCCTCGCTAGGCTGACTGCGGTCACCAGATCTTGTTCCCGCGCCTGCTCTGCTTGATTTTGAAACGTACGAATCCGGTTCACGACTTCGGTCTGTTCCGGATTTAGTTTTTTCCCCGCAAGACTCCCCAGCGCACGGCGAACCCGCTCCAAGCTTTCCTCCAAACTACGGTTGTACTCGCGGATCTGCTCGGCTGTAAAAATCTGCCCCACGCGAGGCTGCTGCGGCGGTATGGGCTCTGGCGCAGGGGCAGGCTGTGGCGCGGGTTTTGGCGTAGCGACCACCGGTCGTCTTATTTCGGGTGGGGCGGGGAACCGCGGAAAGCGCGGTGTGGCAATGCCCAGCTCGGTCAGCACCGCTGGCCCTGGTGCCGCTGCCTCGATTAGGGCCTCCGGAGCACCCGTGACTTCCGGCACTTCGGTGGGCAGTGGCGTTCGTGGCCGCGGCGGGGGGGGCGAAAACACGCGCGGGCGCGGTTTCCTGAACCAGCAGGAGGAACTGCCGGCCGATAAAGCCACCACCAACGCGATGAGAGGGCGATTCAGCATTTCTTACTTCACGCGTGGCGCGATCAGGGCCGGGAACTGCAGCCGGAACGTCGTACCTTTACCTTTCTCGCTTACAAAGTCTATAGTTCCATTATGCAATTGCACGGCGCGATAGGTCATTGCCAGTCCGATGCCTGACCCGCGCTCTTTCGTAGTGAAATACAACTGGAACACCTTTTCGCGCATTTCCGGAGGGATGCCGGGGCCCGTGTCCGCAACGTCCATTGCAACGGAATCGCCTCGCCGCGCGAGCGACATAGTCAGCTTGCCGCCGTCTTTCATGGCTTCCAAGGCGTTGGTTACCAGATTTAGCGCCGCCTGCTTCAGCAGGTCGGAATCGCCATGAATCCAGAACTGGTTCACCGGCACGGTGCCGCCTGCCGTTGTTGCGCCTTCTTGCCCGGCGCCCGCCAAGTGCACAGCGATATCGATGTGCGCGAGCTTTGCCTGTGGTGTCATCAGCGTAGCCACTTCGGTGATCAGCGTTCCCAGATTCACATCGCTCATCCGCACTTCGACGGGCCTCGAGAAGTCGAGGAACGTTTTGACCACGCGATCCAGGCGGCGGACTTCATTGGTTAGAACATCGATCTCCGGAAGAATTTCTTCTTCGCTCGCTCCGGAAGTCAGGCGCTCGCGCAGCAGGTCCAGGCGCAGCGCGATGGCGTTCAGCGGGTTCTTGATCTCATGGGCCACGCCTCCGCTGATCCGGCTGATGGCGGCCAGCCGCGTGGCCACGTCCAGTTGCGTGGCGACGCGCTCTACCATTTCGTCCAGGCTCTGCTTTAGCGTCGTGCTCTCCAGGCGAGCGCCACTGTACTTTTGCCCCAACAGATTTAGTTTGCTCGCCATCGCCGCGAATTCTTTTGGCTGATCGTCGGACGCCGTTGGATCGTCACTTCGAAAGGTTCCTTGCGCAATGCGGTCGATGGTTTGCTCAATGCGTGCGATGGGCCGTAAAATGCGGCTGGTACCCAGCACCGTGAGGAAAATCGCGGCCAGAAAGGCTCCTGCGGAGGCCAGGCCCAACCTTTGCAAATCCGGCAATAGCGCCGTTCGAAGGAAGACTCCAGAGGCGATCACGTGAACGGTGAAGACGGTTTCCGCCTGACCGCTCATACCAAGGGGCACCATTACGTCATAGTCCGGGCCTCGGGCCAATAGATCGTAAATACGGCGGTACACCGGCAGAGCTCGCCAAGCCATGAATTCTTCTACTGGACCCAGCGGATGGCCTACGTGTGCCGGATCGGTGGATGCCCAAATGTTGCCGTCCTGCCCGGCAATGCTGATTTCGACCAAGGTTGAATACGCTGCAAGCGTTTGCTGCAGGATGAGAGTCACTTCCGGGTCATCGGTGACAATTTCTTTCCACATCGCCTTGGCTGCGTCAAGATCGGCGGAGGCAGGATATTCCTGCGACCGCAGATTGATGCGGTTGCGGATCAGGCTCTGCACCTGTTGGCTGGCCAGTTCGCTGCGTTCGAGCGCCGCCGCCGAAAGCGAGTCGACCTCGCCGTCCAGGTAAACCCACGACAGGGCCAGCACCACCAGAGCAACCAACGCGACGATCAGCAAAACCAATCGGATGCGCAGGGACATGAACGGCTATTCGCCTCCAGCGGCCGTGCCGTATTCCTTCAGCTTGTTGAATAGCGTTTTTTGGCTGATGCCGAGCACCTCTGCCGCGCGCGTTCGGTTGTTCTTCAGGTGCGTGAGCGTCAATTCGATCAGCGCGCGTTCGGCCTGCTCAATCGTGGAGCCAATGGGGAGTCGCAATTCGTTCTCTGAGGAACTCACAGGCTGGACGGTGCGGATCGGCGCGCCGCCGAAGCCCGGCGGCAAATGTTGCACGCCGAAGGTTCCTTCACTGGTAAGGATCGCCGCGCGCTCCACCACGTTACGTAATTCGCGGACATTCCCTGGCCAGGCGTGCTCGCGCAGGCGGTCCATCGCTTCCCGGGACGCATCGGTTACCTTCATGCCGTGCTTGGTGTTGATGACTTTAAGAAGGGCAGTGACCAGCAGCGGAATGTCCTCTTTGCGGTCCCGCAACGGAGGCAGGGGAATGGGGAAAACGTTCAGGCGGTAGAACAGATCCTCGCGAAACTTGTTTTCGCGGATAGCCTGATCGAGCGCGGAGTTGGTGGCGGCAATGACCCGCACATCCAGTTGAATTTCCGACTTCCCGCCCAGCCTTCGCACGCGTCCGTCTTCGAGCACACGTAATAGCTTTGCCTGCGTCGCCGGCGGCATATCGCCGATTTCGTCGAGCAGTACCGTACCATCCTGCGCCAACTCAAAGCATCCCGCGCGGCGTTCGACCGCTCCGGTGAAAGCTCCTTTCTCGTGGCCGAAAAGTTCGCTTTCCATCAGCGTGTCCGGCATGGCGGCGCAATTGATCGCCACAAACGGACCGGCACGGCGGGGGCTGAGGTTATGAATCGCGCGCGCGGCCAGTTCTTTGCCAGTGCCGCTTTCGCCGGTGATCAGCACGCCCGCGCGGCTGGGAGCCACCTGCTGAATCAGAGAAAATACTTCCTTCATGCGGGGCGATGCGCCCACCATTTCGCCCAGCACGCCGTGATAGCTGAGTTCCCGCTCCAGGATCTCGGCGTGTTCGGCCAAGCGGGATTGGGCGGCGGCACGCTCAATCAACAGCTTGAGCGCCTGCGATTGAACCGGCTTTTCCAGGAACCAGAATGCGCCCAGGTCGTGTATGGTGGCCACCGCGGTTTCCAGGTTCCCAAAGGCCGTTTGGACGATGGCTGGCGGCGCGTCGCCCTGGTCTTTCAACCGCTGCAGCAGTTCCTGGCCGCTGAGGCGCGGCATGTTGAGGTCCGTGACGATTACGTCGGCGGGATACGTGGCGAGTTTGGCCAGCGCCTCTTGCCCGTCGCATGCCGTTTCCACGGAATAGCCCCAAAGGGCGATCATGCTGGCCAGTGCAGTGCGTTGGTTTTCTTCGTCGTCAACAACAAGAATGCGGGTATGCGCGCGGTCAGAGTCCATTAGCTTCTATTGTGCCAGTGCGGGCACAAATCCGACTACCTGTGGCGCAAATCTTTTTCGGCACTCCGCGAAATCAGTGCCACCGAGAAGGACTAGCGATCGGATCGCAGGGGGCGATCGCTCTTTCGCCGCGCCCGGAACGCAAGGAATGCGGCGCCGCCCAAAACAAGGGCCACGGAAGAAGGTTCCGGAACCCCAGTACCTGCGTTGGCGACGATGTTGTCAATACTGGTATTTCCCGCCACATTTGCACCGTAAAAACGGAACCCGCCTATACCGGTGGCCGAGTTGACGGCGTAGTTGACGTATGTGCCCGGATCAAAAAACGCGCCGTTCGTAAGCGTGACTAAAACGTCCGAAAGCACGTTATTGTTGGCGTCGAAAAACTCCAACCGTGTGCCTTCGCTGTATCCGGCAACGTCAAAGGACAAATCGTTGAGGGCTTGAGCAAATAGACTATTGAAGACAATTCGAACATCCTGATTGCCTGAATCGTCGTCTTGAATCCACAGGCCGTCCGCGTTGTTGCCCCGGTCCGTGCCGATGCCGTAATAGTTTTGGGCGTTTGAGTTCGTGGCAAACCAGCCACTTTCCCAAGCAGGGAATTGCGCTTCGAAGTCCTCAGTATAAGTGGTTGAGGCGAAAGCAGAAACCGACGCCCAAATGGAAATGGCCAATACGATCAGTTTCTTCACTTTTCCTCCAGCATGCTCAGCGCATACCTACCGCCTAAGAGCGAGTACTATCACACGAAATTGTATGGCATAAGTTGAATGGCGTCAAGGGCTTTGGGAGCATCCTACAGCACATCCGCAAAGCCGCGCTTTAAGTGCCGGAAGAAAAGGCCACCCGCAGCGAAGACTGTGATCGAATAAGCCGCGAGCACCGCCAGTTCGGTGAACGACGGCCACGACGTGGAAAGCAGCCGTTCGCGGTAAGCACGTACCACCCAGGACATCGGGTTCCACAACACTAACGGACGGAACGCCTGCGGCACCTGATCTTCGTTGATCATGATCGGCGTGATCCAGAACCACAGCGTCATGACGACCGAAAGCACCTGCACTGTGTCGCGCAGATAGACTTGCAGGCTGGCAACGAACCAGCCGACGCCCACGGCGAGTAATCCTACAAAGACCATGTACACAGGCAGCAGCAGAATCATGGGGCTAACGGTTTTGAACACCACCCCCGTTGCGATAATCACGATCACCAGCGCGATTAAATGATGAATCAGCGAAGACAGAAAAATGGAGACAGGCACCACCTCGGCGGGAAACACCGTGCGCGTAATCAGGTTTGCGTGCTCCACCATGCTGGGAGCCGAACGCAGTACGGTTTCCTGAAATAGCAGCCAGGGCAGGATGCCGCAGAAAAGGTACATCGTGTAATTCTGCGTAATCGAGGTTTCCGGCAGACGGACCTTCAGGCATATCTGGAACACGAATACCCAGCTCAACAGCAGCACCAGCGGATGCACCACGCCCCATAGCCATCCGGCGACCGAACCCACGTAGCGTTGCTGGAAGTCGCGGCGTACCAGTTGCACCAGCAGAGCGCGGCGCTCCACCAGATTGCGCACGAACATCGTTCCCGGTATTCGGTTCACGATAAGAGTGTAAACTGATCGTGTGCGCTTTGTCCTCTCCCGACGCTCCGCGGGCTACTTGGCAGCTGTGCTGGCCCTCTTCGCGGGAGCGAACGTCACCAGCCAATCCGCGTTTGCCGGCGACCTGGAACGCTTTTCCTATGATGTGGAATGGCGATTGATCCGCGCCGGTACCGTCGTGGTGGACGCTGCCCCCGATAGCGGCAAGATCAAACTGGACTCCGCCGGCCTGGTTTCCGCTCTTTTCAAGGTTGACGATACCTACACCGTCCACTACGAGCCTGGCCACTGCGCGACCGATAGTCTTTTGGACGCGCAAGAAGGCAAACGCCATCGCGAAACCAAAATCACCTTCGACCGCGCGGCGAACAAAGCAACCTTTGTGCTGCGCGATCTCAGGGCCAACAACATCCTGCGCCAGGATCAAATCGACATTCCCAGTTGCGTTCACGATGTTTTGGGTGCGCTCCTGATGCTGCGGAACGCGCGGATGGACATAGGCAAATCGGCATCCTTCCCGGTCAGCGACGGCCGACGTGCGGCGCAAGTCAAGGTGGACGCGCAGGAACGCGAAGATGTCTCGACGGCAGCAGGTACATTTCATGCCATCCGTTACGAAGTGAGCTTGCTCAACGGCGTGGTTTATCCCCGAAACGGAAGGGTGCAGTTATGGCTCTCCGATGATGCGCGCCGGTTGCCCGTGAAGGTTTTGGTGCGCATGGGCTTTCCTGTCGGGAACGTGACTTTGGAATTGACGAGAGCGGAGCAGCCTTAGAAGGCCGGGCGCAAATAAAAGAGTCATCATGAAGAGGGGAGCAGAGGCTATGATTCGGAACGTAGTCGCGGCCGGTTTGGCGCTTGGGTTGGCGCTGGCGACTCATGCGCAGCCGCCGCAGCCCTCGCCCGCAGTCATCCCTCCGCAGGATCTGGTGACGATGTGCCAGCGCCTGACAACGTTGATGGATGCCGGCGGCGTATCGGTTCCCGATCTGCAGCGCGCCGCGGCCCCGGTGATGGAATCCACCCGTCAGAGCTGCATTCAGCTGCAGCTTCGCCCGAACCGTTCGGAGCCCACCTACGCTCTCTACTCCAACCTCCGCGCCTATCTCGCGCTTGCCGACGCCGTCCCCAAGCCGTTTCCTTTTCCCGAAGCCGCGCAGAAACAGTTTGCCGAGTTGCGCGATGCTTCCACTCGCCTGGATCTGCACTTTCGCGCGCTGCTCGATTTCAACGACCGCCGCCTTATTTCGCCTGATCCCGCGAACCTCGCCCGTTAC
The DNA here is from genome assembly GCA_040081855.1 of Bryobacteraceae bacterium. Classification (GTDB taxonomy): domain Bacteria; phylum Acidobacteriota; class Terriglobia; order Bryobacterales; family Bryobacteraceae; genus Palsa-187. Next base: position 49,773 of record JBEBFS010000005.1, on the reverse strand, counting down.
GCGGAGGCGAATCGCCGTGCGGGCACTCCGGATGCGGCCAAGCCGCGCGTCGTTTTCTTTGGGGATTCCATCACCGATTTCTGGCGCCTGAACGAATATTTTCCCGAGACCGATTACATCAACCGCGGCATCGCGGGCCAAACGACGGGTGATCTTCTACAGCGCATGAAGCCTGACGTCCTGGACCTTCGTCCGCAAGCGGTTGTGATTCTTGCGGGCACCAACGATCTGGCGCGCGGCATCGTACCGGATACCGTCGAGAGAAACTACGCCGTGATGGCGGATCTCGCTGCGGCGAATAAGATCAAAGTTTTGTTCGCCTCCGTGCTGCCCGTTAGCGATTATCACAAGGGCCAAAATCCGGCGAACGAGCGCACCCCCGGCCGTCCGCCCGCCTATATCCTGCAACTCAACGATTGGCTGAAGGATTTTTCTGCGAAACACAACGCCACGTACGTGGATTATTTTCCGGCGATGGCCGATGGCTCGGGCTTCTTCCAGGCCGAGTTGAGCGACGATGGGCTGCACCCGAACAACAAGGGTTACCGTTTGATGGCCCCAATTGCGCTTGCGGCGATTCAGAAGACCGTGGCTCCGCCGCCCCCGGATTTGCAGAAACCTAAGAAGCGTGGATTCCCGTCTATATTAGGTAGTAAGTCCGGTCAATAAGGAACCCATGAACTGGCTGCGCCGAATCGCTGTTGTTGCCTCGTCCGTTTTGCTCGGGCCGGTGCTCGCGGTGTCTCTATTCGTCGCGCAGGCGCAGCTGAAGATGACCGTCGAGCAGTTGGTCAGCTTCATCAAGTCGTCCATCCAACTTCGCCACGACGACCGCAAAGTTGCCGATTACGTCAGGAAGGTCAAGCTCGCGAACGCACTGGACGCGCGTACCGTGGAAGATCTGCAAGGCATGGGCGCGGGGCCGCAAACGGTGATGGCCTTGAAGGCGCTGGCGTCGGAATCCACGGCGCTGCCTCCTGCGCCGCCGCCCGCGCCGAAGCCCGTGTATGTAGGGCCGCCTCCGCCGGATTCCATCGAACAAGCCCGTGTTTTATCCGAAGTCACGGAAAATGCGCTCGATTACGCGCGCAGCCTGCCCAACTTTCTTTGTCTGCAGGTGACCCGGCGCTATATCGACCAAAGCGGCATGGAGAGCTACCACCTGGTGGATACCATCGCGGAGAAGCTCAGCTACTTCGATCAGAAGGAAGACTACTCGGTCATGTCGGTGAACGGCATCCCGGTGACGGGACGCGATCACCAGCGTTTGGGCGGCGCGACGTCTTCCGGCGAATTCGGCAGTATTTTGCGCGAGATCTTCAGCCCCGAAACGAACACCCGTTTCGCCTGGGAGCGCTGGGCCACGCTGCGCGGCCGCCGCATGCACGTGTTCAGCTACCATGTGCCGCAATCGACCTCGAAGTACAGCATCCGGTGGGGCGATGGACCTGGGGCGCGGACCATCATTGCCGGGTACCGCGGCTATGTTTACGCGGACCGGGAAACGAACAAGGTGATGCGGCTACAGCTGGAAACAGAAAACATGCCCGTGGATTTCCCGATCCAAAGCGTGACCCTGGATCTCAACTACGATTACACCGATATCTCTGGTGAGAAGTATCTGCTTCCGCTCAAAGCCGAATTGCATTCGCGTGAGGGCAAGTTCCTGGTGAAGAACGAAGTGGAATTCCGCCGCTACAACCGATTCGGCGCCGATACATCGATTTCATTCGGCGATGTCCCCGAGGCAATCGGCGAAGAACAAACCAAAGAACAGCCCATAAAGTAAACACGTGGGGCGGATTGGAAATCCGCGCTGGATTGGCAATCCCGCCATGCCGTGGTGTTGACCAAAGCCGAAGGTGGAGTGCCACTCCGCCGCGGATTTTCAATCCGCCCCACGGTTTCAATCCGCCCACGGTTTACTGTTTCTTCTTGTTATTAAACTGGGGCAGCCCCAGCAGTGACGCGGGCACAAACACAATGCCGCTGGCTTCGCCGTTGTCGCTTGCCGTGATTACCGTAACTACTTTATCCTGCCGCTTCAGCGTGAACAGGTAGCGCTCAATGTAGCGCACATAAAACGCCAGAGCCTTCTGTGTGCGTGGCAACTCCCGCGAGAATAGTGGGTCAATTCCCTTTAGGTAAGCCCACACATTCTCTGCCTCTACTCCGGGCAGTTGGATGGTTGCTGGAAGCAGCGGTGCTTCATCGGCGATGGTCAGCTCCAGCAGCACCGACGTCGGCGAACTGGCCGATTCGTACGAATAATTGACGCTCTTCACCAGGCCCGAATCCGTCATGCGTTGGATCGCTTTCCGCAGGATCGCTTCGTTGATCTGTTGCCCAATCCGCAGGCCGGTCAGCATCTGAACGGATGAAGCTTCCAGACGCGAGCCTGTCACTTGAAGCTTTTCGATCTTGACCAATTGATCGCCATCGTCGCTAGAAGGACTGATCGCAGCGGGCTGCGACGCTGGTGTGGGTCGGGGACCGGATTTCGGCGCCTGTCCCAATGCACCCGCGGCTATGAAGATCAGTACTAGAGGGAAGGGAATCGCCCGCCGGATCTGCAGCATGCTGTCATTCGCCGAACGAAACCGAAGAAAAATTGGAGCGGGAGACGGGAATCGAACCCGCAACCAACAGCTTGGAAGGCTGTGACTCTACCATTGAGTTACTCCCGCGAGCCTTTTTTATTGTACCCGATTGGCCGAAAAAACTCGACGCGAATGCCGCTTTTCCGCAGCCTATTGCGCGCCGCGTCCGGTCAGCACCGTCTTCAATGTATGGAACATGACGAAGAGATCCAGCGCGGTGGAAACGTGTTTGATGTAGTACAAATCGTACTCAAGCTTGATCACCGTATCTTCAATCGTGTCGCCGTATTTATGATTGATCTGCGCCCATCCGGTGATTCCCGGCTTCACCGCCAGACGCTGCCGGTAGTAAGGGATCTGTTGCTGCAGTTTTTCGACGAATTCCGGCCGCTCGGGACGCGGCCCCACCATTACCATTTCGCCGCGCAGTACATTGAACAGCTGCGGCAGTTCATCCAAACGCAATTTGCGCAGCCATTTGCCGAGCGGCGTCACGCGAGGATCGTTCTTGGTCGCCCAAACCGCGCCGGTTTTCGCTTCGGCGTCCTCCCGCATGGAGCGGAATTTGTATAGCTTGAAGGGCTTGCCGCCCAATCCCACGCGGATCTGCCGGAAGAAGACCGGCCCCGGCGACGTCACCTTCACCAGCACGGCGACCACCAGCATGATGGGCGCAGCGATGAGAAGCCCGACGGCGGCAATCAGCCACGAATAAATGGATTGCAGCATCAGGCGCAAACGCGGAGCGCCGATCTCCTCGGAGAAAACTAACTGCGCCGGCTTCAGGTCGCGTGTCGGAACGCGATGGAAAATCGACTCATACGTAGTGACCGCTTCTTCGATGGGCATGCCGGCGAAGCGCAAATCCACCAGGCGGTCCAGAGGCATGTCCGATTGCTGCTCGCTTTCGGCGACAATGACGCGGTCCGTATGATGTTTTGCCAGCACCGGTTCCAGATCCGTGAATGTGCCCAGCCGTGCGACGTTCCGTAGTTCACCAGGGCCGTTGGGGTCGCTCAAATAGCCGACGATGGCCAAGCCTAACTCCGGACGCTCCGCAACTTTATCGGCGATCTCCTGCAGCATACGGGAGGTGCCTAAAAGCAGCAGATTCTGTGAACCCATTGCGCGAACCACACTGGTGGAAAACAGAATTCGCCACGCCGGCACAATCAGCAGCACGGTTGCGCTGCCATACACCATCTGCCACTTTGGCAAAATAATGTCCCAACGCCCATAGGTGAGGATCGCCTGCAGCAGAAATGCCAGGCCGATGACGAAACAGAACTGTTGAATCAGCAGAATCCGGGAGCGGATGCGGTAGCTATCGTAGAGGTCGTGAAAATGGAGACCAAAGATGATGAACGAGGCGAGGATCGCGATGCGCCACACGCCGCGGTCATCCCACAGGAAAACTTCGCTGGAGAAATCCGTCGTCCAGTAGCCCGCTAACAAGTAACAGGTGTAGATCAGGGCGAACTCGGAGAGGATAAGCGCGAGGACGTTGCCCGGGACGAGAATTCGAAATAGCCGGATCATGGGCTAAGCCTGCAGCCTCCGATGGCACGGTGGCCTGCGAAGTGGCGGCTTAATTCCCCAGCAGCGCTTCTGAGACGCGTTCATACGTTGTTTCCAGATCTTCCGGCAGTACACGCGTTTCTCCCACAGTCGTCACGAAACTGGTGTCGCCGGACCAACGCGGAAGCGCGTGCATATGAATGTGACCCGCCACGCCCGCGCCGGCGCATTCGCCGATATTGAACCCCAGGTTGAAGCCACCCGCTTTGTACACTTTCCTTAAAGCCTTTTCGGCGCGTTGGGCTAGGCGGATGAGCTCTTCGAGCGTAGCCGGGTCGGCGGCCTCCAGCGTCGCAACGTGCTCATAGGGCGCCACCATCAGATGGCCGGAAGAATACGGATAGCGGTTGAGCAGGACAAGATTCCGCTCTCCGCGCAAAACCACGTAATTTTCCCGATCTTTACCCTCAGTGGCAATCCTGCAAAAGAGGCAACTGCTGGAGTTGGTTGCCGGTGACGTTGTGGTGACGTACTGATACCGCCACGGGCTCCACAAATGGTCCATTCCGATTCCTTCGTGCGAACCGGGGATGCGCTACTCGGGGGTGGTGCCGCTGGGGGCACCGTCGTTGTTGACCAAGTCCTTCAACTCCTTGCTGGGCTTGAAGTAAGGAATACGCTTGGCTGGTACTTCCACGCGGGCGCCGGTCTTTGGATTGCGGCCCACGCGGGGCTGGCGCTGGCGGGTCCGGAAGCTGCCGAAACCGCGGATTTCAATTTTGTCGCCGGTACGCAGCGAACGGACCACGCTGTCAAAAATCGCTTCCACGATGACTTCCGAATCCTTCCGGGTCATCTCCACCACGCGCGAAACTTCTTCAATCAATTCAGCTTTCGTCATAACTTATCGTTCATCCCCTCTTCCGCGCATGTTCATTGCTTCTTCAATCGTCATGGTAGCAGCTGCGGCTTGGCGTTGGTAATCGTCGAGGCGAGTGCGTTCCTCATCCTCGGCCACCGCACGGAGACTTAAGCCGATCTTTTTTTCCGCCTCATTCATTTTAATGATCTTAAAGTCGTATTCATCGCCGATGGGGAGCAGGGCATCTTCGGCAGGCGCTTTGCCCGGCATCGGCGGAATCTCCGATTTGTGGCACAACGCTTCCACGCCCGGGGCCATTTCTACGAACGCCCCAAACGCCGAGGTGCGGCAGATGCGTCCGCGCACCAGGTCCCCTACTTCATGCGTGCGGAAGAAAGTCTCCCAGGCATCGGGCTGTAATTGCTTGATTCCAAGCGACAAGCGCCGGTTCGGCGCGTCGATATTGAGGATAACGGCCTGCAGTTGCTGGCCCTTTTTCAGCATCTCCGAAGGATGCTTCACTCTTTTGGTCCAGGACAGGTCAGAGACATGCACCAAGCCGTCCACACCGTCTTCGATTTCGAGGAAGGCGCCGAAATCCGCCAACTTGCGGACACGGCCTTCCACAACCGAACCAATGCTGTAGCGTTCGGCAACCGTAGTCCATGGATCGGCTTCCAACTGCTTGATGCCCAAAGAGACGCGACGTTCCTTGGGTTTCACTTCCAGGACAACGGCTTCCACCTCGTCGCCGACCTTCACCACCTTGTTCGGGTGTTTCATGCGGCGGCTCCAGGTCATCTCCGAAATGTGGATCAGACCTTCCACGCCGGGTTCGATCTCGACGAAGGCGCCATAATCGGTGACGCTCATCACGTGTCCGATCACGCGGCTCTGCGGGGGATATCGTTCGGTCAGGTTTTCCCACGGGTCAGGCGTCAACTGGCGCAGGCCCAAGGAAATACGGCCTTTCTCGCGGTCGAACTTCAGCACCTTGACGGTGATGTCCATACCGGAGCGCACCACCTCAGACGGATGCGTGACGCGTCCGTGCGACATGTCGCTCACGTGCAGCAGGCCGTCAATGCCACCGAGATCCACGAACGCGCCGTATTCCGTCAGGTTCTTCACCACACCGGTGACCACGGAACCTTCTTCTAAATGCTCCAGCGTGCTCTGCTTGCGCGACTGAATCTCTTCTTCGGCGGCCGTCTTGCGGGATACCACAACGTTGCCGCGGCGGCGGTTCAGTTTTAAAACCTTTACGGAAACAATCTGCCCCACGAACTGGTCCAGATCGTGAATCGGGCGGGTGTCAATCTGAGATCCCGGCATAAACGCCGGAACGCCGATATCCACCATCAGGCCGCCTTTGGTGCGCTCGGTGACGCGGCCGGGAATCATCGTGCCATCGCGCATGGCGGTTTCAAGCGTATCCCAGATCCGCAAGCGGCTGGCTTTGGAATGGGAAAGAAGAACGTAGCCTTCCGGTTGCTGGCTGTGGCGGTCCACCATCACGTCGATGGCATCGCCTGCCTTAAACGGAATGGTGCCATCGACCTGGCGCACTTGGGCGATGGGCACCAAGCCTTCCAGCTTGTAGCCGAAATCGACGATGAGTTCCTGCGGATTGACCTTAACTACATGTCCCTGAAGGAGTTCCCCATCCGACGGTGGCGCAAGATGACTGTAGTCCTCAATCAGGTGCGCGTAATCGCTGTCATCTGAAGCGGTTACATCGTTATCTTGTTCCAGGTCGCGTTCATCGGCGGCGGCCATATTTTTAACCCCGGAATTACCAAAAGTTCAAGTATTTCAGAACTATACAGGAGGTTTCCAGTCTTGTCAACTCAGCCACACGGGCGTCCGCCACGGAGCTTGGGGGCGGGAACTACTTCTTAGCGCTTGCGGCATTCGCCACCGGCTTGGTAGCGGCGGGCTTGCGGATCTGTTCGAAGTACTGTTGCACGAACTGCTCATACATCATGGGAACTTCGTCGCGATGAATCTCGCTTCCGGCTTCGGCATGCGCGGCGTTGCGCTGAACGACGCCCGTTTTTAACTGCTGCTTGGTGGAGCCGACCTCCATCATCACGGAACCGCTGACATTTTCCGCCCGCTTTCCGAACAGTTCGCTGATCTTGCCCATCGCCTTCAGCGCCTGGGCATCGCGCAGAGCTTTGTCGCCTTCCTGATCGCCCACACCACTCTTCGCATCTTCTGATTTCTGCCCCTGCGCCTGGTCTCCCTGGGCTTCGCCCTCGGCCGATTGGCGTCCATTGTTCTGCTGGTCGGATTCGTCGCCGCCCTGGTCCGGATTGCCCTGGCCTTGCGCTTGTTGCGCCTGCTGCTGCTGATCGCCCTTCTGCCCCTTCTGGTTCTTGGAGTTCTGGTTCGACTGCGGCTTCATCTTGTTCAGCATGTCCGACAAAGCTTCCTTCAGCTTGTCGAGCATCGAAGGATCCTGGGACTGTTTCCCTTCCGCGCTTTCCTGGCTCTGCGTCGATTGGTCGTTGCCGCCCTTGGCGTCGGGCTGTGCGCCCTGCTCGCCTTCCTCGGAATTGGAGGCTTGCTGCTCGGCGGCTTCTTTGTCCGCTCCGCCTTGCTGCTGTTTGTCGCGCGCGTCGGCCATCTCTGAGGGGTCGCTGCCAGGATCGCCGGCGAAATCGGCGTTCTTTTCCTGCTCCTGCTTCGCCGTTTCGCCATCCGCGGTTTCCGCGGCGCTTTCTTCTTTTTCGCCCGTTTTCGATTGCTGCATCGTCGAACCGAACATGGTCTTATACAAGCTGCCGAGCAACGATGCGTTCGTATCAAACGTGCCGAAAACGGCAACGCGCAACAGGAGGATTCCAATTGCGATGAGCGCCAGTGCCGCGGCCGGATAAAGGGTACGGGGACGTTCCAGCGGCAGCGCTTGTTTCAGATCAACGGTGCGGGCCACATCTTCCGCACGATGCAGTTGTGCGTCGCGAAGCACCGCATTGGCGGTCTTCGGCGCGGAGTCTTCTTCGCTGCCCGAGTAATACGCAGCAGTGGAAAGCGTATCCGCGAGGCTCAGTTTCTTGTCCACCCGCTGCGCCACGGCGTACGACGTCGGTAACTTCCGGCGTAGCAGAAAAATCCCGGCAATGAGTGCGGCGGTTATCGCGATGAGACTCCAGGCCCAGTGCAGCGTCGCGCTGCCGGCGAGCAGAATGACGATTGCCGCGCCGCATCCGGCGCCAAGCGCGAGCACAAAGCGATCCAGCACCAGGTGCGAGATGCACCGACGGCGCGCCTGCGAGAGAAATTCGAAGAGTGAACCGACCGGAGTCAAGTTTCTGGATTCCCGAAGACCCGATTATCCCACGACGGCGGCACTCCCGCTAACACCCACAAATGGGCAGTGGTTAAAATCATGGGAGATCCCATGAGCACCTTCGCCGACCCTTCTGTTCGAACCACCGTTTGCGCCCGCATCGAGCGCTTAACGCCCGACGCGCAACGCCGGTGGGGAAAGATGACGCCTCACCAGATGATCTGTCACCTGGCGGATGGTTATCGGATGTCTGCGGCGAAACGGCAGCCGAACCCTGTCGACAATCTGTTTACGCGCACGGTGATGCGGTTCGCCGCGCTGCACACGCCGTTGAAGTGGCCTCGGGACATTCAGACCGTTCCGGAAGCAGACCAGGGAAAAAACGGCACGAAGCCTGGAGCGTGGGAGCAGGATCATGCGGAACTCATCCGTATGGTGGACAACTTCACGCCCATCGCAGGCCACCGGCATCCGATTTTTGGTCCCTTGACGGAGACTGAGTGGGCCGTGTGGGCCTACCGTCATGCGGATCATCACCTGCGCCAGTTCGGAATGTGAAACGTGGCGCGCGCACTCCTGCGTGCCGCCTCGCGATGTCCCGGTATCGACAGCGACTCCTCGCGAGGCCAGCCACCGTGACCACTACCTACTTACAGAATCAACATGCAATCCCCGTAAGAGAAGAATCGGTACTTTTCGCGCACAGCATGGTTGTAAGCATCCAGGACCAGTTCGCGCCCAGCGAACGCGGCCACTAACACCAGCAGGCTCGACATCGGCAGATGGAAATTTGTGAGCAACGCACCCGTGCGTTGGAAGTGGAAGCCGGGGGAGATGAAAATGTCCGTCTCTGTCTTCGCGGGATCGCTTTCCATAGCGCGCACGCTGGTAGTGCCCGCGGCGATCACTCGCTTCGCTGCATCCATGGCGGCAATGGTTTCCGGCGGGACCCGGAACGATTCCGAATGCAGCTTCACCTCTTCAATGGAATCGACGCGCAAAGGCGCAAACGTTCCCAGCCCCACATGCAGCGTGACGTAGGCGGTCTGCGCGCCCGCGGCTTGAACCTGTTTCAAAATTTCCGGCGTGAAATGCAAGCCTGCGGTGGGCGCGGCAACCGAACCGCGATTTTGCGCGAATACCGTTTGATACCGCTCGCGATCCGCTGGACGATCCTCGCGGCGAATATACGGAGGCAGCGGGACATGCCCTGCACGATCGAGCACTTCGAAGAGATCACCTTGCGGATGAAGGCGCACTGTGCGCTCGCCGAATTTACCACGGCTGAGAATCTCGAGCGAGAGTTCGTCAGAGACGCGGACACGCTCGCCCGTGCGCATCTTCTTCCCGGGCCGCACCAGCGCGAGCCACGTCAGGCCGTCGGCCGACATTTGTTTCGTCAGAAATACTTCGACGCGCCCGCCTTCGCCTGCCTCCCGATGCCCATACAACCGCGATGGAAAAACGCGTGTATTGTTGAGGACCACGCAATCGCCGGGACGGATGAAGGAAGGGAAGTCGCGGAAGTGCCGGTCTTCCCAAGTGCCGCGTGCGCGATCCACCACCAGCATGCGTGACGCCACACGATCGGCAAGCGGTTCCTGGGCGATCAATTCTTCTGGAAGATGAAAGTCAAACTCGGAGAGCAGCACGCGGAGGTTACTCTACTTCCACTCTAGCGCGAGAGGACAGAGGACAGAGGACAGAGGACAGTGGCGGGCACTGGCGGACTCGTGACCGTTCTCGCGCACGGCTTGTGTGCCGAAACGCTGCAGCGCCTTTATACTTGGGATGTACCCTCCATCGTGCGCATTCTTGGTATTGAATCTTCCTGTGATGAAACCGCGGCCGCTGTTGTCGAAGACGGGTCGCGCATTGTTTCCTCCATCATCTCTTCGCAAATCGCCACGCACGCGAAATACGGCGGAGTAGTCCCGGAACTCGCATCGCGCGAGCACTTGAAGGCCATCGTTCCCGTAGTGCGGTTGGCGCTGGAACAGGCCAACACGACGCTCGCCGATCTCGATGCCATTGCGGTGACGCAAGGGCCGGGGCTCGCAGGCTCGCTGCTGGTTGGCCTCACCTACGCGAAGGCTCTGTGCTTTGTTTCCGGAAAACCGCTGATCGGCGTGAATCACATTGAGGGGCACATTCATGCCGTCGTCAGCCAAAACGCGGTCGAGCTTCCGGCGCTTGCTCTCGTCGTCAGTGGGGGCCACACCCATCTTTACGAAGTCGCCGAAGGCTTTCACTATCGTCTGCTCGGCAAGACCCGCGACGACGCCGCAGGCGAGGCTTTCGATAAGGTCGCCAAGCTTCTTGGCTTCGGTTATCCCGGCGGACCCGTGATTGATTTACTCTCTCCGTATGGCGATTCCGAGGGCGTCCGCTTCACGCCGGCAAAGATGAAAGGCAACACGCTGGACTTCAGCTTCAGCGGGATTAAGACCGCTGTGCTGCGGTGGGTGGAGGCGCGAGACATGAACGAAGAAATCGCCGCGCGCAGAGAGCTGCTTCGCAAAACATCTCATCCCACCCTTGACGAATGGCGCAGCGTGACGCCGCAAGCGACGCTCGATCTGTTGGCATCGTTCCAGGCGATGGTGATTGAAGAATTGCTGAAACGCGCGGTGCGCTCCGCGGACGAGATTGACGCGCGAACGCTCATCATCTCCGGTGGTGTCGCGTGTAACTCCGGCTTGAGAATCGCGGCCGAATCGAGCCGATTACCCTATCCCGTGCTCTTCCCATCGCGCGGACTTTCCACCGACAACGCAGCGATGATCGCCGCCGCGGGGTTCCCGAAACTCATGCGCAAAGAATTCGCCGACACCACCCTCCGCGCCGACGCGAACCTGGCATTGGCGTAGCGAACAACGTGGGGCGGCCCTTCAGGGCGGCAGCCGGGCTTTGGCCCGGCTTAATCGGAAAAAGAATCCTTCCTAATGTTATCGCCGCGCTGAAGCACGACGGCCGGGCGAAGCCCCGCCCCACGTTTGCCTACTTTCCTCGGATCGGTTGGCCTACCAGCATCTCTGGATTCGCGCCTGCCCGCGGCTTGAACTTTGTTGGCCAGCCGTTATTCACTTGCGCGAGGTAGAAGTTGCCCTCGGGATCGACGCTCATACCGTGCACGTTCCACATCGCGCCGGGCCACTGGCCGCCCGATCCCCATGAGTACAGATAGTGCCCTTCGAGATCGTACTTCACGATCTTCGACGTCTCGTTGTCGGCGATCCACAAATGCTTGTCCGCGGTCAGCAGTAGGACTTGCGGTGTCGATGGCTTGCCCGTCGAGAACTGATCGATGAACTTCCCGTTTTCGTCGAACACCTGAATGCGATGGCTGGAACGATCGGTCACATACACGCGGCGCGTATCGGGATCCACCTGCACGCCGTGCACGGCATCGAAGAAGCCGGGGCGAGTATCATCCGGCGGATTGCCTTTTTCACCCCACGTCATCAAGAACTTTCCGTCCTTATCGAACTTCACCACACGCGTGTTCGCGTAACCGTCGGAAACATACAGTGTGCTATCCGGCAGCCAGGAGAGGAACGTGGGGCGGTTAAAGTGCTTGTCGTCGGTGCCGGGCTGGCCGGGCACGCCGAGCGTTTGCACTAGCTGCTTGCCGTCATGGCTGAATTTGTAAACGGCGTGCATGCGGTCGTCGACAACCCAAATGTGTTTCTCGGGATCGTACGGATTGATGGTCACCGAGTGGGGGCGGCGGAACTTGTTATCCCATTGCGTCCAATCTTCCGTGATGTTGCCCTGGGCATCGAACACCAACAGGCAGTGCTCCCAGCGCGCATCGACGCCGAGCTTGCCTTTCCATCCATTCCAACCGTCGCTGCCGGAATTGCCGGGGCTTGAGAGCGGCCCCACCGACGCGTTGCGGAACGGTGTCTGCGCCACAGGATAAGTAAGACTGGGGCCGAACTCGGGAACCGGCTTCTCTTCCGGACGCTTGAGGTTTGGCAGTTCACCGCGCATCAGCATGAAGACACGGCTGGAAGTCTCCGCATAGATGCCTTGCACGGCACCCCAGGTCCATTTGTCGTGATCCTTTAACTGGGAAAGCGGCTTCGGCCAATCGGGGACGGCGTCATAGGGACCCGTCTGATCCTGTCCGCCTTTCTGATTCGCAATAGCGGCGATGTTCACGCCCGCCGGTTTCGGCGCGGCGCTTTGGCAACCAGTGATGAGCAGAGCCGTAGCCGAAAGCAGGCCGCTCGCGATGAATTGGGATATGCGCATGATTCCTCCGACGTAAAAGATGCCCCACGATTGCAGTTTCAGCAAAGTGGGGCGGATTGGAAATCCGCGGCGGAGTGGCACTCCGCCTGCGTGACTTGTCAAACAAACAGCGCGAGTGCCACTCACGCGCGGGACGCTTCCCGCCCAACGGATTCGTTAGCCGCGGGTCATGCCCTTGAAGCGAGGCAGAATCTTCTCCGCATTGTCGCGCTCAATCGCGCGCATGGTCGCTGCGGAGAGGCCCAGACCCGGCAGTTCGTTCACGGTCGATTCAATCGGCTCGAACGGATAATCCGTGCCGAACAGCATGTGATCCGGTTTCGCGAACTTCATCGCAGCCGCCATTGGATACGGGAAGCTGGCGTGTGCGATATCGAGATAGAACTTCTGCAGTTCGGCGATCACTCCATTCGGAATGTACTCTTCCGTCTTCGGATTGTGCGGATAGCGGTCCTTGATGCGGCCCGCGATCATCGGCATGGTGCCGCCCGAGTGCGGAATGATGATCTTGACGTTCGGATACTTATGCAGAACGCCGTTGACCAGAATGCTGGTGCAGGCGCGCGTAATGTCGAAGTCGTATTCGTTCATCGACACGGGTACGCTGTCATTCAGCTTTGTGCAGCACGGGGGCGCCAGCGGGTGCATGTACACAACCGCGTTGCGGCGGTTCAGTTCCTGCCACATCGGGTCAAAGTACGGATCGCCGGGCCAGCGCGTCTGGTTGTCGTTGGTGTAAATGCCGATGCCGTCCGCCTTCAGTGTGTCGAATCCGTAAGTGATTTCCTTCATGGCGCCGTCGAGGTCGGGAAGCGGCACACCGGTGAACAGGCCAAAGCGCTTCGGATACTGCTGCACCAGCTTCGCACCGAATTCATTGCCCGCGCGCACGGCAGCGCGGCCTTTTTCGGTGTTGTCGTACAGCACATCGCCATTCTGCGTCATCGAAAGCACGCTGGCGGCGATGTCGAATTTGTCCATCTGCTCCAGAGTCTTCTCGGCCGTCCACGGACCGCGGCCTCCTGGACCACGACCACCGCCCGCGCCCCCCGGCGGCACATGATGGTGATGCACGTCGATGCGTCCGCCTTTCGCGGTGGACTTGTTCACGTACTGCGCCGACAATTCGTGCGACGCAAGCATCGCACCCGCAGCAACCGCGCCCGCCGCGCCCATGGTGCGGACGAAATCGCGCCGGCTCTTGTTCGTTTCTGTAATGTTGTTCATCGTCGTCTTGAATTTGCCCCTTCGTGCTGTGGTGTTTGCTGCAAAATTCTATTTCGCCGCTTGGTTGTAATCGGCAACCTGCCGTGCGGAACCGGTTAACTCCAGAATGTGAATGCCCGTATTCGCGCGATCCGCCGCGTAGATATAGCCGCGGTCATCCACTTCCACATTGTTCGTTTGAATGGCTACCTTGCAGTGCTCGTCTGATCCCGTGCCAACGCAGCGCTTATCGGTTTTATCGGTGATCGCGGGAATGTAGTAGCCGATCTCCTTCGGATGATACGGATCGCGCACATCCACCGCGCGCACCCCTGCGTTGAAATGTGCAATGAAAACAACCCTTCCCCCGAACACGGGAGCCATGTTCTCATTCGACGAGTGCGTCCCGAAGCGTCCGCCCGCCGAGCAAAAGTTGCCGCTATCCTCCGGCACCGTGAATGTAGATACGCCGACCGGCACCGATTCATTGCTGATATCGAAGACGCGCGCCATCTGCCGGAACTCCTGGCACTCGTTCGGCGTGGTCTCGCCCACCAGCATCATGAAGTCTTTCGCCTGTCCGAACTTCTGCCGCCCATATTCCGGCAGGTTCGTTTTGAACAATGGATACACGTTGTGCGCGCCCACGTCTGGGCCGAAGTTGATCTGGCTGATCACCGGATATTTCAGGTTTTCTTCCGTCGGCTCCTTGGGGCCTTCCAGAAGTTTCTTGCGATCCAGAATCTGAAACACTCCGTTGCGCGCGTTGTCGTACATCATGTAGACGCGGTTGCCTTTGACGCCGGTGGACCACGCTCCGTGCAGTCCTCCCAACACCGGACCCTTGCCGCCGGGTTCCTGACCAGCGAGGCCGAAATTGCGGATGAACACCGGCTTTGCCGGATCGCTCAAATCGTAAATCTGCATCATGCGCGGCGTGCGCCAGCCCACGGGGCCGGAGACCAGGTACGCGATGCCGGTGTCGCACTCCCACCAATTCTTATGCGTGTCGCGCAGGCCGTCGACGATGATATTCATCAGCGAGGGCTTCGCGGGATCGGTCACATCCCACATCTCATGCCGCGTGTTGCCCCAGGCGCGGAGCATATAGAACTTGCCTTTTTCGCCATGCGGCAACTGGTCGCCGCTGCAGATGCGCACCATCGAAGCGCCGCCGAACTCGCCCGTCTTTTCCTTGGGCTCGCCCGGAAGGTGAACCAGATACTTCGGCTGCTTGGGATTGGTGACGTCAATGATGGAGGTGCCGTTCGGCTCCTTCTTGCCCGTCTGTGGATTCACCGATTCGCCGCCGTGATGGCCCACGTAGAGAATCCAGCGGTTGCCCTGTTTCTGCACCAACGGCTGATAGGCGCTGCGAGCCTGCAGGTCGTTGTAGCCCACCAACTGCATGTTGCTCTTGCGCTCATTCTTCTGCGCGGCCGAAGGCGGCAGCGGCGGAGGCGAATTATCCGGCGGCAACTGCGCCGAAACAGGCAGGGCGAACGCCGCAATCAACGCGGCCGCAAGAATCTTGGAATTCGAAAGCGTCGAGTACATCAGACCTCCCGCCGGCAAATCATCGCCCCTATCCCGGCTCCGGTCAGTATACAACGGGTACTGCTGGAAGGGTGCATGAAGAATAGTGCTTTCAGCTTCTGTGGGCCTGTTGATTAGGATCTACGGACGAAAGGCGTCGAGCGAAAGCGAGGGAATGGGGCGGAAGTGCTTCGCGTTGGCGGTGCAAAGTGTCGCGCCCGCCTCTATGGCTGTCGCGGCGATCAGTGCATCGGTCACTTGGATTCCGTGCGAAAGCGCGTGTTGTTCGATGAGAGCTGTAGCGGTGGCTCCCACGGACTCGGTTAGCGGAAGGATGGTGAACTGAAGCTCTCGCAGCGATTGCTTGATTTTGCGGGACTCGATCTTGGAGCGAGCGCCTTGCAGAAGCTCCATCAACGAGATGATGGAGAGGGCCCTCTCCATCGAGCTATCAATGACACGGGCCGCCTTTTCGTTGCCCCTGGACGCCCAGATCAGAACGTCAGTATCAAAAATCATTTCCGCCTACGCTTCGGCACGGAGGCGTCCGCGACAGGGCGGGGACGGCGAATGCTGCGCACGTACGCTGTAGGATCGGCGAGGTCCGCTCGGTCGCTCCACATGCCGAAGAACGGTTGATCCTTGGTTTTGGACTGCTCGGTTGAGGATTTTTCAGACGAAGCTGCGATGGGGGTTAGTCGAGCCTTTCGCTTGCCACGATAGAGAACCGTGACAGTCTCCCCGCGATCAATGGCGCGGAGAACATCCTTCATGTGATATCGGAGATCGACAATGGTCGCGTTCATGAAATGTCTAATTATAAGTATACACTTACAATTGGTCTTTTAAAGAGTATCCCCGGTCTCAGATCTGATGGACTTAGTTTGGCCATAGGTTCACAATAGAATCATGAAGCGGGTGAATACGCGCGACCCGAAAGCGAAACTCTTTCGCTCCCTTGCTGAACCGACACCGGACACTCCGCTGCGGCTTGACGATAAAAATCAGCCAGTTGCCGAGATCCGTTCGTTGCAGAAGCATGCTCGTCGCAAGCCCCTGATCGGAGCCGCGAAGGGAACGTTTGAAGTGCCGGAGTCATTCTTCGAACCATTGCCCGAGGAAACGCTAAAGGCGTTTGGCGGGTGACGAGTGAAGCTGCTCACCGATGACCAAAATTACGGAATGAAGATTGTCGGGAGGAAGGCGCTCGCGTATGGAAGTTTGTTGTGGGCTGTCGCACTTGCCGCTCCGTGCCAGTTTGCGCAGTCGGTTTCATCGCAAACTGAGATCGCCGATGTCGTCAAATCCCCCGACGCATTGGCGCGATATCTAAAATCGAGCCGTTCCGTGAACTGGCAGGCGCTCCGAGCCGCGCTGTCAGTCAGGTTCACGGATGGCTGGGTAGCGCCATGCGCCGGCACCTTCCCAGCAGCGGACGAAGCCTGTTCCGTGGAAGCGATCCGGGCGGAAAATCCGACGCAGGCGATTCTTGCGATCAAGGGCAGAGACATTGCGTACACTGCCGAGTCCCTACGGTTTGTGCAAGACGCGTCCGGTCAGTGGCGATGTTCCGGTGAGGTTACAGTCTCTGAACGAAACGCGAAAAGCCATCACCAGCTAACGAGGCTCGGCGGAAAGCCGTACTTTACCATCACAAGTGACCGTTCCCAGATTGGCGGCGGCATGCAAGAGACCGTGGAGCAGTGGTTTGATTTGAGCTTGCGCGAATTTGCGCCGGTGTTTACCCACACACTGGAAGGAAATGAGTCAAGGTGGGGCTTCGGCATCGGTCGGACGATTCGTTCGGCGGCTGCCTTGACGCAATCGCAGGGCGTGGAGATATTAACGGTTAAGCTGAACGTCCGCTACGATGGCGTCGGACTCAATCAAGAGGGCCAGTATCTTGCCATTTATGAATGGTCGGCAAACGAAACGAAGTTCACCATTCGAAATGCCTATTTTGGTTTCGATCGAAAGTCGCCAATGTCTTTGCCGGACTTTGAATCTCTTTCGGATCTAAACGGCCGAACGAACAACGAAATACTAGTACGCTATGCGCTTCCAGGTCTGCGCAAAATCGCCGCCGGTAAGGATGCCGATGCCAAGGCGTGGTTGCGCTCCATCTTATCGCGGTCCGCCGATACGCCGGAAAAACGGGAACTCCTGAATCTTCTGAGCCATCCTTAATGGACCCTCGCGAAACAAAAACAGCGTGCGGCGTAAGCGTCGCACGCTGCCTTTGCTACTAACTATTACTCTACTTCCAAACCGGCGTCGGACCCTTGCTGACCAGATACGCCGGATTCGCGCCCTTGCGGGGGCGGAACTTCTGGGCGCCGCCGCTGTCGACGGCTGCGGTGTAGACGTTGCCTTCCTGGTCTACGTGCATGCCGTGCACACCCCAGAACGCGCCGGGGAAATCGCCCCACGTGCCCCAGCTATAGAGGAAGTGGCCGTTCAGATCGTACTTCAGCATCTTCGACGTGCCGCGGTCGAAGGCCCACAGGGCGCGGTCGGTGCCGATGTAGATCAGGTGGATGTCGGACGGGTTCGGGCCGAAGCTCCATTCGCGGAGATACTTGCCGTTTTCGTCGAACACCTGGACGCGGTGGTTGTTGCGGTCGTTGACGAAAACCTGGCGTGTGGGCAGATCCACGGCCAGGCCGTGTACCGTGTTGAAGTAGCCAGGACGCTTTTCGTTCGGAGGATTGCCTTTTTCGCCCCACGCCATCAGGAACTTGCCGGTCTTGTCGAACTTCACAACGCGCGTGTTCATGTAGCCATCGGCCACATAGAACGTGCCGTCGGGGAGCCAGGTCATGAATGTCGGGCGGTAGAAGTGCTTGTCGTCGTTCGCGTGTTCGTTCGGAACACCGATGGTCTGCAACAGCTTCTTGCCGTCGTTGCTGAAGATAAAGATCGCGTGGCGGTAATCGTCGACAACCCACACGCGCTTTTCCGGATCGTACGGGCTGATGTACACCGAGTGAGGACGGCGCATCATCTTATCCCACTGCGTCCAATCTTCTTTGTTGTTGCCCTGTTCGTCGACAACGACGATGCAGCGGGTCCAGCTGAAGTCCGTACCCGCAACACCGGCGTCGGAATCGTCGCCCAGCTTACCGTCCGGAGTCTCCAGGCGTCCCGGAGGGCTGGCGGCGGTGGCATCGCGCCACGGCAGACGGCCGATGGGGAACTCAAGGCTCGGGATGTCCAGCTTGATCTGCTTGGGGCGCTGAATATTGGGGAGTTGACCGCGCTCCAGAATGAACACGCGATTCGAATTTTCGGCGAAGACGCCTTGACCGGCGCCCCACGTCCATTTTTCGTTGCCCGGGATCACTGAGGGCGATTTCGGCCAATTCGGCACAACTTCGTAAGCGCCAAAAATATCCTGTCCGCCGACTTCGCCGGGGATGGCGGCAGTAGTTACTTCTTTCGTGTTTTGCGCGGCCACTTCATTGGGCCGCATAGCGAATCCCACAAAGATTGCGAGCGCTGCGGCGGCAACGGTGCCGGCCGCAAAGACTTTTCGCATAAAACTCCTTCCGTATCTGCCCTCAATTTTTCAACGAGGCACAGGTCATCATAGCATCGCCCCACCCGCCTGTAGCTTTCGTGAAGCGCTGGTCAGCAAAGTGGGGCGGATTGGAAACCCGCGCGGGATTGGCAATCCCGCCATGCTCGTTTGTTGACTAAAACCGAAGGCGTAGTGCCACTCCGCAATCCGTCCGACGTGCTTACTTAAACCTTTGCCCGTGCTTGATCACGATCACCGGATCGCGCAGCACTTCGATGTGCCGCGTCGGGTCGCCGTGGACCGCGATGATATCGGCGAACTTTCCTTCGCTCACCGAGCCCGATTCGCGCTCCGCCCCCATCGTCTGCGCCGCCACAAACGTCGCTCGGCGGATGGCCAGCAGTGGGTCCATGCCGAGTTCGTTCACCCACGTATACATCTCCTGCCACATCGACTGACTATGCGAATTGCCCGTTTGACCCGCATCCGTGCCGAAAAGAAAAGTTACGCCTGCGTCGCGAAGCTGGTTGAACTTACGCACCGTAATTTCCCGCGCATTCGGCACCGGTTGCGGCTTCCACTGGGCGACGGCCGCGCGCATGTCCTGAATAATGTTCGGAGGGAAGCCGAGTTCCGTCGAAGGATCATCCACCGCTTCCGGATTCTCAGCGAGATTTCCAAGCCGCATCTGCAAACCGGCGGTGGGTGTCCACAGCAGAGGACGATTGGCCGTTCGCTCGCGCAGGCTCGTCATGATGTCGGCGGGATATTCGGCCTCTTGTAAATTGATGTGCTCGAACTCATCGACGCCGCCGGCAATACCTTGCCGGATTTCGCCTAAGCTTCGAGCGTGCGCGGCCACCCGCAGGCGATGCGCGTGGGCTTCCTCCACCATGGCCTTGATCTCGTCAACCGTCAGCGTCTCTTGATCGGTGATCTTGATGTAATCGACGCCCATGTTCGCGAGTTCACGAACCTTCTCTTTTGCGTCCGCCGGGCCGCTGACCATAAGACGGAATGTTTGGTCTTTCCCCGAGTCATGCGCAATCTGCGGACCCGACGCATAGACCGTCGGCCCGGGAATCTCGCCCGCCGCGATGCGCTTCTTCACTCGGAGAATCACTTCCGGCGGCGCGCCCAGGTCGCGCACCGTGGTGACTCCGGAAAGCAGCTCCTGGCGAGCCGTGGCCGGCATGATGTCTTTTTCGTATTGGTCGCGATACTTCGTCTGCCACTGGCCGCCACTCGGATAGCCGCCGTAGAGCAGATGCATGTGCATGTCCCAGATGCCCGGCATCACCGTCATGCCTTCGGTGGAGATTTTTTCGTATCCGGCGGGGACGGGAAGCGTGTTGACCGTGCCAATCTTTTCAATCCGGTCGCCGCGCAGCAGGATGACGCTATTGCGCACCGGCTTGCCGCCGAGGCCATCCATCAGCGTTCCGCCGGTGAGCGCCGTCAGTCTCGGTTGGGCGAAAGCGGCAGCACAAGATAAAGCCAAGACGAAGAAACGAAGCAAGAATCGGCGCATGGGCTCTATGGTTTCGCCCCAGCGCAGTGAGTGTCAAGCGGCGAACGTGGGGCGGATTGGAAATCCGCGGCGGAGTGGTACTCCGCCTTCGGGTGGTACGAACACTGCCACTGGCGGGATTTCCAATCCGCCCCACTGTGGTGGCCTATCTACACTTACAAAATCCTCGATCAGCGGTTACCATCGAAAGAGATGGGTCCTCAACAACCGAAACAAGCTCCTCACGAACAACCGAAGCTGCCGATTCCGGGCGTCAAGCATTTAATTGCCGTTGGCTCGGGCAAGGGCGGCGTCGGCAAGACCACTGTCGCCGTGAACCTGGCGATTTCGCTCGCTACCGCCGGGCGGAATGTCGGGCTGCTGGACGCCGACGTCTACGGCCCCAACGTGCCGTTGATGATGG
Source organism: Bryobacteraceae bacterium (assembly GCA_040081855.1). Classification (GTDB taxonomy): domain Bacteria; phylum Acidobacteriota; class Terriglobia; order Bryobacterales; family Bryobacteraceae; genus Palsa-187. The sequence goes on along the minus strand of JBEBFS010000005.1, from coordinate 29,039 downwards.
GCACCAACGAAACTCCGCGCGGAGCGGGCGATCGCATCCGGCCGATTGAAAGCCACGGCGTGAAGCTGATGTCCATGGGCTTTTTGAATCCCGGCGATAAGCCTCTGGTCTGGCGCGGACCGATGCTGCATAGCGTCATTCAACAATTTCTGCGCAACGTGGAGTGGGGCGAACTCGATTACCTGGTGATCGATCTTCCTCCGGGTACCGGCGACGTCGCTCTCTCGCTGATTCAGACCGCGCCGCTTTCGGGCGCCGTGGTGGTGACGACGCCCTCCGACGTTTCTCTCGAAGACGCGCGCAAAGCGGTGAACATGTTCCAACAGGTGCGCGTTCCGATTCTTGGACTGGTGGAGAATATGAGCTACCTCATCGCTCCGGGATCGAAGGAGCGCATCGACGTTTTCGGCCACGGCGGCGGAAAGAAGACCGCGGAGGCGATGGGCGTGGAGTTTCTGGGCGAGTTGGCGCTGGACCCCGCCGTTCGTATCGGCGGCGATTCCGGGAAGCCTGTTTCGACCCTGGAAGCGAGCGATGAACACGCCGCGCCGTTCCGCGCACTCGCCGGCCGCATCGAACAACGTTGCCTGCAGGAAGCGGCCAAGGAAGGCCCGAAGATTACCGTCGAAGACTAGAAGATTGGAAGTTCAAACGGTGCGGGCGGCGGAAACGCTGCCTGTATTTTTGTTTGCGGGGCCGCAAGCGGTTCAGAACTAAAGCGTGTTGGGATTCGAAGGCGCCACCGTTGTGTCGGCTGCAGGAAGGATCTCAAAGTTCTCCCGTGTGAAGCGAACCGTGCGCACCTGGCCGCGTTCGCCCAGCGGGCCGATCGGCTTGCCGTTTAAGCGAACTTCCAGGCCGGCCGCGTTGCCCACCTTCATCGTCGCTACATCCGACCCGCGCAGCACCTTCGATTCGCTGGGCCACAGGATGCCGGAAAAAATCGTCTGGCCATTGCTTGTAATGCGGAGCCATGTTTTTTCGCGCGCGGAAACGCTCAAAACCACGGGCTGATCGGTGCCGCCGGTAACGTCGATATTCTGCTGCGGAACGCCCTCGGGAATCACCGCGGATGCGTCCTTTCCCTCGGTTGCCCCAGCTGCGGAAACTGTAACGGCATTTGCATTTGGCGGTTGTGACTGCGGGGTCGCGGTCTGCACCGCGGCAACCGGCTCCGGAACCGCCTGCGGGGCGCGGCTCCACCAGGCGTAAAACCCGGAGCAGAGAACCAAGGCGCCAGCTAGGCTCGCCAGGGACACGCCGAGCGGATGGTCCGAAAAATGGATGCGGCTGAGAAGTTCGCGGAAAGGATTGGGGCGATCGAGCGGCTTCGACGTATTTTCGATGGCGGCGGCGACGGGAACTTCCGGGGCACTGAGCGAGGCGATGGCTTCATCAATGGCCGCACCCTCAATGCCCAGCAGCGCTGCATACTGCCGGACGAAGCTTTTATAAAAGAATGTGCCCGGCAGGTTTTTCGTATCGCCCGTTTCGATGGCAGTTACGTAGCGCTGCATGATCCGCAGCTCTTCGGCGATCTGTGCGATGGAGCGCCCCTGCTGTTCGCGCGCGCTCTTCAACATATTGCCAACGGACGTCATGTCTTCTGCCTTTGCCGTTGTAGGTGATACGACGCGCCGGAAGCCGTGAAGCTTTCGCCGGTGAGCGACGATCTCTGGTGGATGTTCCGGGACTATCTGCAGCCTGGTATCCGACCGGAGTACCATGATACATCAGCAGAGCCGATTTGCGCATTGGATTTTTAGATTAAGGGCGGCTACGGGAACGCCCAAGAACCGGCATGGGTGAAGCGGACGTCGTCAAAGGGGATGCCAATGGGTCCGGAGTGTATCCGGCGGCCGACCCCTGCCCAGCCTGTGGCGTCACCGGATTTCAGACCCTGCTGACCGCCGAAGATCGCCGTTTTCGGACAACGGCCGCTCGTTTTCCCGTCGTAGAATGCTCCGAATGCCGGCTGATTCGGATCGAACCGCAGCCTACACCCGAGCGGTTGAGGCAATACTACCCGCCTTGCCATCCGCTAGCGGTCCGCCCTCCTGCTCTTTCGGTGAAGGCGCTGTGGGAACGGTTCCTGCTCACCAGCCACCTGCACTTTGTGGAACGGGCCTTGTATGAGAGCGGAGAAACGGGCGTAGTCCTTGATGTCGGGTGTGGGCAGGGCAATTTTCTCTATCACTTACGGGACCGGGGGGTAGAACTGGCCGCCGGGGTGGAGTTCTCCCTTGCGGCTGCCGCGGATGCCTGGAAGGTCCATGAGGTTCCGGCCGTCTGCGCGACGCTAACCCGGGCCCCGTTCGCGCCCGGCAGTTGTGCCGCGGTCACCATGTTTATGGTGCTGCAGCACCTTTATAGTCCGGCCGATTATTTGGACGCCGCGCACAAGTTGCTGGCGCCGGAAGGCCGCCTGATTGTGCAGGTGCCGAACGCATCCAGTTGGCAATTTCTCATTTTCGGCAGCCAGTGGATTGGCCTGGATATTCCACGGCAACTGATCCTTTTCAAGGCGGCGGACATAGAAAAGCTGCTGGAAGAGTGCGGATTTGAAATCCTTCGGCGGAAGCACTTCTGTCTGCGCGACAATCCGGCCATGCTGGTGGCCAGCCTTTTTCCCGGACTGGACCCGGAAATCCGAAAAGCGCGGCAGGTGCAGGAGTCGTCACATGCGCGGTTCTGGAAAAACCTTGCCTACAACGCTCTGTTTACGCTCGCGATACCGGTGGCTTTCTTTGAATCGGCATGCCACGCGGGCGCAACCGTGATGATCGAAGCGCGCACGCGGAAGTAACTCATCCTGAAACTACTTCAGGCCGAGGGATTTTTTGATCCGTACCTGATACTCTGCCGCCTTCGCGAAGATCGGCCCGGCGTCGAGCGTCAGCATTTTGCGGTCACGCACGATGGGTTTGCCGTTGACCATCACGTCGGTGACATCGGAGCCTTTCAGTGAGTAGGCAATCTGCGAGTAAACGTTATAAACCGGCACGGCGTGTGCCCCGGCGAGCGAAAGCGTGATCATATCGGCGCGCTTGTCTTTTTCAAGCGAGCCGATCAACTTATCCATCTTCAACGCCCGTGCACCGGTGATGGTGGCCATGGCGACGGCCTGCTCGGCGGGCAGCGCCTGTGGGTCGCCGCTGGAAACTTTCTGCAGCTTGGCGGCCAGGTCCATCTCTTCCATCATGTTGTGGTCGTTGTTAGAGCCCGCGACGCCGTCAGTGCCGAGGCCCATGGGAATACCAAGGCCAAGGATCTTCACCACGGGCGCGACGCCGCTCGCGAGTTTCATGTTGCTCGACGGATTGTGCGCCAGTCCGGTGCCGCGCTTCTTGAGGATGTCCAGGTCGGCCGGTGAGAGCCACACGCCGTGCGCGCCCAGCGTCCACCCGTTCAGTACGCCCAGCGAATCGAGCAGCGCCGTCGGACTCATCTTGCGCTTTTTCATTGCGTCGTCGTTTTCGGTTTTGGTTTCCGAAAGGTGAATCTGCAAGGGCTTCTGGTATTTGTTGGCGAGCGAGCGCGAGGCTTTCAGAACATCGTCGGGCACGGTGTAGATCGCATGGGGGGCGATGGAGGGAATCACCAGCGGATCGTTCGCATATTTCTGAAACAGCGCTTCTGCCGCAGCCAGCGAATCCTGCGGCTTTTTGTAATCCGGAGCAGGAAAGCCGATCACCGTTTGGCCCACCACGCCCCGCATTCCCGCTTCTTTCGTTACTTCGGCGACGGTGTCTTCGAAGTAGTACATGTCGGTGTACGTCGTCGTGCCCGAGAGCGCCATTTCGAGCAGCGCAAGACGCGTGCCCCAACGGACGAACTCGCGGTCCACGTTCTTCGCTTCCGCCGGGAAGATGAATTTTTCCAGCCAATCCTGCAGCTTCATGTCGTCAGCGATGCCGCGGAACAGAGACATCGCCGCGTGCGTGTGCGTGTTGATCAACCCCGGCGCGAGGATGGCATTGGGGCGGTCCAGGCGCTGCGCGGCACGATATTTTTTGTCGATATCGGCGCGCGTGCCCACCTCCACAATGCGATCGCCCGTGACGGCCACGGCTCCGTTTTCAATCACCTGGCGTTGTGCGTCCATGGTAACCACGTAGCGGGCGCTCCAGATGGTATCGACGCGCGTTTGCGCGAATGCAGCCGAGCAAAAAAAGATGCCCAGTGCGAAAACTTTCGAAATGTTATTTGAGAAGCGACCCATGAAATGCCCTTGGCAAAAGATCTTTTAACCGCATCACTTCCGATTGTCCGCTTGGATTCACCAGCAGGACTTCCAGGTCGTGGCAGAATTCCACCAGCACCTGGCGGCACGCCCCACACGGAGGCGTCAGCGGAGTGGTATCGGCAGCAACCGCGATGCGGCGAAACTCTTTCACGCCTTCCGAGACTGCTTTGAAAATGGCATTGCGCTCGGCGCACACGGTAAGGCCATAGCTGGCGTTTTCCACGTTGCAGCCGGTGTGAATCCTGCCTGTGATATCTTCGAGCGCCGCGCCGACGTGAAATTTTGAATACGGCGCATGCGCCTGATCCCGCGCCGAGAGCGCTGCTTGGAGCAGTGCCGATTGTGCCGTATCGAGTGTGGAGTTTGCCATGGTCCTCCCAGCCGCCAGCGCAGCCGTGTTTTTCTATGGTCGCGCGTGCGCACGCAACGGGGCAACATAGCGGCGAAAGAGAAAGCGGATGGCCGCGGAAGCGCTTTTACAGAAACACTCGCGCGGCGCGTTCGTAGTCTGACGGAGTGGTCAAACAAAACCGAATCTCCAGCGACGTAAAGCCGTGCAGCGCGGAATGCATTTGCGGGGATGGCAAATTCGGCCCAGCGATATAAATGGCGCCATCGGCGATACGGTAGGGAAGCACGCGCCAATCGCGAGCGACGTTCGACGGTAATGCGCGTGCCACGGTCGCTGGTATCTGCTGCGGTTGCAGACGGACCACGATCAAGCCTTGCTGGAAACTGAGCGCCGTGTACAAGTCGTTCTCGCTGATGAGTCCCGCTTGTAACAGGTGCTCTCCAATTCGTACACCTTCTGCGCGAGATTCGAGCGCGGCTTCCAGTGCGGTCTCCGAGATGCGCCCGGAGCTGACGAGAATCTCGCCCAGCATTCGCTTCTGCCCAAGCAGCGCCGCGCGCGTGGGATAAGCATGATCCGTCTTAAGCCAGCGCAAAGGCTGGCCGCGCAGCTTCGCGACGGCAAATTTGACAATCGCGTTCACCGTGGCCGCCGCGTTCAATGCGTTCGCGTAAAGGATACGCACCGGGACGCCCAGCGCAAACCGCATGTCGTAGATCCTGGCCGTGCACGCCATACGCACGCCAATGCGGATCACCTGTAACCCGAGCGTCGCGAATGCCAGCGCCGAGGGCAGAGGACTCACGCGCGTCCAGATTGCCGTTCCCAGTCCATAGCAAAAGATCGCGTTCGCAATGACGCCGAGCGGGCTGCCGATCAAGCTCTTGCGGTCGCGCCAGAACCAGTATTTATCGCCGATGGAGCCTTGCCATCCAATGCGCTCCCATCCTTGCAGTGCAATGCCCATCACCCACCGTGTACGTTGCCGGAGCGCCGCGGACCATTTCTGCGGAAAAAATTCACGAGTCACCACGTAATCGCCGCCCGCTTCCGGGCGGCCAATGGGAACAAAAATCTGCGAACAGCCGAGCCGGTGCAGCCGCAGGCCGTTTTCGTAATCTTCCGTCAAAGCCACCGGCTCGAAGATGCGGTTCTCGGCGGATGCGGCCAGTTTTTCCAACGCGTCCCTGCGGTAGCCCGTGCCCACCCCCGCGCCCGGAACAAAGCATCCGAAGCGGCTCCGGACAATCATGTCGCGCGTGTGGTTTTCGGCGAACTCGTCACAATAGACGCCGTGCGTAATCGCGCGCAGCGGCGTTTGTAGCGCGAGCACCGGTATCTGAATGAAGTCGTATGTCTCGGCGTAGTCGTTGATCCACGTCAGCTCATCCGGGTGAATCAAGTCCTCGGCATCGTGCGTGGCCAGGATGTCGAAGCGTGTTCCGGTCTGTTCCTCAAAGAGCCCGATGTTTTGGTAGATCCAGTTGAGGCAGTCCGCCTTCGAGGTGGGCCCATCGTGCGGGCAGACGGCGAGGTGCACGTTGGGAAATCGCGCGGCCACCGATTGCACGGCGTTCTGCGTATCGGGATCGTTCGGATACGCGCCCGCAAAGATGTGGAAGTCGGGATAACGGATGGCGGCCAAGTTGTGTGCGATCATCCGTGCGATCACCTGATGCTCGTGCCACAGCGGCACCAGAATCGCGATGCAGCGTTTGTCCTTCGCCGTAGGACGCTCGGCCACCACGCCCTTCGCGCGGACACGCAGCCAGAGCCAGGCAAAGTCCACAGCAAGATCGTCCAGGCCGCTGATGAGGAAAATGATGGCGAGCGGCACCAGCGACCAGAGAATCGCACGGTCGAACGGCTGAAGCCATCCTGGCGGCCATGCCTGAAGCTGGGAGATCACTTTAAATAGTGCGCCGACGCCCGTCGTATTCTCAGTGGAAATCAGATTTACGCGAAGTGATTGAGAGGCCCTTGCCCGCCGCCGAGGCCCGGGTTCGTTTGAATAGCGCGTGTGACAAAGTCCTTCGCACGGCGGACGGCTTCCACCAGCGCCGTTCCCTTCGCCAATTCCGCAGTAATCGCCGCCGAGTACGTGCAGCCGCTGCCATGTGTGTGCACCGTTGCGATGCGGGGTGCCATGAACTCGTGCGTTTCCCCGGAGCCAAGGCACAGCAGATCCAGTGCGTCGCCCTTGAGGTGGCCGCCTTTCACCAGCACGTTTTTCGCTCCCATGGCGATCAGCGCTTGCGCGGCGCGTTGCATTGACTCGCGGTTTTGCACGTCGAACCCAGTAAGCGCGATCGCCTCGTCGAGATTCGGCGTCAACAGGTAGGCCGCGGGAATCATGCGTTCCTTCAACGTGCGGATGGACTCGTCATCCAGCAGTCGCGCGCCGTGCTTGCTGATCATCACCGGATCGACGACCAGCGGAAACGCAAATTTCGCGGCAAGATCCGCCACCGCGCGCACTACTCCAGGCGAGCCCAGCGCACCGGTCTTCGCGGCATGCGGAGGAATATCGGAAAGCACCGCTTCGATCTGCGCGATCACCAAATCCGGTGCCAGCGTGTCCACGCGAGTGACGCCGCGGGTGTTCTGCACGGTGATCAGCGTGGCGACGGCTTCGCCATACACGCCAAAGCGGTGAAATGTTTTCAGGTCCGCCTGCAGCCCCGCTCCGCCGGAGGGGTCGGAGCCGGCAATGGTCAGCGCGATGAAAGTGGTCATCCATACACAAGTCTACGGAAAACTCATCCGTTGAGTGCGCGTGGAGCCGGCCGAGTTCGTCACCGTCACTTCTACACCGCCCACTTGCGTGGCGTCACCATTGACCGGAAAATTGGCCAGCAGCAAGAAGGAACTGCCCGCCGTTTGTCCTTGATAAAAGGTCTGAAAGTTCGTCGAAAGATTGGCGGCAATGGGCGAACCCATCGCCGCGCCGTTCCTGTCATAGAACGAAAAACTAAACGTGCCGACAGAGTACGTGTTGTCGAATCCCGAGAGCGTGATCTTCAAGCCCGTGGCCACGCGCGACGCCCCGGCAGCGGTCAGTAGCGCCGGCGCGGGAGCAATCGTGATGCTGGCGGTGGCGTCTCCCGAAATTCCGAAAGCGCCCGCATCCATGGTGAACGTGATCACGCCCGCCGTGGTGCCGGTGGAAAAGGTCGCGTTGTTTTGTCCGTTGAGCAGCACGCTGGTGGACCCCTGCGCGACGGTGAACGACACCACGCGTTTGCTGGAGGCTACGAACTGCACGGCACTGTCGTCAGCGATAGGGGCGGATGCCGGTTTGAACCCCAGCGTGATATTCCCCGACGCGGCGACAGGCGACGCCGAAGAAAGTTTGACGGAAAGCGTGTGCTGCTCCCCACTCGACATCGTGCTGGAATCGAACGTGAACTGCGGCGAGGCGAGTGGCGCGGAAAATCCGGTTCCCGTGAGTGTATACGTGCGGATGCCTGCGGTCAGCGTTCCAGTAAAGGTTGCGGCGGACGCCGCGTTGAATTTTACGGGGAAGCTGATCGATTGTCCCGGTGGAATGACGGTGGCCGCAGCCTGCGATGTGCTGAACGCGCTTCCCGTGACGGTGATGGGCGAAAGCGTGACCTGCTGCGTTTGCGCGTTCGTAACGGTGATGGTGCAGATGAGGCTTGACGCTTGCTGTACGCGCCCGAAGCTGATGGCGTTTTGCGAGTCGGGTCCGGTGCATGGCGATGCTACGGACAACGTCGGCGCGGAGACAACCGACGCCAGCAGGGTCACGATCTGCGTGTTGATCTGCAGGCTCGCGGAATAGTTGGTTGCCGTGCCACCCGCAAAGTGAATCGTGAAATCCAGATGCCCGCCGGGCGCGAGAATGTAGGGTATCGGCGGATTGCCCGCGAATGTGAAACCGCTGCCCGACATAGCCAGCTTGCTTACGGTGACAGTGGATGTGCCTGCGTTTTTCGCGCGGAAGACAACGTCCTTGGTATCGCCGAGCGCGATCTGCCCGAAGCCATAGACCGTGGTAACGGGGGTCTCGGTTGTTCCCACAACTGTGGAGAGCGAGATTTGCGCGTGCGCCGTCATCGCGGCGAGCAGCAACAGCAGAGGCAATGCGACGCGTTTCATTGCGCCACCACCGCGACTGCGGTTGTTGCCAAAGGCTCGACGCCGGGCAGGAGATTCCAACTGGGCGAGTCACCCAGGTGCAAGATCCAATTCCCCTGGCTGCTCACGGCCTCGATAGAGGAATCCGCCATCGCAAAAAATGCCCGCACGCCTTCCGCGGGAAACTCTTGTGTCGATCCGTCGGTGCGAACCAGGGTGACCGTGTGCTCGGTGGCAATCAGGTAGCCGCTCTCCATCAGATGAACGGCGTGGATGGGCTGTTCACTGTCTTCTGCGACTGCCGCGAACACGCTGGCGCTGCCATCCGCGGAATAGTGTTCCAACCACAATCCGCCGTCGCGGCGAAGGGCAACGTCGATACCATCGCCAATACCACCGCCCGCCGATCGCAGGGAGAGCACTAGGCCGTCGATCGCAAATGCCGATGCCGTCCAGCCGGTAGCTGGCGCCCAACGCAACAGTTCTCCCGTTTGCGATGAGTAGAGAAGCGCGCCCTCATTGGTCAGCGCCAGGGGGCCATTCGCTGCGTCGGCGATGGAGCGCAGTCCGTCGGCGTCGAGAGTCAAGACCGTTCCGGCGGATTGCAAAAAGCACCGTGCGTTGGAGCACGCAAACGTGTCCACGTTTTCGGTGACGGGGTCTCCCAACGTCGCGCTGGCGGCAACGCCATACACCGGCCGCAGCGCGGAATTTCCATCCCGCATCATTCCAAGCACCGGTTGATGAATTTGCGCAAGCGCAGTGACGGGTAGAACAACAAAGGGAAGCGGGGAAAGAACAGTAAAAATACGGAAGAGGCGTCGCATGGTTCCTTGCTCCTACGGGCGGCCCAACGTCACCGATGGCGTTCCAATCTGCACGGAACTGGTGGTCTGTGTCGTACTTGCTGGCGTTGTCGAGCCAGAACGATTGATGACGGCGGCTCCGGCAACCGCAAGGCCCGCCGTTCCGAGCGCAATCCACAGCCAGCGATGCCCGCCAGGGGAAACCCGCGGCGGTTCCGAACTCCGTTCCGGCGCGGTCGCCGCCCTTGGGATGGCCTCGGGTTCGCTCAATTCGGCACGCTCTTTCGCGCGCCGGTCACTTGGGCGCGGTGCCGCCGATGTGCGCGCGTCATTTAAATACTGCGTGCAAAGAATACCGGCTCGTGCTTGCCCCTTCGCCGCGGTGATGCGGATCTCAAAGGGTCCGGGAGTCCGGTTCCACTGCATGCCCCACACCGTCGCGCGCCCGTCGGCCTTTGTGGTGACGATTTCGTTTCGCCCACCCGAAGCAAACGTCCCGCCGGGGCCATCGGAGGGCAGGGTAAAGCTGACGGTGGCGCCGCTCACTGGCCGGCCCGATTCGTCGGTCACCTGCGCCGTTACTCCGCGTGTTGCCCGGGAGCCCACAGCGTAAGCAAAACCATCTCCTTCAATAACAAGCAGTTCCAGAACCGCCGGATCGCTTTCCGCACTCCGCAATGGGGCAGTGAGCGCAGCGATCAGCACGGGTGTTATGAAAAACCGAACCAGCCCGGCGCGCATGGTAGTACTCCTGTGACCTCCTTAGGCGGAGCCATCACATGGAATAAGTGCGCGGAGGAAGAAAATATTCTCCGGAATAGATTGAAGAGTTCGCGGGCTAGACTGGGGATGGACGGGACATTTTAGGGAGACAATGCAGAAACGTAAATTAGGAAGCAACTTGGAAGTTTCGGAGCTTGGTTTCGGGTGCATGGGGTTGAGTTACGGCTACGGGCCAGCCACCGAAAAGCGGGAGGCGATTGCGCTGATCCGCTCGGCGTTTGAGCGCGGCGTGACGTTCTTCGATACCGCGGAAGCCTACGGTCCCTTCACGAACGAAGAGTTGCTGGGCGAAGCGTTTGCTCCCTTCCGTCATCAGGTGGTGATCGCTACCAAATTCGGGTTTGTCTTCGACGGCAAAGGCGGCCAGAGCGGCATGAATAGCCGTCCCGAGCACATCCGCGCAGTGGCGGAGGCCTCACTGAAGCGCTTGAATACCGATGTAATCGACCTGTTCTATCAGCATCGCGTCGATCCCAGTGTTCCGATTGAAGACGTCGCGGGCGCCGTCAAAGAGTTAATCGCCGAAGGCAAGGTCAAGCACTTCGGATTGTCGGAAGCGGGCGCGCAAACCATCCGGCGCGCGCATGCCGTTCAACCGGTGACCGCTTTGCAGAGCGAATACTCGTTGTGGTGGCGGGAACCGGAGCAAAGCGTGTTGCCCACGCTCGAAGAACTTGGCATTGGCTTTGTCCCCTTTAGTCCGCTCGGGAAAGGCTTTCTCACCGGCGCGATCAATGAGAATACGACGTTCGATAGCACGGACTTCCGCAACGTCGTTCCGCGTTTTGCGGCTGAGGCTCGTCGCGCCAATCAAAGGCTGGTGGATGTGATCGGAGAAATTGCCGCGCGCAAAAAGATTACGCGAGCGCAGATTGCGCTGGCCTGGCTGCTTGCCCAAAAGCCGTGGATCGTTCCGATTCCCGGCACAACCAAGCTCCACCGGCTGGAAGAAAACCTGGGCGCCGTCTCCGTGGAATTGAATCCGCAAGATGTCAGCGAAATCGAAACCGCGCTTGTAGAGGTCCAAGTGGTCGGCGACCGTTACCCGGCGCATTTGCAAAAGCGAGTGGATCGTTAACCACTCAGACAAGACTGTATGACGTACCCGCAGGCTACTTCCAGCCCGTGGTGTTCATGTGCAGGATATCTTTGTTGTTCTCGTTGCAGACATACTCCATCAGTTCCTGACCCTGGCGCCACGGCACGGTGAAGCTGCTGGTCCAGGGCTTCGTGTACATCTGCTTATCTTCGATGGTGGCCTGATAATGCAGCGTCCCGTAGTTGGGCCGCGTGATGCGCTCCACCACATGCAAATTTTCGCTGGTGGGATGCCCGACGTAATCGAGCCACGTGTTGCCGTTGAAGCCCACGGTATCGATCACCAGCGTCTGCCCGCTGTCTTCGTACCACCCCACGGAATGCCCCAGCCACGTGGGATTCAGAGATTCCAGAGGCGGATGCTTCTTTGGATCGTTCGGGTCCTTCAGGAAAATGATGCGATAGCCGTGCATGCTTTCGTGAATGATCAGCACGCGGTCCTGGAGTTGCACGAACTGAAAAGGATACGGAGTGCCCGTGTAGCGAGGCACACCTGGCGGCATGCAATAGCCTTCGGGATCGTCTTTCGAAAGAGTCGCGCGCCGCTCCTGGTACTTGGCCGCGCCCGCGGGAGTAAACGGGACATCCACGGCCTTCTCCACCCACTGCGTGTCCGCCCAATCCTGCACCCACTTGGGGGCCCAGATGCCGCTTCCGCCGAGGTCCACTTTGCCGTCGGCGAGCTTCGGTGCGGGCCTTGCGTTGTCGGCCTTCGCGGCGGTTTGGGCGAGGATCGGCAGGGGAAGCAGCATTGCCAGGGCAAGCGCAGCCATCACGATTCCGAACCACTTGTGATACAAGCTTCTCTGGTGCAAGATCGCCTCCCCGTTGGCTCGCCCGTCTTCGCGACGCCTCAGGATTTCATACCACAGCCCTTGCCCGGCCGCCAGGGAGGCTAGCCATCTAGGGCACGCCTGGGAACCTCTTGCTCCGGTGCTCTCCGCAGCGCGCGCCGTTCGGCCCCATCTTGTTGCAGTTGGTTGACTTTCCTCCGCCATCCGCTGCGAAAGCTGTCGATCTTTTCCCCCTATATGTTTTAATAGGGAAAGCTTCTGCAATCCACCTTACGATCCATGGCAGATCAAGTAAATACGGGAACTCGACCGGGCCGCAACTGGAAGGCGTTTACGCGCCGTTTGCGAGAGCTCAAATGGATCGCCTACGGGGCGGTTTCGACGCGCCATCCTTTGATGGCCCACATTATTCCGATCCGCCGCTGCAATCTTTCCTGCGCCTACTGCAACGAATACGATGACCATTCGGCTCCCGTACCCACGGAGACGATGATCCGCCGGATCAATCAGTTAGCCGATCTCGGCACCGGCGTCATTACGCTTTCGGGCGGTGAGCCGCTGCTGCATCCGGATGTCGACGACATTATCGCCACCATGCGCCACCGCGGCGTCATCGCGGGCATGATCACCAACGGCTACCTGCTGATGCCGGACCGCATTGAGCGCCTCAACAAAGCCGGGCTCGATCACATGCAGATTTCGATCGATAACGTCATGCCGGACGACGTTTCAAAGAAGAGCCTGAAGGTGCTGGATAAAAAGCTCCAGATGCTGGCCGAGTACGCCGACTTCCACGTGAATATCAATTCCGTGGTGGGCGGCGGTATTCACAACCCTGATGACGCTTTGGTGGTTGGCCGCCGCGCGACGGAGCTGGGTTTCTCGTCAACAGTCGGCATTATTCACGATGGCGGCGGACAGTTGAAGCCGCTGGGCGAGCACGAGCGCCGCGTGTATCACGAAATGAAGGCGCTCGAAAACCGCCACTTCGCGCGCCTGAATTTTTTCCAGGACGCGATTGCGCAAGGCAAGCCGAACGATTGGCGCTGCCGCGCGGGTTCGCGCTACATGTACGTTTGCGAAAACGGCCTGGTGCACTACTGTTCGCAGCAACGCGGCTACCCCGCGAAGCCGCTGGAAAAGTACACGCACGAAGATCTCCGCCGCGAATACCTTACCGAAAAGCCGTGCGCACCGTACTGCACGGTGAGTTGCGTCCACTACGTCAGCTACTTCGATAGCTGGCGCTCCCCACAGCCGCTGAAATCGGCCATGCCGGATTCGGCGAAAGAGCCGCTGGTGAAGATTCAGTCGGTGAAGTGATCAGCTTCTTTGATGAATCCATCCAAGGCAAAGCGCTACGCCGTCTTCATCGAAAAGACGGCTACGGGTTTTGGCGCCTACGTGCCTGATCTCCCCGGCTGTGTCGCCGCAGGTGAAACTTACGAAGAGACCGATCGCTTGATTCGAGAGGCCATCCCGTTTCACATAGAGGGCCTTCGTCTTCACGGTTCACCGATTCCGGAGCCCTCGGTTCGTGTGGAGTTCGTCGAAGCGGAAGCGCCTGTTTCTTAGGAACAGCTTTTACCCAATCACAGCCTCGATCAGCCTGGCCCCGCGCGTCTCCATCGCTTTGCGGAATTCGGCGGCGAATTGGCCGGGTGTCTCCACTCTCACGGCGGGCACGCCCATGCTTTCGGAAAGCTTCACCCAATCGATATTCGGGCGTCCGATGCTAATCATTTCTTCGGCGCGCGGGCCGTATCCGTGGGCTCCGGTGCGCTTCATTTCTATATCAAGGATTCGATAGCGGCGGTTGGCGAGAATCACCGTCACTACGTCGAGTTGCTCGCGCGCGATGGTCCACAATGCTTGCGGTGTGTACATGCCGCTGCCATCGGCTTCAAGCGCCACCACTTTGCGATCGGGACACGCCAGTGCCGCGCCTAAGGCTACTGGCAAGCCCTGGCCGATGGAGCCTCCCGTGACGGGCAATTGGTCGTGCTTCTTCGCGGCCAATAGGTACGGCAACACCTGCGGGCCCATGGAAATCATTTCGTCGGAAACGATCGCGTTTTCCGGCAGCAGACCCGCGATGGTGATGCCGAGCACCGCTGCGCTGATGGGATCGCTCTCCTGAAACGCGACCCCAGCGGGAGCGTGCGCGGAGCCGGCAAACGGGGCACCGTGGCCGACGTTTGCGGAGCCTGCGGCCAGCAGTGCCAAGCGTTCCATCGCGCCGGTTCCGTCTTCGGTGCGGCCGGCCAGCGTAAAGACTTTGCATTGTTCGGGCAATAGGTAACTCGGCGAATTCGGATAACCGAAGAAGGTAACGGGCGCTTGTGACTCCACCAGAATCATGTGCTCCAGGTTCGCCAGGAGTGGCAGTGCCGCTTCCGGGAAGTAAGGAATGCGGTGCGGCTGGAACCGGCCTCGGCCCGAAGGTAGCTTCGGCGCGTAACGATCCATGAACACGCGCACGCCGGTGGTTTCCGCGATTCGGGCTACGGCTTCAAAGGCGCGGTCGTTAAGGGACTTCCCGCCAAGCAGAAGCCCCGTGCGCTCGCCCGTGAGCAGAGCTGCTGCCGAGCGAATGGTTTCCACCTGGACGGCCTGCGGTGCACTTGCCGCAATCACCGAGCCGGCGCCCTTCGCTTCCGACCACGAAAGATCGGCAGGAATAATCAGCGTGGCTACTTGGCCGGGGGCCGCCAGCGCAGCCGCGATGGTTTCCGATGCCGCAGGGCCGACGTCGTCTGGCCGCATCGCCGTCCGCACGAATTCGGATACAGGCTTCGCAAACGCGCTGATATCGGCGGAAAGCGGCGCGTCGTAGTTCAAGTGCGAACGCGTGTGTTCCCCTACGATGCTGACCACCGGCACCCGCGCTTTGCGTGCGTTGTGCAAATTCGAGAGAGCGTTGCCGAGTCCCGGTCCCAGGTGTGTGAGGATCGCCGCGGGCTTACCGGTCATGCGCGCGTAGCCATCGGCCGCACCCGCGCACACACCTTCAAATAGACAAAGCACGCCGCGGCACCCATGCACCCGATCGAGCGCTGCCACAAAGTGCATCTCTGAAGTGCCGGGGTTCATGAAGCAGAACTCGACCCCGTTGGCTACCAACGTCTCCAGCAAGATTTCCGCGCCGGTCATGCAAACCTCCCGATAGGGAACATCACTCGATTCTCTATGAGCGGTGCTGGGAAGGGCAAGGGAGGGATGGACTCTCGATCGCTACCGGGATTGCCAATCGCCAGGATCACGACTTGCGTGAAAACACGCCAGGACAAACGCCGCCCTATCCTCCAGTACAAAGAACAAAAGATGAGGAAAGCGGCGGACGATCACGCGTCGAATGTCCCGATGCACTACCGGAAATTGAACTGGATTCGCGCAGATTCTGGCCACCGCAGTGTCTATTTCGGCGCGAAAACGCCGTCCGAGGCCAGGGACTTCGCTCTCGTACCAATCCTGCGCAGCCAACAATTCTGAGCGCGCGGACCTTGTGAAGATGACGGTTACGGACAACGCCGTTCGAGTTCGGCCTTCAGATCGGCCCATGTGACCGCATGGCCGCGGTCGTGGTCGAGTGATGCCAAACGGCGATCTAATTCGACCTTCTGTGCGTTGCTTAGGGGAAGTTCTTTGGATTCCAGGCTATCCCAGAGCTGTGCGATCAACGCAATCCGCTCTTCCGGCGTCAAGCGTGTGATCTCATCGCTGGTGAGCAACGGCATGTTTTGAGATTACTGAAAAGAGGCGACGGTGGCAATGCTACCGTCTTACACTCATATTCATGACCGCCGAAGAAATCAAAGCACTGCTGCATCTGGTTCCCCTGGAACTGGAGGGCGGCTACTTTTCGGAAACCTATCGGGCGGCGGGGACGATTCCGCAGTCGGCGCTGCCGTCTTCTTACAGTGGGGCGAGAAATTATTCGACGGCTATTTATTTTTTGCTTACGCCGGATACTTTCTCCGCCATGCACCGGCTGCCGAGCGACGAAATCTTTCACTTTTACATGGGCGATCCCGTGGAGATGTTTCAGATTCTTCCCGATGGTTCGGCGAAGATCATGATCCTGGGCAACGATTTGCGAAATGGGCAATCGCCGCAGATCGTGGTGCCGGGTGATCACTGGCAGGGTGCGCGGCTGGCCGATGGCGGGCAGTGGGCGTTGCTTGGAACTACCGTTGCTCCCGGATTCGATTATGCCGATTACGAACACGGCGTGCGCGCAAAACTGGTGGCCGAGTTTCCACAGCACGCAAAGATCCTGGCGGCGCTGACGCGGTTGTAGCATGTGAAGCAGGCACGGCGGCACGCGGCGGCGCTCAATCGCTGCTCCACCGCCGTTGCGCAGGTGTTGCTCGCGGATGAAGCCGCACGCGAAGCTTGATACAGTGACTAAAGACGCCTGTACGGGGCGGAAGTGTTTAGATCCTATCTTTGGAGAAACCATGCATAAGCTGATTGCCCCCGCCGCGCTCGCGGTTTTGATTGGACTCAGTGGTTCCACATTCGCGCAGGACGCGAAACTTGCCGTCCCCGGCTTTGCCGCTGCGACCGAGATTGCGGGCGCGAAAGAACAGCCCGATGCGAATACGACTTACAAAGCCCTGTTCGATGTGGCCAAGGCGGCGGCGAAGCCGGATCAAGTGAATCCTACGCTCGATCTGTTGGCGCGCTACGTGAATACGCTCGACAAGTGGGGCGTTCCGGCCGATCACCGGAAGCTGGCCGTGATTTTTCATCAGGGCGGCGGTGAAGTGGTGCTGACGAACGAAGCGTACAAGGAACGCAAAGGCGTCAACAATCCGAACATCGCGCTGATTCAGTCGCTGAAGAAAGCGGGCGTCGAGTTCCACGTCTGCGGCCAGGGCTTGCTCTCGCGCAAGATTGACAAGTCGCAAGTGCTGCCCGAGATCGAAGTGGACCTGTGGGCCTTGGTCTCCATCATCAACTTTGAGAACCGTGGCTACGCTCGCATCGGCGGCGGCAACTAGCTCGCTCACATTGTCGAAATTCCCTGGGCGAACGCCTGGGTTGCGGATCCCGCCTGCGAGGGCGGGTTCCTGCGTTTAGGAGAGGCCATGGCGACGCAATACGACGACATCGCGGAGCAATATAGGCGTTCGAAGCTGGTTCCCTGGCGTTTCTATATCGAGCAGTTCAGTTTGCTGGAACTGATGGGTGATCTGCACGGCAAAGACGTGCTCGATCTGGCGTGTGGCGAAGGTTATTACACTCGCCTGCTCAAACGAAATGGAGCTGCGCGTGTGGTGGGCGTGGATCTATCCCCTAAGATGATCGAACTGGCCGAACAAAGGGAACATTCGGAAGAGCAGGGCATCGAGTACCGGGTGGGCGACGCGCGCACGGTAGAGGTGCCGGGAACGTTCGATCTGGTGGTGGCTGCGTATCTACTCAATTACGCGAGCACGCCCGCGGATCTTGCCGCGATGTGCCGGACGATCGCCAAGCACTTGAAGCCGGGCGGCCGCTTCTGCGCGGTGAACAATAATCCCATCCAGAATCCGGAGCGATTTCCGGCGACACGCAAATACGGATTCATCAAGAGCGGCGATCACGGTACCAGTGGTTCGCCTGTCCGCTATCACTTCTTCAGCAGCGGCGATCTTGATGGTCCAGAAGTGTTTCAGTTGGAAAATTACTTCCTGGAGCCGGAGTTGCATCTGGAGACCTTCCGCAACTGCGGCTTCCACGACGCAACATGGCATCCGATGCGGCTCTCGCCCGCGGAGGTGCATGGGCCGAATCCTTCGCATTGGGATGAGTTTTTCGTGGATACGCCGGTGATTCTGTTTAGCGCGACGAAAGGCGCGTAGTTGCTCGCGCGCCGCTGGCTCTGTTCGTTACTGCGTGGCGAAGACTGCTATCTTCAATAATTACGTCACGTTTCTAAGGAGACTCGAATGCTTTCTCTCACCATTGCTTCGGTTCGGACCGCGGTCCGCCGCGCTTCGCTGACATTTGCTTCGGCACTGCTGGTTGCCGCGCCAATACTGGCACACGGCGGTTTTGAGCATGTAGCCGGAAATGTCGTTAAGGTTTCCGCAGACACGCTCACTCTGCAAACATCGACCGGCGTTGTGGAAGTCAAGCTGGACGCGAAGACGGCGATCACGAAGGAAAAGCAGAAAGCCCAGCGCGCGGATCTGGTGACGGGTGCTCGTGTGGTGGTGGATATTCCGGAAGGCAACAAAGACAAATTGGCGCACGCGGTGAAAATTGGCAACGCCGCACCGGCGGCCCATGAGGGACACGCGGGCCACTAGTTCTTGACGCGAAGGGCGCGTGTAGGCGCACTGATCCCATGAAAAGGAATCGTGCCCGGGTTCGCCTTGTAATTTCGGGCAAACTCCGGTTCCAGCCACGCCCACTCGCCTTTTTTCCCGCCCATTTGGCGGGGCATCACTCCTTGAGGTGCACCTCGCACCGGTTGAGATCCGATGAAACTCCCAATGCTCATAAACCCACGACGGCTTACCATGGACGCCGCCGTGCCGGTCGATTCGGCCCTCCATTGGATGAGCGCACGAACCTGTTGCCTACTTTGTAGCGCATGAATTTATGAGAGTGGGCCGGGTTTTGCGGGAAGTGATTGAAGGTGCCGGGGATTATAAGTTGGCTTGAACCGGGAATGTACATGGATTGGGACCAGGCGTCGAGACGAGTCTCGACGCGGCACGCAGGAGTGCGCGCGCCACATCGGCGCCAGGCGACGGGCTGTTTAAGATAAATTCATGACGCCAAGGCCAGGCATCGAAACTACTTCTGGGGATTCTTCCCTCTCAAACGCGGATCTTGCGCCGGTGGCGCCATCCGGGCGCACCTGGGGCGTTTATAACTATTTTTCGCTGTGGGTCGGGATGAGTGTTTGTATTCCGACATACATGCTCGCTTCAGGGCTGATCGCAGGCGGCATGAACTGGTGGCAGGCGATCTTCACGATCTTATTTGGAAACCTAATCGTGCTGGTGCCGATGCTGCTGAATGCGCATGCGGGGACGAAATACGGGATTCCATTTCCGGTCTTCGTGCGTGCATCGTTTGGGACGCGCGGGGCGAATTTGCCTGCGATTTTGCGGGCGCTGGTCGCGTGTGGATGGTTTGGGATTCAAACGTGGATCGGCGGGCAGGCGATCTTCACGATGCTCGGTGTCGTGTGGCCCTCGGTGGCGCATTCGCAGGTGCTTTCGTGGAGCTGCTTCTGGGCGTTCTGGGTGTTGAACATTTACATCGTCTGGAGAGGGTTGGACGCGATCAAGTTTATTGAGGGCGTCTCCGCGCCGTTCATGCTGGCAGTGGGGTTACTCCTGCTCTGGTGGATCACGGGAATGGCCGGCGGCTTGGGCCCGGTGTTCCATGCGCCGAGCAAATTCAAAACCGTGGGCGAGTTCTGGAGCTTCTTCATTCCGTCGCTGACCGGCATGGTGGGATTTTGGGCCACGGTTGCGTTGAACATTCCCGATTTCACGCGCTACGCGAAATCGCAAAAAGCGCAGGCGTGGGGGCAGGCGCTGGGGTTGCCGACGACGATGACCTTGTACGCGTTCATAGGCGTAGCGGTCACCTCGGCGTCCGCGGTGCTTTTCGGCGAGCCGATATGGGACCCAGTGGTACTGCTCGGCAAACTAAACAGGCCGGTAGTGGCGGTAATTGCGCTGTTTGCTCTGTTGTTAGCGACATTGACGACGAATGTTGCGGCGAACGTGGTCTCGCCTTCGAACGATTTTTCGAACCTGAATCCGCGCCGCATTTCGTTCCGCACCGGCGGCTTGATCACGGGCGTCATCGGAGTGTTGATGATGCCGTGGAAGCTGCTGGCGGATCAGAACGCTTACATCTTTGGATGGCTGGTAGGTTATTCGAGTTTGCTGGGTCCGATCGCAGGCATCATGATTGCCGATTACTTTGTGCTTCGGAAGGGGCGTTTGGATGTGGCTGCTCTTTACTCGCATGATGGCGAGTACGGCTATTCGAACGGCTTCAACTGGCACGCCGTGGTGGCGCTGGCCGCGGGAGTGGTGATTGCCCTAGCGGGGCTGGCTGCGGTGGAGCTGCGGTGGCTTTACGATTACGCGTGGTTCGTGGGCTTCCTTGTTTCTTTTGCGATCTACTTTTTTTTGATGCGCGGACGTGTCCGCGATGCCAATGCTTCGCGATAATAGGAGTAACCGGGTGAACATGGCATGAGCTTTCTGGATAGTCTCGAAAACAATTTGAAGGCGCTGGAGAACAGGGAAGAACGCGATCCCGAAAAGGTCAAGCGCGATCACGAACGCCGCGATGCCGAGCGAAATGCCGCTCTCCTTCGCGCTCCGCACGTCGAAGCTCTGAAGAAATCGGCGTTCACGTCGGAGCTGTTGACGCAGTGCCGCACCATCGGCCACGGCCAGCGCGTGTTGGTGCAGTTCACCTGGATCGGCGATAACCTGCGGCTGGATGCGAAGACCAAGCGCATGGAACTGACGCCCACCGCCGAAGGCATCGTCGCCGTGCTCTCCGAAGACGGTGCCGAGAAGAGCCGCGTTGAGGTGAATCCCGAAAAGGACGATCCCGCAAAATTAGCGAAGCAGTGGTTGAATTAAAGGAATTCGCTGCGCTGACGCGGGCGGCCGTTTCTCCACCTCGACTGTTTCTATACCTCTACTGGCGGTGCGGGTTCGACAGTAGTATCGTATCCAGAGGTTTCCAAATGCGACTCACCATCTGGACTATTCTCTCTATCTTCTTTGCGCTTAATGCAACCGCGCAGCAGGCCCGCCAGCCCGGGGCTGTTTATGACTACGATTTCAAAGGTCAGAAATCCGCGCCCGCTCCGAAGCGCGATATCTCAGGCGTTTGGGAGCCCGCGAACGGATTCAACGACGCCGTTCAGCCCAATGGCGCCAAGGCGATTCCTTCTGACGGCGAGCCTGAGCATGAACTGCCCTTTACTCCCGCGGGTGCCGCCGAATTCAAGGCGCATAAGCCGGGTTTCGGATTCACTTCCGTGCCCACGGCATTTGTGAACGACCCGATGGACATCTGCGATCCGCAAGGTTTTCCTCGCGTTGTGTTGCACAACTTCCGCACCAGCCAAATTGTTCAAACTGCCGATCAGGTGCTGATTCTGTACCAATTCAACAAGAAGTGGCGCGCGATTTGGAACGATGGACGTGCGGTTCCGAAAGATCCCGAACCGCGCTGGTGGGGTACGTCGGCCGGCAAATGGGTGGACGATTTCACCTTCGTCGCGCAGACGGCCGGCGTGGATGACCGCACGTGGCTCGATAACGCGGGCCGTCCGCATAGCGACGCGATGCGCGTCGAGGAGAAGTACCATCGGCGAGACAAAGATCACCTGGAGATGACGGTCACCATCGACGATCCGAAGTTCTACACGCGTCCCTGGGTGGCGTTGGATAAGCTTTCTTTGCGTTTGCAGCCAAAAGGCTTCACGTTGCAGGAGATGGAGTGCTCGCCTTCGGAGACCGGGGCATACAACAAAAAGCTGGGCGATCCGGGATCGGCTCCAAAGAAGTAGATCACTCGACGCCAAAAGCCAGCAGCACATTGCCGGTCATGCCCTCCACTGGCCGTCCGCTTTGCCTTGGCCTGCCTCCAGCCGATTCCCCTAAAATCAAAGAGTGAAACTCTTCCTGATCGGCATGGTGATGGGCTGGATTATCCTCCCTGTTGCCGGATTTCTTTATCTGCGCTTTGGCTATGTGCCCGTCGCCGTCAACGGTCCCATGATTCCGTTTGAAGAGATGCTAGCCGGAGCCGCCGTGACGGCTAAGATCGCGCGCGAGGCTCCGACGCAAGCAGCTCTGCCGCCGAACGAGGAAAACCTGGTGGCCGGGGCCAAACTTTACAAGGAACACTGCGTGGAATGCCACGGCCTGCCGAACTCGACACGCACCGCCGCCGCGAAAGGCATGTTCCCGGATCCTCCGCAGTTTTTCGAGCACCGGGCCACCGGCGTGGACCCCGTGGGTCAAAATTACTGGGTGGTGGCGAACGGCATCCGCCTCACTGGCATGCCAGGTTATAAGCCATCGCTCAGCGATTCGCAGATCTGGCAGGTGAGCCAATTTCTCTCGAACCGCGGCACGCTTTCGCCCGCCGCGCAACAGGCGCTCGCGGGGCAGTAGGCGTGGCGTATCAACTGACGATGGTTCAATTGGATACGTAATTTGGGAGAAATTTCTCCAAAAAAGCGTAGAGCACGCTTGCTCGCGGCGTAAAGTGTAACAATAACAAGGTGTAACCGGCCATTTGGTCTTGGAACCAAACGTGCAACGCGAACGTCGGGTTAGTGTCCCTTTCAAGCGGCGGCGCCTAACTTTTGAGTCATGAAGGAACTGAAGCAACAGCTCGCGAGCGCGCTCCTGGTCATTCTGACCGTCGCCGCTGTTGTGGCTGCGGCAGTGAATCTGCAGCAGCAGAGCCGGTTCCATCTGCCCGACGACGGCGTCACTTGGGACGACCGCGCGGGAGCACTCAAAGACGATCCTTTCAAAGTTCTTCCGGTTGCTGTTTACATTGAGCCGGGTTCGCCCGGCGAGCGCGGCGGCATCCACAAGGGCGATGCGTTGGTATCGATTGCCGACGTCGCGGTGGACCGCGCGATTGACGCCACCGCGATTCTGGCGCGGCTTGGCGCGTGGCGCAAGGCCGAGTACAAGGTGTTGCATAACGGCATCGAGGTGCCGACCAACGTCATTATTGGGGAGGCGCAGCGCGACTCCGTCATCTTCTATCAATACGCCGTCGGTGCGGTGTATCTGGCTATCGGTCTCTTCGTTTACTTCCGGCGCGGCAGTGCTCCGCGAGCTCTGCACTTCTTTTTCCTGTGCCTGGCGAGTTTCGTTTTTTCCACGTTCCACTATTCGGGCAAGCTGAATAATTTTGATAAGGTCATCTACCTGGGGAACGTGGTGGCAGGATTCCTTGCGCCCACGCTGTTCGTGCATTTCTGTCTGATCTTCCCGGAGCCGCATAAATGGTTGCGCAAGAAGGTCGGGGAATCGTACCGTCTGTCCCGCATCGGGCTGACGTTGGTTTACTTGCCGGGCGTCGTTCTGCTGGCCGCGCACCTGGGTGTTGTCTTTGGATGGGTGGAGACGGCTGCGCCGATGCTCGAAATGCGGTGGTTCCTGGACCGCATGTGGCTGGGATTCGTCTCCGCCATGTACCTGTCAGGCGGCGTGATTCTCAGTTTGCAGTTGACGCGCGCGGACGACCCGATTATCCGCCGCCAATTGACGTGGCTGCGCAACGGCGCGCTTATCGGCATTCTTCCGTTCACCATCCTGTATGTGATTCCCTATGTCGCGGGCGTGACGCCGACACATGCGATGAACTTCGCGGTGCTCTCGTTGCCCTTCATTCCGCTGACGTGGGCTTACGCTATCTTGCGCTACCGCCTGATGGATGTCGACATCATCTTCCAGGAAGGCTACGCGTACACGCTGGCGACGGTTTGCATTCTCGGCATCTTCTACGGCTTGATCTTCTCGGTCAGTAAGACGGGCGATCTGAGCGGCACCGCGATGGTGGCTCTGATTCTGATTGCCGCGTTTGTCTTTCAGCCGATTCGCAATTGGATTCAGGAATACCTGGACCGCTACTACTTCTACAAAGACCGTTACGATTACCGCCGCACGTTGATCGAATTCGCACGCGAGTTGGGTTCTCCCGGCGATCGCGGTGAGATGCTGGAGTCTGTTGCCGATCGTTTGATCCGCACGTTGAGCATCCGGCATGTTTCGTTTTTTGTATGGGACGACAAGCGCAACCAGTTCCAGTTGGAGTTTGCTGCCAATCGCGAGGGCGTGCGGACCAGGGAGATCCCACTTGGACTGGATCTGAGCTTCCTGCAGCCGAATCCCTTGAAGCCGTATCTGTTCTTTGAGCGCACGCGCAATACGATTGACGTCATCTCGAACGATATGCCTGCCAGCGTCCGCCGCACCATCGCGGAACTGGAGTTGACCTATTATTTGCCGTGCAATGCGCGAGGCCGGACCATTGCGTATCTTGGCGTCAGCCGCACCGAAAGCGGCGATTTCCTTTCGAGCGAAGACATGGAACTGCTGGCGACCCTTTCGGGCTATGTCGGCATCGCCATCGACAACGGCAACCTGTACCGGTCGCTGGAACGCAAGGTGGAAGAGTACGAGCGGCTCAAGGAATTTTCGGAAAATATTGTCGAATCCATCCACGTCGGTATTCTGGCCGCCGGGTTGAATGACCGTGTGGAGAGCTGGAACTCGCAGATGGAAAAGCTGACCGGAATTCCGCGCGAGACGGCCATCGATCAATCCCTGCGCGACCTGCTGCCGGCCGACCTGTGCACGGCTCTGGAGCCTTTGCCTGGCGAAAATGGCATACGCAACGTTTATAAATACACGATGCGGGTGGCGCAGCCCGAACCGCGAGACGTCACGCTGAATCTGGCTGTGGCTCCGCTGATTTCGAAGGAAGGCGACAACATCGGCCGCCTGATCATTCTTGAAGACGTCACGGACCGGGCCGAGCTGGAACGCCGTTTGGTGCAGAGCGATAAGTTGAGCTCGATCGGGCTGCTTGCCGCAGGAGTGGCGCACGAAGTGAACACGCCGCTCGCGGTGATTTCCACTTATGCGCAGATGCTGGCCAAACAAATTGGCAGCGATGCGCAAAAAGCTCCGCTGCTTGAAAAGATCGCCAAGCAAACGTTCCGCGCGAGCGAGATTGTCAACTCCCTGCTGAACTTCTCTCGCACGTCGCCGACCGAATACGTGCACGTGGATTGCAACAAGATCATCACGGAGACGCTGACGCTGATCGAGCACCAGTTGGAGAAGGCGCAGGTGCAGGTGCATTTGGCGCTCGATTCCGAGCTGCCGCGCATGAAGGGCAACCCCGGCAAACTGCAGCAGGTGTTCCTGAACCTGTTCCTGAACGCGCGCGATGCGATGGAAGGCGGCGGCACGCTGGCGGTTCGCACCGGCACCCAGGACGGAATGGTTCGTGTCACCGTTGCGGATTCCGGTGCGGGGATCGCCCCGGAGAATCTGCAGCGCGTCTTCGATCCCTTCTTTACAACGAAGACCGCGAAGAAGGGAACCGGGCTCGGCCTGTCGGTATCTTACGGTATTGTCACCGAGCACGGCGGCGAAATTGAAGTTTCGAGCGAGATTGGCTCCGGAACGCGCTTCGATCTGTCGTTCCCTGTGGTGTCGCAAACGTCTCCCGCAAAGGAACGTCTGGTGCGGCCAGCGGCGGGGCGTCCCGAACCGTCCATCGCGGCCCCCGTACACGCAGTTTCGGCACAACCGGCGGCGCAACAGCCGCCGATTGCGCAACCCGTTTCCGCGCCAGCGGCGGTCGCACAAGTGCTTCGGGTGATTCGCTAACTGGCAACGCCGGGCAACTGATTCTTTATCGCAAAATTTAAATGGCCTCGATCATCCCACAACTTCCCCCTGACGTGACTACCACCGATTCCCACCGCGGCCACATTCTGGTGGTGGACGACGAGCCCGATATTCGAGACAGCCTGGAACTGCTGCTTTCCTCCGAAGGCTACCGTGTGGTTCTGGCCCAAAACGCGACCGAGGGCATGAAGCGGATGGAATCGTCCTACTTCGACCTTGTCCTGCTGGACCTGATGATGCCGGACAAAAGTGGCCTGCAGGTCCTCGAAGAAGTTCGCGTGCGCGATCGCGAGACGCCGATTTTCATGTTGACCGCCTACGGTTCGATCGAGGTGGCCGTCAATGCACTGAAGGCTGGGGCGAACGACTATTTTCAGAAACCCTGGGACAACGAAAAACTGCTGATTGAGATCGACCGCATGATCTCAAGGCGGCGTCTGGAGCGCGAAAATACCGAGCTCAAACGCGCGTTGCGCCAGCGCTACAGCTTCCCGAACATCGTCGGCAAGAGCGACCGGATGTTGAAGATTCTGGATCTGGTCGCTCAGGTAGCAGGTAGCCGCGCCACCATTTTGATCACGGGCGAAACCGGGACGGGCAAGGAGCTAATCGCAAACGCGATCCACGCGCATTCGGCCCGCAACGAGCATCCTTTTGTGCCCGTGCACTCAGGCTCGGTGCCCCCGGATCTATTGGAATCCGCACTCTTTGGGCACGTGAAGGGTGCCTTTACAGGAGCCGTCTCCTCACGAAAAGGCTACTTTGAAACGGCCAATCACGGGACCATCTTCTTCGATGAGATCGGCACCATATCGCTCGAAACCCAGACAAAACTGCTGCGAGTGATCCAGGAACGCGAGTTCATGCCGCTCGGCTCGACGGACACAATGAAGGTAGATGTTCGCATTGTGGCCGCTACGAATGCGGATTTAAAGAAGTTAGTGGAAGACGGCCGCTTCCGTGAGGACCTTTATTACCGCCTGAATGTGATTAATTTGGCGCTGCCGCCGCTGCGGGAACGGAAAGAAGATATCCCGCTGCTGGTGGAGCATTTCTTCACCAAGTATTGCCGCGAAAACGAAAAACTGCTGGATGAACAAGGGCGTTCTCGCCTTTATTTTGAGCCGGATGCAATGCAAATTCTCATGGATCACATCTGGCCAGGGAATGTGCGCGAATTAGAAAACGTAGTGGAGCGCGCGGTTGTGCTCTCCTCGCAGCCGCCGGTGCCTGCATCGGTTCTGCCGGAGCACCTTTTGGAGGCGCGCGGCCACCGGATTCGGAGGGACGAAAGCGGGCACCTTCCTGCGGATGCGTCGCTGTTTGAAATCGTCGCCGATTTCGAGCGGCAGGCCATCATTCACCAGTTGGAGAAATCGGATTGGAGCCAGACCGCTGCGGCGGAAGCCTTGCGGATTCCATTATCTACGCTCAATCAGAAGATCAAACGGTTGAGCATCGAAGTGCGCAAGCGGACGGGCGCTTAGGAGCCTTGGATTGAAGCAAGGCGCCCGTCGCGGGACGCCCTGCCTATTCGGTTTCGTCGCTCAGGAGATTCGCGTCGCGGATCAAACGCCACACGCCATCGGGGAATTTCCGGAAGACGCTCAGAGTGTAGCCGCTTCGCTTGCGCTCCCCGTCGCCCTGCCATGGCGTCACCTTTACCGATAGGTGGTTCCAGCAGTAGGCCATGTCACCGGAGATTTGAATTTCCTGCGGTTCGCTGGTGCCGTCCATCTCAACGTATTGAATGACCTGTTCAAACGTCTGGAGAAACTGGGCGCGCCCGCGCAAGGGCGGATGTCCAGGGACAAGAAAAACAACGTCTTCCGACATGAGGTCCGCAAGCGCCGCGGCGTTGCCGGCTTTGCTTTCGCGCATCCAGGTTTCCAGGATGTTTCGAATGATTTGTTCGTCGGTGGGCATGCGGGTTCCCGTGTACAGATCGTCTCAAAATTTGCGGTTGAATGCCCCAAACGGGTAGCGTGAAATGCGCCGGACCGGGACATCCCGCTTGACAGCGAGATAACCCTAATCCTATCATGGAGTTTCGGAGCGAGGAGGCAGCATTGATCAAACTCGATATCATCAATGAAGTTGTAAACCGCACCGGCATCACGAAGACGAAGGCCGAAATGGCCGTCGAGACGGTTTTCGAAAGCATGAAGCGGTCGCTGGGCCGCGGCGAGCGCATCGAACTGCGTGGTTTCGGTATCTTCAACGTCCGCCCGCGCAAGACAGGCATCGGACGCAACCCGCGCACGGGCGCTGAAGTGGCGATCCCTCCGGGGAAAGCCGTTCGCTTCAAGCCTGGTAAGGAACTGCAGGCGCTCGAGTAACGGCAGGCATGCACTGTGCCGGCGAATGGTTATCCGCCGCCCTGGGTCTCTCATCCCGAGGGGTTCCCGCCGGGCGCTATCCCTGAAGATTACTTCTTCGACGCCCTAGCGGAAGAACACCCGCGCCCAAAGCACCGTTACTGGCTTCACATTCTTCTTTTATTGCTGACGCTGGTCTCCACCAGTGTTGTGGGCGCCGGCATGGCGTTAAGCTTTGCGGCCAACAAGCCCGTGGATTTTTCATCCGACCTGGAGGGGTTTCTCCGCATTCTGCATGAGCCCTCCTACATGCTGTCCGGCTTGCCCTTTTCACTCGCCTTGCTGGCGATTCTGTTGACGCATGAGATGGGGCATTACGTCGCCGCGCGCTATTATCGCGTCGATTGCACGCTGCCGTTTTTTCTTCCGGCGCCAACGTTGATCGGGACCATGGGCGCTTTCATCCGGATTCGCTCCCGCATTCCAAGCAAACGAGCACTGTTCGATATCGGCATTGGCGGGCCACTCTCGGGATTTGTGGCGTTACTGTTTCCGCTGGCGATCGGGCTCTCGTACTCCAAAGTGATTCCGGGAATCGCGGAGCAGGGCGATCTGATGTTCGGAACGCCCCTGCTGATTCGTTTGTTCGAGATGATTCAGTTTCCCGGGATTCCGGTTTCCGACATCTATCTTCATCCGATGGCGAGAGCCTCCTGGGTGGGGTTGCTGGCGACGGCACTGAATTTGTTGCCCATCGGGCAACTGGATGGAGGGCACATTCTCTATGCGTTCGTCGGCGAAAAGACCCGCGTGCTCACCCGCATTTTTCTCGGAGCGCTGCTGGTGTTGGGTTCGGTACAGGTGGTTACGTCGCAATTCCGCAATGGCTACAGCTGGCTGTTTTGG
This sequence comes from Bryobacteraceae bacterium, assembly GCA_040081855.1. Classification (GTDB taxonomy): domain Bacteria; phylum Acidobacteriota; class Terriglobia; order Bryobacterales; family Bryobacteraceae; genus Palsa-187. Next base: position 202 of record JBEBFS010000005.1, on the reverse strand, counting down.
GCGACCGTCTTGTTCTTCATCGCGCGCAAGCACCCGGTGATCTACGATCCGCGCCCGCTGAGCAAAACGCGCCAGTGGCTGGGGTTCGCGGCGCTGGTGGTATTGATTCTTTCCTTTACTCCAAATCCGGTGCGGACGTGAAGCTTTCGGCGACGATCATCACCTACAACGAAGAGCGCAATATTTCCCGGGCGATTGAGAG
>JBEBFS010000069.1:0-27471 GCA_040081855.1 Bryobacteraceae bacterium | reverse complement strand
CGGGATGACCGTCGCCGATGTCGGCACTGGCGTCGGCTACATGATTCCGTATCTGAGTAAAGCCATCGGTCCTACGGGCAAGGTGTTAGCCGAAGATATTCAGACCGATTTCGTCGATCAAGTGAAGGCAAGAATCGCTTCGGAGAAACTTACCAATGTCACGCCGATCCTGGGCACCGAGACCGATCCCAAACTCCCCGCGGGTTCGGCCGACGTGGAACTTGTGCTCGATGTTTACCACCACTTCGACTTTCCCGAGAAAATGCTTGCAGCGTTTAAGGCCGCGCTGAAGCCGAACGGCCGCCTGATCATCATCGAGTACTATCAGGATCAAGTGGCGCCAGGGCACATCCGCCTGGATGCCGCCGGTGTGACGAAGGAAATTGAATCCAACGGTTTCCAGTTGCGATCGAAGACCGACCGCATCACAGAGCGCCAGTTCATGTTGACGTTCACAAAGAAATAAGGCCGCGCTCCCACTCCCGTGCTTCGATTCCTCAAACTCGCGATTGTTGCGATTCCTCTGCTGACCATTATGGCCATCGTCCCATCCATTCGTCTCGGGATATTGTCTCTCCTCGGCCGGTCCGAACCGTGTTCGTTTGCGCAATCGGTGGATAGTTTCCATGTCCTCAAAGATCGCGCCGAGCGCATGGAAGCAATCCGCAGCGCCTCCCATTTGTTGCGTTCCGAAGGGAACTTTGAGCAGTGGAACACGCGCGATGGCGATTACTGGATTCCCAAACGCAACCGCGAAACGCTATTTGAAAATCTGGCCGAGCAGGAGCAGGACCTCTACGGCAACGGCGTCACCGGCGTGCGCTCCGGAGACGTCGTGCTCGATGCGGGCGCCAACATCGGGGTGTATACCCGCAAAGCCCTGCAATCCGGTGCGAAGCTGGTCATCGCCATTGAACCGGCGCCCGAAAATGTGGAGAGCCTGCGTCGCAACTTCGCGGCCGAAATTGCAGCGGATCGCGTGCGCATTGAAGCCGTTGGCGTTTGGGATTCGCCAGGGGAATTGTCGCTGAATATTGATCCCGACACCTCCACGAGGAATGGCTTTGTGGGAACCTTCGGCGCGGTGGAGTCTACGGTGAAGGTGCCTGTTGTCACCATCGATTCGCTCGTGGCCCGAAACAACCTCGCGAAGGTCGATTTCATCAAATTGGACATCGAAGGTGCCGAAAAACGTGCGCTCTCGGGATCGGCAAACGTGCTATTGCAATTCCGCCCGCGGCTTGCGATCGCGACGGAACACCTCGACGACGATGCCGCCGCAATTCCTGCGTTGATTCACGCCCGTTATCCAGGCTACAAACTGGTGTGCGGCCCGTGCATCGATATGAAAACGTTCGCCCGCCCCGACGCGATTTACTTCGTGCCGGATAGATGATTCGCAAACATCCGTCGCACTGGCTCCAGGGCCGTCTCCGAGCCGGTAAACGTATCTCGCGGGTATTTCCGGTATTCAAGAATGTTGTGGTAGATCCAATCCGGATGGTTGAAGTTCAAGCCCCAGCCTGCCAGGTATTGCAGGCGCATGTTGCGGTCCTGATTGATCTGGGCCCCTTCCAGCCACGGCCGTAGTTCGTCGTCGCGCCCCGCGTATGTCGAGATCAGTTCATACGTCGAACCCAACCCCACTTCGGCCAACGAAGTAAGTACGCGCGCATGATCCGGGCGATTCAGCCGCTGGTTCCATTCGTCTACGTTCAACGGTGCGGGGTCGGCTTGGCCGATGAGCACCACGTCATAGCCTTCGTTTCTCACGTCGCTGTTCCAGATGGTTCCGTGGGGAAACACGCTGAAAAACGTGGCGATCTCACTTTGGATGGTGGCGAAATCGCTTTCATAAAGCGGCACCCACTGCGTCACCACCCCGCCGGGCTTCAGGTGCTGTTTACACAGTTCGAAATACTCTTTCGAGTACAACGTTGATGTCCCTTTCACCCATGGATGAATTGGATCGGACGTGATCACGTCGAACTTTTCCTTCGTGGTCAGGATGAAATGCCGCGCGTCGTCGTAATGGATCTCCGTGCGTGGGTCGTGCAGCACGTCGTAGTTCTGGTCTTTGAAGTACTTGGTGCTAGCCGGAGGGATCAACGGTTCAATTTCGCTGATGGTGATCTTCTTCACCGTCGGGTGCAAGACGAAGGTTCCGGCCGTGACGCCGGCGCCAAAACCAACAATCAGGACGGACTCCGGCTTCTTGGTATACAGCGCCGAAAGATGGCCCAGCATTCGCTGCAGACGCATGTCGAAGGTTTCTGTAGTCGCTTCCACTTTGCCGCTGACGTGGAAGTAGCGCGTACCATTGGGGTACTCGGAAACGACAATCGAGGAGTTCATACCCTCGCCGATATATAGCGGCCGACTGTTGTAGGAGACGTACTGGTTCATCCGTCTGCCGTAGCCGAGCGCGAGCCACGGCACGGGTTGCACGGTCCACGCCAGCATCCCCGTGAGGAGGGCGATGGCCGCGACTTTCGTGGTTGTCGCCGCATCGAACGTCCGCCACAACGCGATGATCGCGGCAATCGCGGATAGAATCACCAGGCAACGTTCTGCTTGCTGCGTGCCCGCTGCTGGAATCAGGATGATGCTGAACGTGACCGCTCCAATGATGGCGCCCGCCGTATTTGCCGCATAGGTCCTGCCGACCAAAGCGCCGGAATCGTGCTCCCGCCTTCGGTGTGCAAGCGCCGATAACGCGAGCGGAAAGCTCGCGCCCCACAAACAGGCCGACGGCAGGATCGCCCAGGTGCAACGGACGAAATCCATGCGAAATACATCGAGCGGGTTCACCGGAATGGTCGGATCAAAATCGGCGGACGGAATGAGTTTTGCAATTACAAACGCTGCCCACGCTGTCGTTGCCGCCAGCGCGAACTGGCAGACGCCCAGCGCCGCGCGAGGATTCTTCCACCGCTTTGCCAGTGCGGCCCCAGCGCTCGATCCAAGGCCCAGCCCCGTGAGGAACACAGCGAGAATGATCGAGAACGTGTACACCGTTGCGCCCAACATCATGGACAGCAGGCGCGTCCAGACGACCTCGGCCCCTAACGCGCATAGTCCGGAAATTGCGATGGTGAGATAGACGGGAAGATTTGCAGCGGGCTCCGGGGCAACGGACAATGCAGCGGTTGGGTCGGATGGTTCCTCCGCTGCGAATTCGCCACTCGTATTTGCGGCATTTGTCGTGTACGGCGCTACCGACGCGAGTGCAAAGCCGGCGATTGCGACACCGGCGTTGATCGCTACCGCGACCCACGTTGCGAAAGGCATGTCGTAAAGACGCAGCAGATAAAAGCCGGCAAGCACGGATCCAATTACGGCGCCAACGATGTTACCGCCGTAGAAGAAACCCAACCAGGCAACGCCTTCGCGCGATGATTCCACCCAGCGAGCCATCGCGGGCAGGGAAGCCCCCATCAGGAGCGTCGGTATCAGCAGGCAGAGCGCGCAGATCACGCCGCGCAGCAGAATGCCCGCGAAGCCGTTCACGGCGACAACCGAGTAGATGGCGGCGTACACGCCGTCAAGATGGGGCACTCCATACATCACCAGTAGGCCGCAGAGTCCGATGCCGGCTTCGATCCATGCATACAGCCGGAGTGGGTGATAGGAAGCCGGAACCAGGCGCGGCAGCAGCAGGCTACCCAGGCACATGCCTCCCATATACACGCCGAGCAACACGCCCAACGATACCGCCGAAGAGCCAATCACCAACTGTAAAAGCTGGAACCAAACCACTTCGTAAATCAGCGCGGCGCAGCCGCTACCGACGAACAGAAGCAGAAGAAGGGGAAGAAAACGGCGCATGGAGCGAACGCCATTGTCGCACAGGTTGCGGTTTTCATTGGCTTCCCGAGAGGACTGAAAGTGTCCAAAGTGACGGCCGCGCCCAAGCCATGGGCATTACCGGGCGCACTACCCGGTTTTCGGCGGTCGCGCGGTTCCCGCAATCGTTTTCTCCTTGACGGCGAATCATTTCGAGAAAAAACTCGGTTGCCAGATGTCGCCGAGCTTGTAGGTTACGGGTGCCAGTGCGGTTTACTCGCTTGCGGAGATGCGAAGCACCGGTAGAAAGGGGTTAATTCTCATGGACGAACCGATCGTTATTTTTCCCGCGTTCTAATCGGCATTAAGCGGGATGCCAAAAAGGAGCGCCGGCTGTCCGGCGCTCTTGCCCTGTTGTTTGCTTGTGAACCCACGCGTGCAGGACCGTGGATCTTGGATCGGTCGTTTAGCGGAAGGGGACGCTGTGCCGTTCCATCGTCAAGCGAAGGAACTGCTGGTAGCGCTTCTCACCGCCCGGTACTTCCGTGTTGGCCCACATCAGCGTCGTCATGCCGATGGCCAGACCGCCCACGACCCAAATGAGGTATTTCATGCTCCCAGTAAACCCCTTTTCGTTCGCTTGATGAATCCGTCGAATTCTTATTTGCCAGGGCCACCCACCGTAGTACGTGCAGGCGAATCGGTACAGCCCTGACTAGCGATCATTACCCTCGAATGCGTGTACCGTAGCGGCACCGTGAAGGTGTTCCGGCACTTCCACCGCGGAAGTTGCCTGGAACTGCAGGCAAATCATAATGCCTCGAATTTGTTATGCCGATGAAGACTCGTTCCCCCGAATGTTTTGCGGGCGCAAGGAGACAGCATGAGATCGGTGTGCGAAAAATTGTTCCAACAGAAGCTGAAGGCGGTACCCACCCGCCCATCGGTCTATTTTCAGACCGGGCAGACGATGACGATGATCGAATCGCGTCAGTGGAAGCTGGCCTACTCCCCGCTGGAAAAGGCGACGTTCGATGTGAGCGATGAGCACGCGCTGTGGATCGATGTGCCTGGCGAACGCGGCGTGCACTTAATCCCGTGGCACATGATCCTGCGAATCACAATTACCGAGGGTTCACACCTGTAGCTTCGATGGTCCGCGGAAGCATGTAGACTCGTTGCCCGGAAACCTGTTCCATCCATCCGGTCGGGTCGTTATCGAACGGACCGGTTTGTGTTAATGCCCGTGTTGCTTTTGGTCGCGCAGGCCTTGGTTTGCGCATTCATTCGGCGCAAAAAAGCACGACGAACCCATCTGCACAACCGCCGGAGGGTCCCAACACATGTCTTTCCCTTATTCCCGGCATATGGTAATCTTATTTCGCAACTATTCCTAGGAATAAACCGAGAAATAAGCAATGGTTACCCTGCTGCGGGGCCTTTGCCTGGTTCTGTTGTTAGCTGCCTGTGGCTCCTGCTATCGAGCCGATGGGCGGAGGGAATCGCCGAATTCCAGTGCTTATTGGGATCAGGCACACGCCCTTGACCTCCGAAATCGCGGCCTGCAACTGCGCACGGCCGGAGATTACGTTCAAGCAGAAGGGGTTTACCGCGCCGGTTTGGCGGAAGCCCGGCGCCGGAACGATGCCTATTCCTCCGTTAAATTCCTGATCAGCATTGGCGGTTGCCAGATTTTCGATTTCCGTTACCGCGAAGCGATGGCCACGTTTCTCGAGGCCCGCAAGGTGGCGACGGCGATCCAAGATCATGAAGACGCTGGCGCGATCGCCCTAAATCTCTCCAACTTATACCGGCAGATGTGGGACTTTCCGGCAGCGCTGAAGGCCGCCGAGGACGGCATCGCGGAGGCCGGTGTAAGTGGATCAAAAAACGGCATTTATTATCGTCCGCAGCTACTGATGACGGTTGGCCGGCTGCGCGCCGCACGTTTCGGAGAGGATGCGTCGCCGTATTTCCTGCAGGCCATAGAATCGGCACGCGATGCGGGCAAACTCGATGTGGAACCGCTGGCTTGGGACCTGCTGGGTGAATCCCGCCTAAACAACGGGGAGTTGGAAAGCGCCGAGAGGGCCTTATGCGAGGCCTTCCGTATGCGCGTGCTCCGGCATAGTGGAGACGTGGGCTATTCCTACGCGCTGCTAGGCGCGCTCTACCTCGCCCGCCACAACCTGCCTGCCGCCGCACACTTCACCGAACTGGCCATCCGGGCGGCGCGTTCGGGAGCGCCGACATGGCCGCTGTTTCGGCTGTGGCATCAACGGGGCGAGATCGACCTGGCTGGGGGGCATACTCGCGCCGCGCTGGCCGACCTTTCCCGGGCCGTCGACGAGGTTTCCCGGTGGCGCGGAGAAATTATACCTGCCCGCTCCACGCTTACCCGCGCCAACGTTGGCCTTGAACAGAAGATATTTCATTCCTTTATCCCCCTGGCGGCAAAGTACGCCGTGGAGCATGGAAGCGCCAAATGGGCCGCCCGCGCGTGGGAAGCCGTGGAGGCGAATCGCGCTGCGGCGCTTCGTACAAGTCTCGCTTTTACAGACATTTGGAAGGAAAAACTGCCGGCGGAATACTGGGAGTTGTTAGGCCGATTGGGGGCCCAGCAGGCCCGCAGAAGAGGGGGCGCGCAGGGGGCAGGAGACGTCACGTCCCGTCTCGCTTTGAAAATTACCGAAATGGAAGCGCAGGCAGGTATTCAAAATAAGTTCAAGAATAGCGAGAATTTTCGCACTCAGAGTTCACTTAATCATTTTCAAAACGGAATAAGCGAATCCGAGCTGCTGTTGAGTTTCTCGCTCGGCGAGGCGGATTCCTACCTTTGGGCGATAGGCCGAGACTCGCTGGGGTTCTATCGGATTGCGGGCGAGAAGGAGATTGCCGCCCGGGTGAAAGCGTTTCGCGAGGCGATTCGGCGCAACGTGGGCGGGAATCCCGCAGTGAGCAAGGCTCTGGGGGAAAACGCGGGCTCGATGGACGTTACGGCGGCGGGAACCCGGACCGTGGATGAGGAAGGAGCCGCCCTTTACCGGATGTTGTTTGGGCAGCTTACGGCGAAGGAACGGTCCAAACGGCGCTGGTTGTTGTCGTTGGATGGCGAGTTGTTTGAATTGCCGTTTGCCGCGCTGGTTGTCGAGGACGCGGACGGCAGGAAACGGTTACAGGCGGCTGAAACGGTGTATTTGGTGGACAGACATTCTTTACAAATAGTTCCAGGCGCTTCGCTACTGCGGACGCGGGAGACCGTTGCGCCCGCCGGAACGGCCGCGGGGGGATCGGGGCGCCTGAGCGGCGGAAAGGGCTGGCTGTTGGCCGTGGGTGATCCCATCTATAACTCGGCCGATCCTCGGTGGGTGTCGAGCACCGCGTCCCGGCATGGTTATCCGCGGCAGACGGCTACTGACGACGGGACCAGCGCTGTACCCGGCCAATTCGCACGGCTTGTGGGGAGTGCCGGAGAGGTGCGAGCGGTTGCCCACGCGTGGGGTGGGCAGTCCGGGACGGTAACGGTGCTGGAGGGCAGCCAGGCGCGGCGGGGCGCATTCTGCAATCTCCTGAATGGGAGGCCGTCCGTGATCCATTTGGCCACGCACGTGGCGGCCAACCCGGAAGGTGCTTGGGAAAACAACGGTGCTGCTGTTGGTGCACCAGGAAATGCCTTTGACGTGGGCGGCGATCCGGCGACAGGCCAGGGCCGGGAGCAGAGTTTCATCGCCTTCAGTCTTGCTGTATCAGAGGGGCGCACACCCGTGGCCGAGGTATTGAGTACCACGGAAATCGGCGGACTGCGTGTGCCAGAGGCATTGGTCGTTATGACGGGTTGCGACTCAGGCGTAGGCGAGGCCACCGCAGGTGCGGGACTCCTGGGGCTGAGCCGGGCCTGGTTGATGGCGGGCGCGCGCGGCGTGATTGCGACGCTGTGGCCGGTGGAAGATTCGCGCGGGGAAATATTCACCCGCTTTTACCAGCAGTTGCCGCGCACCGATGCAGCGGAGGCTCTTCGTTTGAGCCAAGTGGAGATGGCGCATTCGGGGAGCTGGCGCGCAAGGCCTTCGTATTGGGCCTCGTATTCGCTGGTCGGAGGAGAGCGTTAATGGGAAATCATGCTTGGCAAAAAGCCGCGGCGGCCGGAGCGGGCGCCGGGGCACAGGACCGGTTCAGTGGATCGCTCGGTGGATCCGTCACCGGGTCAACGATGAGAGCGCCTGTGGGCTCGCCGGTGCTGCGCGTCGTCGCGCCAACGGCTGCGCCCTTGGGCGAGGGTGAGGCAGTAGATCCGCCGATCTCGACTCCAGCGATTCTCAATGAGAATGCAGGCGGGGAATACGACGCCGAGGCCCCGGGGGCGAATTGGTATGGAAACAGCCCGGGCTCGATCGCACCAGGAGAGGATGCACGCGAGTTGGTTGCCGCGGAGGGAAATCCGTCGAGGAGTCCGGCTGGTTTCGATACAGACCCCGAGGAGAGCTTACGGACGGGTCCAGCAAACGAAGCTGCCGATGCTGCTGAATATGCCATGTGGGTGGATCTGGTGGATCGGATCCGGTCCGGGCAAACCGATGGCATGGCCGAACTTTACCATCTGTTCTCGACAGGAATTCGCTTCTTTCTGTGCCGCCAGCTTGGCGCACAGGAACTGGACGACAAAGTTCACGATACCTTCGTCGTTGTCGTGCAGGCCATCCGCAAAGGGGAACTGCGCGAACCGGAGCGGCTAATGGGGTTTGTTCGCACCGTTGTCCGCCGGCAAGTGGCCGCACACATCGATAAGGCAATTCATACCCGCCGCGAACAAATGGACATGGAGACAACTCTCCGGATCGCAGACCCCCGGGGAAATCCCGAAGAGGCCGCCATGTTCCGCCAGCGTGTGGAGATTATCCGCAAGGTTTTAGACGAGTTACCCGCCCGCGACAAAGAGATTCTGACTCGCTTTTATCTCCGCGAGCAGAGTCAGGAGCAGATCTGCCGGGAGATGGAACTGACGGAGACCCAGTTCCGGCTCTTGAAATCCCGGGCAAAGGCGCGTTTCGGGGAGATTGGCAAAAAAAAGTTGGCATCGAAAGCTCTGCAAGCAGTTTTTGTGAGAACTTCTGCCGGGTATTCCCACTAATGAAGTGAGTCCCGGTTTGGAACGACTTCAAATTGGTACGGAGGCGTTGCCCGTACCAAGGAGTCCGGCGCTCAGTGAGGCCAGGAATGTCGGAAGAAGTGTCGTCCGGTGCTGTTTTCCCCACGACGGGAACCAAGGAATCCGTTGCGCGCGGAGCCGCGCCTTCTCAAGAAGCCGCTCCTTTGACGGCGGATGCCGAAACTGCGCCCCCCAAGGGCGTACATCCCTCGGAAGAGTTGCTGGAGCAGTTTTGCTTAGGCCAACTTGTCGATCCCAGCCTCGCCCTTTTTGAGGAACATCTACTGCACTGTCCGGTGTGCTGCACTCGGGTTGCCGATATGGACGACTACCTGGTGGTCATGAAAGCCGGGCTGGCGGAGGCCGCTGCTTCGGACGCTATCGCCGGTGCCCAGGCGAGCCCGGAACCCATTCGGCCCATTGAGATGCCCGTCGCTCCAGGGCTCGGCAGAACCTGGTATTCGGGCGCGGCGCTTTCGAGTCTGCTCAAGATCGCTGCCGTTGTTGTCTTTGTGTTCTCTGCTACCGTCGCGTGGAACGCGGCGAAGAAGGCCGCCCCGGTCGCCGAAGCGCAAGTATCGTTAATGGCGTTGCGGGGTGGAGAAGAAACGTTGCCCGTGGTGCCGGCGGGAAGTACGGTGCGCCTTGATATCGATCCCAGCGCTCTGCCGCCCGCAAGTGAGTACAGGGCGCAGGTGGTCGATGCCACCGGGCACGCGATGTGGGACGGCACGGCACCCTTGGCAGATCAAAAGCTGTCTTTCCGCGTGCAAAGAACCTTTAAGCCAGGAGAGTATTGGGTGCGGCTCTATGCAACGGGATCGGGCGATCTGCTCCGCGAATTTGCCTTGCGGGTTCAGTAAGAACCGCGGACGAACCAATCGTTCCTGGATTCTCCATTCATCCCATATTTTGGGCAGAGCATTTTGGACAGAGCGGTTCGGGAATTCATTTGGCGTGCTAAAATCGCGTGGCGAGAAAACCATGCGTATATTGACGACGATCCTGCTCTCCACGACGCTTCTGGCGCAGACTCCTTCCGCAATCCAACCACCGGCTGCGCCCGTTGAACAAAATTCTTCGGAGACTCCTGTGCTCAAATCCACAGTTTCCATGAGCGTGCTGATGCTTGAACTGGTTTTTCCAACGTCGGACGAACTCTTTTATGTTGGGCGCAATGAAAAACGGACGGAAAAGGACTGGCTGGACTTCCAGCGCAACATGCTCACGTTGGCGGAGTCGGCGAACCTGCTGATGGCGCCAAACCGGGCCCGGGACAAAGACCGATGGATGCGCGATGCGAAGCTTCTGCGCGATGTCGGCGAGAAAGGGTACAAGTTGTCCAAAGCCAGGGACGTGGAGGGACTAAAAGCCTTGAACGACGAGCTTTACGAATCCTGCCAGAGCTGCCACGAGCACTACCGTCCCGGTTATACCCGCCGGTAGGGCGGCCGTGCTCGATTTTCGAAAATCCGCCGCTGGGCATTTTTCCGGCTAATCTTTTCGGCAAAATAATTTCTATTACTTTTGGGTTGACAGTCGGCCCTTGATTCGATACGCTTTCTGCCCATGGACCGTCCTTTTTCCAGCCAACCGTCGCGCAGAGAGTTGCTTGCCGGTATTGCCGCGTTGGGCGGTGCTGCGGTTGCATCCAAAACCGCGTTGTTCGGGCAGGGAGCGGCGCCCATTGTACCGAACGTTCGGGCGATCGATTGCCACAACCATTTCGCCTCACCCGCCTACATCAAAGCGCTGACGGCGAAAGAGGGCAAGCACACCGCCGGATTTACCACCTGGTTTGCGCTGCAAAATTGGAAGAATTATTCGCCGGCGAAAGTCGTCGAGGATCTCGATAAGCAGGGCACGCAAACGGCGATGCTTTCCTGCACGACGCCCGGAGCATGGTTCGGGAATCCGGAAGAAAGCAAAGCCATGGTGCGCGAGATGAACGAATACGGCGCTCGCATGGTTTCCGATTACAAAGGCCGCTTCGGACTGTTCGCGCTTCTGCCGCTGCCATCAATCGAGGACAGTTTGAAAGAGATCGAGTACGCCTTGGACGTGCTCAAGGCCGATGGCGTCGGCCTCATGTCCAGCCACGACCTGCACTGGCACGGCGACGTCCTGTTTCGTCCAGTATTCGACGAACTGAACCGTCGTGGGGCCATCGTCTACACGCATCCGATCGATTCGCCGTGCTGCCAGGATATTCAGCCGGGCGTTTCTCCGCCGACCATCGAATACAACACCGATACGGCGCGCACCATTTACAGCTTGATCGCGGGCGATGCGGCCACGCGTTACTCCAATATCAAGTTCATTTTTTCGCACGGTGGCGGCACCATGCCGTCGCTGATTGAGCGCTTCGGCGTTGGCGGACCGGATACGATCAACGATGTTCTCGCAAAGCCGGCCGAGCGCAATTCGCGTCTCTGGCACCTGCGCCGGTTCTTTTATGACACGGCACAATCGCCCAATATTGTGCAGATGCAGGGACTGAAGACGATTGTTGGGATGAGCCAGATCGTCTTCGGCAGCGATTATCCATTTGGAGCAGGCATGGGACGGCATTTGATCGGCCTGGAGAAAGCCGGCTTCACCGCGGACGAGTTGAAGCTGGTTCATCGCGAAAACGCGCTGCGTATTTTGCCGCGCTTCAAAGGTTAGCCGCGCTTACTGATTTTTCTTTTCAAAAACCATGGAGGTGGGACAAATGCAGGGTGGAATATTACGGAGTTCTTCTAGACGCCAGTTTCTTGCCGGGGTCGGTGCGGCCGTTGGGGCCGGCGCGCTGATGAAAGACGCGTTGGCGCAGCCTGCGAACGCGCGCGTTATCGATTGTCATCATCACTTCCTGTCGCCCGCCTACATCAAGGCGCTCGCTGGGCACGATGGCAAGAAGGTGAACGGCTTCTCGACATGGTTCGCGCTCGACCGGCTGAAGCTCTACACGGCGGAACAGGATCTGGAAGCAATGAACCGCGACGGCGCAGCGACCTCCATGCTTTCCTGCACGACGCCGGGAGTGTGGTTTGGCGATCCCGAAGAATCCGCCATGCTCGCGCGCGAGATGAATGAGTTCGGCACGAAGATGAAGAACGACCATCCGGGCCGCTACGGTTTGTTCGCGCTGCTGCCTTTGCCTTCCATTCAGCACAGCTTGAAGGAAATCGAGTACGCCTTCGACACGCTCAAGTGCGACGGTGTCGGACTTGTTTCCAGCTATGGAAACAACTGGCTGGGCGACCCGATCTTCAAGCCAGTATTCGATGAGCTGAACCGCCGCCGTGCGACGGTTTATGTGCATCCGATTGACGCCCCTTGCTGCCAGGAATTGATGCCGAACGTTTCGGCGACCGTTCTTGAATACAATCACGACACGGCCCGCACCATTTTCAGTCTGCTGGTGACCGGGAACGCCACGCGCTACAACAACATTAACTTCATCTTTTCGCACGGCGGCGGCACGATGCCCGGATTGGTGGAGCGCTTCCAGATTGGCGGTCCCGAGGACATCAACGATAATCTCGCGGGGACGCCGCAACCGAATTCCCGGTTGTATCACCTCCGCCGCTTCCATTACGATACGGCTGGCTCGGTCAACGTCGTGCAGATGCAAGCGCTCAAAACCGTGGCCGGGGCGGGCCAAATTGTGTTCGGCACGGATTATCCGTTCGCCACGGTGGCCTCGCATTTGAAAGGCCTGCAGAAGTGCGGCTTCTCTCCGGCCGAGTTGCAAGGCATCTATCGCAACAACGCCGCCAAGTTCATGCCGAAGTTTGCCTAGAAGTTCTTTCGGATTCCCGCGGCGATTGGCATCGGCTTCGAACCGGTCGCCGGCGCCGCGGCGAATCCGCGATCCGAAGGAAAGGAATGTCCGATGTTTTCTCCCTTGACCTCCCGCAGAGCATTTCTCTCCGGCCTTGCCATGGCCGGCGCGGGAGCGTTGGCGTCCCGCCGGGCGCACGCGCAACCGGGACGCCGCGTGATCGATCTTCACCATCACTTCACTGCGCCCGGATATTTGAAGGCGCTGGCGGCAAAAGACGGACAGTATCGCGCGGGTTTCACGCCGTACTTCAACTACAACGTTCTCAAGACCTACTCGCCAGCCAAAGATATCGAGTTGATGGATATGGAGGGCGTGCAGACCAGCGTTCTTTCCTGCACCACGCCCGGCATCTGGTTCGGCGACCCGGCGGAAAGTTCCACCCTTGCGCGTGAGATGAATGAGTACGCGACGAAGATGGCTTCCGATTACAAGGGCCGCTTCGGCTTGTTCGCGGTGCTGCCGTTACCTGTTATTGACGCAAGCCTGAAGGAGATTGAATACGCGCTTGATACGTTGAAGGCCGATGGCGTGGGTTTGATGACCAGTTACGGCAATCGCTGGCTGGGCGATCCCACTTTGCGGCCCATCTTCGACGAACTGAATCGCCGCAAGGCCGTCGTCTACACGCATCCCATCGATGCCCCCTGCTGCAGCGGCTTGCTCCCTGGCGTGAACCCTACGACGATCGAATTCGGCACCGACACGGCGCGCACGATTTACAGCTTGATTGCAGGCGAGGCCGCCGCGCGCTACTCCGACATTAAGTTCGTGTTTTCGCACGCAGGCGGCACGATGCCGTCACTGGTCGAACGGTTTGGCATCGGCGGCCCCGATACGATCAACGACAACCTGGCCAAGCCCGCCGAGCCGAACTCGCGCCTCTATCACTTGCGCCGCTTTTATTACGACACGGCACAGGCCGTGAACGTGGTTAACATGCAAGGCTTGAAGCGAGTTGTGTCGTCGTCCCAGATCGTCTTCGGCACGGACTTTCCGTTTGTCACCGCGGCCAAAACCCTTGCCGGCCTCGACAAGTGCGGATTCTCGCCAGCCGAGCTGACGGGCATTCACCGGGAGACGGCGCTGAAGCTGGTGCCTCGGTTCAAGTAAAGCCCTACAACTTCCGCAAGAAACGCATCGACGCGATCAGGCTTGCGAGTAATGGAATCCCGGTAGTCAGAATAGCCGAGCAATTGCAGCGGGAAAATCGGGTCAGGCTTCACGCTTTTATCTTGTTCCTTTTTGGCGCCACCTGCATCTTGTTCCACTGAAGCGGTATGCATTTATAAACGTACGGAGGCAATATGAACTTACTTGCAAAGAACGAAGGTGCGGCGGACCGGATCGGGCGCATCATCCTTGGAATCATTCTCCTGTCGCTGGCATTCGTAGGTCCGAAGACACCGTGGGGCTACATTGGAGTGGTTCCGATCCTCACTGGCGTGGTCGGAATGTGCCCGCTGTACCGGATGTTCGGGCTTTCCACTTGTCCTTCGAAGGGTTGCGATTAAGCGATCCAACAGGCGCAGCTTCGCGCGCTTAATTGAGGCGGGCAGTGAACAGCACCGGTGAAGTGGGCGATTGGGAGCCCTTTTCAGTTTCCACTGTCACGGTGACTGCCGCGATATCCGCTACATCTAACGGTCCATTCACAATGTACAAGGCACGAGTGCCGTTTGAGTCGAACAGGCCTGCAGACCGCGGTGCAGCTCCGGCGGCTCGCGGGATCAGCCACATCTCGTAGGCCTTGCCTTTCGCCAGCGCAGGTAGGTTGGAGGCGACCAGCAATACGCCGAACTCCGAGTGCAGGAAGACTTGCCCCCTCGCCTGTTTGCCAATGGGTCGTGTGCCACCGGGTTGGGTCCCGCCGCCGAAGCTTGCGGATTTGGTCGCGGGGTCGGAAAGAAACGCGAGGGCCTGCGAGAACTGATCGCGTTCGCTTGCGACGCGCATCAGCACCTGCCGTGCGTCGGCCAACTCCTTGCCGCGCTGGCGTTCCTCGTAGCCAAGCCACAACGCGACAATCAGCATCAGCATAGTTGCCATTGCGCCGGCCCATCCCCATCGTGGTCTCTCGTGCCCCACGGCGGCCAGGAGCCGGTGCTTCAGTCTCGACGGCATCGCCGCGTTCGGAACCATCGAGAGCAGGATGGAGTTCAGTGCCGTTGCCTTCGCCAGATTCGCCGCACATGTTTTGCACGCTTCGGTCAGATGCGTGTCCACCTGCGCCTGGATAGCGGGGTCCAGCACGCCAAGCGCGTAGAACTCGAACCACTCAGCGAGTTCGGCGCAGGTGAGGGTGCGCGAAGACTCAGACAAATTTCGCCCCCTCGTGAGCGGAGCGCAGGCCTTCGAGTGCATCGTGCGTCCACTCGCGTATGGTTGCGACCGGCTGCTTCAACTTATCCGCCATCTCGGCTTCCGAAGCGCCCTCAAAGTAGGCGAGGGCCAGGGCAAGTTTCTGCTTCTCACTCAGCTTGGCGAACGCCTGCCGCACGCGCTTCGTAGCGTCGGAAGAAAGATGCTCGGGATCGATGCCGTGGAACAGGTCGGCGTTTTCCAGGTGCTCCAGGCCTTTCGCAACGCCGCGGCCTTCGGCGGCACGCAGGCAATCTATGGCCCTCGCTCGTGCGATGGTGAGCACCCAAGCTCCCAGGGACGCCCGTTCGCCATCGAACGAAGCCGCGCGGTTCCAGACGTGGAGCAGTGTTTCGTGCAGGAGGTCCTCGGCGGCCGAGGCCCCGCGGACTATGCGAAAAATTATGGAATACGCGGCCTGGCCGTACTTACTGTAAAGGTCCGACATCGCCTTCGGCTGCCGCGCTTTCATCCGGCGGACCAAATCGGCGTCGCCGCCCGAGCGCAGCGCCACCTGCATCAGCAGGTAAGGGAGCCCGGCCGCCAGTAGAGTAAGAAATCGCATTCCTGTGGTTCGTTGAACAGGGCGCCGCGTCCGGGGGGCCACCCTTTCGTTCAGGGTAACATTTTGTCGAAAAATGGGACGTTTCGCGGCCCGCAATGACGGCCTAGCCGGAAGCCTTCCGGTTTGCCATAATGAATCCGGTGTCACGCGCAAAAGAACTGGAATCCCTGGTCGAAGATACGGAACGTCAACTTCGGCTCGTACAGAAAATCAGCCGCTTCATGGTAAAGGACATGGCTCCGGCGACCGCGCTGCAAGGCGTGGTTTCGCTGGTGGTGGAGTACATGCATTCCGATTCCTGCTTGCTTTATCTGCTGCAGGATAAGGAACTGGTGCTATGCGCATCGAACAATCCGAAGGCGGAAACCATCGGCAACGTTCGCTTAAAACTGGGCGAAGGCTTGACCGGCTGGGTGGCGCGCGAGCGCCGTCTGCTCTCCATCTCGCGCGAAGCGTTTTCCGATACGCGGTTCAAACTGTTCACCGATCTTCCTGAAGATACCTACGAGGCCTTCTTGTCGGCGCCCATCATGATGCACGGCCGTGTAGCGGGCGTCATCAACGTGCAGCACCGCGAATCGCACGCACACTCGGGTGGTGAAATGGAATTGCTGACGACCATCGGCGAGCAGGTGGGATGCCTGGTCGCGCTTGCGTCTATCGATCCGGCGGTACTTGCCACAAAGAATCTTGTCGATCTCGTCCTGGCTCCCGTGCGGCGGGGGTAGAGTGCGCACGCCGCTCTTGAACCAAGCCCTGTTCAGTGCAAAAGCGCGCGCGCGTTGCATAGCCGCTTTCTTTGGTTTCCTCCTTCTCCTGTTTTTGGGCGTGCTATCCGTCAACCGCGCCTCTGCGCAAAAGCCTGCCGATTGGGCGCTGCAATATTTCTACGACGAGGTGAAGACGGAGCTGGCGATCGCCGATATGGCCTGTCCTTCGGCGTCCCGTTGCATTGCCGTAGGAACTATTCAGGATCGCGATGGCCGCGGCAAGCCGCGCTTCACGGCGGTGGTCACCAGCGACGCCGGCGCGCGCTGGTCGTTGGTCCCGTTGCGTGAACAGCCCCGGTCGGTTTTCTTTCTAAACGAAGACGCCGGTTGGATGTTGACGCGGGATGGCATATGGTTCACCGAGGAGGCCGGCCGTGCGTGGACGCGCATCGCCGATCAGCTCAAGCCAAACAGGAAACTCGACCGCGCGCCGGACAGTGGCCTGCTGTTGCGCTTATGGTTTGTCGACGCCAGGCACGGCTACGGCGTAGGACTACAAAAATCCATCTATGAGACAAAGGATGGCGGACACACGTGGTCGCCTCTTGAGGAGGCCGCGAAACCTTCGTCCAATCCCGCGTTCAGCTATTATGCGCGCATCGCGTTTGCTGACGCGCGGCACGGATTGATGATTGGCGGCTACGCGCCTCCGCGCCGGGGGAGTGACGATTCGCTGCCGGATTGGATGGACCCGGAGCGCGCATTGAAGCGCCGCGAAGTCCCCACGCTCACTCTCGAAGTGGAGACCCGCGATGGCGGAGCGACCTGGCGGTCCTCGACGGCCCCCTTGATCGGATCTATTGTCAGCTTGCATCTGGCCAACGCCAACGGACTTGCCGTCTTCGGATATGCGGATTCGTTCGCCTGGCCCTCGGAGGTGGTTCACCTGGACCTCAAGAACGGCAAAAGTCAGAGCGTGTTTAAGCAAAAAGACCGCCGCGTCACTGATTCCGCCATCTTCGGCGAAGGCCCCGCATTTCTCGCCGCGGTGGAGCCTCCGGGACAACTGGCGTCGGCACCGGTCCCCGGGAAGGTGAGAATCCTTACCAGCGACAACCTCACCAATTGGACCGAGATGAAGGTGGATTACCGCGCCGTCGGACGTTCCGTGGTGCTCTCGGGTCCCGATCCCAGCCACCTTTGGGCGGCGACCGACACCGGAATGATTCTTTTCCTTAACCGTAAATGACTACGGGATTGCCATTAGGGAGGGTTATGTGCGTTTTGGCCTATAAGTCCTGTATTTCCAATATTTTAGTACGAAGGTAATGCGGCCAGTTACGTAGTAAACCCGATTGCCTCTAGTAAATATGCGGGGTATCGTCGTTGTATGTCGAGGCCAATCGTCATTGAGGAAGAAACCACGCCGGGGCAGGAAGAAGCAGATCTGCTTTTACACCGGCAAGATGCACTGGTATTGTCTGAATCCGAACGACGGCGGGACGACCGCTGGGAGATTGAAAGTCCTTGTGCCGTTCGGGCACGCATGCTGCCAGATACGGAGTTGATTGACGCACATCTGCGGAACGTATCCAGGCATGGTGCCGCGATTTCTGCGGTCAACTTCATTCCGCCGGGAGCCTATATAGCGTTTCAACTGGGGCAGGAAAATATCATTGCGCAGGTGCGGCACTGCCGTTCGGTGGCGGGCGGATTTTTGATGGGCGTGGCCTTCAGCGTCGTTGTGGGTCGTCAGTGCCAGACCGGCGATATGCTCGAAGCCGTCGCGGGAACACCGCTTTAGACACTCCAGAAATAGCCGCGGCGCAAAAACGCATCCCCTACACTTTGTTTTATCCACAGTCCTTGCACAGGCGGCTAGCCGCAGTTCGCTGATTCCAAAAGAAAAATACTGTGGTGGAAACGGAGTGATTTCCCTTGACCCAAAATTGGAATAGGCGCATCATCGCCTTGGTTCCAAGAGGTTCGAAGGACAGCGAGCCGGACGAAGCGTAGCGGAGCTGGAGCGTTGATCCGAAGCGAGCAGTGCCTTAAAATATTGCACGCGTCGGGGAGCGAAAGCAGATCGGGCAAATCGTCGGGCAAGTTTCTCTGGCTGAGCCGAGCCGGGTGCAAGGATCCCGAAGGATCGAGAGGTCCTGGAGGGAAGTGACGGCAAGGCTGCAGACGGAGCACTTCGGAGCAGAACGGAGCAACGGGCGAAGCGCGAAGATCGCGCCGCGCAAGGCACAAAAGCCATGCGAGGCCGGGAGCGCCAAGCCGAACGGGCTTCGTGAAGTTCAGGAGTGGTTGTTGAAGACGTAGGCCGGGAGCGTTAACTCAGCCGCGGGAGCAGGCCGAAAGGCAGGCATTCGTTGCTGGCGAGTGAAAGGCCGCGTCGAGACGCAAACTTCTATGGGAATGATCGCGGGCGCGCCCAGTGCTTTGATCCGCAGTCGCGTAAAAGCGGCGGCGGGGAGTTAAGGGCAAATCGCTCCGGCTATTTCCACTGCCACGTCTCAGCCGTGCATGCCGGTGGGAAGACAAGCTGCTGACGGGTCACTTGGAACCATTTCTATTTGCTGAGCGTCACGGCCAACGCCACCATCGACGCGAAATTCCATCCGGCAAAAATTCAATGAATTAATGTGATTCAGGAGTGTGCGCAGGTTGGTCCGCGTGAATTTCCGATTGTGCGGCGGAGGGAACTTCTGTATTTGGCTCCGGGTCGGTGGCGGGCCGTTCCTGATGGCGCCACTCGAAGCGTTCTTTCCTCGGCTTGAAACCGGCAAAGTTACAGCGGCACGCGGCGCAACGGTGGTGCTTGGCGCCAAGAGCCAGCCAGAAACGAATCATGAACGGCGGATTGTAATAGGCTTCATTCCAGCTGGTAAGCTGCTGCCGGTAACACTTGGGGCAGCGCGCGTATCTCCAGGCCCCAGCCTCCCACGTGCTGGTGGACCAACGTGCCTTGCATCGCCGGCATCGCAGTGGGTAGATGCCGAACAGCCCCTTCAGCTGCTCAAGGATTCCACGGCGGTGCGAAACTCGTGCATCGCGACTGCCGCATTCTGGACACGTGAGCTGCATGAAAGGAATCCGAAACAATTATAACTGGAATCAGGTAGCTCTCCGGCATCGAATTCTTTGTCTTTCCGGTTCTAGTGAATGGACGCTGCCAGTGTGCCCGTGTAGCGAAGAACGTTGATCCGCGCCAGTTCCGCGCCGTGCTGGGCGTCGTAGTAAGCCAGCCACTTTTCGTTTTCGGTCGCGCGTGCGGCTTCAACGCGCGCCAGCGGTAGGCGGCCTTCATCCATCAGAGCAAGATCGATGTTCAATTCCTCGCGAGCCACATCCAGATCCGCGCGTGCGACGTCGCGAGCGGCATCGGCTCTCTTGAGGTTTTGATAGCCCGTGCGAAGGTCGGCCGTAATGCGAGAACGCGTGCGGCCCACTTCAATCCGCAGCTTGGCGATCTCCAACTCCGCCGCTGAGCGCTGGGCGTTGGCGGCGTGCCCAACCAGCAGCGGAATTTCGATCGAGGCGCCGATCTGCCCGTTGTGCCGCTGGAAGGAGCGGAAGAACTCCTCGTAGTTATTGAATTTGCCGAGTAAAGAATACTGAGCCAGCAGGTTGATCTTGGGCAGGCGCTCCGCTTGATAGCTCTTCACTTCGAGCCTCTTTGCCTGCATGCTGGATTCGAGCGACTTTAACTCGTTGCTGGTTGTGAGTGCCTGTTCGATGGAGGCATCCTCCGTGACGGGCACCTCGATTGGCTCCCTCTGCCCCGCAGCCGCGTGAACGCGGTCCCCAGGATTCAAACCAAGCATAAGTGCGAGTGAAGTTTCGGTATTCACGAGATTGAGGGCCAAGCTATCCGCAGCCTGGTTGGCCCGCAGCACAGCAAGGTTCGCTTTTTTCCCTTCCAGCGGCAATTCGCGTCCTTCGGCCACGCGCTGTTCCATCAACTCGCGCACTTTTAGAAGGTTCACGCCCTGACGCTGTGCGGCTTCGAGGCTCCTCGCGGCTTGTTCGGCGTCGAGCCATAGTGTAATCACGCGATAGACGACGTCCTCCTGCCGGCGGGCGGTCTCGGCACCGGCGCCCCGAACGCTCTCTTCTGCCTGCGCCACCATATAGCTTTGCGGACGGTTGAAGATCGCCATATTTGCGCGCGCCTGCACGATGGACGGAGCGCTGCCGTCAATGGTTGCAGGGAAGCCGTTCGTGTAAGCAATGCCACTGCCGGCGTACATTTTGGGTACGAACGGATCGCGTTGGATGGTGACCTGGCCGCGAGCTTTTTGTTGATCGAGCCGCGCGATCAGCACGTCGGGGTTCTGCGCAAGGGCCAGATCCACCGCCTGCCGCAGCGTCATTGTCTTCACTTCGGCGGATGCGAAGACGGCAAAACAAGACAAGGAAAGCGTGAAAAAGCTGAGCTTCTGCATACGTTCTCAGTGTAACGTCGGCTAGCCCTTGGAGGATCAACTGCCGTTCGTTTTCCGTGAATGCCCGGGGACTTGATCAATTGCTCCGGGGGGTTTTACGGATTTCCGTAGCGCCGTCCTGCATGATCCAAACCTTCCCTGCCGCGGAGCCGCCCAGTTGCACTTGTTTGCCGGCGATCTGCAGGGTCATGGTGTCGTCGTAGTTGCGTGTCAGGACCCTGACCTTTGCGTTGGGGCGGATGCCGAGGCCATCCAGGTATTCCAGCAATTTCCGGTCGCGCTCAAAAACGCTGACCACCTTTGCCGTGACGCCGTCGGCGATTTCGTCAAGCGGCTTCCATCCGTGCTCGCGGCGGTCCTTGGGTTTATCGAGTCCGGGAAGATTGCCGTGCGGACACGCTTCGCCATCGCCTAATTTCTCGCGAAGGCAGGCTTCAAAATCGGCGGAAACGGCATGCTCCAGTTGCTCGGCTTCATCGTGGACCTTGTACCACTCCATGCCGAAAATTTCGGTGAGCATGCGCTCAATCAGGTTGTGGCGCTCAATTAACCGGAGCGCAATCTCACGGCCCTCGCGGGTGAGGGTGAGTTCGCTATTGGCGTTGACGCGAATCAATCCATCGCGTCGCAAACGGCGCACCGCCATTGTTACGGCAGGAGGAGAAACCTGCAGACGCCGAGCCAGGGTGGCGGCAATGACGGGTTCGCCTTCGCTCTCGGATTCCGCGATGGCCTTCAGATAATTTTCCTTCGAAATGGTGATGCGCACTCATTGGAATTGTAATATGCGGCGCGCCGCAAAGTACGCAACCCGGTGCCTAAGCAACCGCCAAAGCGTTTGACATTTGCACCAACCGCTGCGCGAAAACAACGGGGGAGGCGCCTACAGCGTGATCGATCACTCCCGTGAGCACGGACAATGCTATCTGGCATGGGAGGACGTTGTCTTGCACCGTATAGTTTCCCGAGAGATGCTTGGCGGTCTCTCGGGAAATGCGGATGGCGTCGGCGGGTTCCACGGGCAGAATCACCGCGAAGCTTTCTTCGTCCCAACGTCCAATCACCGCCGTATCGTCGAGCATCGCGGCCAAGCGCTGCGTCATCGCGGCCAATACATTGTCAATCGTCGTGCGCGAGTACTGGCCGTCCAGCCGGCGCAAGTTCCGCACACACAGAATCAAAAGTGAAAAAGGTTCGTTTTTGTCCGTGAAGCTTTCGATTTTTGCGTCCATCGTGTGGCGGTTCCAGACGCCTGTCGCAGGATCCAGCTGCGCCGCGTGACGTTCGATTTCCACTTGGCCCTGCAGCAGCCGGATTTCGTCGCGAAGTTGGGCGATGGCCAACTGATGCGACTTCCGCATCCGCTCGACGCTTGCCTCAATAGAGACCGTTGTCTTTCGGATTATGGCGCGGACATCCTCCATGTTGCTTTCCTGCGCGGCCTTGTTCAGGTGGCCCAGTGCATCCCGAAGGGTGTCCTCGTGATCTTCACCTGTGGTGATCACACTTTCGGCAAAGCTCTGCATCGTGAGAACCGCGGCCGCAAACTCCGAACGCATACGCGTCAATTGTCGCGCGGAGCGATCGCGGAAGTCTCGCAGTTCGCCGCGAAATGACGCCTGCACCACCTGCCAATCCTCTGGCGAATGCGCCTGGCTAATCTGGTCCCGCAAGGAAGTGAGATGCTCGCGAAAAGTCGAAACAGAAGGCGGGTCCACCTCAATCGCATACTGCGCCGTGGACCAGATTGCGTGATCGTAAACGCCGGCAAGTGTACGGGTGACGTGCTCTATCCGATCTAAATCTTCTGTCGCTTTCCGGATGGAAATCAATGGACCTTACCTTCCGGTATTCTTATCGGAACGGGGCCCGCTAGCGTGAGAGAAAACGCATTCCGGCAAAGCTAACTACGCTTTCGGGATCAATGTTCCATTGCTGGTAATGCATTAGTTCGCCCCGGACTTCGGGTAGTGCGCGAAGGAAGGTGTAAATGGGCGCCGAGCCGCACCACTTCAGGTCGTCCTGATTTTCCTGGATGCGCTCCCAGTAACCTTGCACATCGCCAGCCGAAAGACGATCGATTCGCTCGCGATCGCGCTGCTCCACCTCTGTCATCTCTCCGCGGCCTGCACTGACACTAAGTGGATCACCGTACCGCCGTCCGATGTGAGCCATATCCACGCCGAGCACCCATAGAAGTTTGTCGCCCTCGCGCGCCGCAATTTCGCCCAACGTGCCCAGCGCGCGTTCCACAATGGGGTCATCTTCCGGCAGGCCGCCTTGCTCAATGCTCCGGAAGAAAGAGCCGCACAGGATCGGCAACACGCGGATGTCCGGGCCCAGCAGATGCTGCAGGAAGACCACTTGAAACTCGATGGAGTGTTCGATGGCGTGGCAATAATCTTCCATCAGGACCGAGTCCGGCGCCTTGCGTTCAATTTCGTCAATGAGTTCGGTGGCGGGCCGAGTGACGCCGTACGGTGTGTGAAACGGCTTGCGCGTCAGGCCCCATCGCGAGGGATAACCATAATGTGACGTTCCCAGAATAACGACGGTGCGGTCGGCATCTTCTGGCGTAAGGCAGGAATACGCCGCGCGATATGCGTCGATGCCGCCGAACGGGCTGACGTGCGGCGCCGCAATCGCCCGTAGTTTCCCGGCGCGCGGCTCAGGCGCCGGACCCGTGAGGTATTCGGCGAACGTCTTGCGCAACTCCACCGGCTCGTCGGGATATCCGCTTCCGGAATGCGCGGGCTCGCGATGCGGGGCTTCGGCGAACGCTTTCTCGGCCTCGGCTCTGCGCTCGGCGAAGTTTTGGTCTTCGAGAAATCCTGCGTTGCTTAACGCTTCGGTGAGGTGCGCTTCCACGTCGCCGGATTCAAGGCTTCCCGTAGCGCGCGTCAAATGGGCGCGAAGGTCCAGGCTCGATTGCTCGCCATCGTAAAACGTAAGACAGGAAACCAGCGGAGGAGGAATAATCAACGTGACATCGGAGAACTGAAACGGATCGCGAATCACCAGGCCGGGCTTATCGGGAAATGGAGACGGGATGAAATCAAGCCCGGCGCGAAGTCGAGGAAGCATGGGATTCAGGATACAACGCCGCGAGAGGTGCATTGTGCGAACCGCGCCACTACAATCAAACTGAGACCCCGTGGACGCCAGCGAAGAATATCGATCCCGCCTGGAACGCTGGCGCGCCTCTTTTGCGCGAAGCGACGCGCGCTTCCGGCAACTAGGTAACGCGCGATTGCTCACTGGCCTGGCGGGTGTCGCCATCGCCGCGGTGTCCATTGGAGGCAGCCTCATCTCCGCATGGTGGCTGCTCGCGCCGATAACAATGTTTATCGTGCTGGCCATTGTGCATGAGCGCGTCGTTCGCGTGCGCACCGTCTCTTCGCGTGCCGTATCTTATTACGACGGAGCGCTCGCACGGATGGAGAATCGCTGGGCAGGTAAGGGCCGGCAGGGTCAGGAATTTCGCAATCCCAAACATCTCTACGCCGATGATCTGGACTTATTCGGCGAAGGCTCCCTCTTTGAGTTGTTGTCAACGGCGCGAACATCCACGGGTGAACGTACGCTCGCGAACTGGTTGCTGGCTCCGGGCGACATCGAAACGGTTCGTGCGCGGCAAGCTGCGGTCGCGGAATTGCGGGAGCGGCTCGATCTTCGTGAGGAAATCGCGCTGATGGGCGACGATGTCCGCGCCGGCGTGGACGACAAAGCCGTCACCGAGTGGGGCTCCGGTGCGCCGGTGCGATTCCTGCCTGGAGCAAGATGGATCGCGCTCGCGCTTTCCTGCGCAATGTTGGTGGCCGCGGTTCTGTCGCTCGCGCAGGTGACTTCGATCCTGCCCGTTTTGCTCGTCGTGCTCGCGGAGTTGGCGTTCGCCATGGTGGTGCGCGATTCTGTGCGCATCGCGCTGGGCTCGGTTGCCACACCCGTGCATGATTTGCATCTTCTCGGTCTGCTGTTGGCTCGTCTGGAAAAGGAGCAATTCCAATCCGGGCATCTGCGAAAGTTGACGCACACCTTGGACGCCGCGAGGCTGACGGCGTCGGCGGAAATTCACAAGCTTGAAAAGTTAGTAGACCGGCTTGATTGGGCGCGCAACGCATTTTTCCGCCTCTTTGCCGCGATGCTCGTATGGATTCCACAGTTCGCCATGGCGATTGAGCGCTGGCGCGTGAAGTTCGGCCCACACATCGGCGAATGGATTGCCGCGGCGGGCGAGTTCGAGGCGATCTGTTCCCTGGCGACCTTCGCTTATGAGCATGAAGACGCCGCGTTTCCGGAACTGGTGGAAGGCGCCGCGCCGTTATTCCAGGCGGAAGCGTTGCGGCATCCGTTGATTGACGCTAGCTCCGCTGTGGCCAACGATGTTTCCCTCAGCCGTGACTGCGCGGTATGGATCGTGAGCGGCTCCAACATGTCCGGCAAGAGCACGCTGCTGCGCTCCGTTGGGATCGGTGCTGTTCTTGCGTGGGCCGGTGCGCCGGTGCCGTGCAAGAAAATGCGTCTGTCGCGCTTAAGGGTGGGCGCTTCGATCCGCATCAACGATTCGCTTGCAGACCACAAGTCGCGTTTCTATGCGGAGATCAGCCGCTTGCGCGATGTTGTCGAATTAGCGCGCGCCGGTGAACCGCTGCTGTTTTTGCTGGACGAACTTTTGAGCGGGACGAACTCTCACGATCGCCGCATCGGCGCGTCCGCAGTCCTCAAGGGACTCGCCGAGCGCGGCGCGATCGGCCTGGTTACCACGCATGATCTCGCGCTCACGGGAATCGCGGAGTCTCTCGGTACCCACGCCCGCAACGTGCACTTCGAAGATCAAATGGCGAACGGTGAAATGCACTTCGATTACCAACTCCGCGAGGGAATCGTCGAACGCAGCAATGCGCTCGAACTGATGCGCAGTGTAGGGCTCGACGTATAGCGGATCATGGCTTGCTCCGCTGCAGTTGTATCCTCGTAAGAGCGAGGGCGAACATGGCAAAACTAACCGACCAGGAAATTGCAGCGGCTCTCTCAACGCTCGAAGACTGGACTCTGCGCGAAGGCAAGCTCCATCGCGAGTACCGCTTCCCCGATTTCGGCCACGCGATGGGCTTCATGATGACCGCGGCTCCGGCGATTGAGCGCAACAATCATCATCCCGAGTGGGCGAACGTCTACAATCGTGTCTCTGTTGACCTGATGACGCACGACGCGGGCGGCATCACAGAAAAGGACGTCGTCCTGGCTAATTTGTTGGAAGGGATTGCGCGAAAGCTGCAATGAGCATCGCTCCGGTCACAGGTCCAGTCCGATCGACGTTTCTCCGCGTTGGCTTTGCCGCCGGAATGTTCCTGCTGTGCTCCCAAGTGTTCGCGCAGGAGACATTTTCCGGCACCGCCGCGCTCGATAGTGCGGTTGAGGCCGCTGTGAAGAGTGGCTCAATTCCTGGCGCGGTTGTTGTCATTGGCCACGAAGGCAAAATCGTGCACCGCAAAGCTTACGGCAGCCGCGCGTTGGTTCCTGCACGCGAGCCAATGACTGTCGACACTATCTTCGACATCGCGTCATTGACCAAAGTTGTCGCCACCGCGCCGTCCGTCATGCTCCTGGTTGAGCAAGGCAAAATCCGCCTCGGCGATTTAGTCACGGCTTATTTACCCGATTTTCAGGGTGGACGCACCAATGTCACCGTGCGCGACTTGATGACGCACTTCTCCGGCCTGCGCCCCGATCTTGACTTGGAACCTGCTTGGTCCGGCTACGACACCGGCATCAAGCGCGCGCTCGCCGAGAAATCGATTACTCCTCCCGGAGCCGCGTTTGTGTACAGCGATATCAACTTTGAACTTCTTGGTGAAATCGTTCATCGCGTCAGCGGCCAACCATTGGACGAATTCGCGAAGCAGCATGTGTTTGAACCGCTGGGCATGCGCGAGACCACTTATCATCCCGCGCCGGCTTTGAAGGACCGTATCGCTCCTACGGAAGTCGATGCCGCGACAGGCGCACCGTTCCGCGGAGTTGTTCACGACCCCACAGCGCGTTACATGGGCGGCGTCGCGGGCCACGCAGGTGTCTTCTCCACTGCCAGCGACCTCGCCCGTTACGCCGAAATGTGGATGGGCATGGGCGAACGTGCTGGAATGCGCATCGCCTCGGCGGCTTCCATCGCGCGCTTCTCCGCGCCGAACTCGCCGCCCGATCAACCCGTGCTGCGCGGACTTGGCTGGGACATCGATTCCCCCTACTCCGCACCGCGCGGCGATTTGTTCGGATTGCAGTCGTACGGTCACACCGGCTTCACCGGCACTTCTCTGTGGATTGATCCCGTTTCGCAGACTTACGTGATCCTGCTCACTAACTCCGTGCATCCGAAAGCCGGAAAGAACTTGAATCCCCTCCGCTCCAAAGTGGCGAGCATTGCTGCGGCAGCGTTTGCGAAACCGGATACGGGGAGCCCCCGTTACGAGACGTTCACCGGCGAAGGCGTCCGTCGCATGACCGCTCCCAATCGTCAGGTAAAAACCGGACTCGATGTTTGGGAAGACGAAAAGTTTCGTGAACTGCAAGGCAAGCGCATCGGCCTCATCACGAACCACACCGGGCTGGACCGCAACGGCAAA
>JBEBFS010000122.1:0-7976 GCA_040081855.1 Bryobacteraceae bacterium | reverse complement strand
GAATATTTTTGCCGATAAATGGAAGATCAACGCTTGCCCGACGAATGCGGCGGCGGTTGCGGCGAAGGGCGACCGCGCGGCCATCTCCTGGTACACGGCTGCGGGCGGTGCGGCGAAGGTGCAGTTGGTGTTCTCCGCTGACGACGGCGCGACGTTCACGAAGCCTGTGGCCGTGAGTACGGCTACCGCCTACGGTTACACCTCCATCGCGCTCAATGACGATGGCGGCGCGATCGTGTCATGGCTCGAAAAGGGCGGCACGGACGCCAGTATCATGGTTCGCAAGGTGGACGCAAAAGGCGTTGCCGGTCCGGCCGTGCAAGTGGCGCAGGGCGCACGCAAGAGTTTGGGCTATCCGAAGATCCTGCGAGCGGGCGGAGAGACATGGATCGCATGGGCCGGCGCCGGCGGGGCGGACAAAGTCCACACGGCGCGGTTGAAATAGTCGAAGCCGCCTGTGTTGAAGCCTCTTGAAGCTGTCGCGGCAATGCCGCTCGAAACTCGTACCCCTCTGCAATGGGGCCGCACGGCCCTGGCCGATCCCATTGCGCTATTGATCGATCACGCGTTCCTCGAAAAGAAAGCCGCTATCAACGCGATGGAGTTGCTCACGCGCTGGCCGGGCGATTGGACGCCGGGTTGGGTGGAAACGGTCACCTCCGTCGCGCGCGATGAAGCGTCGCACCTCGCGCAGACCGTACGAATTCTTGGCAGGCGCGGAGGGCGTCTGGAGCGCTCTCACAAGAGCCACTACGCGACGGCGCTTCGTGCGCTTGCGCGCCGTGGAGGCATTCAGGAACTGCACGACCGTCTGCTGATCTCGGCGCTCATCGAGCTGCGCTCTTCGGAGCGTTTTGCGATTTTGGCCGAAGTCGCCGGGGACGACGAGCACAAAGAAACACTAGGCGACCTAGCGGCGTTCTACAAAGCACTGTTTTCTTCGGAGCTAGGCCATTACAAAGTGTTTCTCAAGCTAGCCGCCAAATGCGCTCTGCCCGAGGTTGCGGAGGCGCGATGGCGGTATATGCTCAACGCCGAAGCGCGGATTATTTCGCAACAGGCGCCGGGCTCGGGCATTCACTCCGGGGTCAAATAAATGCGTCGCGCTCTTGTCGCCGCTCTGCTCTCTCCGGTGCTGGGCGTGTGCCAGAGCGTTTACTCGCTGGAAGTACTTCCCTCCGGCCACTTCGAGCCTAGCGAAAAATATACGGCGATCACGGGCCTGCACATCGACGCGCACGGCAACATCGCGGGTGTCGCGTCCAAGATTGCCCCGGAACTTGCCCCGGAAATTGCCCCGGAACTTGCTGCGGAGATTGCCGCCGGAAAGATCAAGACAACGGGTTTCCTTTGGCGTGCGAGTGCCGATCCCGTTCGGGCGCTGGCGTGGGGCGAGGGCGCTTCGGCCTCCCCCTGCACTCCCCGGGGAATGGATGCGGCGGGAAACGTTTACTTATATTGCGGAGCGGGCGCGCGCAACGTGCTGTTCTCGCCGGAAAGCAATTCCTACCGCGAAGCCCGCACGGGGGAACTGGAAACTTTACGTTCCGCGGGTTCCTGGAGCGCGGGCGCTTCTATAAGGAACGAGGAAGTCCGCGCCATGCGTGCGGCCACCAATGGCCCGCCGCAAACACTGCTGCCCGGGAAGAATCATCGCGATAGTTCCGCGCTTGCGGTGAACTCAAATGGTGACGCTGCCGGCGTATCGGGAATACTTGTGGGCGCCATCGACGGCAGCGGGAAATCCATCGTCTCCGGCCTCGCGGCATATTGGCCCCAGGGAAAAGAAGAACCGCAGTTGATCTCCGCGCCGCCGGATTCGTCCTGGACCGCGCAGGTGGCCCGCGCGGTCAACGATGGCGGAGTCATTGCAGGCAGCACTTCGCCATCCGTCGCGCCCATGCCGGCGTGCCCAGGCGCGGGGTCCGCTCCACAGCTCACGCGCGCGTTCGTCGCAGTTGCCGGGAAAGATGCGCCCACCGCTGAATTGCTTCCGTCGATCGCTGGAGATACGGCCTCAACAATCATCACTCCCACGTCCATCAACACCATTCCGCAGATTGTCGGCTATCGCGAAATGTTCGAATGCGCGGAAGGGACGCCGGTCAAAGACCGGCGCGCGGTTCGCTGGCGCAAGGAAAACAACGCATGGATCGCGGAGGTCATCGACCGCCTTCCGGTCTCGCTTACCGCCGTCTGCTTTCGTGATCTGGTGTTGACCGAAGCGAATTCGGTCAATGAAAACGGGCAGTTGACGGGCTCAGGCACGTGCGTCGATCAAAGCGACCAGCACATCACCTTCGCCTACCGTCTGACGCCCATTGGCCCGGAAGAATTGCCGCTGCGTTAGAATAACTGGGTCCACAGAAGGATGCCGGTTAGCGCAATCATGATGATCGCCATGGACCACGCCACCACGTTCTGCCAAAGTTTATTCGTGTACTCCTGCATGATGCGCTTGCGATTGATCAGCAGCAGCATGTAGATCAGCACGAACGGCAGCAAAATGCCGTTGGCCACCTGCGAATACAAAATCACCTTCAATAGCGGCATGTTTGGGATCAACACAAATCCAGCGCCGAAGGCGATCAGCAGCGTGTAGAGCCAGTAAAAGATGGGCGCTTCGGAGAACCGCTTTTCGACGCCCGATTCAAATCCCAGCCCTTCGCAGATGTTGTACGCCGTGGCGAGAGGCAGAATCGCTGCGGCCAACAAAGACGCGTTCACCAGGCCCACGGCGAACAATGTTCCGGCGAATTGTCCCGCGAACGGCCGCAGCGCTTTGGCTGCATCGGCCGCATCCGTAATCTCTCCGCCGCCAGCTTTGTAGATGGTAGCGGCGCACGCCACCACGATGAAGAACGCGATCACGTCCGTCACAATGCAGCCGACGATCACGTCCCACCGGCTCAGCGAATAGTGGCGGCGGTCGATTCCTTTTTCGACGATCGACGCCTGCAGATAGAACTGCATCCACGGCGTAATGGTGGTGCCGATCAATCCGACGATCATCGCAATGTACGCCGGATCGGTCTGAATCTGCGGTACCAGCGTGTCATGCAGCGCGGCCGACCAATCGGGTTTCGCCAGGAACGCCGAAATCGGGTAGGTGAAGTAGATCAGCGCGAACAGCATCAGTGTTCGCTCCACTGGCTTGTAGCGGCCTTTGACGATCACAATCCAAACAAGGATCGCGCCTGCCGGCACGGCCAGATACTTCGTCACACCGAACACACCCATCCCGGAAGCGATGCCCGCGAATTCGGCGGCGATGTTGCCCAGGTCCGCCACACTCAGCACCGCCATGGTGAAGAAGGTCGCGCGCAGGCCGAACTCTTCGCGGATGAGGTCAGAGAGGCCTTTGCCTGTGACTGCTCCCATGCGCGCCGCCATTTCCTGGATGACGATTAGCGCGAGCGTGGTGGGGATCAGGGTCCACAGCAAAGTGTAGCCATACTTTGCGCCGGCTTGCGAATAGGTGAGGATGCCGCCGGGGTCGTTGTCCACGTTCGCGGTAATGAAGCCGGGGCCGAGGATCGACAAAAACGCGAGCATGCGGTAGCGGAACGCCGAAAGATTCGCCGTTCTGCGCACCAGTGGCCGGTTAATGTGATGATCGCCGCGCATTGCTCCCTTTGAGGCTACTTGGTCACGGAAAGGCGGCGCAAGTTTTTCATCGGAAATTCACGCATGGTACGGACCGCTCCGGAACCCGTTAAAATAAAGGTTCCAATAGATGCCGGCCCAAATCGACCTTTCGAAGCTGAGCGTTAGCCAGTTTGCCGAACGCTTTCGCGCGGACATGATCCCGCTCAGCAATACGTTTTCCTATTTTTGTGCCTCCATTCCGATGACGGAAGAGGACCTGAAGGAGTATCTGGAAGAACCGGTGGCCGCGCTGCCACCGGCCATTGCCGCGGCTCTGCCGAAGATCTCCCTTTTGCTGGTTCCGTATCTGGAACGCGGCGAAGAGGGAGAAAAGAAGAGAGCGCCCATGAGCGCGGCGCCCGAGTACGTCTCCATTGAACGCCCGCCAGAGGGCCGCATTTCCAACTTCACCCAGTTGAAGGTGGGCGGCGAAACCGTTTTAGCGTTCGCGCTAAAGGATCAGGAAGTGGCCGAGTACCACTACCGCTTCTATCACTTGCTGGCGAGCCTGATGAGCGAAATGGGCGGCTCCGACGCCGAGACCCGCTATGCGCAACTGCTGCGCGAAGAACTTTCCGCCGACGTGCATGGTGAGGTGGATGAGCCTAGTTGGCGTTTGAAGCAAGGGCTGCGGCGTTCTACCTCGGGCCGCGCCAAGGGATTCCGCGCCTACGTGAAGCAGTCGTTTGCCGATACGCTCACGCTCTATTTGCATGGCATCTGCTGCGACATCGACGTGGATACCGGGCCGCGCCAGTTGCCCAGCCGCTACCTGCGCCGCCGCCTCTTGCTGCTGCAGGAGCTGTATCCGCCGCCCACCGGCTACGTCGTCTTCCCGGAAGAGCTGGAAGCGTAATTCAACGTGTGCGGGATCGCTGGTTTTACACACCTGAACCGGAGCACCGGCGCCGAGCGAATCTGGGAGGTCACCCGTTCGTTAACGCACCGCGGTCCGGATCGCCAGGATGTGTGGCAATCCCCGCATGTTTCGCTGGGCGCCGTCCGCCTAAAGATTATTGACCTGGAACACGGCGATCAGCCTATGTCTTCGGGCGGCACCACCATTGCCTTCAACGGCGAAGTCTACAATCACGCCGAACTGCGCAAGGAACTGGAAGCGCTGGGGCACCGGTTCGAATCCCGCTGCGATACCGAAGTGGTTTTGCATGCGTTTCTCGAATGGGACATAAAATCCTTCGAACGTTTGCGCGGGATGTTCGCGGCCGCCCTGTGGACGGAATCGCAACGCCGTTTGGTGCTGGTGCGCGATCGGCTGGGAATTAAGCCGCTCTACTACACGCGCATCGGCGAGAACCTGTATTTCGGCTCGGAGATGAAAGCAATTCTGCTGCATCCTGAGTGCCCGCGCCATGTGAATCCCTTGGCTCTCGATCGCTACCTGGGCCTCAACTATATTCCAGGGACCATGACGATGGTGGAGGGCATCGACAAGCTGACGCCCGGCCACTGGCTGGAATGGACGGCGGGCGAGCTAAAAGAGGACGCTTACTGGAAACTGCAATTCCGGCCCGATTCGCGCCTCGATTTCAACGCCGCGCGGGAAGAGTTGGATCGCCTGCTGAAGCTGTCTATTCAGGAGCACCTGATATCCGATGCGCCCCTCGGTGTGTGGTCCAGTGGCGGACTCGATTCTTCGACGATCCTGCATTACGCGGCCGGGCAATCGTCATCGCGGCTCAAGACGTTTTCCGTATCGTTCCGTGGACGGAGCTTCGATGAATCCGTTTACTTCCGCGAGATCGCCGAGCGCTACAAAACCGATCATCACGAGTTCGACTTAAACCCCGAAGCCGATCTTTCCGGTGCTATCCAGGACTTCGCAACCTATTCCGACGAGCCGAGCGCCGATGCCGGAGCGCTGCCCGTTTGGTTTCTGTCGAAGATGTGCCGCCAGGATGTGACCGTGGCGCTTTCGGGCGATGGAGCCGACGAACTTTTCGGCGGCTACAAAACGTATATTGCCGATCGCTATGCGCAACACCTGCGCATGCTGCCCAAGGCCGTACGCAAGATGGCGGCTTCGGCCTCGCACCGGTTGCCTGTGTCCGATGACAAGATCGGACTCGATTACAAAATTGTGCGGATGCTGGAGGGCTCGCTGCTCGAACCGGTGCAGGCGCATCTTTATTGGAACGGCACGTTCGGCCCCGCGCAACGCCGCGCGCTGCTTGCCGATCCTTCCTGGTCGAGTCCGCCGATCGAATTGCCCGGCCAATGCGAAGGGTATCTCAATCAGTTCCTGTGGCTCGATCAGCTTTGCTATCTGCCGGACGATATTTTGAACAAATGCGACCGCATGAGCATGGCGCATTCGCTCGAAGTACGGCCGCCGTTCCTCGATCACCGCATCGCCGAATTCGCGGCGACGCTGCCGGAATCGATGAAAATCCGCGGCGGAGTGCTGAAGTTCATCCTGCGCGACTTGATGAAAGACAAACTGCCGCACTCCGTGCTCCATCGCAGCAAAGAAGGTTTTGACATCCCCACGCATCATTGGCTGCGCACCACTTTGCGGCCGCTGCTGCTCGAAACGCTGAGCGAAAAGCGCGTGCGTGCATCGGGCCTCTTCCATTGGGATGTTTTGAATGGATTTATCCGCGCGCATCTCGAACGGCGTGCTAACCTCGGATATCATCTCTGGGGCCTTCTGGTCCTGTTCCTTTGGATCGAACGTTGGGGAATCGAACCACCACTCACCAAGAATCTGCACGAACGGATAACGGCCGTTACCGGCTCTATTCGCTAACCGTTCTCGCCGTCGCAACCGCCATTTTCTTCGGCTGCATCATCAGTCCGCCGTCTTTGATGGACGACGTTGACGCGGTGCAGGCGCAGATTTCCCGCAATATGCTGGATTCGGGCGATTGGGTGACGGCGCGCCTCGATGGCGTCAAGTATCTGGAAAAATCGCCGCTCATTTATTGGTCCATGGCGGCATCGTATGCGATCTTCGGCGTGCACGATTGGGCCGCCCGCATCCCTGTCGCGCTTTCCTCCGTGCTGCTTGCGTGGCTCACGTTCCGCATTGGTGTTTGGGCATTCTCGCTGCGCGCCGGGCTGTATGCGGGATTATCCATCGCGACGTGCATCGGCCTCTGGCTGTTCACGCGTATTCAAATACCGGACGTCACCGTGACGGCCACCATGGCGCTGGCGATGTGGGCTCTGCTGCGGGCGCTCGATCCGGGAGAAACAAACTCGCGCTTATGGGCAGCCGTGATGGCCGCCGCGATGGGCACCGGACTCTTGCTCAAGGGCCTGATCGCCGCGCTGTTCCCGGTGGCAGGAGGTTTGGTTTACCTATTCTTCGCTGGTGAAATAGCCAAGCGCGAAACCTGGCGGAAGCTGCACATCGGCACCGGCCTGCTCATTGCATTGGCGATCGCCGTACCGTGGCATGTGCTGGCAAGCCTCCGCAATCCTCCGTATTTCGATTGGACGATGTCCAGCGGACCCGGCAACTGGCGCGGCTTCTTCTGGTTCTATTTCATGAACGAGCACGTGCTGCGATTCTTGAATCTGCGCTATCCGCGCGATTACAACACCGTGCCTCGCTTGTATTTCTGGCTTTTTCACTTGCTGTGGCTGTTTCCTTGGAGCGTCTATTTCCCGGCCGTAGTAAAGCTTTCGTTCAAACCCGTGGATCGCGCCGGCCGCACTCGCCTGATGTGCCTGTGCTTCACGGGATTCCTGCTGGTGTTCTTCACGTTCTCTTCCACGCAGGAATATTATTCGATGCCGTGCTATCCCTCGCTTGCACTGCTGCTGGGCTCCGCACTCTCGGAAGAATCCACCGCCGCGTGGCGGAAGCGTGCGCAACAAGTGCTAGGCATCATCACCACCCTCGCGCTGCTTGCGATCATGTTCCTGCTCACCAAAACCTGGAACCTGCCGGCGCCGGGC
This sequence comes from Bryobacteraceae bacterium, assembly GCA_040081855.1. Classification (GTDB taxonomy): domain Bacteria; phylum Acidobacteriota; class Terriglobia; order Bryobacterales; family Bryobacteraceae; genus Palsa-187. The sequence continues at coordinate 404 of JBEBFS010000122.1, read as the reverse complement.
GATATTTCCCAAGCGCTCTCGCAGAATCCGGATCTCTACACGCTGTCGCTCGGCCACATGGGCGATCTCACGATTGCGTCTTTCGCCTATCTGCGTCTGCCGTTGATTATCGCCGGCGTGGCCTTTTTAGTGGGTGCTCGCTCGGCTTGGCGAGGCAGCATTGGCGGAGCCGCGGTGATGATGGTTCTCTTCTTTCACGCCGCGCGGCTGGCCCTGGTCACCTTCGATCCGTATCTTGCCTCCCGCCCGCTGGCCGAAGCGCTCAACCGCGCGCCGCATGGCAGGCTGATTGTGGATAACCAGTACTACGCGTTCTCATCCGTGATTTTCTACGCCGAGGCGTATCACAACGATCGCGTTCTGCTGCTGAACGGCCGCGTGAATAATTTGGAATACGGCTCGAA
>JBEBFS010000004.1:0-97884 GCA_040081855.1 Bryobacteraceae bacterium | reverse complement strand
GGCGAGGGAGATTCTCCAGGTGATCGCTGAGGTTCGGGGTGCCGTCGATGTCCAAGTCGAGTCTCCACCAGGCACTCCGGAAATGGTTATCCGATTGCAGCCGGCGAAACTCCTACAGTTCGGGTTCCAGCCGGTGAGCGCCCTCGACGCCATCCAGGCGGCTTATCAGGGAACAGTTGTAGGACAGGCATACGAAGCCAATCGCGTATTTAACATAGCCGTAATCCTCGCACCGGCCGTGCGCCAGAACCCGGAAGCTGTTCGTTCGTTGATGCTCCAGAACGCGGAGGGCACGCGCGTGCCTCTCGGCGAGTTGGCGGACGTCTATGAAACCACCGGACGATACAGCGTAGCGCACGAAGGTACCAGGAGGCGGCAGGCTGTGTTCTGTAATGTGAGAGGAAGGGATCTGGCTTCGTTCGTGGAAGAAGTGCAGCGCGCTATTCAAAGCAAGGTCAAGTTTCCGGCTGGCGTTTACGCCGCAGTTGGGGGAGCTTCCGAAGCCCGGAAGCAGGCGCAGCGGGAGATCCTCGGCTATTCATTGGTCGCGGCGACCGGAATTATTCTTCTGCTCTCGATGGCGTTCCACAACGTTCGAAACATGCTCCTCGTTCTAGCCAATCTGCCGTTTGCTCTGGTGGGCGGAGTATTAGCGGCGTTCCTGAGCGGAGGGAATCTATCGATTGGGTCGATCGTCGGCTTTGTGACGCTGTTTGGAATCACTACCCGAAACTCGATCATGATGATCTCGCACTTTGAACACCTCGTTCACTATGAAGGCGAAGCCTGGAACCTCCACGCCGCCGTTCGAGGTGCCTCGGAACGATTGACGCCCGTGCTGATGACGGCAACCGTTACAGCCCTCGGACTGCTTCCGCTGGCGCTCGGTAGTGGCCAACCAGGAAAAGAGATCGAGGGACCTATGGCGATCGTCATTCTGGGAGGACTCGTTACATCAACGGCGCTGAACCTCCTGGTTCTGCCTACACTGGCTCTGCGTTATGGCAAGTTTGTACCGCTTTCAGAGGCCGAATGAAATGGCCACGACTGTGTTTCAGCATCGATTCAAAGGGTGCCTAATCGCCCTTCTACTATGCTTACTCGTTACACTACCCGTCATAGCCCAACAGACAAATCCTCAGACCGATCCCACGCCACAGACCACCGGACAAGATAGCGCGCCGCCGAACCCGCCTCAGCCGTCAGGTCCCGCTAAACAACCGGTCTTCCGGAGGTTCTTCCGCGATGAGTACCGCATTTGGACAAGCCCGTTCCGAGCCGGCAATTACGACTCTCACACGATGAAGAAGTACGGCGTGCCATTCTTACTCATTTCGGGGGCGCTCATCGCAAGCGATAGAAAGACGGCTGACCTCCTTCCCAACACGGAGGACCAGGCGATTTGGAGCGGGCGAGTCTCCCAGATCGGGGCGAGCTACACACTAGCTGGGTTCTCCGGCGCCACGTATCTGATCGGCAAAGCCACAGGCAACAAACATGCGGCGGAAACGGGATTTCTGGGGCTGGAAGCCCTCGCCCATACTCAGTTGGTCGTGTTCGGTCTCAAGCAGATCACGCAGCGCGAGCGACCGCTCGCGAACGACCAAAGAGGAGGTTTCTGGAAAGGAGGGGACGCGTTCCCCTCCGGGCACGCCGCCAGTGCTTTTGCGCTCGCAACGGTGTTTGCCTACGAATACCGCGACCATATTGCGGTTCCGATCACCGCTTACTCCATCGCCTCCGTCGTAGCCGCGTCGCGAGCGAGCGCGCGGCGACATTGGGTGTCCGATATTTTCGTTGGGGGTTCGCTGGGATTCCTGGTTGGGCGGTACGTCTACAAACATCACCACGATCCGAAGCTTCCCGGCAGCCCAGTGGATCGCAAGTCCAGTCTGGTACCTGAGGTGGGAGTTGGGCCACGCAGTCTCGCTCTGTCGTGGCGTTGGTGATGGTGGCCTACATTGGATGAAAAGACATGAACGCAACGCCGACTGATAAGGCTCTCTACCGTGTCGTTCGGCTCGTCGCGCTGCTCAACCTTTCCTACTTTGGGGTGGAGTTCGCCGTTGCGATCGCCATCGGCTCGGTCTCGCTATTTGCCGACAGCATCGATTTCCTGGAGGATGCTTCGGTCAACTTCCTCATTCTTGTCGCGCTCGGATGGAATGCGGCGCGCCGGGCGCGCGTGGGTATGGCGCTTGCCGGTATTCTGCTTATTCCCGGACTCGCTACGCTGTGGACGGCCTGGGATAAGTTCAAGGTACCTGTGCCGCCAGACCCCCTGTCGCTCTCGCTTGCCGGAGGCGGCGCGCTGACCGTCAATCTTGTCTGCGCCATCATGCTCGCCCGCTATCGCATGCATCAGGGGAGCCTCACTCGCGCGGCTTTCCTGTCAGCGCGCAACGATGTACTGGCCAACATCGCCATCATTACGGCGGGGTTGATGACCGCCTACACCCTTTCGTTGTGGCCTGACCTGATCGTAGGGTTGGGGATCGCGGTGTTGAATGCAGATGCGGCGCGAGAAATCTGGACAGCCGCACACGCTGAACACCAAGCCGCGAAGGCCTAGCTTTGCTGCCCCGCGACATCTGCCCGCAAATCGGGCGTAGCATCGAAAACGGTCCGGATTGCCGCAAGCCGGTCGAAGGATCGGGAGGGTAGTGCGCTCGCCGGACGGCAGATGACGATGACCCGCGTCGCGGGTGGACGATGATTTGTCTCTTGGCGTAGCCTATGTCACGATGCCACTGTATGTTGTAATGCATCTTCCAAGGGAAAGGCCTGGTCCCCGAAACCGAACTACCAGCGATCAAGCTCCTTTGGACCTCCAGGAAGTAGTTGAGTTGACTGCGACGTCCCCTTGTAGGGCGCATCCGGTGCTTCAGCTCTCCTACCGCTGAATCACGACATCGTCAAACTGCTGCCGGGATTCCCAACCGGTTGTCTCGAGAAGCGGCTTGTCTGCGTACTCCTCGGGCCAGCCCAGGCAGAGGTAGGCGACAAAAGTCCACTGCGGAGGCACGTCGAGCGCGGTCGTTACTGCCTTCGGATCGAGAATGGAAACCCAACCGACGCCGAGACCTTCGGCGGTGGCGGAAAGCCACAGCGCATAGATTGCCATGACGACGGACCAGAGCACCGTCCCCGGCATCGTCTGCCGCCCCAATCCGTGCCCGGTTGCGGTGGTGCAATCGGCGAACACGGCGATGTGAATTGGCGCTTCCTTCAGTCCTGCGAGCTTGAGGCCCGTGTATTGAACGGATTGCTCACCTTCATACAATTTGCCCGCATCTTCCTTCGCAAAGGTGTGAATGGCCGCAATGGCGGACCTTAGACTCGGATCGTCAACCAGCACCCACCTCCACGGCTGCGAGAATCCTACGGAAGGCGCGAGCATGGCGTTTTCGAGCAAGCGCTGGACCAAAGCCGGATCGACTGGATCCACTCGAAAGTGACGAACATCACGCCGTGAGCGCAGAAGGAGTGCGAGCTGCCCGCGAAAATCGTCGTCGAACGGGGTGTTTTGAACTTGGTTGATAACTGGATTCACTTTCAGCTATTCTAAAGCCTCAGTTGGTGTCCGTCGTGACTTCTTGTCACGGGGGATGAAAATGGGAATCCGGTGAAAGTCCGGAACTGCCCCGCAGCGGTAATCGGGAACGACCGCCGTCAACAAGCACTGATGCCCCTTGAACAGGGCGTTGGGAAGCGATGGCCACTAGGCAAACCTGAGTAAGTCAGGCCCACCCGTAAGTCCGAAGACCTGCCAATGGCCCGCTCCTTATGGAGCGCGGATTTTGTCGTACGCCTTCGTGGGAGGGGCTAGCATGACCGTAGGTCTTCTTTTATCCAGAGTGCGCTTTGGGAGCGTGTTGCTTTTCGCCGCTACGTCGGTTCTCGCCGCAACGGTTTCAGGGGTGGTCACCGATCCGGCAACGAAACCCGCGCCGGGTACTCGTGTCACGATTCTGCATCAGCAGACAGGACAGACTTGGTCGGTTACAACAGACGAGCAGGGCAGCTATCGGTTGGATGGGCTGACGGCGGGTCGGTATTTTCTCTCCGCCGAGCAAGGTGAGTTACTCGCCGCACCGCGCGCTCTCGAACTTGCGTCGGCAACGGAGCAACTTGAATCGGCCATCAAGCTGGACATCGCCCGGGTGCGTACCGAGGTGGTGGTTACAGCATCCGCTACGGCGGAATCAGCAGACACAGTATCGCGCGCTGTTGATGTTGTCCGAGCATCAGATTGGCAGGCGCGGGGCGTCTCCACGCTAGCCGAAGCAGTGCAGCAGACGCCGGGGTTGCGGGTCCAGAACCTGGGAGGACCCGGTGCGTTCACGCGCATTCTCTTGCGAGGATTGCGCTCACAGGACACAGCGATCACCGTCGATGGGCTGCGCTTCCGCGATGCGGCGACCACCCAGGGGGACGCCACTAGCTTTCTCGAAACGTTGATGCTGGCAGGCAGTTCGCGTGTGGAAGTGCTGCGCGGATCGGGCTCGGCGTTGTACGGGAGCAATGCCGTTGGCGGCGTCATCAACATCGTCACCAATGAAGGCTCGGATCGCTGGCACGGCGGTCTTACGGGCGAGGGTGGTGGATTGGCCTACGGACGCGGCCTGCTGCAACTCAGCGGACCGATGTCGCGGAGTCTCTCATTTTCAGGCGGTATGCAGCACACCAACGTTTCAAGTGGAGTGGATGGGCAGGACCCGTTTCGTAATACGTCGCTCCAGACGGCGCTGGTGTGGAAACCGACTGCGGGCATTTCGCTGACGGGCCGCTTGTTCGGAGGCGATGGGTTCGCGGGTGTGAACGATTCACCGTTCGCTGCGCCCACCAGCGTGCTACCCGCGCGCGGCGTGATTCGCGCCGTTCCCGTGACGCTGGATCAACAGCACCAGATCGAGGCGGGCCAGGCTCCGCAGTATACCAATGGCGCGAACCTTGTGCCCAATCTGAATGATCCAGACCAGCACCGTGCGTCGCGCTTTTCCGCCGCTGCTTTGGTTTTCAGCCATCAACTTTCGCCACGGCTGGCGTATCGGGCGAGCTATCAGAACGTATTCACGCGGCGTCGGTTTGAAGATGGACCGGCGGGTGTTCGCCTGGAGCCCGCGTTCCGCACCGAAGATCGCTTTCGTGGACAGACGGATACGGTGCAGGCGCGCGTCGACTATTTGCTAGCGCCACAATGGCGCGTGGGTGGCAGCTACGAGTTTGAACGTGAGGATTACCAAAGCCGCAGCACCAACGCTGCGCCGAGGCCATTGCTCTACCAAGCCTTCGCGGGGCAACGCAGCCATGCAGCAGTGGGATACGTCGAAGGCAGCCTGTTTGCTAATCGCCTGCATGTCTCGGTTGCGGGTCGCGAACAACGTTTCCTCTTGAACACGCCGCACTTCGAAGGTGGCATCTCGCCGTACGTGAACGGATTGATCGCATCGCCGCCCGCCGCCAGAACGTTCGACGCTGGTGCGTCGTGGTTCGTCGCACGAGCTGGCACGAAGTTGCGTGTCCATGCGGGCAACGGGTATCGGGCACCCTCCATGTTTGAACGCTTCGGCATGAGTTCGGTCAACGGCGTGTATGGGCCGAACGGCGATCCGCGCCTGCGTCCAGACCGCACGCTGAGCCTCGATGCGGGGATCGATCAGTATTTGTGGAAAGAACGCTTGCGTGTTTCCGCGACCTCCTTCTACACCGACTTGCGCGAAGTGATCGCGTTCGATTCGAGCGGGTTCGTGAATGTGGCCACCGACTTGTTTGGACGCAGCAGCGGGTACATCAATACTGCGGGTGGAATCGCGCGCGGTGTCGAAACGCAGGTGGAGGCGGAGCTGCCGCATCGCATCCGGTGGGTAAGCGCCTATACGTATTCCAATTCCTCGCAACGCCGGTCCACCGTGCGTGACAACGACTTCTTCAAATCGCCGTTCGTCGTTCCGCAGCAGTTCTCCAGCACAATCACTGTACCCGTGACGCATCGGCTGGAGGTCACCACGTCGGCTTGGATTGCGGGTTCGCACCCGACGATCCTTTCGCGGCGGGCATTTCTGTTTGATGGGGCCAGACGTCTGGACGTGGCCGGATCCTACCTGATTCCGTGGGAAACGGTCTCGCTGCGATTGCAAGTGCGAGCTACCAACGCACTCGACTCACGCTATCTCGAAAACGGATTCCGCACGCCGGGCAGGTGGGCGACCGCTGGGTTCACTTTGTCATTCTAAGGAGCTTCACCTTATGTCGATTGCAACGATGCGCGGAGATGGCGGCGAAACGGGACTGGCGGGCGGCATTCGCGTCCGCAAAGACGATCCGCGCGTGGACACTTACGGGACAATTGACGAGCTGATTTCGTCCCTTGGATTCTCGCGGTCAATTTGCGGCGATGAGGCACTCCGCACGCGCACCAAAGAGATCCAGCGCGAGCTATTCAAGGTGGGTTCAGCCATTGCGACGCCGCCCAATAGTAAAAAGACTCCTCCTGTGATTACGGATGAGATGGTGGATGCGCTCACCGCGGACGTGCATCGCATTGAGGCGATGGAGGGCGTGCTGGCCGATTGGTCGATTCCCGGTGAACATGCAACCTCTGCGGCATACGATGTCGCACGCACCATTTGCCGACGATCAGAACGGCAAGTGGTCTCGCTACGTGCCGGTGGGATTGAGTTGCAGGATAACGTGCTGCGTTATCTGAATCGGCTCTCGGACGTTTTGTGGCTGTTCGGGCGCTTGATCGAACATCAATTGGGACTCGACGCGACATTGCGTGATGCCAGCGCTCCGGGTCCAAAGTGGTCGCGAGCCTGGTGATCTGGAGAACGTGAGAGCCAAAGCCATCTTCGTAGGCGGCACAGCGTCGCACGCCGGCAAAAGCTGGATGGCGACCGCTATTTGCAGGCACTTGAAGCAGCGTGGCTTCCGTGTGGCTCCGTTCAAGGCGCAGAACATGTCGAACAATTCGTTCCCCTGCGCGGGCGGCGGTGAGATTGGCCGGGCGCAAGTGGCTCAAGCCGAGGCCTGCGAATTGGCTCCCGAGCCCGACATGAATCCGATCCTGCTGAAGCCCACCTCCGACCAGGGAAGCCAGGTGATTCTGCACGGCAAGGTGTTCGGAGACTTCGCCGCACGCGACTACTACTCGAAGCATGCGTTTCTTCGCAACGAAGCGCATCAAGCCTATGACCGATTGAGTAGCCGCTTCGAATATGTCGTCATCGAGGGTGCGGGCAGCATCGCGGAGATGAATCTGAAGAGCCGCGACCTGGTGAATCTATCCATGGCTGCGTATGCGGACGCGCGTGGACTGCTGGTTGCCGATATCGACCGGGGCGGCGTGTTCGCGTCCATTTGCGGGACCTTGGAGCTGTTGCCGCCGGAGGAACGCGCGCTCGTCAAGAGCTTCGCTGTAAATCGCTTTCGCGGAGATCGTTCGCTGTTCGCAGACGGAGAGCAGTTTATCGAACAACGGGTCGGCGTACCCTGCCTGGGTGTGTTTCCAATGGCTAGCGAGATTGCTCTCGACGCCGAAGATGGCGTTAGCCTGGATGATGCGGCTTCGTTCGCGGATGCTCGAATTGCCATCGTTCGACTGCCGCATATTTCTAACTTCACCGATTTCCGGTTGTTAGCTTGCCAATGGATTTCGCGTCCGATAAACAAGGCGCTTGACTGGATTATCCTGCCCGGCACGAAGAACACCATCGGCGACCTCGATTGGCTGCGTCGGCAAGGTCTCGCGGATTGGATTTGCCAGCAGCATCGGAGTGGCGCGAAGGTGCTCGGTATTTGTGGCGGATATCAGATGCTCGGCGAAAGCATTGACGACCCAGAGTGCGTTGAATCCCCTGAGCCACGATCATGCGATGGCTTGGGGCTGCTGCCTGTGCGAACTGTTCTTGCGAAGGCCAAGGTTACCAGGACCGTCGCCGCGCGTACACCTCAAGGCTGCGAGTTCGGCGCGTATGAAATTCACATGGGGCAAACGGCTTCAACCAGTTTGGAGCCATTCGCATACTTACCCGACGGAGCAACCGATGGCGCGCGCGGGGATCGCGTGTGGGGAACGTATTTGCATGGTGCGTTGGAAAGTCCGGGTGTTGTACACGAGCTGTTTGGTATCGCGGTGACTGCGCTGCCGTCGTCTGTCCAATTCGACCGCTTGGCGGATTGGTTCCGCGGCGCCGCCGACATGCGCCTGTTTGAGGAGCGCTTCTTATGAGAGAAGCACTGCTGGCGGGCGCGGCGCTGGACCTGTTGATCGGTGATCCGCAGTGGATGCCGCATCCGGTACGCGCCATCGGATGGTGGGCCTCGCGGCTGGAACCCCGACTCCGTGCTCTGTTCAACGGATGGCTGGCAGGCGTCATCTTTTGGCTACTGGTCGTCGGACCTGCCTCGGCCTTGGTTTGGTTCAGCGTTATGTGGCTGCCGCCGGGCCGGGTTTCCGGAGCACTCACGATTTACTGGGTCTATTCCTTGCTTGCGATCCGCAGTCTGGATCGCGAAACCATGCGCGCGGTAGCGGCTTTAGCGTCTGGGGACCTCCACGCGGCGCGGCAAGCCATCAGCATGGTGGTAGGGCGCGACACTGCCGCGCTGGACGAGGCCGGCATCCTCCGCGCGGCTATTGAGACCATCGCGGAGAATCTCTCTGACGCCATTGTTGCTCCGCTGTTCTATTTCGCCATTGCCGGACCTCCGGCGATGGCAGCTTACAAAGCGATCAACACGCTCGACAGCATGGTGGGTTACAAGAATGACCGCTATCGCGATTTCGGTTGGTTTTCCGCGCGCGCCGACGATTGGGCGAACTGGATTCCTGCGCGTTTGACCGCTGTGCTGATTTCGATTTGTGGTTTGCGGTTTCGCACGTCGATATCAGTTGCATGGCGAGATGCGCGCTCGCAGCCCAGCCCCAACTCGGGTTGGCCGGAGGCCGCGATGGCTGGTGCGCTTGGTGTTCGATTGGGCGGAGTGAGCCATTACCAAGGGCGCGAGAGCGTCAAGGCCGTCCTGGGCGATGATATCCAGCCGCTCTCGTTCTCGGCGTATCGCAAGGCACGCATCGTGCTGTATGCCGTGTCCGGCGCGTCCATCGCGCTTGCGTGGAGCGTGTGTCGATGAGCGCAATTCATGGTGGCCGACTGTTTGCCATCGCGCGCGAGCGCGGCTGGAATTGGCGCGACATCCTGGATTTCAGCGCCAGCATCAATCCTCTGGGTCCATCGCCTGGGGTACTTGAAACGATTCGCACTGCGGCTTGCGAGATCGTCAACTACCCCGAGTCGCATCCGAGCGAATTGACCGAGGCGTTAGCCAGCGTCTGGAGTGTGAACCCCGAAGAAATCTTGTTGGGCAATGGCGCAACCGACCTGATTCATTTTCTGGCCGGCCAGTTTCGCGATCAGCAAGTGACGTTGTGCGTGCCTATATTCTCCGAGTTCCATCGGGTGTTTCCAAATGCCACGTTTGATTCGGCAGATCAACCGGATCTGTGGCCCGCAAGCGGAGTAACGGCGCTTACACGGCCCGTGAACCCAACCGGCGTGGTGCCCGCCTGCGAAGACTGGCTCGTGCGAACTACACATCCTGTGATCGTCGATGAATCGTTTATCGAATTCACGGACGCCCCTTCGCTTACCGCCTTGATCGCAACACGTCCGAACTTGATCGTGCTGCGCTCGCTCACGAAGTTCTACGCCATCCCCGGCCTACGGGTGGGAGCGATTGTCGCTGCGCCGGACCACATCGCGCACTGGAAGCAATTGCGCGATCCCTGGAGCGTGAACGTGTTAGCAATTCGTGCAGCCTTTGCAGCCATTGCGGACAAAGATCACGGCTGCCGCACTCTCCATACCGTTCGTACCGAGCGCGAATGGCTTGCGCACGAGTTGAGCGGTCTTGATGGCGTCACAGTTCATCCGAGCGCCGCAAACTTCCTGTTTGTCCGCCTGCCCTGTCTGGCGGCCACACTCGCCGAGTTTCTCGAAGACCGCAAGATTCTGATTCGCAATTGCACAGGCTGGCCGGGAATCGATGGGGACAACGCCGTGCGCATTGCGGTACGAACGCGACCAGACAACGAGCGGCTTGTCGCTGCGTGGAGGGAATTCAAATGCGCTTCCTAGCGATCCTGTTGACGACGTGTGCGTCCCTACTTGCACAACCGCAGCGAATCATCTCGACCTCGCCGAGCATCACTGAAACACTGTTCGCACTCGGCTTGGGCTCGCGCGTGGTCGGCGTATCTAACTACTGCCATTTCCCCGCAGACGTTGAACAGTTACCCAAGGTCGGGACCTATCTGAAGCCGAACGTGGAGGTGATCGCGCGATTGAAGCCGGATCTTGTCGTCGTCCAACGGCTGCCGACTTCCGTGCGGGAACAGTTGCAGGGGTTGTCGATTCAAGTGTCTGAGGTCGACTCGGGAGACCTAAAGCAGAACCTCGACTCGATTGTTGCAATTGGAAAGGCTACGAGCTCTGAGGCCGCGGCGCGTGTTTTGATCGACCGCATCAACGGACAACTTGCGACAATGCGAAACGCGACGGCTGGCAAACCGCCAAGGTCGGTAGCCTTCATCGTCGGGCGAACACCGGGCAAGTTGGAGGGGCTGGTAGTCGTGGGCGGAGGTTCGTACTTATCGGAACTTCTGACCATTGCCGGAGGCCGCAACGTCTTTGCCGATTCGAGCCAAGCCTACGTGAAGACCAGCCTGGAATCGCTACTGCGTCGCAACCCGGAGATCCTGATCGACATGGGCGAGATGGCGGAAACTGTCGGCGTTACGGAAAACGCCAAGCGCACCGTCGTCAATTTGTGGGGCACCCGTCCCAATCTCAAGGCCGTGCGCGAACGGCGGGTCTACGCGGTCGCGTCGGACATCTTCGTGGTCCCCGGTCCGCGCATGTTGGATGCGGCACAAGCATTCGCTGAAATGTTGGGCAGAAAATGAGATTCACGCTCCTGCTGCTGGCATCCGTTAGCCTCAATGCAGCGCCATCGCGCATCGCGATCATTGGCGGGCCGCAGACGTTGTGGCCCCAGATTATTGCGGAGTTCCAGCAGCGCTATCCAACGCTCGCAGTCGAATGGGAATTGCGCGCAAGTGCGGAGCCACGCGCGGTGGATCTTATCTTCGCCTATTATCCGACCGCCGCAGAATTGAGCGGTGCGCCGTCACTCACGGCGAAGCGACAGCTCGGATTTCCAGTGGAATTCGTCGCAGAGGCGTGGAAGCAGCCGATTGACAGTGCCGCCAGCACGCGTGCGGCTTCGTACTTGGATGAGGGCGGAGTTGAAAACGGCGTTCGCTTGTTGCTGTATCTATACGGTCTGGTGAATCCATCGTCACCCGTGGCCGAACCGCCAGTCAGCGGCGCAAAATCCGGCATCTATCATCCGGACGCACCGGAAGTGTTCAGCGGCTTCGATGCTTATCAGCGATGGTCGCGGTCAAGGCACCCGGACGAATCGGCTCCGCGCATCGTCGCGATTCCATTCTTCAGTACGTGGCTGCGCGGTCATGACCTGGCCGTGATCGATGCCATGATCCGGCGCGTGGAAGCAGCCGGCCTCATACCAGTGGCCGCGTTCGGCTATCCCCTGGAAACGCTGACGCCGCTGCTCACTGATCAGCAACAGTTCCAACCTGAGGTCGTGATCGCGCTGAACGTGACGCTTTCGTCACCCAAAGACGCTGACGTCTACAACGCCTGGGGAGTACCGGTGTTAAACGGCATCGTGACCCGAGAATCGGCCGCGGAGTGGGCCGCAAACACCAAGGGGCTTCCCGCCGATCGCATCGCCACGCAATTGAGTTTGCCGGAGCGCTCCGGTTTGATCGCGCCCACACTGGTCGCGACCACAGAGACTTCCGTGCTGGGCATCAAGACCGGGCAACCGGTGGCGGCGGGACTTACGGCGATCGTAGACCGGGCACAGCGAATGCTCACGTTGCGGAAGAAACCAGACAGCGAAAAGCGAGTCGCGCTGATTTACTACAACAACCCCACTGGCAAAGGAAATATCGGCGCGAGCTACTTGCAGGTGTTCCCTAGCCTGCGCAACATTCTAGCCGCGCTCACGGATGCCGGGTATTCGATCACGGGCCCGTTGCCAGACGAAAATGAGCTGCGGCGGCTCATCGAGGCCAGTGGACGAAATCTGGAATTGTGGTCAGAGGGTGAGAAACGCCAGGCGGCAGAATCGCATTCGATGACGCTGTGGCCCGTATCCGAATATCGACGCTACTACGACGCACTTCCGCTGGAGTTTCGCCGCGAAGTGGAGGCAACATGGGGACCTCCGGAGTCGGGCCAACTCATGACCTCCGATTGTCCGGCTGGGCGTTGCCTATTGCTACCGACCCTTCGGCTCGGGAACGTGCTGTTCGCCCCGCAGCCGCTCCGCACGACCTTCGATCAAGCCAGCGACCCTGGGCACGAAAGAATCACGCCGCCACCGCATCAATACGTGGCGTTCTACTTGTGGCTGCAGCATGTGTGGAGAGCCGATGCGGTGGTCCACCTGGGACGGCACGGGACGCTCGAATGGCTGCCCGGTAAGCAAACGGCCCTGGCACCGGAAGACGCACCCTCGATCCTGATCGGCGATCTTCCCAACTTCAACATCTACGTGATGGATGGCGGCGGCGAAGCCATTCAAGCGAAACGCCGGGGACAGGCCACGCTGATCAGTCACCTAACCCCGATGATCTGGCGCACAGGCGGACGCGCGGACCTTGAAACGCTGCACCAATCGTTTCACGCCTTGATGGACGGCGGAGATTCACTTTCGCCCGCGTTGGTGGAGGAGTACGAAAAAGTAACCCGCGCGGAAGTCACGCGGCTGGGCCTGGACCGTCAGTTGAAACTTGATATGACGGGAAGCCTGAAGGCAATGGCGCCCACGTTGCACCGTTTCCTGCATGAAATTGAGGACGCGCCTGTCCCTGCTGGGCTGCCTGTATTTGGTCAGACGCCAACGGAAGACCAGTTGCGCGCAGCCATCGGCGCGTATCTGTTTGCAGCTTTTCCGAAAGCGATGCATGACGAAGTGGACGCCCGTATTCCAAACTGGTCCAGCCGGTTCTTGAAGGGCGAGAACGCTCGTGGCGAAGGGGAAGCGTTCACTGATGAAGTCGCCGCAATCTTGACGCGGGCCAGCAAGGATCTTCCGGGCTGGATTCAATCCTTGCGCGAAAGCGGCGCGGCGGAGATACATGGTCTGCTCAGCGCATTGAACGGAGCGCATGTGCCCTCGCGGCTTTTGGGTGATCCTCTGCGCAAGCCCGAAGCGTTGCCCACGGGCGGGAATCTGCACGCCGTCGATTCCGCTCGAATTCCTACAGAGGCCGCATGGCGCGTGGGTCAGAAGATGGCGGTGGAGTTTCTCATGACGTACGAAGCGGCGCATCACAGTCCGGCGAAACGAGTTTCTTTGGTGCTCTGGTATGGCGAGACAGAGAGGCATCAGGGCGCGATGGAGAGCATGGCGATGGCGCTCCTAGGCGTCCGGCCGGTGTGGAATCAGCGCGGCCTGGTCGAAGAGTTGCAGCTTGTTCCAGCAACCGAGTTAGGTCGGCCGCGCGTAGATGTGGTTTTCACCGCTTCAGGCAACTATCGCGACGGCTTTCCTGACAAATTGCAATTGTTGGACCGGGCGGTTCGCCTCGCGGCCCAGGCGGACGACGGCGTCATCGCATCGCAAGACCGGAAGATGGCAGCGGAGTTAGAAGCCGGTGGTCTGAACGCGGAAGAGGCAGCGCGTCTGAGTCAAGTCCGCATCTTCAGCGCCAAGCCAGGTGCCTACGGAGTGGGTGTGCAAAACCTGGTGGAGAAATCCGGCGGTGCGGACACGTCGAAGAACATCGCGTCACTCTACAGTGCCAACATGGGCTTCGGATATTCCAATAATCAGTGGGGCGTGGCCAGCGAGGCTGCGCTGCAAAGCAATTTGCGATCAATCGATGCTGTGCAGTTTTCGCGTTCCTCGAATTTGTATGGGTCGCTTGATAACGATGACACGTATCAGTTCGTCGGTGGTTTACGGACAGCGGTGGAAGCCGCTAGCGGAAGAGCTCCTGACGTCCTGCTGCACAATTTGCGTGGGGAAGAGAACGCTGGCAGGGGGTCTTCGCTGCGCGAATGGCTGGCGGTGGAATTGCACTCAAGGCAGTTGAATCCCACGTGGATCGAGGAGATGCGGAAGTCGGGATACGCGGGAGCCCGGGAGATGAGCAAGGAGATTGAACACCTCTACGGATTCCAGAAAACCGCCCCCGACCATTTGGACGGCAACACATGGCAAGCCGTAATGGACGTGTACGTCAAGGATAAACACGGACTCGGCTTGCAGAAGTTCTTCGAGGAACAGAACCCGCATGCGAGGCAAAACGTGCTGGCGCGGCTGCTCGACGTGGATCGCCAGAGCATCCATCGCTTTGCCGCGGCGGACCGCAGACTGCTGTTGACCGAGTACGCCCGCAGTATCGCGCGCGACGGCGCAAGCTGCAACGCGCTCGATTGCGGCACGCCGGTTTTGCGAACCTATGTTGTCAATGCCCTGCGCGATAGCGGCCTTCGACAAGAAGCGGCAACTCTGAGCCGCGCGTTTCAAAAGGTTCTGAGCAAGGAAACTCCGCGTGAGGACGTTGCGAGGAAGAAATCGCCGGAGCCTGCGCCTGCACCGATCCCACGGTTGGCGAACTTGCGGCAATTGGGGAAGTACATGATCACGTGGGTGGATCGCGTACAAGTAAACTTCACGGTCAAATCCGTACCGTGGTGGGGTTGGGTTGGATTGCTGCTTGCCTACGCAGGGTTCGCCGGCTTCCGGGCACGCGGCAACCGCACGTCCAAGCCACTGACGCTTCGCCTGAGGGAGCCAGCGTGACACCAGCGATCCAAGCCGAGAATCTCAGCGTGAACCGAGGCGCGCGGCGCGTGCTCGCGAACCTGACGTTTGACTTCAAAGGTGGGGAGTTCATCGCTCTACTCGGCTTGAATGGCGCTGGGAAAAGCACGCTGCTCGAGACGCTCTCCGGTGTGCTCGGCGGATATGAAGGGATCTGTTCGATTGCATCGCGCGAGCTCCGGACCTACACTCGCCGCGAGTTGAGTCGCGTGATTTCGTTTCTCCCACAGGCGCAGCTAGGCTCGTCCGGATTTAGTGTTCGTCAAGTCGTCGCGATGGGACGCTTCCCGCATTCGGCGGGCTGGAACGAATCGCCCGACGACCGGCGTGCGATGGACGCGGCGCTCGAAGCGTGTCATTGCGGCCACTTGTCTTACCGGCGATTCGGAGCGCTCAGCGGTGGTGAACGGCAGCGCGCATTGCTTGCGGCAGCGCTCGCGCAGGAGACGCTGATCCTCGCGCTGGACGAACCCTCCGCTCATGCCGACCCTCCCTTGCAAGCGGCGATCTTCGACTTGCTACGTGTGAAGGCCGCAACCGGCGCAATTTGCGTGGCCGCGGTTCACGATATCAACCTCGCGGTCGCCTTCGCCACGCGCGCCATCCTGCTGCATGAAGGAAGCATTCTTTATGACGGAAATGTCGCCGCGATGCTAACTTCGTCTGCGTTTGAGAAAGTATTCGGTCCGCAGATTGTAGTGCGCCATGACATCGATGGCCAGGCATTCGCCGCGTATTCGCGGAGGGCGAGCGCGTGAATCTTCGCCTGATCCTGATCGCCGTTGCCTGCGCCCTCGCAGCATTGCTATTGACGCCGTGGCTGGGACCGGAGTCGCTGAACACCCAAGCTCTATGGCGCGGCGATGCCGACGAATGGAACCTCTTTCTTGAGTTGCGAGTCTCACGGACGATGCTTGCTTTTCTCGCCGGCGGGAGCCTCGCCGCCGCCGGAACCGTATTCCAAGCGTTGCTGCGGAACTCTCTCGCCACGCCTTACACGTTGGGAATATCGAGCGGCGCAGCGCTGGGCGCGGTGCTCGCCATCTGCTTCCGTCTGCCATGGGTCTCGCTTTCCGCGCTGGCCGGCGGCCTAGTGGTGCTGCTGTTGGTTCTTCGTCTCGCCGGTCGCGGCGCGCCATTGTCGGCGCACGCGTTGATCCTTGCGGGCGTCAGCCTAACCAGCGTGTGCTCGGCGCTCATCACGGTTCTGCACAGCTACGCTGGCTTCTCACAATCGTTCTCCATCTCCTCCTGGCTCATCGGTGGAATCGAAGCCGTCAACCATCAAACGCTCGCGTTGTTCGCCGCCGCCGTCGTTCCTGTTTGGGTGCTGCTGGTGTGGCACGCACCTGCGTGGAATCTTTTATCGTTCGGCGAAACATGGGCCGAAGCGCGCGGCCTGCCGGTCCGGAAGTTTTCGTTGATTGGCTACCTGGCCGGATCGTGGCTCGCCGCGCTGACCGTTTCGCTGACGGGTCCTATCGGTTTCATCGGTCTGCTGATTCCTCACTTCGTGCGCGAAGCTGGCGGCCCGGATCATCGCAGCCTCATCCCGGCGGCCATTCTGTTCGGCGCGGCATTCCTCGCTGTCTGCGACGGGCTGGGCCGGACGATCCTGGCACCCTCCGACGTTCCCGCTGGAGTCATCACGGCGATCCTCGGCGGACTAGGCCTAGTGTGGATTCTCTCGCGTGAACAGGGGAGCGCGAACTAATGCCCCTGATACTTGTCGGCGGCGGCAGCCGGAGCGGGAAGAGCAGCTATGCTCTCGAATTGGCGCGGGAACGCGGAACACGGCGGGCTTTTGTGGCCACCGCCGAAGCCTTCGACGACGAGATGCGCGAACGGATCGCACTTCACCGCGCCGAGCGGGATCAGAGCTTCACGACGCTTGAGGAGCCCACGGATCTTGCTCGCGTAGTCGCCGACAACGGGGCTTTGTTCGACGTCATTCTGGTGGATTGCCTCACCTTATGGGTCAGCAATCTCATGATGAAAGAGCACCAGGATATCGACGCGCGGGGCGCGGAACTGGTACGCATAGCCGCCGCCAGTGCTGCGACTTGCATCTTCGTAACGAATGAAGTCGGGTGCGGGATTGTCCCCGAAAACACCCTGGCCCGCCGCTTTCGCGACATCGCTGGACGCTTGAATCAGCAGGCCGGGCGCTCTGCTTGCGAAGTCTACCTCCTCAACTTCGGAATTGCGAGCCGCTTGAAATGAGATCGGCGTTGCAGTTCCTGACCGTGCTGCCCGTGACGACGCGGTCGCCGGGTTATGGCGCTGTCTGGTTCCCCTTCGTTGGCTGCTTGTTAGGATTAGCCGCAGCGACCGCGCTGCGACTGCCGCAAGGCTCGATCTGCGCGTTATTGCTAGTGACTGCGCTCACTGGCGGTCTGCATGAAGACGGACTTGCCGACGTGTGCGATGCGGTGCGCGCGTATCGAAGCCGTGAAAAAATGATGGAGATTCTGCACGACAGCCGCATCGGCGCGCACGGAGCACTCGCACTCGTATTTTCGGTTTTGCTGCGATGGCAAGCGTTGGAGCACCTGACCGGCAACCCCTGGCTCCGGCTGCCTGCCACGTTAGCCATCTCGCGCGGCACAATGGTGCTGCTGGCGGCATTCACCCCCACAGCCGGTTCCGGAGTAGGGCGAAGTTTTCAGGAGAGCCTCTCGAAGAGTACGGTTTGGCTCACAGCCATTCAAGTGGTTGCGCTCGCGTTCTCGGCCGGCTGGCACGCAGCGGCATATTTGATTCCGTTGCAATTGGCGATCGTACTGGCTTCGCGCCGATGGTTCGTGACCAGGTTGGGCGGCGTATCCGGCGATTGCCTTGGGTTCCAGTGCCAGGTTTCGGAGGCAGCATCGTTGCTGCTGTTCACATGGGTGTAGTGTACTTGATCCGTCACGCCGAGACCACCATTTCTGGGGTACTGTTGGGCCGTCTTGATCCACCCTTGCTCGCCTTACCTGCAAAGTCGGAGTTGGCAGTGCGGTCCATCTTCTCCAGTCCATTGCTCCGAGCCAAAGGAACAGCATCCGCGCTGTTCCCCAATCACCCAGCCGTGATCGTCGAGAATCTGACGGAAGTCTCCCTGGGCGAATGGGATGGCTTGGGTTGGGAAGAGATCGAGCGGCGTGATCCAACACTCGCCGCGAGGAAACTCGCTGACTGGCTCCGCGTGACGCCTCCAGGCGGCGAAGATTACGGCGCGATTCTAGCTCGCGCTGCCTCCGCGCTGGAAGCGATTCGGCAATCCGAAGGGCCGTTAGCCGTCGTGGCTCACTCGGGCATCAACGCTGTTCTCTGGCATCTCCTAACCGGATGCCCCATCACCGCATTTCGCCAAGACTACCTTGAGGTCATGACCCATGAATGGATCGACTAACATTCCCCCGCGCGCGAATCCGGGCATCCGCCGTGCGGTGGAGGAACGCTGGAATTTGCTGACCAAACCTCCCGGTTCGCTAGGACGGCTCGAAATTCTAATCGCCGATCTAGCCGAGATGCAAGGCACGTCGAAGCCAAAGCTGGACCGCAAGTCAATGTACATCTTCTGCGGGGACCACGGCGTAACGGCGGAGGGCGTCAGCGCCTGGCCCAGTGAAGTCACGGCGCAAATGGTGCGCAACTTCGTCCGTGGCGGCGCCGCGATTTCCGTACTGGGCGAATCGCTAAGCATCGATCTGACGATTGTCGATTGCGGCGTGCTCGGCCCTGCAATTCCAGGGACCCTTGATCGCAAGATCGCAACCGGAACGCGCAATTTCACACGCGAACCGGCTATGACGCGCGCCGAAGCGATGCAAGCGCTCAACAACGGCGCGGCATTGGCCCGCGAGTGCAAAGCGGATATCGTTGGCATCGGCGAGATGGGCATCGGCAACACCGCGTCCGCCAGTGCGCTAGCGTGTGCCTTCACAGGAATGACGCCCACCGAAACCGTCGGTCGCGGCGCTGGCATCTCCGATGAGGGGCTCACAAAGAAACGCGACGCGGTTGAGCGGGGCCTCGCGCTTCATCACGCAGCATTCCCCGATCCCATCGACACACTTGCGGTTCTCGGCGGATTCGAGATCGCCACAATGACTGGCTTCCTCCTCGAATGCGCCGCGCAACGCCGTCCCGTGGTTATAGACGGATTCATCACCACGGCAGCTGTGCTCGCAGCCAAAGCCATGGCACCGAACGTAGCCGACTATCTTTTCTATTCGCACTGTTCCGCCGAGCAAGCCCACCGCCGCGTACTCGACCTGCTCAACGCCGACCCCATTCTCGATCTCGGCATGCGCCTCGGCGAAGGTTCCGGTGCAGCGCTTGCGATGGGCTTGTTGAGCCAAGCCTACGCGCTCTACGAAAACATGGCGACGTTCGAGCAAGCCTCAGTCGCCGAGGCTCAGCAATAATGACGCCGCTTGCTGGCATCACCAATATCGTGCATTGGGCGGACACCGGCGGAGCGCCATCCATAGTCCGTCAAGGCCGGCCATTCGCAGCGCTTCTGGGAATCGACCGCCACCGTGAGATCGACGTTTTGCACCGCATCCGGCATTTGGAGATCGGCCCTGAGCTCTTGAGCATGGATCTCCAGCAGGATCGCGCGGTCTTCCGTGCGATCCCAGGCGTACCGCTCGACGGTAATGCTACTCATCCTGCAATCCTGGCGCGAAGCTTGACCGTGCTCTCGCGTTTGCATCGGCAACCAGCGTACGGAACCCCATTTTCAGCGTCCAGCCTAATCCGTCACTATCTGACCATCGCTCCAATTCCACGCGAACTTCGGAATTTCTGCGAACGCCAAGCCGAGCGGTCCGCGCAACTGGAGCAGTCAGCGGAACTCGCGCTCTGCCACAACGATTGCTTAGCCAAGAACTGGATACTCACGCCCGATGCCGACCTGAAGCTGATCGATTTCGAATTCGCTGCCCCCAACGACCCCGCATTCGACCTGGCCACGTGGTGCCTCGCGTTCCACGTCGATCCTGCAGATCCGCTCCTCGATTCCTACGCGCGCAGCGAGCCCCAATTCACGAACCGCGTTCGAACATATGTGCCAGTAGTCGATGCGCTCTGGACCCTCTACTGCCACATCATGGGTCCTCGGCTGTCCGGTGAGGCCCACACGCAAGTCGCCGCCCAAATGACCACCAGAACCGCTCGGATCAACTGCGCCAGGGCGACACCAGGAACCCCGAGGTAGTCAGAATCAGGTCCGAATTCTTGGGACTCGGCAGTACGAACGGGCAGGTCGGTGGGCCATATGGGACCGTTTAAGTCCTAAATTAACCATTCCGCCCACAGTTGCAACTCATTTGCTGAATTCTGTTGACACATGAAGTGATATTCCTCTATTCTGGACCAGAAGCAAGGGATAGCCTAAGTCCTTTCTATTGCGACAGATAGTCGCAAGTATGGGTAGGCTTTTCGCCTCTTCTATTGCGACTCTGTCGCAATCTGGAATGACAAAAGCACTCTTCGGAAGACAGTCTGTTCTGGTGGATCAACTAACCGCCAAGGGGTTTCGGCTGACATCCCAGCGGAGAGTCTTGCTTGAGATCATCCAGGAAGCTGAAGGCCACTTGGATGCTGCAACGCTGTTGCAACTGGCGCGGCAGCGCGACGCGAATATCGACCGGGCGACGGTTTACCGAACCCTGGACCTGCTTAAGAAGTTGGGCTTGGTGGACGAACTCGACCTCATGCATTTGAACGGAGAGAAGCACTACTACGAGGCGAAACCTGCCCGCGATCACGTGCACTTGGCGTGCTTTCAATGCGGGCGAATCCAGGAGTTTTCGAGCGTGACGTTTGAGCGGCTCAAGCAGGAGATTGCCCGCGAAGACGATTTCGAGATTCGCGTGGTTCGGATGGAAGTAGGCGGCAGGTGCGGGACTTGCCGAGCCGGTAAGACGAACGGAGACGACATAACGACGAAGCACTGAGCATTTGAGAGACCCCCACGGCCAACTTTTGGCGAAGCACCGTGGGGATCTGGCGATCGGCAACCCGAAGGCTGGCGACTTATCTCATTCTAGGTTGCTAGTCCGGGACTTTACAAGGAAGGACTGTATGACTGGCAAGACTATAACCACGTTTTTGATTCTGGCTTTGAGCACGTCCGCGCAGGAGCCCACACTCAAGGTCACTGTTACCGATCCCGGGGCTCGTGCGGTAGCGCAAGCGCGCGTGACGGTTCGCCCGGTAGTAGGCGGCACTCCTTTTGAGCTGACCACAGACTCGCAAGGCTCGGCGCAACTGGCGCCGCGTGTGCAAGGACGTTTTCTCGTTCAGGTTCACGCCGAGGGGTTCGCCGATGAATCGCGCTTCATCGATTGGCGAGCGCAGCCCGTAACGGCCGACATTCGCATGTCGGTCGAGGGCGTTCGCGAACAAATCACCGTGACCTCTGGGTCGCGAGTTGAGGAGTTGCAGCAGGATTCGCCCGTCAAAGTCGATGCCGTGACCCGTCAAGACATGATCACGACTGGATATGAACGCCTGACGGACATACTGGCCGAGATTCCCGGCGTCGTCACGCGGAGTGGCTCGTCCGGCTCCGTTGGCACCGAGCAGATTCGCGGCATCAGCGCGCGCCAGGTTGCGGTTTTGCAAGATGGACTTCCCATGATCGGAGCCCGTGGCATCAAGAGCGGCAATCTCAACTTGAACCGCCAGTCCACGGGCCGACTGGAGCGTGTCGAGGTCGTCAAGGGTGCGGCATCAGCCTTGTTCGGCAGCGACGCGATCGGAGGCGTCGTCAATATGATCTCGCGCGAGCCCACGCAGAAGGTGCAGGCCAACCTGAATTTCTCCGGCGGCTCGCTCGGGATCTTTGACGGGCGCGGCGACATCGGTACCCGCTACAAGAATCTGACGGCGTTTCTTGATCTGGAGCAGCACCGGCAGGATGCGTACATCTTGGTTCCGGGCAGCACGTCGACGGTCAGTCCGGATCTGAAGCGCAATGACCTGTTCTTTAAGACGCGCTACGCCTTCACACCTCGCTTCTCGCTGGGCTGGTCGGCCAACGCGTATCACAACCGCGAAATCGGGCGAGGCGTCGGCGACACAGGTCCCGTGAGCAACCTTTTCAACGACAGCGTGCAGAACTATGCGTTGGTCGGCGACTACGTTCCCACCAGCACGACCACCGTACAACTCCGCGCGTACTCGGCGCGCTACGACGAAAACTCGAGCGTCAACTCGCTCGGAGCGCCTGCGCCGCCGGCGCTGGCTAACCTGAACGAACGCTACAAGCGGCTGGATGGAACGATCTCCCAGCAATTGGGGACGCGGAACTTGCTGCAAGGCGGCTATGAATGGGTGCAGGACAATTACAAGGGCGCCAATCGTCTGGTGGGTGACAACGCCGGACGTCAAGTAACCTCGAACGACGTTTGGATTCAGGACAAGTTTCAAATCACACGGCGAGCGACTCTCGATGTAGGGGGGCGCGTGACCAGCCACTCGCTTTTCGGTACATGGGCCGTTCCAAAAGTAGGTCTGGTGGTGCGCCTCACCGATCACTGGAGCGCGCGCGGCTCTTTCGGCAACGGATTCCGCGCCCCGGATTTGGGCCAGCTCTACTTCCGCTTCGCCAACCCTGCAAGCTTCTACCAGGTGATCGGTAATCCAACGCTTCGCCCGGAGACTTCGCGCAGCTTCTCGACCGGAGCGGACTTCCGCACTCAGCGGTTTCGTGCCGGACTGAGCCTCTTTCGTAACGACGTTCGCAATCTGATCGACACCGTCAATATCGGCACGCCCAGTTCGGCAGACCAACTGACGGCGCTCCTGAATCAGTATGGAATCCCGGCATCGTTCACTCCGCTGCTCAACCGTGCGACTTACATCTACAAGAACTTCGGCCGCATCTACACCCAAGGCTTCGAGCTGGACGCCGAACAGTCCATCACTCGCCAGCTTCGCGTAGCGGCGGCCTACACGTATCTGGACGCGCGCGACACAGGAACCCGTCTTGGACTTCCACAGCGCCACAGGCATCAGGGCTACGTGCGAGCCGAGTACTCCAATTCCAAGCTGGGTCTGACCGCCAACGTACGCGGCGCGTTCTATAGCAAGTGGCTGCTCAATCCCGCAGCGGGCACGCGGGCCTTTGGCTACGGCATCTGGGACTTCTACGTATCAAAGAACCTGCGCCACGGCACGCAGACTTACTTCTCCATTGACAACTTCGCCAACAGCCGTGACCAGAAACTCGCGCTGGCAACACCCACCTTCGATCGTCCCGACTACGGCCGCCAGTTCCGTGTCGGTCTTCGCTGGCAGTTCGGAAAGGAATAGGGATGACGAATCACGGAGTATGTCTCGCGGCCATGAACGAATTTGGCCAAGTCTACGATTGCGGCTCCTGCGGCAACATCCACGTGCAGGTGGGGCCGGTGAACATCACCCTGGAACCAAAAGCGTACATGCAGTTGGTCGCGATGATCTCCACCAGCGCGGCGAACTTCGAGTCGTGGATGCAGCAGAAGAGCGGCCTCGATTTCAGCAGGCTTGAATCCGAAAGCGCGCCCGACGGCGCGCAAGATCAAAGTAACTGTAACCAGAAAGGAATCCAATGAAACAATCATTCGTCCGTCTATTGCTCGCCTTCGCAGCTGCCTCGTTGGCGCAGGCCCACTTCGTGTTCGTCGTCCCGCAACCGGGCGGCGCGAACGCGCACATCTTCATCAGCGAAACGCTGGAGCCCGATGCCGCCGTGGACGGCGCGCTGGTCAGCGGAGCCAAGCTGAGCTTGCGAGACTCGAACGGCCGCGAGCAGTTGCTCACACCAGTCAATGCTGGCAACACTTACACCGTGCCGATCACCGGCTCTGGTACGCGAGTGATTCATGGTCTGGCAGACCTCGGCATCCGAGGAGAGGGCGAAAAGCAGTACCTGCTGCTTTATCATCCGAAGGCGATCCTTGGCGACGCCTTTGACAAGATCGGCGTGGTGGGCAGTGCGCCGGTGCAGTTGGTTCCAGTCGGGAAGGAAGGGTCACTGAAGCTATGGCTGCTGGCCGGAGGCAAGCCTGTGGCGGATGGCGAAGTCACCGTCATCCTTCCGGATGGCACGCAGACTAAGATGAAGACAAACGAAAGCGGCCTAACGGAATCCCTCACGGCTCGCGGGCGCTATGGCGCCTGGGCGCGCTACTGGGAAACCGGAGCTAGTGGCGAGCGCGGCGGCAAGAAGTACGCGGAAACTCATCACTACGCAACGCTGGTGTTCGATGTGCCCGCAAGCAAGGCCTCTGCTCCTCCCAGTGCGCCACCATTCGCCAAGCTCCGCCAGCCCGTGGCAAGCTTCGGAG
Organism: Bryobacteraceae bacterium; assembly: GCA_040081855.1. GTDB lineage: Bacteria > Acidobacteriota > Terriglobia > Bryobacterales > Bryobacteraceae > Palsa-187. The sequence goes on along the minus strand of JBEBFS010000004.1, from coordinate 73,627 downwards.
CCGTCACAAGCGACGGCTGGCTCTATATCTACGGCGGCCACACTGCCCCCACGCACGTCTACTCTACCGAAGCTGTGTCCGGGCAGTTTTCCCGCCTGCGGTTGACGGGCGATCCGATCTGGGAAGATTTGCCGGGAGGACCGGGCTTGCAGGGCATGAATCTGGCGGCGTACAGCGGCAAGATCTACCGCGTCGGCGGAATGATGCCGCTCAACAAGAAGGCCGAACAGAGCGACAACCACTCGGTGAGCGACGTAGCCCGCTTCGATCCGGCCACGAAGAAGTGGGAGGCCCTGCCCCCGCTGCCCGAGCCGCGATCTTCGCACGACGTGGTCGTCATCGGCGACCAACTGTTCGTCACCGGAGGTTGGAACATGAAAGGTCGCAGCAACGGTCAGGACTGGGCTAAGACCGTGTTCGTGATGGACCTCGCCACCGGGAACCCCGAGTGGGCCAGTGTGCCGCAACCGTTCAAGCGCCGAGCGCTCATGGCCGCCGCTCTCGACGGCAAACTGTACGTGATCGGCGGCATCAACGAAAGCGAGGTAGTGGAGCGCACCGTCTCGATTTACGACCCGAAGACCAAACAATGGAGCGAGGGACCGTTGCTTCCGGAAGGCCCCGTGATCGGCTTCGCGCCCGCCGCGGGTGTGCATCAAGGAAGCCTCTACGTAAGCGTTTCCGACGGCTCCCTGCTGCGCCTCAACAAGGCCGGCACTGCCTGGGAAAAAGCCGGAAGCTCGACACCGCGCCTCGCGCACCGCCTGGCATCCAGGGGAGACACGATCCTGGTCATCGGCGGCGCCAACAACGGAAAGAACTCCGACCTGATCGAAGCTGTCCCGATTGGGCGGGAGACAGCCTTCGCCACTCCAGGCATCCCCGGATCGCAAACTGGCAAGGGGTTGGGACGATGAGAATCAAAATCAAACCGCGAAAGCAGCGGCCCAATCGAGACACCGCGAATTGGCCAGTCATGAACCGATGGGCGGCTACCCATCCACCAGCTTGCATCACGTGCGCCTCGTGGCGCGCGGCGCAAGGCTCGCTTCTTTCTTTTGGATTCAGAGCATAATCCGCGAGGACGCCGAACGGACGCTCCTGTTCGATCTCGACGTCGCGACTCAGCAACTCAATTCCGATGGATCGCATGCGGCCGCGGTTCCCTTGACCGGCGTGTCTCACAACCTGCTTCGAAAGTGGGCGGAGGTATAGAAGGTGTTTCGAAGAACCACGGACGATCCGGCGAAGACTCAAGCGCCGCAGTGGCACGCTGATGCGCATACAGCACGTGTCGCTGCGGCGCTCGATCATGATTGGTTCATTTTAAGACCCGCGCAAGGGAAGAGATCGGAAAGCATGTCAATCCAGAGCCCGGCGGCACTACAGTTGATTCAGCCGCCCCAGTGAAAGCAAGCAGGAGACCGGCTCTGACCTTACGTAAGTGCCTTTTCTGGTCCCATCTGATGACCGGAGTGACCGTGGGCGCCATCATCCTGCTGATGTCCGTCAACTGGCGTTCTGCTTACGTATGAACGCCAAATTGTCGCATGGGCGGAGCGTGGGGATTTCCGTTCCCCTACGCCAGCCCCGGGCATTACTCGCCTGCCGATGGAGACGCTCCTGGCCAACGTGAGAGCCCAACGCGCGCTTCCCGCCAACACGACCCTCGCGCTTAGATCCGATCCTTCGGAGCCCGCCGAATTCTGCGCGGGCCGCGAGAGCACCTTTTTTTGAACGTCTACACGGGGCATGTGGAAGGGAGTGGTTCAACTCGGGCGCGGCAGTTGTTTCAGGACATTCGGTCTTGGCATCGCTGGATTGGAGCGGCTGGGGAATGGCGCGCCACCGGTAAAGCCATCACGGGAGCCGGCAATTTCGCGTTTCTGTTCATCGTCGCATCGGGTATCAACCTGTGGTGGCCGCGCCAATGGACGACGCGCCATTTGCGGCCCGTCGCCTGGTTCCGGGGAGGCGTGCGGGGAAAAGCCAGAGACTTCAATTGGCACAACGTCTTTGGACTTTGGTCCGCCGTGCCCTTGTTCTTCATCGTGCTCACGGGAATCCGATGTCCTACGCGTGGGCCACGAATCTGCTGTACCAGATGACGGGTACCCAGCCTCCGCCACAAACGCGCAAGCGCGCGGAGCACGCCGGGGATTTGGAGATCGGCTTCGCGGGACTGAACCCGTGTGGACTCGGCCGAGCAACAGGTGCCCGGTTGGACGAGCATCGCCTCGTCTTGCTGACTACTGACGAGCGCGGGCGAGTTTCGCAATCGACACAGGAGATGGAGGCCAGGCGCAGAAGCGATCCACGCTCACGCTAGTGAAGGGCACAGGCTAGGTCGTTCGTTGGGAGACATTCGCGGACAACAACGCGGCACGACAACCTTCGCAAGTCATAGAAATAAATATGTCACCTACCGGTCACTGACCGGAAACGCACAGGAACTGACCCACGGACACTCCCAAATTGACCGGCCGAAGGCCGAATCTGGCGGAATCCATGCTAGCATCCGGTCCATGGCAAAACCGGCAACACTGCGCGACAGCTCCGACCGCCGCCACCTACTGCGACGGCTGACATTTGGCACTCTTCCGGCGGACGAAGCAGCCTTGGGGGGCAAGCCCGTGGCCGCAGCCTTCCAATCTCTTTGGGATGCGGCGAAGAAGGCAGCTCCGCCGAAAACACCGGCACCGGCCCAGGGGACCTGGACCAACAAGGCCCTCCGATTCACGGATACGTCGTCCGCTGAGATCGTGGCAAAGCGAGCTGAAGTCACCGCCTCCAACGCGAGAGACGCCGAGACCATCCGCCAATGGTGGCTGCAGGAGATGATTTCCGGACCGTCCCCCTTGCGGGAGAACTTGGTCCTGTTCTTTCACTCGGTCTTCGGCGGCTCAGGCCGGACGATTGATGGGCCGCACGCCCTCTATGGTTACAATGCCCTCCTGCGGCGCGCCTGTTTCGGAACCATCCCCGCCATGCTCGACGCCATGATCCTCGATCCGGGGATGATCATGCAGGAAAGCTACGACGAGACCAAGAGCGAGAAGCCTTCGGAGTTCTCGGCGGGCCGCATTCTGGACAACTGGACCGTTGGAGTGGGCAACTACACGCCCTCCGACGCCATGAGTTTGGCTCGCGCGATCACCGGCTGGGTACTGGAAGCTCCCAAAGGCCAGGAGCCCACAAAGCCGCTTGACCCGTTGGCGTTCCGTTCAAATCGCCGGACTGGCCTAGTGCCCGTGTTTCATCCCGAATTCTTTGACAGCGGACTGAAGACCATTCTCGGGACCACGCGCGGGTTTGGCGCTCGCGACGCGATTCAATTTCTGGCTCTGCACGATGCCACTGCCCGCCGGTTCAGCAAGCTCCTCATCCGGTATTTCGGAGTGGAGGATGCGGCGCATCGGTTAGAGAGCGAACTGGCTGCCACTTACCGTGCGACGCAAGGGTCAATCGAAGCCCTGGTGCGTACGCTGGTATTGTCGGATGAATTCTGGTCGCAAGGCTCGCGCTGGAAGCTGGTGAAGAGCCCGGTCCATTTGGCCGTCGGAGCCTGTCGGCAGTTGGAACTGAGCACGCCGCCCGTCGCCGCGATCAGTGCATGGCTGGCTCCAGCCGGGCAGAAGATCCTGGAAGCTCCGAATTTCGGGGGTGATGGATGGCCGGGTCAGGAAGCCTGGCTGGCACCAACGGAGCGCTTGGCCGCGCGTTACCAATTAGGCGCTGCGCTCTTTGGCGGAACTACTCCGTGGGGCTTGCTTCCTCTAGCCGTTTCGGCACAAGCGGGAACCCCTGGCCGCCTTCCAAACACCGTTCAAGAGGCTCCGATCAGTGCTCTGGTTTCGCGACTCGACCCCGCGCCCGGCATGGACGCGAGCGTTCTGGAACGGAGTCTCAGCGCCATCCCCGCTGAAAAACGAGCCCAACAGGCCGTCATCAAGATCCTGGCAATGCCCGAGTATCAAGTAGCCTAACCCCGACCACCAAGGAGAACAATTCAATGTCCATCAATCGGCGTCAGATTCTCAAGTGGAGCGCACTCGCTCCCGCACTTCCGCAGTTCCTGGTCAATAGCGCATTCGCGCTGGACGAGGCGCCCGCCTATGAAGGCAACATCCTGGTTGTGGTCCGGCTCAAAGGAGGCAATGACGGATTGAACGCCGTGGTGCCGATCCAGAATGACCTGTACTTCAAGGGGCGTCCATCCATTGCGATCAAGAAGCAGGACACGCTCGCGCTGAAGGGTGGCGACCTGGGATTGAATCCGGCGCTGGCGGATTTTCAGTGGTTGATGGATCAAGGCTTGGCGGGTATCGTGCAGAACGTCGGCTATGCGAATTCGTCGCGGTCGCACACGCGGGGTACGGAGATCTTTGAAGTAGGCACGACTGCCGACCAGGCTCCGATGCAAGGTTGGCTGGGCCGGTATCTGGATCAAGTGCCTGGCACGACTTCGCTGTCCGGTGTCGAGTTTGGTGAAGAGCTTGGACGCACGCTTGCATCCGGCACGCGACGCAGCCGGTCGATCACCAATCCCCATTTGTTGCTGGGGATGGAGAACGCGCCTGTTGCGGATAGGCCATCGAGAGTTTCCGCGACGCTCGATCAGCTGCGCATGGTGCAGAATGATTTGTCGGACACCAGCCGTCAACTGCTCAAAGCCAGCAAGGGGACCGGCAGCAGCTTCGGCTATCCCGATACCACCTTCGGACAATCGCTGCGCTGGACCGGAGACATGATCGAGAAGGGTGGGCCCACGCGCCTCTACTACGTGACGCTGGGTTCCTTCGACACGCCGTATTCCTTCGACACGCACACCGACGAGCTCGCCATCCACAAGGTTCTCTATTCCGAATTCGGCAAAGGCCTCCGCGCCTTCTCAGAGCATCTGCGCAAGAGCGGCCATTTGCAGCGCGTGCAACTGCTGACATTCTCCGACTTCGGCCGCCAGATTTTCGAAAACCGCGAAGGCGGAACCGACCACGGCGACGCGGGCCTGATGTTCCTGATGGGTGGCAAAATGCGCGCCGGCTTGCACGGCGATCTTCCGGACATCGCGTCAGCGAACGACGGCGGACTGCCGGCCAAGGTCGACTTCCGTCAGGTTTACGCAGACGTCTTGACCAACTGGTTGAAGGTGGACTCGCAAAAAATCCTGGGTGAGCGCGTCGACAACTACTCGGTGATCGCATAAGAACAGAGCATTTGCGGTCGTGGAGCGGCAGCGTGGCAGCGTTTGCCGAGGCAGCCCGCGACCGCATGGAGCCGAACCTTGTCTATTCTCAAACGCCTCATCGCCAAACCCCGCAGTTTCACCGCCCGCGAGTGGATTTTTCAAATCCACCTCTGGGCGGGGCTCATTGTCGCGCTCTACGTTTTGTTGATGAGCGTGACCGGAGCCGCACTGGTGTATCGCGAGGAACTCGAACGCGTCACCGATCCCGCGCTCTACAAAGCCGAGGCAACTGGGCCGTTGGCTTCGCCACAGTTGATCGAAAACCGCCTGTTGTCCCATTATCCGGATTTGCGGATGTCGTTCATCGCCTATCCGGAGAAAGGGCGTGAAACGATCCAGATCTTTCTTGCGCCGCAGCCCGGAGTGGAAGGCCGCAGCACGCAATTGTTTGTGCATCCCGTGACGGCGGAAGTGCTGGGCGAAGTTTCTCCGCAAGCGACGTGGCTCAGTTGGTTGCAGGATCTGCACTTCAATCTGCTGACGGGCCGTACGGGGCGCATCGCGAACGGCATCGGAGGATTCGCTCTCACGTTGCTCACCCTCAGCGGCATTGTGGTGTGGTGGCCTGGCGCGCGGCATTGGCTGCGCGCGATGAGCATCGATTGGCGGCGCGGCTGGAAGCGGGTGAACTATGACCTGCATAGCGCCACCGGATTCTGGACGCTCGCCGTTGTCGCCATGTGGGCCATCACCGGCATCTATTTCACGTGGGCCACGGAGTTTCGTCAGGTTCTCTCTCTGGTGCTGCCCATGCATAACGTCACACAACCGGAGTCCGCCGCCCAGTTCGTCGCCCAGCCCCGCGCAGGCCACTTGGACCAGATGCTGCAGCACGTGGCGCAGGCGAATCCAAGTGGGATCGTCATGAGCATCGCGTATCCGTTGAACCCGAAGGCCACCTATCGCATCACTCTGGCGCCGCAAGGAACATGGCATCCGCGCGGCGACGTTTTCTATTTCGACCAGTACACCGGACGTCAAATCGCACTGATGCGCCGAAGCGATCCCCAGCCCATCGGGGACACCGTGATGGAGTGGATCGGCACCATCCACTTCGGCGATTTTGGCGGCTGGCCAGTGAAAGCAGTCTGGGTGCTTCTTGGGATCGCGCCCGGTTTGTTGACGGTGACCGGGACGCTGATGTGGTGGAACCGCTGGGCGTCAAAAAGGGCCGCAAACTGGCGGTCGGCTCCACCCGCGACTACGCGTCCTCAACCGGTTTGGTCCATGGAACAAGCCGAGGAACGAACGGGCGTCCCAACTATTTCAGGATCTAGTGATTGAAAGGAAGTAACTGATGTCTCGATTATTTTTCGCTTTGCTGGCGGCCTCTGCCGTCATGCTGGCTCAGAACACCATCGGCCTGCACGGCAAAGTGACGGACCCCCAGGGCAACTCCGTGCCCGGTGCGCAGGTCCAGTTGTTCGGCCAGGATTCTACGCCGCTGGTCAAAGTTTCCACGCCCGACTCGGGTCTGTACAGCTTTGAAGGTCTCTCGAGTGGCAACTTGCTGGTCGAAGTGCAGAAGGACGGGTTTCGCACCACCACAGTTAACGTAATGGTGGAACGGGGCTCGACGAAGGAGCTGAATGTTTCGCTACAAGTCGAGGGCGTGAAGCAACAAGTGACTGTTACCGCGTCAGGCGTGGCGCAGCTTGAGAATGAAATCTCCAAGGCCCTGAGCGTTGTTGACGTGGAAGAGATCCAGGCCCGCAACGCCACTCAGTTGGCCGACGTGATCCGCTATACCCCAGGACTTCAGATACGGAACGGCGGTGGCATTGGACAGTTCACCAGCTTTCGAGTTCGCGGTCTGCGTCCGGATGCGACCGCCGTACTGGTGGACGGGCTCCGTTTTCGCGATGGCTCGACTCCGCAGTCCGATGCAAGTTCTTTCATTGAGACCCTGAACTTCGTCAACTCCAGCCGTGTGGAAGTATTGCGCGGCTCCGGCTCTTCTCTTTACGGCACCAACGCCGTCGGCGGAGCAATCAACGTGGTCACATCGCAGGGAGGCGGCGCACGGCACAGCGAGTTCCAGGCAGAGGCGGGAAACATGGGCCTGTATCGTGGACGCCTAACGCAGAGTGGAGGCGCCTTCCGGGATCGCCTCAAGTATAGCGGCGGTCTTCTGGCGCTGAACGTCACCAAAGGAATTGATGGCAACGATGCCACGCGGAACAATGGCGGACAGGGTTTTGTGAAGTACGAGCTGACTCCACGCATGAGTATCAGCAACCGGATCTGGGGCTCGGATGACTTCCTGCAACTCAACAACGGGCCGACCGTGGCTTTCATTCCCGCGGCGAATATTCCGGCAACCGGCGTGATCCTTGGGATACCGCTTCCCGAAGACCAAAAAGCGATCCTGGTGGCAGGCGGCACTCCAAACTATGGGAATGCCACCTACGTCCCTCATCGCGATCACCCCAACAACAGAAGATCCTCATGGTCGTTTACCAACGCAACGATCTTCAAGCATGCACTCAGCGACAACGCCAACTGGCAGGCGAGTTTCCAGCGCGTGCATACCAACCGGATCTTCGAAAGCTGGACCGGAGCGCCGCTTGCGCTGAACTATGGCAACTACGTGGGCGATGTGGATACCTTCGATATTCACCTCACCGATCAGGTGAAGCCGTGGCTACGCTTGACCGGCGGCTACGAGTTCGAGCGCGAGCGCTATATCGACCACCTGGACAACAACAAGCCCGCACCAGGCAGGGTCATTTCCGGCCTGAATGTTCCGCAGCGCGCCAACGCCGGCTATTTCGCCAGCCAGTTCAGTCTACTAGGGCAGCGCTTGCAGATCTCGCTCTCCGGTCGTGCGCAAGGCTTCTCTTTGTCCGCGCCGACGCTGGACGCCGTCGGTGCGACCAACGTCTATTCCGGCGTCTCGATTAGTGGTCCGCCTAAGGCACTAACCGGCGACGTATCCGTTGCCTATTTCATCCCGAAGTCGAATACCAAGCTTCGCGCGCACATGGGGAATGCGTATCGCGCCCCGTCTCTTTACGAGCGTTTCGGCGGCGGTTTTTACACGACACCGGCGACCGGATTGATCGGATTCACTCCTTACGGGCAACCGGCCCTCGCTCCGGATCGTTACAACTCGGTTGACGGCGGACTCGATCAATACTTCTTCAAGGAAAAGCTCCGCGCCTCGCTCACGTATTTCTATACGCGCATTGTGCAAATTACGGCGTTTGATTCCAGCGGGTCCGTGGTGAACGCCGCGAGCGATCGTTTCGGACGCACGGCCGGCTACTTCGTCGGACCTGGCGGGATTTCGCGTGGCTTCGAACTCGGCTTGGAGGCGCGCCCTACGCGGACGCTCACCATGAACGGATCGTACACGTACACCAATGCGGACAGTGACCGCGATGTCGTTGTGACCGGTTTCTACAAGGTGTTCGGAACAGCCGCCCATACAGCGACGCTCGCCGCGACCAAGCAGTGGACCAATCGTCTGGATACCACATTCACACTGTTTCGCAGTGGCGTTCACTACTGGAATACGTTTGCCGTCAATCGTGCCCGTGCGTTTGAGATTCCCGGCTACACCAATGCGGGCTTGATGGTCAGCTATGCGATTTTCAAGGGCGAGGAGAAGCAGGTTCGCCTCTATACCAAGATCGACAACGTATTCAATCGGCGCTACTACGAGCAAGGCTACCTTGCTGCCGGCCCCGCCGCTGTCGCTGGACTTCGCTATTCATTCTGAGGTTCGTATGAAATCTTCATTCATTCTCACTCTGCTCGCCGCCACCCTAGCGCAGGCCCACTTTGTGTTCGTGGTCCCGCAACCGGGTGGCGCGAGCGCCAGCGTCTTGATCAGTGAAACACTGGAGCCCGATCTCGCCGTCGACGCAGCTCTGGTCAGCGGCGCCAAACTGAGCCTGCGCGGCTCCAACGGCAAGGATGTTCCGTTGGTGCTCGCAAAGTCGGGCAGCGTGTACGCGGTCCCGATCTCCGGCTCGGGATTGCGAGTCATTCACGGTGTGAAGGACAGCGGCATCACCCTCGATGCCGACAAGAAGCCTTACCTTCTGGTCTATCATCCCAAGACGATCTTAGGCGACGCTTTCGATGCCAAGGCGACGATCGATGGTTCGGTGCCGTTAGAGCTTGTGCCACAAGGCAAGCCAGGCGCAATGGCGTTCCTAGTGTTCGCGCGCGGAAAACCTCTGGCGGACGCGGAAGTCACCGTCATCTTGCCGGACGGAAAAATGAAACCGGTCAAGACGGACAAATCGGGGCGAACCGAAGTATTCGCCATGACGGGCCGCTACGGCGCGTGGGTTCGCTTCTTTGAAACCACGCCGGGAGAACGGGAAGGCAAGAAGTACGGCGAAGTGCATCACTACGCAACACTCGTCGCCGATGTCCCGGGAGCGGCGCAGGCCTCCGCGAAATAGGCGTTGTATGCCACTCTGACGTAAGGGACTTTCATGAAGTAACGTCGCCACCCCGTACCCCTTGCTGACGGGCGCGGCTTCAGCAACTTTCCGGGTTTTTCAAATGAAGTACATTGCCAACCGCTCACGGTCACGAGTCCGGCTGAACCCTCCGTCATCTGCTCTTCCCTCACTACGAGTAGCGCGGCGCTCCGGTGCTCCTTTGTTGCCTCCGACACCGGCCGTCTCGACCTGCTTGCATGGGTCCAAAAAGGCCGTTAAGACTCCGTCAGTGATCTTGTGCTGACCTCCGCAACCCGTTGCCTCTTAGAATGTTGCTTTTCTCCGGCGATGATGAACGTGGCTCATCGGTCACCGGAACCGTGCTCCGGAAGGAGAGGAAGCCAGAAACGTTTTGGTCGAGCGCTGATTCGATCAGAATAGGTTTTACTTTGTATGAGGATAGTGCCTCCCCATCTAGTTGTTCGCTTTGGTGCTGATCCGAGACCGCGGGATCGAGATCGCACGAATTGATGGGTATCGGTCCGATAGAAGGCAAAGGGTTCCAGTCAATGGTGATCATAGGTCGCGCGGACGCATTTCCAGCATTAAGACCGCAACCTCATTAGACAGCATTCACGTGTGGCGATGATGCTATTGAGGTTCCCCCCGAGTGGGCCAATAGACTCATTTCTTGGATTTCATTTTGTCGGCCGTCGGCATGATCTCCACTTTGTGGAGCACCATGTCGCCTTCGTAGACCGTCGCCATAATCTGGTCGCCAGCTTTCAGCTTCTTCAGGATGGCAGGATCCTCGACCTTGTAATCCATCGTCATGGCATCCATCCAGCCCTCTACCTTCTCGCCATTCACCTTCAGGCTCTTGGCCGCTTCGTTCACCGCCTCCACCTTGCCGTGGAACATCAAAGCCTTCTTGGCCGGCGCGACCTGTGCCAGGCAGACCGCTGCTGTGAGCAGTGCTGCTGCCAATACGGTCATCAACCGATTTATCCCGAATATGCGTTCCATCTCGATTCTCCTTTGACCTTATCTTTCACCCACTACACTCGTCCGTTGACCAATCCAGTCGTTAGCTGATGTGCCTCTTGGTACCGTTTCCTTCTCTCTCAACTCGTTTCACGGATTCTGTCTGACAGCTTCCGCGCGAATCAGAATGCTTCCATTCGTTACGACCGTTTCTCCGGGTTTCAGTCCTTCCAGCACTTGGAATCCGGCGGATGTTTCCTCGCCGGTCTTCACCGTTCGCTGAAGAAAGCGTCCGGGCTCCCCTTCGACAGCAACATAGACGACGCTCGTGGAACCGATCAACTGGATGGCTTCTTTCGGAACTACGGGCACGGCAGCGCCGGTCGAGCTTCTGAACAGCACATCCATGTACATCCCGAACCTGAGCGCGAGTCCAGGATTGTCGACGGCTATTCGAACCTTGGCCGTTCGTGTCTGTGGATCGACTTGCGGGTCGATATAATCAACGAGTCCTCGGTACTGTCGTCCGGCGTAGGAGGGGGTGGTGATCGTCGCCTGGGATCCAACATGAACCGTGCCGAAATCGTTCTCGAAGAGGTTTGCCTCAATCCAAACGGAGGAGAGATCCGTCACGGTCAACAGGTCCTGACCGGCGTTCACGACTTGGCCGAGGTTGACGCCGCGCGCGGTGACCACGCCATCCAGAGGGGACAGAATCGTGATGTTCACATTCGTTTGGCGGCCAATCTGTTGCTCGTCCACTCCCAGAAGCAGGAGGCGTTGCCGGGCCTCTTCGACATGCGCCGCGTGTACCAAGTGACTTGCTTCGACCTCTTCCAGTTCCTGGCGGCTGGCGGCTCCGAGGCGAACCAACTCCTCTGTTCGCACTAACTTCTTGTGCTCTACCTCGAGCTCGGCGCTGAAGCTCACGTATGACGCTTGCGCCTCCGCGAGTTCGCGGCTGAATATCTGCGCGAGCGTCTGCCCTCGCTTCACGGCTTGCCCGAGTTCCGCGGATACCTGAGTTACTACACCGCCGACGAGTGGCGTCACGTGAACTTGCTTATAGGCGTTCGGCTGTACTGTCCCAGGGACGCGAACTTCTACCCGGACAGTTGCCTCGGTCACCTTGGCGAACTTGAGTTGCAGCCGATCAAGATCCCTGGTCGGGATTGTTACGTCTAATTCCTCCGGCTGCGCCGGTTGGGCAACCGGAGCGGGTGGCATCGCCATCGTGGGCATGCTGGCTGTCTCTGCCGCTTTTTGAGTCCCGAAACTATCATTCAGAAAGAAGCCCGCAACGGCAACCGCCACCAGAACGACTCCCGCAAGCCACAACCATCGACGTCTTCCGTGGAATTGCATCACTGACCTCCTGTAACTGTGCGCAGGCGTACTGTCGCCTGATAGAAGCGGCTCAGAGCGTCTGTGTATCCCATCTCGATATCAATGAAACGCCGCTGTTCGGCGATCACATCCAGTAACTGTGTGCGCCCGAGTTCGTACGTCCGCCGAATCACTTCAAGGTTCTGACTGGCTTGACCACGCACACCATCACGATAGATTCGCAGGCTCTCCTGCGCCTTGTCGCGTGCAAGCAAAGCCGCTGCTACCTCCCGTGCGGCGATCAGTTCGGCATACTCGCGACGGCGCTTCGATTCCTGCACCTGCGCCACGGCGGTTTCAATCGCGCCCTGATTCTTATTGCGGACCGGGAGCGTAATCGAAACACCCACGGTGAGAAAGTGAAAGATGCCCTGGACGGGCCGCGGTTGTCCCGCCGCATTCAGGCCATTCACATTGAAGCTGGAGTCCATTCGTTGGTAGCTGACCGAGAGACTGGCATCCGGCCGGGCTTCGGTTTCAACCTGGCGCGCCTTGGCGGCGGCGACTTGCTCCGCCGCTCGGGCCGAGCGAAGATCCGGCCTGGTTTCGAGCACCTGCTGGATCGTACTGCCGAGACCGGCGTTCACGGATAGACTTTCCAGGGAGCCTTTGAGCTGTAGATCTTCATCGGGCTTCATTCCAACTAGGCTCTTAAGTTCAAGCATGCTCACACCCAGCTTCGCGTCCAGATCCGTACGCAGTGCGTCGATACGATTCACTTCAACGCGCAGAAGATTTGCGTCCAGCGGAGGAGTCGCACCCTGGTCCGCGCGCGTTTGCGTCAAGTCGAACGCCTTCCGGTTGAGATCGAGTAAATCGTCGGCGACTTGAAGATTGCGAACGGCGGCCAGCACTTCGCCAAATTTAGACTCCACTGCGGCGCGAAGCTGGCGTTCACGTTCCGCTTGGTCTGATTCCGTCATCCTGACGCCGCTTTGTGCGACCTCGATCCTGCGGTCGCGACGGTGATAGAGCTCCAAGGGAAGCGATCCACCGATCGTGAAACTATTCTGCGAACCGGCGACTTCTGTTGCCTGAGTCGTCTCAATCGACGGATTCGCTTTCAGGCGAGCCTGCGTGACGCCTCCACGAGCCGCCTCCACCAGGTGCTGCCCCGCAAGAAGCTCGCCGTTCTGCGTCAGCGCGAGTGCAACAAGGTCCGCCGCAGTCCGCCCACCAACGGGGTCCATAACCGGTTGACCCCTCGCCGGGATTAGCCCCAACGCTAAAGTAGCGATCAATCGTAGTCTCATCGTCTTCACCTAATGTTGCTATTGAACGAGGTCACGCCTCGGCCGGCGGGACCGTCCCAGCGCACCTCGAACTTCCAAGCGCCGCTCATCGCAAAGTCGCCCTTTCCGACATATTGTCCGGTGGAGCCCGCCGATTCCAGCTCGATCGGCGCGGTCATCGGCGCCATGCCGGGCATGGCCATGGAGGAACTCACCGTCACGCTGCCCACGTCGACGAACTTGTTGTCGCCCACGGAACGGAACCAGACAACGAATCTGCTTTGTCCCTGTGCCAGTTCTCCTTTTTCGTTCAGCAGGGAAACCACCAAGTTTCCTTCACGTTGCGATTCAATCGGTTTTGTTTCCACCGTCTGGGTGCCCTTGCAAGCGGTTGAATACATGGCTGCTAGCACCAGGGTTCCCAGTCCGATATATAGGCGTAGTCCTCTGTTCATTGCGTATCTCCTTGTTGTTTTGATGTGGCCTTTCGAAGTTCCCGCTCTCTCAGCCACAGAAAGATCACAGGTGTAACGATCAGGACATGGATGAGTGAACTCACCATGCCCCCTAAAACGGGTGTCGCCAGCGGCTTGATCACTTCCGCGCCCACACGCTGGCTCCACATGATGGGCAGAAGACCGGCGATAATCGTCGAAACGGTCATCACTTTGGGCCGAAGCCGCAGCAAGGCTCCGTCGATTACTGCCTCTCGAAGATGATGCACGGAGAACGCCGCGCCTTGTTCACGCTGCTTGCGCGCGACCGCCTCTTCGAGATAGATCACCATCACCATGCCGGTTTGAACGGCCGTGCCGAAGAGCGCGATGAAGCCGACCCAGACAGCGACACTGAAGTTGTAGCCGAGCAAGTACAGCAGATAGACTCCGCCGGTGAGCGCAAAAGGCACGGCCATCAAGACATGCGCGGCTTCGACGAACGAGCGGTACGTCAGGAAGAGCAGGATGTAGATCACGCCCAGTACGATCGGAAAAACCAGTTCCAGCCGCTTTCGCGCGTGCTCCTGGTTCTCGTACTGGCCGCTCCAACCCAAGTAGTAACCAGCGGGCAGGCTGACTCGCTGCGGGATTACGCGCTTGGCTTCTTCCACGAATCCACCGATGTCCCGATCCCGAACATTCAATAAAACAGCGACAACAAGCAGGCCGTTTTCGCTGCCGATCATCGCTGGGCCACTCGACGGCTGGATCGCCGCCAGTGTGCTCAGCGGGATCTGTGCCCCATCTGGAGCGGCCACCAGAATCTCGCCTAAGGCGTGAATATCATTGCGGTACTGCGGCGCATAGCGAACGCGCACGGGGAAGCGTTTCCGTCCCTCAATGGTCGTGGTCAGGTTCTTCTCACCGATCGCCGTCTCGATCACGTCCTGGATGTCGCCCACGGAAATACCGTAGCGGGCGGCGGCTTCCCGGTTGATCTGAATATCGGTGTACAGGGCGCCGGTCACCTGCTCCGGATAGACGTCGCGTGCGCCAGGAATCTGCCGCACCACCTCCGCAATCTCACGGGCTTTCTGTTCGAGCGTCTTGAGATCGGCGCCGAACACCTTGACGCCCAACTCGGACCGTATACCCGTGCTCAACATGTCGATCCGGTTGATGATTGGCATGGTCCAGATGTTGGCGACACCGGGAATCGCGACAGCACGGTCCATCTCGGACTTTAGCTTTTCGATGGTCATGCCAGGCCGCCATTGATCGCGCGGCTTCAGATGTACGATGGTCTCGGTCATGTTCAGCGCGGCTGGGTCGGTGGCCGTATCGGCGCGGGCTACTTTCGCCACCACCGAAGCCACCTCCGGAAACTTCTCGATCACCGCGTCCTGACGTATGGCGATCTGCGTGTTCTCCGGCAGCGAAATGCTGGGGTCCGCAATGGGCATGAACATCAGGTCGCCTTCATTCAAAGGCGGCATGAATTCGCTTCCGATGCGCGTTGCAAGAAAGAGCGCTCCGCCGAAGAGCGAAAGGGCGAGAGCGAGCGTAACAGCTCTGTGGCGCAACGCCCACCTCAGCACGGGCTGGTACATCCACTGGAGGAATCGCATGACCGGATTGTCCTGTTCGCGATGGACCTTCCCGCCCAGCAGCAGCGTGCACAGCACGGGGACAAGCGTTACCGAAATCACCGTCGCGCCGGCCATCGCGGCGGTCTTGGCGAATGCCAACGGGTGAAACAGCTTACCTTCCTGGCCGGTCAAGGCAAATACGGGGATGAACGCGAGCAGAATGATCGCCATCGAGAAGAAGATAGGCCGCCCTACCAATTTGGTTGAGGTCAACACGGTCTGCCAGACGGCGCGCCGGTCTCGCACATCGACTCCGGACAGCTCCAGGTGGCGAAAGGCGTTCTCGGTGACGACGATCCCTGCGTCCACCAGCACACCGATGGCAATGGCGATGCCGGCGAGAGACATGATGTTCGAGGTCACGTTCAGGTAGTAAAGCATCAGGAACGAACTCAACACCGCCAGCGGCAAGGGCAGCGTCACGATGAGGATGCTGCGGAAATGCGCGAGAAAGATGATGTGCGCGAGCGTGACGAGCAGAATCTCCTCGATGAGCGCGCGCCGCAGAGTATCGACCGAGTCATCGATTAACTCGGATCGGTCGTAGAACGGAACGATTTTCACGCCTGCGGGAAGGCCGGCTTGCAGATCGACGATCTTGGCCTTCACGCGATCAATCAGCTCTCGCGGGTTGACGCCCGAGCGCGCAACCACCACTCCGCCCACGGCCTCGCGCCCCCCCTTGACCAGGGACGCCACTCGAAATGCGTTACCGATTCCAACGTTGGCCACATCGCGAACGTAGATGGGAACTCCGCCCTTTGCGCCAACGACGATAGTTTGGATGTCGGCGACGGACTGAATCAATCCGAGGCCGCGTACGATGGACCACGAGCCGTTCGATTCCAGGACATTCCCGCCGACGTTCTGGTTGCTGCGCATCACCGCATCCACGACCCGGCTCAGCGGTAGCCCGTAGGTCCTCAACCGGCTTGGATCGACGTCGATCTGATACTGCTGGACCTCTCCGCCGACACTCGCTACTTCGGCTACGCCTGGTACTGCGTTGAGCTGGTAGCGAATGAACCAATCCTGCAAGGCGCGCAGCTCGCGCAGATCGTGCCCTGCGCCCTCGACGGTGTACCAGAAGACATGCCCGACACCCGTTGCGTCCGGTCCCAGAGTGGGTACAACGCCGGGCGGCATTTGTTTGCTCACCAGGTTGAGCCGCTCCAGCACTCGCGTGCGGGCAAAATACAGATCGACATTGTCCTCGAAGATCGCGAAGATCATCGAAAATCCGAAAGCCGAACTGGAGCGCACGACGCGCACGCCCGGCAGCCCTTGCAGGCTCACCGTTAGCGGATATGTCACTTGGTCCTCCACCTCCTGCGGACTGCGGCCTGTCCAGTCGGTGAAGACGATGACTTGGTTGTCGCTTAGATCTGGAATGGCATCGACGGGACTCTGGGTAAGCGCCCAGTAGCCCCATCCAGCGATGCCGAGATAGAACGCGACGACTAGAAAACGGTTCTTGAGCGAGAACTCAATAATGCGGTCAATCACTCTTTGCCTCCCGAGGCGTCATAAACGACCGCGCGGCTAGAGCCGACGGTCGCTTTCGCAATACGAGTTAAGGAAGTGAACTTCGACGCGGAATAGGTCGAATCGGGAGGATCAGACTAGGAGGGGTAGAGAGAAATTGCCCAGTTGCCCGGGCGGCGAGGGCGCGAACGCCAAACCGTACCGCAACTCATCCGGGACGGACACAACGTGAACGGGAGCCGTCCATGCCGGCAAGGCGGCTAACTCCACAAGTACGACAAGGGGAGCCTTCTCCTTCACCTGCGCTTGCTCAACCGATTTCTTTGGACTCGCCTGACAGCACGGGTCCGAGTTCTTCGGGCTGCAATGCCCCTTGCGGCAGCAATCGTGGGATTGCTTGTCGGCGAAGAACAAGCTTACACAGTCTCCGCCTTGAAGCATAAAGATGGCGGCCGCGAAAAACAAGGATAGGAATCGACCGCCGCGCATGACTTCAATCTACAGATGTACCGGCCTGGATGTCAAACCGGCGTTGACGGCGCGTGGGGGTGCTATTTCTCGTACTAGATGTCGCGCATCGCCATTTTTCGGTTAGCCTCCGCGCATAGTCGCTTTGAGATCTCGCAGGTTCGTGCATCTCAGAAGCAATCAAAACCAAGGGGGACGTACTGGATGTAAGTTGTTGACCATTCGGAGCAACGATACCCATCCCAAACGAGGTGTCGAACTCATAACCCAAAGGTCGCAAGTTCAAATCTTGCCCCCGCAACCAACCAAATCAATCACTTCTGCGATGTCTTTTCGGTTTGTTATTAGCATTGGTGGTTAGCACTCGCAGGTTATCGTCGTCTTCGGACTCCGATCTACCGCGAGCGAAGTCCGACGAATCTGCACCATTGCAACCTGGAAACCGCTGAGACACTCGTTGGGTTTCGCCCCAAGGTTCTTGAGGATTGGAGCCGAGGGGCGCGCCAACTGCGCGACAGCACAGGCAGCCCACGCGACAAGTGGAGCACCTGCCTAACTGCAGGTGCGTGGTGCCGTGTCCTCGAAGATGACGCGCGGTGCAACTTTCTAGTACTACTGTGTTAGGAACGATTTTTTTGCATTGGCCGAGGATCATTTTGCGAGGGTATCGTGAAGGGGGGAGGGAGTGGAGTGGTTGAAGCGAACGGTCGAAGATCTACCGGCGGGTGCGGGCGGCCGTAGCCAACAAGCGGCCGATCCGCACATGAAATAACTTGACATACCTTGAACCACAAGGTATAGTCGTCTTAGTGGTGTCGGCAAAGCAAACCAACCCGAATTTCATGAATGGAGTTCCAGAGCTCCTGATCCTTCACCTACTCCGGCAAGGGGAAATGTATGGTTACGAAATCGTGCAAGCGATCCGCGACCAGACAGGAGCAGCTATCACCGTCGGTGAAGGCGTGGTCTACCCGGTGTTGCACTCGTTGGAACGCGATGGAGCACTCAAGACCAGGCGCAAGACCGTCAACGGACGCAGCCGTATCTATTACTCAGTGACGGCGGCCGGGACGCGTCGCTTCACCGAGTTGTCCAAAGTGTGGACAAGTCTGGCGGACGCCATCGGAAACATGTTGACCGGAGGCCAGCGTGGCGCAGCCGCTTCATAACTTGCAAGAGTGTCTATTGCGTGCGGGTGTCGCTCCTCGGCATGTGCACCGATATGTCACCGAGCTGGGCGAACATTTCGAAGATTTGCGGGAGGAAGAAGAGCGGGCTGGACGCGGTCGGGCTACTGCGGAAGCTCGCGCGCTTGAGCGGTTAGGTGACGTCAATACTCTCTCGAAAGCAATGCTTGAGAATCGCCGGTTCCAATCCTGGAGCGCGCGCGCCGTGGGCGGTGTTCGGAATAGCTCCAGTGGTTCTCCTCGCCGCGGTCTGGTTTCTGGCGCTGGTCTTTTTATGGGCCGATGGGTCGATCTTCCTGCCTAACTCCGAGAATCCGCTCGTTCCTCTGAATGGCCCATGGGAGAGGCTTTACATAAACGCGGGCCGGCTGCTGCTGTTCATGGGCCCGCTCTTTATCGGTTGGGGAATCGGCCTCATCGCCGCCCGACAGCGCGCGTTTGGCCTCTGGCCGATTGTTGGCCTGGTACCGGTCGCATGGTTAGAAAGCACAACTCAAATCGAAGTGCTTCCTACGGCGCACGTCGCTGTAGGCATTGGTGTTCACTTTTCGCTATCTCCACACGGCATTCCGGAGATGGTCCTTCGCTCACTTTTTCTTGCGACAGTAACGGCGCTGCCGTGGCTCATCTGGCGTGTGCGGGATACCGTTCTGCGAACGGGATTTCACAACAGCTATTGAACTCCTGTTCCGCTTCCTAGCCGCGCCGCGCGCTTCTATTCGGTGCTTGCTTGAGATTTGTGGATAAAACTGTGGAGGTGTGTGTAATGAATGATTCCAACCAACTAATTGGAAGACAGATTAGATCGGTAGTAGTTTGTGTATCGATGCTGTCCCTAATACTCTTCTGTGTTTCCGCCCAGGAGCGAACCAGCGCATTGCCTGCCGTCCCACTGGAACCGATCGCAGCGATTGTCGACGCCTTTCGCTCGCACGACATCGTCGCGATGGATGAAGGGAATCACGGCAACGAGCAAGGGCATGCATTTCGTGTTTCGCTCATCCGAGATGAGCGGTTCATTCGATCCGTCAACGATATCGTCGTGGAAGTCGGAAGCGCCCGGTATCAAGATGTCATGGATCGTTTCACGGCCGGTGAAGACGTGCCTTACAGCGATCTCCGCAAGGTCTGGGAGGACATTACCCAACCGCACGGGCCGGCGGATCGACCTATCTACGAGGAGTTCTTTCGAGCGGTTCGGGAGGTCAACGCCTCCCTACCTCGGGAGCGTCGCCTGCGCGTGCTGCTGGGGGAACCACCGATTGATTGGGATACGGTTCGTACTAGAGACGAACTCTGGCAGTGGCTCCTTCAGCGCGACACTCACGCCGTCGAAGTCATTCACCGCGAGGTTCTGGCGAAGGGGAGGCATGCCCTTGTAGTCTACGGAGGAATGCACCTTCTAAGAAAGCCGCCCGAGGACGGCCCCGGCATCGTGAGTCGACTGGAACGCGACGGCACGAAGGTATTTAGCATCTGGACGAATACATACGCGGACGTGGTTGCATTGCAGGCGGACGCTATTTCATGGCCAAAGCCGAGCCTTGCGATTCTTCGTGGAACGCTGCTCGGAGCTGAGGCGTTCGCTCATTACGCACCTGGCGAACGAGTCGACTGGCGCTCCCGGCCAGCGGAAGAGCAATTTGACGCTCTGCTATACGTCGGCCCCCCATCTACAATCACGCTCTCGCGGATGTCTCGATCGCTGTGCGCCGATGCGGACTATCTCAAGATGCGATTCCGGCGCATCTCCTTGATGGAGAAATTGATGGGAGAACAGATCGCCGCCGGTCTCAGGCGCTACTGCGATTTGCCGAAGTAAGTTGGACGAAGGTCGAGGTCACAATAGGCTCGCCGGCCAACTGGCGCTGCGTGACGTTAGAAACGCTCCGGTGCGTCGATCTACTGGAGGGTTCCTGGAA
Organism: Bryobacteraceae bacterium; assembly: GCA_040081855.1. Classification (GTDB taxonomy): domain Bacteria; phylum Acidobacteriota; class Terriglobia; order Bryobacterales; family Bryobacteraceae; genus Palsa-187. Next base: position 53,229 of record JBEBFS010000004.1, on the reverse strand, counting down.
AAACCGCGCCGAACCATTCGCGTCCCGCCAGCTGCGTGCCATCACGCATCGGTCGTCTTGGATTGCGGCCCCCGCGGCGCCTCGCCGCGTTCCTCCCACTCCCTCGACCCAGGCTCGCAACAGTCGGCAGCCACCAGCCAAACCGCGCCGGGCAAGCTGACTCCTGCGGGTGAGGCATACGGCGCGAGGGCGCGGCGGATCGACTCCAGCGCTGCGGCACGAATGTCTTCCGGTTGGTCGACCAGCGCCCGCTTCGTCGGCCCCATCGCAGAAGACTGGATGACCGCGTCTTCGAACGTTCCTCCCGCTGCGATGTCCATTTGAATGTCCAGCGGGGTGAAAGAAGGTGCTGTGAAGCCCGCCGCCGTCAGGATCCGGGTGACGCGCGCGGTATCGGCAAATGCGAAAGGGCCGGGCTCTTCCGGGTCTGGCTTGGGCAAACGCGGAGCATGGTCATAAACGGCGTGCAGCGGAATCTGGAGCCAAGGGTTTTCGCTGATCGGACGCCAACAGGCGAAACGAAGACGCCCACCGGGAGCCAAGCCCGTGCGCAAGTTCGCAAATGCGGCTACCGGATCGCCGAAGAACATCACTCCGAACCGTGAAACGATCAAGTCGGCGTCGAGATCACGCAGCGGTAGCTCCGCAGCGTCGCCGAGGCGACAGGTCGTGTTGGCGAACGTGCGCAGGCGTTCTGCGGCGAGCGCGAGCATCGGTTCCGAGATATCGATTCCGAGCACACGCCCGGAAGGACCGACGGCGCCCGCCAATTCGATGGTTGTGGTGCCGCATCCGCAACCGACGTCAATCACCGTTGATCCGATACGTGGCGCGGCGAATGCGAGCAACGGTCCGGTGACAGGAGCCAGCGTACGGTCGAGGCGATCCTGGTTGCTGGTCCAGTATTCACCGTCGATTCCGTTCCAGCGCGTGCGCTGATCTTCGTTGAAATCCTGTGCGGCTGTCATACAGGACATTTTAGTTCTCCCGATCCCGTAAATGTTCCCCAACGGGCTTTCAAGTTCCGAGCGATGGCCATGGGATGATCTAATGAATACCGCTCTTAGAGGAATCCGGAACAACGACCCCTTACCATCGGTAAAGTGTTCTGAAATCGTCCTCTAGGGCGCTCCATTTTTTCAATTACTTAGGGGGATTTTGCACACCCTCCAAACACTCCGTTAGCCTGTAAGTCATTATTGTACAATCATTTGCAGGCGCTTTCTTTGCGTCGGAACGAATTCGGCTTCGGGACGCGGCCAAAAGCACCCGACTGGGCTTTGTAAGTTATTGATTGTGGGATGCTCGAACGTGCGACGTCCAGCTTGGACAACGGGATCAGTTACGAACCGGCTTGTCGCGCAGTGACACGCGCGCACCGCGTCATGCTTTAGCCCAAGCTGTCTTCAAGTGCCACTGCGCCGACACGCTGGAAGTGACGCAAGGAGTATCGTATTCCCAGCACGAATCTTTGCCGTTACTACAGTTTCGGGGCATACGCTGCCAACGTGGTAAGGCGACTGTCCTCGACTGGGCCACCTACCGTGAAATGGTAAAAGCTCTGCCAATCGCGCGAAGAGATGCCGAACACCTCGTGAACCGGATCATCGAAGTAGCAGCCGATCCCAGTCGAACGAATGCCCGCCTCTTCGGCCTCGAGGTACAGGACCTGGCCCACGAAACCGGCCTCCCAGAAGAGATTTCGGTAGAAGCTGGCGCCATAGGCAACAAGGCTGTCCATGTATTCGGCGATCATCCCAAGGCTGAAAGCCCCGGCCCCCGCGATGTCTTGACCGCAGGAGACGCTGGCGGCCAGAGTGCGGCAGTCCCCTTCTTTGAGCAGGTACAGCGGAAGGCCATCCGGGCACGACGGAGGGCGTAGCCAAAGGAACTCAGGCCGCATCAATTGCCGGAGGGCCTCGACCTTCTCCGGATCGCGAGCGAGCACGTAGAGACCAGGAGGGAGGTCGTCCACGCGGTGCACGAAGAGGCCCAGATGGATGCGGGGGCGCCAGGGTAGGGCGTCCCACGGCATAGATCGGCCGTCTCGGGTGGGCACGAGACGAGCCAACATCCGGAAGAAGGTCGCCGCAGGAATTGCGGTGGATGCGTCCATGCTCACCGCGCTTCTGCGCCCCAGGATGACTTTCTCCGCGGTGAACGCGCCGGACCGAACTGGCGCCCCGAAGAGCTCTTCCTCCGAAGGGAACCTGGAGAACTCTTCGTCAACGGCAATCCTCGGATTCGTGGCGGCGGCAGCCACCTGGTCGATCACTGGCCAATCGACGCCGTGCTCGGGACTCAGTACGTTAGCCGTGCCGTACCATCGAGAAGTGGCCACCTGGGATATCAACTCTTTGGACAGGCAGAGGCCCCGGTCGCTGGCCCACTTCTCCCTGACCACAAGCGCCACGAGTTCGGGATGCTCTCGCTCCGCGCCGGTGTAGTCGGCCTCGCGGTCGAGTCCGAGAAGTTGTGACACGGCGGCGTTACCCACACGGTCGAGGAGGCGGAGTTTCCACCCGAGGGCAGCCGCCGCGAATCGCATCGTACCCAGAGCATGACCGACATCGTGTTGGCAGTACCGGAACGCACGCTCGCCATACTTCCAGGCCTCCCGCCAAAGAATGGACGAGAGCCCCACCAGGAATGAGCCCTCCGGAAACGCTGCCGTCAGGCCTGCCCAGACCAAGGGATCGAGATCCGCGCGGCGCTCGAGACCGTGCTCCTTCGATGCGTAGTGGTAGACGCCGGGACGGTTGTGGATACCATCCAACGACGGCAAGAGCGCGTATCCTTCCGTCGGGTGGAGGTTCCCGCTCGACGGATTGGCACGCAGAGGCCATGTGGTTCCCTCGAATCGCTTCCAAGCTGTCAGCGAAAGTGCGTAGCGGAAGAAGATCGAGATAGAGTCGACCGAAAGCGGCGCCGGCACCATGTTGTCCGCGACGTAGAGTTGCCAGTATGGAAGCGCGCGCCCCGCGTCGGGGATAGGAAGGCTAACCAGCGGCGCTCCGTCGTAACGGCGGAACGGATCCGGCTGGTTAGCCCAATCCATGTAGCCAGGCGCTGCTGCGTAGCGGCGGTAGTGGTGCTTCGTTCTCTCGTGGTAAGCGACCACGACTTGTTCGGCAGGAAGGTCGAGGGTGTCCCTGTCCGTCTTCAGCTGCATCGCCGCTTCGGACATCTTGTTCCGATTGTTCCGATCCCTGGACTTTGCGATGTCATGGGTTGACCCCAACCGCATGGCTTTGGGCAATCATCACTTCGTCTTTTCGGGTACGTATCCCGCCGGGAGCGCGGAGCCCTCCCCGAAGAAGTATTCATCCAGCTGTTTGATAATGAGTTCCTGCGCCTCCTTAGTGCCAAGGTTCAGGCGATACTCGTTCATGATCATCTTCATGTGCTCAAGCCACATGCTCCACCCTTCTTTGGAGACATTTTCATAGACCTTCTGGCCCAGCGGATGTCCCTCGAACGGAACTTCGCTGAGGCCCGGCATCTCTTTTTGGAATTTCACACAGAACACCTTCCGGCCTGCGGGCTCGATGCGCGCCGCAAGTGGAGGACTTCCACCACTACAACCCATACGCTATCTCCTTTTCCTTGAAACATTCATATGCTTCCCAGCCCATTCGGTCATCCTTCTGATCTCGATTTCTCGGGGGTAGCGCTTGAGAGTCCGTGGATGAATCGCTACACACCAAGCCTTCGAGCGTTTCCTTGTTCTGCAAACAATCTGTCCACCAAATCGAACCAACAAGACATCCGCAACCCCTTGCTTCTAGGCCACGGGATCGGGTTTGAAGTACTTCGCGTTCACTGCTGTAAAGTCCGCCCACTTCTCAGGCAGGTCATCCAGTGCAAAGATCGCCGACACCGGACACACAGGCACGCAGGCACCACAGTCGATACATTCGACCGGATCGATGTAGATCATAGTCGCGCTCTCGAAGTCTGCTGCGTCCTTCCTGGGATGAATGCAATCTACCGGGCAGGCATCCACGCATGCGGTGTCCTTGACGCCAATACAGGGCTCGGCTATCACGTACGCCATCGCCTATCCCTCCTTCCTTCCATTCCTTCCCTTTAGGAACTCGATACCAATTTCGGACTGGAGCTCATTTGGAATCCCTGTGCATGGTCCGCGGGATCAACTCAGTTCGGGCTCGCCATAGCTGCCAACGATTCTTTTATCGTTGGGCTCTTGCCATCCTCCACGTCTTTGCGGCGCACCTGGTGGAAGGTGGTCAGAACGGCGTTCGCTTTCGCGAGCACTGCGATACGTTCCGCGTAAAGATCCAGTTTGGAGCCAGGAATCGCCCAGAGCGCCACATCGTCCGCCAGGACGTCCAGATAGGCGCGCGCACCACAGCAGCCCAGGCTCAGCGCAGCCCGACCAGTGTTATATGCCTGCGGAACAATCGCGCAGGCAGGCCGGCCCATGGCCGGCGGCAGGCCCCCTTCCACCTGCTGGGATGCTTCGGAGAGGATCAGCATTTGGTCGGCCCTTCCGAAGAGCAGCACGATGTCGGGTGCCATCGGTATCGTCGCCAGCGGCCCGTAAACCACATGCGACGGCCGTGACTCCAGCACCGGGATTGCGGCTATGTCCTGCTCCCGAACGTAACCCAAATCGGCGAAGATCTTCAGAGCGTCGCGACGGTCGGCTTCGTGCGCTTCGGTGGTCTCCAGATTATGGGTGAACGTGCCGATCGCGCACAGGTCGTGATCACTCGAGGAAGTGGCAAACACTTCGGTTGCCGCTTCCTGCCAGAACCGGCAGCCTGCGGGAACGCGCCCCGTCCAGGTCCTGATACCTGCCGGTACCTTGTCTGTAAAGCAGATTGCGATCGGCGGCAAAGAGAGCCTGATTGAGGCGGTCAATTTTTGAGCGATTTGGTTGGGATCGAAATTCATTAGTGGACCTTTGCGATCAGTCGCATCTTTCATTGCCTTGAAATGTGCGAAGCAAATTCTCCGAGGCCTTTGACCCAGGTAATCATCTGTTGTTCATTACAAAGCAAGTCCTGAAGGGTGGTCCTTATAAGGACGTCGTCAACTGCCGCCTGCACTGTGCGCCAGAGCACCCGAAGGGAACAATCAACCGTGCGGACGCAGTCTTTCCTTTGGCCAGAATGCGCCTCACAGAAATCACTCTCGTACAAACGACCGCCGAGTACGGCCAGCACATCGGCGAGCACGATCTGGCTGGCCGGGCGCGCCAGAGAATAGCCGCCGACACCGCGCGCCGCCGTGACCAATCCGCCTAGGCGCAACATCCGCAGGAGTTTACCGACGTAGGCCTCCGAGACGCCTTCGGCGCTGCTGATTTCAGGGATGGTCAGTCTGCCGGCTGGTCCTTCCTGCCCGAGGCGGATCAGGCAGCGCAATCCGTATTCATCGTGGGACGTGAGTTTCATCGATGGGAGATCCTCGCGATCGGAATAGTGTCTTCAGTGCCCAGTTCGAGCGTGGCCGCTTCCGACATCCTATTTTTCGTCCACGGCGGGTCAAACACGAGGTCGAGCTTGAACTGCTCAGGGAGCCGGGTGCGCAACAAGCTTCATCGGGACCGAACCTTTCTGCAGATATCGGACTACCCGAAGGCTAGCGCGTCTTGACTACTTTGTCAAGACCAGTATAATGACTTAGATTATGAAGCCACGCGCGAGCCTTACGGCGAACTTGGTGTCCTTGCGCCAGGGAAACACAACAACCGTGCGGGTACTGCTGGTGTCCACCTACGAGCTTGGCCGGCAGCCTTTCGGGCTGGCTTCGCCAGCTGCGTGCTTGCGCGCGGACGGACACCAGGTCACCTGCACCGACCTCGCCGTGGAAAAACTTTCGCTGGACACTGTACGCAACGTGGATCTGATCGCCTTCCACCTTCCCATGCATACTGCTACCCGTCTTGCGGTGCCGGTGATCGAAGCCGCCCGGCGCGTCAACCCCGGCGCTCATGTGTGCTGCTATGGTCTTTATGCGCCGGTCAACGCCGATTATCTGCGGTCACTCGGAGTGGAGACGCTGGTGGGCGGAGAATTCGAGGATGAGTTGCGGCGCCTGGCACAGAGGCTCGCGGCCGGTGATCGATCCGCTTCCGTGGAACCGCTGATGTCGCTCGAACGGATGCGATTTGAGACACCGGACCGGTCTGGACTGCCTCCGCTCAGCCGATACGCCACCCTGTTCGATGGCGAGACGGATCGTATCGCTGGATATACGGAGACGAGCCGTGGCTGCAAGCACCTCTGCCGTCATTGTCCCGTTGTGCCCGTTTACAACGGGACGTTCCGAGTGGTTCCGGCTGACGTTGTGCTGGCCGACATCCGCCAACAGGTGGAGTTCGGGGCGCAACATATCACCTTCGGCGATCCGGATTTCTTCAACGGCCCTACCCACGGCATGCGCATCATCGAGCGGATGAAGCAGGACTTCCCGGCGCTCACTTATGACGTCACCATCAAAATCGAGCATCTACTGAATCGCCGTGATCTGTTGCCAGAATTGCGGCGAACTGGTTGCCTGGTTGTGACCACCGCCGTAGAGTCAGTGGACGATGAGGTTCTCCGCAACCTCGACAAGGGCCACACCAAGGCCGATTTCATTGAGGTCGTCCGGCTGTTTCGCGGGGCCGGGCTGAACCTTTCGCCGACCTTCATTCCTTTTACCCCGTGGACCACGTGGGAAAGCTACCGGGAGCTGTTGCACGTTCTGGCAGAGCTCGATTTGGTGCACCAGGTGGCTCCCGTCCAGCTTGCGCTGAGGCTACTGATTCCAGCGGGCTCGCGACTGCTGGATCTGGAAGAGATCCGTCGCATGGTAGACATGTTCCAGCCGGACGCTTTGGGCTACAAGTGGCGCCACCAGGACCCCAGCCTCGACACGTTGGCCGAGCGGCTCCTCCATCTGGTCGACTCCGAACAGAAGCGCGGAGCGTCGCGGGCCGGATGCTTCGCGGCGATTTGGGAGGAGGCGGGTGGGGGCGAACCGGCTCCGGTGCTGGCTCCCGAGCGGGGGAGAGCGCCACAACTGAGCGAGCCCTGGTTCTGCTGCGCTGAGCCGATGCAGGACCGCGTCACACTAGTCTGATGGCGACCGGCACTCGAAAACGTCTGCTGTTGGTCGCGGAGACCACTGGTTACCAGACCAAAGTCTTCGCGGAGGTGGCGCGGCGGCTCGGCGTCGAGGTGAGCCTTGCTACTGATCGCTGCCACGTGCTGAACGATCCCTGGGGCGATCAGGCTATCCCAGTCCGTTTCGAGGCAATGGAAGAATCCGCCGCAGCCCTGGCCCAGGGGAGGAGCTTTGACGCCGTGGTCGCCGTGGGGGATCGGCCTGCCTACCTGGCGGCGCTTGCCGCGGATCTACTGCGAGTGCCCTTCCATCCAGCTGCGGCAGCTGCGGCCGCTATCAATAAGTTCGCTGCCCGTGAATGCTTCCGCAAGGCGGGCCTGCCCGTGCCCATCTATTCCCGAGTCGCAGTGGACGAGGACGCCGAAGCGGCGGCAAGCGGGGTTCAGTATCCCTGTGTCCTCAAACCGCTTGGCTTATCCGCAAGTAGGGGTGTGATCCGTGCTAACAGTCCACAAGAGTTCGTCCGCGCTTTTGCAAGGATCCGCAACCTTTTAAAGAGTCCCGACGTTGCGCGGATGAGCGACCCGGCCTCGGACCACATCCAGGTGGAGACCTTTTTGCCGGGGCGCGAGTTTGCGCTCGAAGGTTTGGTAACGGATGGGCGCTTGCACGTTCTGGCGCTATTCGATAAGCCCGATCCCTTGGATGGACCGTACTTCGAAGAGACGATCTACGTCACGCCTTCGCGCGAGTCGCTGACGGTACAGACGGCGATCATTCAGGCGGCACAACTGGCCGTGACGGCTCTCGGGTTGCACTACGGGCCCGTGCACGCCGAAATGCGCGTCGACGGAGAGCGCGTGTGGATGCTCGAAGTAGCTCCGCGCCCGATCGGCGGACTTTGCGCCAGGTCTCTCGTTTTTGAAGACGGCGCGCCGCTGGAGGAACTGATCGTCCGGCATGCGTTCGGCGAAGACGTGTCTGGTGCGCGCAGGCGCGATGGGGCGGCGGGAGTAATGATGATCCCGGTGCCTCGCGCCGGCATCTACCAAGGTGTTCGCGGTGTTGATCGTGCCGAGGCGCTTGCTGACGAAGTGATTATCACCGCCAAAGAAGGTCAGCCCGTGTTGCCATTGCCGGAGGGAAACACCTATCTCGGTTTCCTGTTCGCTTACGGCGAAACGGCCTCACGGGTTGAGGAGCGCCTGCGCCGGGCGCACAAATATTTGGAGTTCGAAATCGCTGAAACGCTGCCGGTGGTGCGCCGGTTAGCGGAGTCTGTTACTAGAACATTCGGCCAGCAGATTTAATCAACCGCGAACGGTACACGACCCGACGCTTTGATTCAGGCAGCAAACGAGCAGTTCCCACGCGCCATGACGGCCAGATTGCGGTGACGACGCCCTCAACAATTATGTCAAGCGTCATGCCTGGACCAATCAGCAGAAGAGCTCGATCGGTGTAAGCTATGTGGCTCTCGATGAGGACGCTCCGCGAACCGTGCTCGGCTACTTTAAGGGAACAAGATTCCAAATGCGCGCGAACTCTGCGGCGACTCAGTTCCTAGTCTTCGACGGCGCCGCCGCCGCGAAGCAGGATGGAACGGGTTGCGAGTCGCCTCTTTTCCTCTTTGCTGTGTGTTACGTAGACGAGGGTAAAAGCGAACTCGGTGTGCAGACGAAGAATCTGGTCCGTGAGCGCTGCCTGCAGTTCCTCATCGAGATTGGACAACGGCTCGTCCATCAGAATCACTGTCGGGCGGTTGATCAACGCACGTGCCAAGGCCACACGTTGCTGCTGACCTCCGGAAAGGCGCGTGGGGTAAGAATCGCCTAATCCATCCAGATCCACTCTCCCAAGCATTTCGGCAACTCTCTGCCTTCGCTCCGCCGCGCTGACGCTCTGTGCCTTTAGGGGGAACTCAATGTTCTCGAACACCGTCATGTGGGGCCACAATGCCAGGTCTTGAAACACGTACCCGAGGCCGCGCTTCTCCGGTTCAATGCAGATGCGGGCATTGCTGGCTGCGATTTTGCCCCGGATCAGAATGCTTCCCTGGTCTGGAGCAAGGAAACCAGCGATGAGCCGGAGAATTGTTGTCTTGCCGCATCCCGATGGGCCTTGGAGCACGACGCGTTCCCCCTGATCGATCTTGAGATTGAACGCGGAAAGCACGGGCTTGCTCTCAAAGGCTTTGCTGACTCCGGCGAACTCAATCATACTCACGCTCTTTTCCTTACGATACGAACCGCGATGCCGAAGATGGCCAAGGGTATCACTGGCAGAAGCATGGAAATCAGGCAAAGCGCGGCGATGACGTCCGGCGAACCGTTCGCCATTAGAGTCATTGTTCGGGCGGTAAGCGTCTCCCTACCCGGCGGGGATAAAAGAAGCGAGAGACTCGAATCGCGCAGGCAGAAGATAAAGGTCAGAAGCCATGCCGCGGTGATTGCGGTCTTAGACAGCGGAGTCAGGATGGTTGCAACGCGTCGAAACCAGCCCGCTCCAGCGATCTCGGCGGCTTCCTCAAGAGAAGGCGAGAACTGGGCCAGTCCGGCAGCAATTCCGTGGGTGCCGATCGCAATGTACTGGGCTGCAAAACCGAGGATCAGGATCGCGGGGCTCGCGTAAAGCCAGCCCGTCAAGGGATGGTTCCATGTGACGATGGCGGCGATTCCGATGACGGTGCCAGGTATCGCGAACAGGAAGAGCGTCAGGCCATCAATCCAAAGCCATTTTGCGAAACTGCGGCGTTGGGAGGCATAAGCAAGGAAGAACCCCAGCAGTGCAACACCGCTGGCCGCAATACCGGCGTAGAGAAGGCTCCAAGCAATACTGTCGGTTGCTTGGAGAAGAGCGCTATTCATCGCGGTCCCAGAGAAACCTCGCCAAATCAGCGCAGCGCAGGGAGCAACTATCAGAACAAGGGCGGCGATCAAAACCAAGGCTGAGGTCAACGGAGCGAAGCGGCCTAGCGAAATGTGGTGCGGCGTCACCTGGGAACCCGCCCAGCGAAAATAGTGGGTTCCCTCACGAAGAAGGCGGGAACCGGCCAGCAACCCTATGGCGACAACCAGCAGCATAGGGATCGAGGCGGCCGTGGCAGCCCCGGCATTGTAGAACGCAGAGAACTGAGTGAAACTTTCAACGGGAAAGACGCTCAGACGAAGATATGAAGGCGCGCCAAATTCTCCCATTGCAAGCAAGAAGACCAGCACCAGCGACAACCAGATTCCGGGAAGCGCCAGGGGTATCGTGATGCGTTTCAATACAAGCGGCCATCCGCAGAAGAGACGCGCCGCGTCTTCGAGCGTTGGGTTCACGCCGCGCAAAGATGCGAGACTCAAAAGCAAAATCACAGGAAGAAACGCGGTAGAGAGAACTAGCACCGCGCCAGGCAAGCTGAAAAGCCACGAGGAAGTCATCTCGCCCACCGAGGGACTGGTAAACCTGCTCACCAGTCCGTCACGACCCAATATCTCGAACCAGCCGGTTGCGAGAACGTACGGGGGGATCAATATCGGAACCGAGAAGCAAACCGTGATCAGTCTGCGAAAAGGCATTTTCGTCTTGGCGATAAGAACGGCAACCGGAACGCCAATCGCCAATGCCACGATTGTCGAGAACGTCGCCAACGCGATGCTGTTCAAGAACAGAGTCCATGCCCTAGTTCGCCCCAAGGTGTCCACGTAATGCCGGACGCCGATGGAACCATCGGCGATAAAGCTGTACGCCACCATGACGCTGAGCGGCAGTAATCCGATGAGCGCCAGCAGACCGGCAGACGCTCCCAAAGTGAAGCGCTTGACGTTCAGTAGCCTACCCATTGCTTCAAAACAGGCTGGATGGCTTGAAGTTTCGCCCCTAGATCCCCGTAGTTCACCTCCATCGTTTTAAGCTGATCAATCGGCTTGATCTCAGCTGGCGGTGCAACGCCCGGGTGCAAAGGAATTTGAGCGCAGCCTGCAAGGGCCAGCTTACGCTCCGTCTCAGGGGAAACGAGATACTCCATCAATCGGCGGCCGTTCGCAGGATTTGGTCCGCCCTGAATAAGCGAGACGGCGTTTGGAAGGATGAGAAGGCCCGGCTCACCTTCTCCCTGATCGGGATAAACGATTTCAATCGGCTTGCCGCGCCGCATCCGGTCAACGGCGTCGTCACTATCCACCAGCGCAAAATCGAACTCACCAGTTGCTACGAGGTCGGCACTCTCGCCATTACCTGTGGAAAGTTTCACACGGTTCGCCTTTAGTGCCGCGAGGAATTGCTTTCCCTTGTCATCACCCCAAACCGAAAATAGTGCCGCCATCTGCGCGGTGGTTGTGCCGAACAGTGGATTCGCAATCACTGATCGTCCCCGTGTTTTCTCGTCGCTGTAGGAGAGAACGCTCGTTGGCCTGAATTTGGCATTCTTGTTCACCACGAATAATCGCGCCCTCGCCGAGAAGCCAGTCCAGTAGCCCGCCGGGTCTTTGAACTTCTCTGGAATCTGCTGAGCGTTGGCGGGCTTGAACGGTGTGGATACGCCTTGCTGACGTAGGACATCCGCGCGGACTGGCTCGTTAGCCCAGTAAAGATCTGCCTGCGGATTGTTCTTCTCAGAGAGGAGCCGATTCATGACCCCAGTGCTCTTCGCCTCTTCGGTATCGTAGACGGCCAGAACACGGATGCCAGTGTCTCGTTCGAAGTCTTTTAGGATCGGTTCCGAAAAGACTCGGTCTTCACTCACGTAGATCGTGACGGTTTCCTGGCGGGCAGTGCGGCAGCCAATGAGCGCCACAGCCGCAAACGCAAACCAAGAGAGCCGGCTTACGATCCGGCGCGCGTTCATCATTGTTGGGTCTCCGATTCCGCCGATTATTTGGCGTTGCCTTTTGCCAATTCGTTGAGAGCGGCTTTGAATCCAGCGGCCAGCTTCTCGGCGGGGCCGGTTCCCCAGTAATGCAGGAAATAGACGCTTGGCTGCGTCCCGGTCATGTGGTGATGGATTGCAACGACGTTGAGTCCATTTGCCTGCAACGCTTTCAAAACCGGGGTTACCTCCTGCGCGAGCATGGCCACATCTCCAGCGATCTCGGCGTTCGCGTCGCTTCCAAAAAACGCAGCCCAGGTGTTGAGGCCCATCCTGGAACCAATATTGGCGCCCATCTCGGTCAGCTTAATGTCGCTTCGTCCGACCGTGATCTTGTAAACGTCGCCGTTCTGCTCCCCCTCGTGCCCGGTGATCTTCGCGATCTTTGCGGTGTCGATCTTTCCGGCTGCGATGTTGGACTTACCTCCTGTGACGGTGCTCTGGTGTTGTGGCGGCGCCTTGCCAATCAGGTCCACCGCGGGCTTGGCCATCCGGGCCAGGTCGGCTGCCTTTCCGTGACCGTGCACATGCATGTAAAAGATTCGCGGGCTTTCAAAGAAGAAGTGATTGTGGATGGCGCTCACCTCGAGGCCGTTGTCCAATAAAGCTGACATCACCGGGTTGACCTCATCCTCCAACAGTACGAGGTCTCCCATCATCACTTCCATCCCGCCAGTACCCTTGGTCATTGCGAGCCATCCGCCAAACCCGAAGGGAGTGGGTGTGGCGATGCCGTCGATGGTAACCTTCAGATCATTCCGGGGGATGTTCACCTTCAAGACGTTTTCTTTGAAGTCACCCTGTTTACCAAGCGTTTTCAGTACCTGGTCGTACTCTGCGGGCACTTGCTGGCCGTAGGCCGCTAATGCTGTAAACAAACCCACCGCGAAGGCGGCGACGCCCTGTTTGCGGAGCATTCCTTTCAACTTGCGATTCATAAGTTCAACCTCCTACTTCTTACTCTCTTCGGCGATCTCAAAATCATCGAAGTAGATTACACTGTCGGCTTTTGTCCACAAGCCTGTTTTCCCTGGACCGGCGAATGTCGAGTCCTCAATTTCCATGATCTTCTGGCCGTCGAAGAACACGGTGAAGCGAGGCCCTTGAAATTCAACCCTGAGCGTATTCCACGTCTGTTTGGGAACGGCATGCTTGACACCGTAGGTCCGCGAAGGCATGCCCTTCGGCGCTAGGGAAATGCGCTCGCCCTTTTCAACTTTGTAGAGGACAACGTTGTCTTCCAACGCATTGGCACGGACAATGTAGTAGTTGTCGGCGTCGCGGAATCGCCAGATGAGGCCAGCCGCCTGATCGACCTTGCCCGCGATCGCCTTGAAACGGACGCTCACGAATCCATCCTTCGGCGACGCTTTGTCGTACACGGCGAACGGGAACCGCCCTCCGGTGGAATCATTGGAGGTTTGGGCCAGCACGCTTGGCTTGCTGGGGGCGGATGAATCGGCCAAAATCTGCCATTTCTGTGGTCCACCCTTGTGGGTCATCCCGGAGAACCAGCCGTCCGGCAGAGTTCCCGCGGGAGCGGCGTCAAAGCGGATCACCTGCGCGTCCAAGGTTGCGGCCAAAACTAACGTGGCGAGTGCCATGGCTTTCATAGATGAGCTCTCCTAAAGAAAGTGTCGCCGGTCCACCTTTGGATTGCCTGAGCGGCATACTCAGGTGATCCTCATGGTGCTGTGACAAGCTGACAGTACCGACAGGTATGCACATTCTGGTAGTTGAAGACGATTCGAAGATGGCGGAGTTGCTCGAACGCGGGCTGTCCGCCGAGGGCCATAAGGTTGAATCGGCCGCGGACGGGATTCGGGGCTATGAGAAAGCGAACGGGCAAGCCTTTGACGCCATTGTTCTCGACGTAATGCTTCCGGGGATGGACGGATTCACAGTGGCTCGCCGGCTGCGAGCGCAGGGCAACAAAGTTCCCATTCTGATGCTGACAGGCCGGGACGCGCCCAAAGACGTCGTACGAGGGTTGGATCTGGGAGCCGATGACTATCTGACCAAGCCCTTCTCATTCGAGGTGCTATCGGCGCGCTTGCGCGTCATTACCCGGCGGTTCTCAACCGAGAAGAACTCCATTGTTCAGGTGAGCGATCTCAGTGTAAATCGCGGAACTCACGAGGTTCACAGAGCTGGAAAGGCTATCTCGTTGACGAAGACCGAGTACGTGATCCTTGAGCGGTTGCTCGTACGGCCCGGCAGCGTGGTATCGCGCGATGCTCTCGTGGAAGCCGTGTGGGGTTCGGACCGTGATGTGGAGAATAACACCTTGGACGTATTCATCTGGCAGCTTCGAAGCAAGATTGAGGCGGCCGGAGCATCGCGGCTCGTTCAAACGGTGCGCGGCTTCGGCTATGCCATCCGGGAAGGGGACGAGTGAACTTCAGGGCCATCCGCGTCCGGCTGACCGTCTGGTACCTGGCAATTCTGGCTCTTGGGCTCGGCGCGCTAGGTGTCGGCAGTTGGTTTGGGATGCGGGCCAGCCTTTTCCATGCCATCGACCACGAACTGGAGGATCGCATCCAGGGCGTCCAGAAGTTCATGGATGAACAGATCGCTTCGCTGTCACTCGTCGAGATTCGAGACGAGTTTCGTGAGCACTCGGTGCTGGGCCCAGGGGGGGACTTATTCCAGGTCTGTAACCAGAACGGAGAATGGCTTTACCGGTCGTTGCCCCTCGAGAACAACAGGGTACCGATTCGGACACCCGATCAGTTGGGAGACGCCAGCCTTCAAGAAAATCTGACCGTGCAAAACATCCCAGTGCGGTTCGCATCGCGCCGGATTGTGGTTCGAGGTGAGCCGTATACGGTGCAGGTCGCCACACCGATGCACGAGTTCTATGAGGCCCTAGAGCAGTTCTCAACCATACTTCTATTCTCGGTCCCCCTTCTACTTCTTGTAGCGAGCGCCGGAGGCTATTGGATCAGCACACGCGCCTTGCGGCCCGTTGAGGAGATCCGATCGACTGCGAAATCGATAAGCATCCGCAACCTGTCCGAGCGGTTGACTGTGCCCAACTCTGGGGATGAGCTGCAGCGGCTATCGGAGACATTGAACGAAATGCTGGCCCGGCTGAGTGATTCCGTGCAACGCATGTCGCAATTCACTGCTGACGCTTCTCATGAGCTAAGGGCACCCGTCTCGCTGATTCGCACGACGGCTGAACTCGCCATTCAACAGGGCCGGACAAATACGGAATTCACAGAAGACATGAAGCAGGTCCTGACGGAGGCCGAGCGCACCAGCCATCTGATTGACAGCCTCCTGCTCCTAGCTCGGGCGGACTCAAGCGAAGATGGCCTGCAGAAGGAACTGACAGACTGGTCGCTGATCGTACGGGAGGCGGTTACGCAAGTCGCCGGCGCGGCGAAGGAAAAGAAGATCCAGATCGACCTGCACACTCCTCAGACTCCGGTTGCCGTCTACGGCGATGCAGAAGCGCTGAGGCGCCTGGCGTTTATCCTGCTGGATAACTCCATCAAGTACTCTCCCGAGTCGTCAGCAGTGACTGTCGCCATCAGCAACGAACATGGCCAAGCGATCTGCCGCGTTAGCGATTCCGGGATCGGCATTTCCGCCGCGGACCAGGAACATATTTTTGGTCGCTTCTGGAGAGCTGACAAGGTGCGATCTAGAGGTTTAGGTGGAGCGGGTCTTGGACTTTCCATCGCCAAATGGATCGTTGACCGGCACGAGGGAACACTCGAAGTCTCAAGCGAGCTGGGCAAGGGTTCGAACTTTGAAATTCGCATTCCCTTACACGTCACCGACAGCCAAGAGGCTCGCAAGTGACCGCCGCGAGCCCGAACACCGAACGCCCACCCGAAGTGACTTTTTCGCAGGCATTCCGTTTCTGGTTGAAACTCGGCTTCATCAGTTTCGGGGGTCCCGCTGGACAGATTGCGATCATGCACCAGGAACTGGTCGAACGGCGGCGCTGGATCTCGGAACGCCGCTTTTTACACGCTCTGAACTACTGCATGCTCCTTCCTGGACCGGAGGCCCAACAGCTTGCCACTTATATCGGCTGGCTGATGCATCGAACACTAGGCGGCATAGTGGCCGGAGTCCTGTTCGTGCTCCCCTCACTTTTCATCTTGATCGGCTTGTCCTGGATTTATGTGGCTTTCGGGCACACAGGCTTGGTTTCCGGACTCTTCTATGGCATCAAGCCCGCCGTGACCGCCATCGTGTTGCAGGCGGCGCACAGAATCGGTTCCCGGGCATTGAGAAGCGCTCCTCTATGGACAATCGCCACCGCGTCCTTCCTCGCCATCTTTGCGCTGAATGTACCGTTCCCGGCTATTGTGGCTGGCGCGGCGTTGGCCGGTTACGTTGGCGGCCGGGTTGCGCCATCAAAGTTCCAAATTGGGGGCGGACATGCGAAGGAAGTCCAGTCTTTTGGCGCGGCGCTGATTGACGATGAAACGCCGGCACCGGAACATGCGCGGTTTTCGTGGACGCACATCGCCAGGACGGGCGGCGTCGGAGCGATCCTCTGGGTCGTTCCAATGACAGGTCTCATTGCTCTCTACGGATGGGAGGCGACGCTCACTCAAATGGGTTGGTTCTTCACGAAGGCGGCGCTGCTCACGTTCGGTGGAGCGTATGCGGTGTTGCCATACGTCAATCAGGGCGCGGTCGGTCATTATGGATGGTTAACACCGGTACAGATGATCGATGGTTTGGCGCTTGGGGAGACGACACCCGGTCCGTTGATCATGGTGGTCGCGTTCGTGGGCTTCGTGGGAGCGTATGGGAAGGAGCTTTTCGGTGCGAATATGCCATTTGCGGCCGGGCTGGCGGGCGCGACCCTCGTCACGTGGTTCACCTTTCTACCCTCATTCATCTTTATCCTCGCCGGCGGTCCGATCGTGGAGTCGACACGTAATGATTTGAAGTTCACCGCTCCATTAACTGCGATTACGGCAGCCGTGGTTGGCGTGATCCTCAATCTCGCCCTCTTCTTCGGCTACCACATGCTCTGGGCAAACGGATTCACAGGGACCTTCGATGCCATTTCCGCTTTGATCGCGTTGGCGGCCGCGATCGCACTGTTCCGTTTCAAGCGTAATGTGATGGAGGTCATTGCCGCCTGTGCTGTCGCAGGCCTGATCGTCAAGAATCTTGTGTTGTGAGGGTTTTATGAAATGGATTACGCGCGAGCGCCCCAAGATCGACCGCATAGCCTGCCCGTGGCTCATCCGGCGCTTCATTGACAAGGAGGCGGAATTTCTCTATGTCCCTACGCGGGACGTGGTTCGAATGGCCGGCGAAACTGGAGCAACCCCCTATGACATTCCCGGTGTCGAACTCTCCCATGAAGGCGAACTTTGCAGCTTTGACGCCTTTCTTAAAACGTATGGCTTGAACGATCCGGCCCTGCTTCAATTGGCTACAATCGTGCGTGGAGCAGACACATCACGTTTGGATCTCGCCCCACAATCGGCAGGCCTCTATGCGATTTCGCTCGGATTGTCCCAGAACTTCACCAACGATCACGAGATGCTGGAGCACGGGATAGTGCTCTACGATGCGCTCTACGCTTGGTGCCTGCATTGCCAGAAAGAAACGCACAACTGGCCGCCAAGGATGTAGGCCAACCTGTCCGACAGGCGCTTTGTCAGGGGTGAACTACTTTCCCGCCACGCGCCAGTGAGAGACTTCAGGCCACTTTTTGAGCTCTTCCGTCGCCCACGATGTCGATTTGTCGGTATGGCAACTGGTACAGGAGTTCGGAATCTTGAATGTGTCGGTCATAGAGGGAGGAATGAACTTGAAGGTATGGCTTCGGACGTTGACGTCAGCCATCGTCTGCTCGATCTTCGGCATGTGGCAGCCGATACATTCATTCCCCGTTGACCCTGGATTGTGATGGGTGTGCTGTTCGATGGTTTGTGCGCGCGGTCCGTTCGGCGAGTTCGACCCATGGCAAGTTAGGCAGACCGTACTGGCGGGTTTCAACAGGTCCGCGTTGTTCGCAGTACCGTGCACATCATGGCAGCTGAAACAGGTGACGCCGTGGGAATACATCGCGCTCTGCACGAAGTCGTTACCCTGCATTCGGTTCTTGTGACCCGTACCGTCGGCGAAGTGGGTGAACGTTTCTTCCCCGAGCTTGTGCTCTTCGAGCTCCCAGAAGTCTCCCAGGTTCTTGGTCACGTCGAAGCCGACAGGCCAATCGTAGTAGCGCCCGTTAATGGGATTGGTCAAGGGCTTGCCCTGCGAGTGGCACTGAATGCAAACATCGTTGGCCCGGAATGAGTTTAGACGGGCCGGATTGACGATGTTAGCTCGAGACGGTCTTTGAGCGTGCGCGGCCCCGGGACCATGACATTTCTCGCAACCGACATTCCATTCCGTCACCGTCTTGGTCTGCACGTTGTAATTCACGGAATGGCACCCATCGCACAGCGGGCCGGTAGGGCGCTCCATGTTACCGGGCGGGTAGTGTGCCGTCCACCAGTCGGTTCCTTGGCGTACGTTGTAGGCTCGCCACACCCTATTGAACACGTCCCATTGCGCCGGCAGCGGGAAATAGTCGTCACCCACCTTAGTAAAATATCGCTGCTTCCACTTGCTGCCATAGGTGAAGGCGACATCTTCGAGTTTGAAAGTCAACAACGGATCAGCTTTCGAAAAGTCCGGGATGATCGCTTCGGGCCGCTGTTTCGGATCGACCAGGACGTTGGCCATTCGTGTCTTTGACCAGCGTTCGTAGGTAGCAGGGTGACAGGTTTTGCACGTCGTTGATCCGGCGTACCCGGAGGTCTGGGCCATCAGTGTGATAGGCAAAACCGAAACAGCAATGAAAACGAGATGCCGGACCATGTTCACAAGCCTATCGGGGCAAGCTGAGGATTACCTGAGTTCCTTCCCTAAGCCAATCCTCAGATCCAATTGCTCTAATCGAGGTGATGCGAAGGGACACCGCCCGGTTCTTCAGGCACCTCAGTTACGCACTTCTGGCGGCAACGACTGCGTACGGACAGCCGGCAGCGAAGCCTCTTTCGGTGGCCGATTGCATTCGGCTGGCTACCTCAGTGCCATCCGCGGTGACGCTCGCCAGACAGGAAGCCCAAGTCGCCGCGCTTGGAATCATCACGGCACGGTCGAGCTTTCTTCCACAGGCGGGCCTGACAGGCGGCGCCATCTACAACACGCCAAGGCTCGATCGCCAAGCATTCGTATCCTTCAACGGACCTCGCGAGTACATTACGCAGGCGGGCATCGGTGTTGAAATCGACACGTCGGGAAGACTTCGCGCCGCCTATGCGCGTTCGAAAGTAGACCGCGATGTGGCTGAGACGGGAGTAAGAATCTCGGAACGAGACTTGCGGCGCGCTGTGACAGTCGCCTTCTATCGGGTGCTCGTGGTGCGGAAACTGGCCGAGGCAGCCCAAGCCAGTTTCGCGGAGGCGCAGAGTTTTGAAGTCCGTGTGAAAGCGCTATTTGCAGGGGGCGAGGCTGCCCAGGCCGATGTCATCAAGGCCTCCGCTCAGGTCGCCACGTTCGATCAGTTGAAACGTGCGGCGGACTTAGATGCACGCCTGGCCAACCAAGAACTCGCGAGCTTCTGGACTTCCGACGTGGATACAACTCTTAACTTGGAAGATTCGCTATCTCAAGTGGCCGAACCGCCGGCCGAGACGGCTGGAGCATTTCTCGGGCGGCCCGAATTCCGAATCTTGGATCTGCAAAAGCAGGGCTTCACGCTCGACGCCAAGCGCGAGCGTGCGGCATTGCTGCCGCAGATTTTCTTAGGCGTTCAATACGGCATCGACGCTAACCGCTATTCGTGGCGAGAACGCGGCACGGCGGTTGTCGCAACTTTGAATGTCCCCATTTTCGATTGGTTCCGGGCGCGCAGTCTTTCGCAGCAATTCACCACGAGGGCGCTGCAGGTGAGCAACACGCGCAACCTGACCGAACGGGTGTTCTCTCGCGAGTACGAATCGGCAAAGGCTCGTATGACGTCCGTCTATGAACAAGTCAAAGTCGCAGAGACACAGGTGAAGCTCTTTGAGGAGAATTTGAAGTTGTCCAAAGTACGCTACGAAGGCGGTGAAGGCCCCGCCTTGGATGTTGTGTTGGCGCAAACACAACTGCAACAGGCTCGCGCGAACTACTTCAATACGCTGTTCCTGCACGCGAATTCCCGAGCAGATCTGGAGGTCGCGGCTGGACGATGAGAACCTTCCTGCTCGCGATTTTCTGTGTTGTGCTCGCGGCCTGTGGTGGCGGCCCGAAAGAGGACGCGCCCAAGAAGCCGATTGTAGCCGTGAAGACCGCAATGGCTGAGGGGGCGTCGGTCGAGCTTACGCTTCGAGCGCCAGCCACGATTTTCCCGCGCGAACAGGCTAACATTACGCCGCGGCTGACGGGAGTAATCCGGGAAATGAAGGCGCGCAAAGGCGATTTCGTCAACGTCGGAGCGCTCCTGGTCGTGATTGAAAACCGGGATCTAACGTCGCAACGTGACGAATCCCAGGCGATGCTGGCCGATGCCCAAGCGAATCTCGAAAAGACCCGCCGGGGGACGCTTCCGGCGGACATCGAACGGGCGCGCGGACAGGTAGAAACAACACGCGCCCTCCTCAATCAAGCGCAAAAGATCTACGAGCGCCGGAAGTCGTTGTTCGATCAAGGCGCCATCCCCAACCGCGATCTCCTTTTGAGCGAGACGGAGCTATCGACGGCGAAAACGAACTCTGAGGTTGCTTCGCGATCTCTCCAACTTCTGGAGCAACAGTCGCAGGGTCAGGACATCCGGATCGCGGAGGCTCGCGTCGAACAAGCAAAGAGCCGGCTTGCGTCGGTTGCGGCTCAGTTGCAGTATGCCGAACTGCGCGCGCCTTTCACGGGCGTAATCACTGACCAGCTTCAGCACGCCGGCGATTTGGGTCAACCGAGTTCTCCGATCTTCACGCTTGTGGACCTGTCGGTGGTATCCGCGAGAGCACAGGTTCCTGAGGCCGACGCCGGGCGACTCAAGATGGGGCAACCATGCCGGTTCTCGGGAAGCGAAGGCGAGTCCGATGCGACCACCGGGCGCGTAAGCGTCATTAACCGCGCTGTCGATCAACAACGTCGGACCGTAGAGGTCTCGTGCGAGATCGCCAAGCCGCCGTTGTCGTTGCGCGCGGGTGCATTTGGCAGCGTCGCGTTTCAAACTGGGCGTTTGCAGGAAACCGTTCTCGTTCCCGTCAGCGCGCTGCAACTCGAAGAGGGAACACGCAAGGGCGTCGTGCTCGTACTGGACTCTCAGAACATAGCCCACCGCAGGGAAGTGGAAGTCGGCGACCTGATGGGGGAGAAGCGAGTTATTCTGACCGGACTGAAACCAGGCGAAACCGTCGTGACCGAGGGCGGCTATGAACTGCCTGACGGCACACAAGTACGCAGGGGCAAGGAACAGAGCCAGTGACCGCAGGCCTCGCGGACTTCGCGCTACGCCATGGCCGGGCCCTTGTACTCGTGGCGCTCAGCTTTGCATTGGCCGGCCTTTTGCTGATTCCGCAGATCCCCATCTCGATCTTCCCGCAGACTGACTTTCCACGCATCGTGATCCTTGTGGACAATGGCATCGCTCCACCCAATATCCAGATGACAACCGTGACGCGGCCCATCGAGGAAACCGTCCGGATGGTCCCTGGAGTAACTACGGTACGTTCTACCACCGCGCGCGGATCCACCGAGATCAGTGTGTTCTTTCGCTGGGATGTTGACATCCTCAATGCGTTGCATCTGGTGCAGGGCCGCATCTCACAGATCACGCCGGGACTCCCGCCGGAGTGCCGCTTCTACATCAACCGGCTAACGTTTTCGGTGTTTCCCATGGTCGGCTTCAGCATGACCTCGCCATCTCGTAAGCCGTCCGAGTTGTGGGACCTCGCCTACTACGAGATCTCGCCGCGATTGTACCGGCTGCCGGGCGTGGCTGAGACGAGAATCGTAGGCGGCCGAGCACCTGAGTATCACGTAATCGTCGACCCCAAACGGCTCAATGCCTTCAATATGCCGTTGACGAAAGTGGTAGATGCCATCCGCAACAGCAACATGATCGTTCCCGCGGGGATGTTGCAGGAGAATTACCATCTCTACCTGACCACCGTGACAGGCCTAATGGATAAGCCGCAACAAATAGAAAACGCGGTGGTCGACGTGGTGAAAGGCACACCCATCTTGGTAAAGGATATCGCGGACGTCGCGCCGGGCGAGAAGCCAACGTACAACATCGTCACGGCCAACGGACGCCCCGCCGTACTCGTCAACGTTTTGCAGCAACCGGATGGAAATGCGGTTACAGTTGCGGACGCCGTCAATTCGGAACTTGCGGAGATCCGCAAAACGCTTCCTAAGGATATCGAGCTCTCCACTTACTACGACCAATCAATCCTGGTTCGCGACTCGATTTTTGGAGTGGTGGAGAGCATCCTGATCGGCCTGTTGCTCTCCGTTGGGGTGCTCTTGGCATTCCTGAAGAGTTGGCGCACTACTCTCGTCGCTGCGGCTGTGATCCCCGTTGCCGTTCTCATGGCGGTCGTTTGCATGAAGTTCTTCAACATGAGCTTCAATCTGATGACCCTGGGCGGCATCGCCGCCTGTATCGGCGTGGTGATTGACGACGCCATCGTGATGGTGGAGAACATCGCCGTTCACCTGAACATGGGGCAGGAGCCGAACGAGGCGGCGCGCAACGCGATTGTCGAACTCACGCCGGCATTGATTGGTTCCACGCTCACTCCCATCGTAGTGTTTGTTCCGCTTGTCTTCTTGGGCGGCATCACGGCCGTCTTCTTTCGGGCGCTTGCCTTGACACTGGTTGCTTCCCTGCTGGCATCGTTGATCCTTGCTTTGCTGTTCACTCCTGTTTTGGCTGGTTGGCTGCTGAAGCCCTCCCGCGGAGGAACGCCCGATTTGAGGGAGGCGGAACACGCTGGCGAGGGGCGTTGGATGCGATGGTTCACCGAGCAGTACGAGAAGGTCCTGCGCTGGGGTCTCGCGCGACCTCGCGTCATCGCACTACTGAGCGGTGTCATTCTTGCGGGCACAGCCGGTTTGTATTGGCAACTGGGCAGTGGGTTTCTGCCGGAGATGGACGAGGGCGCTTTCGTACTAGACTACCGGACCCCGGCCGGGACGTCCTTACAGGAGACGGATCGAATCCTGCGTAACATCGAAAAGCACTTGGCCGCTACACCGGAGATCGAAAGCTATTCGCGCCGGACGGGCGCACGGCTGGCCCTGGCCATCGCCGAGCCCAACACTGGCGATTTCCTGATCAAGCTCAAGAAGGATCGCAATCGTTCACTCGACGACGTCACGTCGGAACTACGTGAAAAGATTGGATCCTCAGAAGCAGCGATTGAAGTGGAGTTTCCGCACATTCTGGAGGATCTCGTCGGTGATCTCGCCTGGTCTCCGCAGCCCATCGAGATCAAGATCACGCACAAGGATGAAGCCGTTTTCAAGGCCGTTGCCAAGTCCGTGGAGGAATGGCTCCCCAAGGTTGGCGGGGTCGTGGATATCGTCAATCAGACGATAGTGATCGGACCGGCTATCAATTTCCGAGTGGACCTGGAGAAGGCACAGCGGGCGGGGTTCAGCGTAGCAGATGTGGCAAATCTCGAAGCGGCGGTCCTTGACGGGCAACTAGCTTCCACGATGATTCGCGGCGACCGCCAGATCGGTATTCGCGTTCGCTATCCGCTAGAGCAGCGCAAGACCGCGGATCAATTGCAGGCATTACTGCTAACCTCACCATCCGGCACAACAGTTCCGTTGGCCAGCATCGCCCATGTCGAAATGCAGGAGGGACAGACCGAGATCCGCCGCGAGAATCTACGCAACCTGTCTGCCGTTACGGCGCGCCTGGAGCGCCGCGACTTGGGCAGTGCCATGAAGGAGATCCAGCAACGTCTGCCCAAAGAAGTGAACCTGCCACCGGGCACCGACATTGAGTACGGTGGACTCTACCAGATACAACAAGAGTCGTTTCTGGGGCTCACACAGGTTCTACTGATGTCTATCGTCCTGATCTTCATCATTCTGGTGTTCGAGTTCCGCTCGTTCGCGCACCCGTTCGCGATTCTGCTGGCGACCATCCTCTGCACTTTCGGTTCGTTGCTTGCGCTGCTCGTGACCGGGCAGACACTGAATATTTCTTCCTTCATGGGCGTCATCATGGTCATCGGGATCGTGCATAAGAATGGCATCCTTATGTTGGATTCCGAGCAGCACTTCACGGCACAGGGCCTGACGCTCCGCGACGCGGTATTTCAGGCCGGTCGGCGGCGCCTGAGGCCGATTCTAATGACGGCGCTGGCCACCCTCTTCGGCATGCTTCCTCTGGCTTTGGGCGTCGGGTCAGGCGCGCAGTTGCTGCGACCGCTTGCAATCGCAGTCATGGGCGGCGTCGCGGTGTCAATGATCTTGTCACTGGTTATCACGCCCGTGGTGTTCTCATTGCTTCGAGGTGGACGGGCAGCCGACTCGGTCACGTGACGACCGGTGAGTATTCCTGAGTTGTCACGGCGTGTCCAACTCGGCGTTTGGACGGTAGCGCCAGACGGCCGCGTGAGTCGGAAGATGATCTCCCTTTTCCAGAGGCGGAAAGGGGACTGCTGCACCCTCCAAAAACCCTCCATTAACACACCAGCCGAAACGGGATCCTGTTTTGTTGGCGTTTTCCATACCCTGAATCAACGCCATGCGCAGTTATATCACTGAAAACAAAACATTGCCCATTTTCCCAGCTGGACGTCGCCGGTTCGACCCCGGTCTCCCCACGTTCCTTGGGACTCTTCGCATCCTCGCTTTGAGATCTCGCAAGTTCGGGCATAATTCTCTCAAGATGGTGAGCGGCGTATCAGTAGGTTGGACTTCTGTTGATCAGGAATTCTGTCGGCCACAAAATCCAGACACAGTCTGGACTTTCATCAGCTAGCCGACTTAGCTCGTGGACCACCGTGGCAAAACCGTGACAAAACCCCTCCCGTTGAGCCGACTTGGGTTGCCTTTGAGCGAAAAGCAGATTCCCCAAGTTGTTGAAAATCTTGAAAGTGGAGGGAAACCAAAGGAAGCTTTGGAGAGGGCCGTCATGCGCCCAAGGCAGGTGCGCTACCAGGCTGCGCTACGCCCCGACTTTCTTGATTGTAGCAGGGCCCCTTCCAGCGCCCGAGCATTTTTTCGCGGAATCGCCAATGACAATCGCGAAACTTCTCCTCCTGTGCTATTCTGGAATTCACCGACACAAGCGGGGACGTAGCTCAGTTGGTTAGAGCGCCGGCCTGTCACGTCGGAGGTCGCGGGTTCGAGCCCCGTCGTCCCCGCCATAGCCTTCCTGCTTTTCCCCTATCGCAAGCCATTGCAGTATACTTGCGCCGATAGGAGATCCCATGAAAAAATCCATTCTCTGTGCTTTGGCGGCCGTGTGTCTGCTCTCGGCGCAAGCGAAAAAGGCGGTTCCCGCCGTTTACATTTCCAGTTCGGATATCCAGACGACGCTCAAGAAAGCGCCTGCCGATAGCGTTCTGGATCAGCAAATTAGCATGGTGGAAGCCGGCAGCGTGCGTGTCGGTGTTGGCGTCGTCCACCGTTCGGCAAAGGCGGAGCAAACCTCGATTTCGCATGACGAACTGACGGAGATCTATCACATCCTCTCCGGCTCGGGCACTCTCGTTACGGGCGGCACGCTTGTGAAACCCCAACGCATTCCGCCAGATAGCACCACGGTGAAGGATCTCGCCGGCCCCAGCCTAAGGGGATCGGACGTCGCCAATGGCAACAGTCGCACGGTTGGCGCGGGCGACGTCGTGATCATCCCGGCCGGAACGCCGCACTACTTCAGCAAGATCGAGGGCGCCATTGATTATGAAGTGATGCGGGTGGATCCGGGCCGTCTCTTATCCCTGAAGTAACGCCGGTGACCGGTTCGGGCAGGCATGACACGTCCCAGGAAAACATCGGTAATGTCCCAGGTAGCTTAGACACGGCCAAAACATAGGCTCTGCCTTTTGTTACAATAAATTAGGGCAATTGTCCCCCAAAGGATTTCCGGAAGCATGGCCACAAAACCCGCCTTCGCCCAGAGCGCGCAGGTAGAACACCCCAAGTTCGGCCTTGGCAGCGTTCTGTCCTGCAATGAAGAATACATCGTGATCAAGTTCGACGATCATGGTGAAAAGAAGTTCGTTCTTTCCATCGTTTTGCCGAACCTCAAGAAAAGCGACCGCCAGCCCCCGGTGGAAAAACGCCGCGCGGCGAAAAAGAAAGTGGCTCCGGTCGCTCAGGCCGCCAGCTAAACCGCACAGTCTGCCCTGGCTCGCTCCGTGCGGGCCACGGCACCGTCCTGTTCTCCGTACTTCCTTAGAAGCGATAGTTGAATTCGATATACCCCAGGTGTCCGTCTTTGCCTTTGGGGTAAATCTTTTCAATCACGGTCTTGCCTTGCGCGTATCCGTAGTAAAAGGTGAGCGCCATGTGCGGATTCACTGTGACGTCGATGCTCGCGTCCCACAGATTCGCCAACCCTTTCGCCCCGTTGCTTGGGCGAGCCTGGTAGCCGAACGTCCACGGTTGAAACGCTCCGCCGCCCAGATACCACTGGTCTTGGTTGCTGGCTAAACGCAGGGCGTGGAATTCGCTTTTCACGCTCAGCTTTGCATGCGGCCGCAGCGTCAGCATGGCGAAGCGGTCCTCATTGTTCATCATGTCGAAGAACGGAAAGCGCGCATACGGACGCACAGTGGGCAGCATCTGGAAAAATGTCCCATGCGTGTTGTCGGACGCGTTGCCGTCTCCGCTGCCGTAGTAGTAACCGGCGCGCAACCACGGCTTCAGCTTGGGTAGCACCTTCGGCTGCCAGCCCGCTTCCGCATCCACCATCGCCGCGCGTTGATCCATCGTGCCCCACTTGCCGAACTGTCCCGCGGCAAGGCCCATCAAATCAAACGTGCCCGATTTCGTCTCCGCGACGTGCACATAATGCCCGCCGAACGTTCCAATGCGCACGGAGTCATGATCGGCCGCCCGCAGCGCAGCAGGCCGGTTGTCCGATTTCAGAACGTCGCGCCAGTCATCGTAGTAGATGCCGAACACGCGCCACTCGCCCGTGCTCGGTTTGCCGGAGGCCACCTGTCCCGTCGCCGATACATAGGCAAACGCTGTCTTCATCCAACCCCATCCATCCACCTGAAATACGCCCCGCGTGGGTAGAGCGCCAATCACGGTGTAATTGATCTTCGCTTCGTTGTGGACGTAGTGGAATCCGTCAAAGCTGCGCATCACGTGCGTGAAGCCAAAAGGTCCAATCAGCCGCTGCTGCACGCGGTCGCGTTTGATCACGCCCAGGGTCGCGTTTTTCGCCGCCACTTCGCCGCCGTCTTGGAACTCGAAACGGCCCAGGCGCAGGCTATCGCTCTGCTTCCCCCACAGATTCTTGAACCGGACAAATGCCTGTTTCGGGTAAACCATCCCTACATTGCTGCTCCGCCCATTCGCGACGTAATAGCTTGGACCTTGCCCCAGCTGTCCCTGGGCTCCGGGCGCGATGGAGTTCTCGGGTAGCCCCAGCAGCACAGGGGCCTCCAACTCAAACATCCAGTCCAGATTTTTCGTGTTTTGCGAAAGCCCCAGACGCATCTGGTTGCCCAGATAGGTATAGCCGGGCTCGCCCGAGTCCGGCGTAAACCATTGCCACGATTCCATCCGGCTGCGAACGCTGCCGGTCACGGTCAGCGGGCCCAATTTGACCGGTTCCGCCGCGTTTTGCGCGTAGACTGGTAGCACGGCACTCAGCAGTGCCAATACTGCGGGCTTGTGTTTCAAAATTCCTCCAACAGTGGTCGTTGGGGTGATTGTAAAACAGCTGCGGACCCTGGCCAATAGTATAAGGACGTTATTGACATAGGCTCTCGGGCTACGGGACACTGTACTCAATATTTTTTGGGTGACCCTCGGGCGATTTGACTTTGAAATTGCCACTGAGTCGCGTTCGGAGTTCGTTAAAAATTTCTTTCGATTTGGAGGAATCGAGTTTCATGAATCCCTCACCGGTAAGTGCGGCCTTAGAGTCTGTACTCCTTAAAGTCATTATTCAGCTGATCGTGATCATCGCGTCGGCCCGAATTTTCGGAAACATCTTCCGCCGCTTTGGTCAGCCCATGGTATGTGGCGAAATCGCCGCCGGCCTGCTCCTTGGCCCTTCGGTCGTCGGCCGGTTCTTCCCCGGAGCGTTTCACTCGGTCTTCGATCCCGCCGTCGGACCGGTGTTCTCCATCATGAGCCAGTTGGGCCTCATCTTCCTCATGTTCCTGATCGGTTTGGAATTTGACTTCGGTCACTTGAAGGAGAATCGCTCTGCCGCCTTTGCGATCTCTGGAACAGGTATCGTATTTCCGTTCTCTCTCGGTCTTGTCCTTGGATACTATCTGCACTCCGCTATGGGCATGGAGGGCAGTCCTCTGAGCTTCTCCTTATTTATGGCCACGGCGATGTCAATCACGGCGCTGCCCATCCTGGGCCGCATTATGATTGAGTTGAATTTGAACCGCACGCGCCTCGGCTCCATCACCATTTCTGCCGCGGCGATGGATGACGCCAGCGGCTGGATCATCTTGGCCCTAATCACCGCGCTGGTTCGTTCTACCTTCGATCCTGGCCGGCTCGCGTTCATGGTGGCCAGCGTTCTTGCCTACGCGGCAATCATGATGCTGGTCGTCCGTCCGGCGCTAATTAAGTGGAGCAAGGGCGTGCTCGAACGCAACAACGGTACGTTGTCGCTCGGCGCCATGGCCACTTTGATCATCTGTTTGCTGATTTCCGCGGCCATCACCAACATCATCGGCATCTTCTCTATCTTCGGCGGTTTCCTGTTCGGTGCGATCCTCTTCGATCAAGAGGAAATGCGCGAAGCCATTAACAACCGTCTCCGTGATTTCATCACCACCTTTTTCCTGCCTATCTTCTTCACCTACACGGGCCTTCGTACCGATATCGGTTCCATGACGTCTCTGACGCTGTGGGGCTACGGCGCGTTGGTGTTGGGTGCGGCGATTTTGGGCAAGATGGGCGGCTGCACGCTGGCCGCGCGCCTCAGCGGCATGAAGCGCAACGAAGCGCTGATGGTGGGCACTATGATGAACACCCGCGCGCTGATGGAACTGATCGTCATCAACATTGGCTACGACCTCGGTATCGTTCCGAAGCCGGTATTCTTTATGCTGGTGTTTATGGCTGTGTTCACCACGTACATGACGGTGCCGATTCTGCGCCGGCTGGTCCGCCACACGGAAGTGTGGGAATCCTACCGGGCGTCGGACTTTGCCGCGAGACTTGATAAATCCGCAGCCGCGCGGGCATGACCGCGCAGTCGCGCATCCAGATCGCCTGTGGCAAGGGTGGTGTCGGTAAAACCACCCTTGCGCTGGCGCTGGGAATGCGCCATGCTGCCGCCGGGCGCAAGGTTGTTGTTGTCACCTCACATCCTCTTCCAGAGTTGGCGGTCTCCGTTTCTCTGGAAGGCCTCGCACAGCGTTCTCCCACCGCCGCACGCAATCTCTTCGTTGTTCATCTGGATCCCCGCGCGCTGCTCGCCGAAGTTGTCGAGGCCAACTTCCCGGTGCCGATCTTGGCGCGAGCCGTGCTGCAAAGCGATATCTACAAGAACCTGGTGGAGGTCGCTCCCGGCCTCAAAGAGTTTTATTTCCTCGCCCGTCTGCAGTTGCTCGCCGAGCGCAAGAGCAAACAGAATCTTCCCGATTACGAAATCCTGCTCTGGGATGCGCCCGCGACAGGCCATTTCCTGAGCACCCTTCGCGCGGCGCGTGACTTCGAAGCCTATTTGACTGGCCCCCTTGCCGGCGCCGGCGCGGACATGAAGCGGTTTTTCTCCAATGCCGAGAACGTTGCCGTGCTGCCCATCACTACGCTTGAAGAAATGGCGATGGAAGAAACGCTGGATCTCTGCCGCTCCATGCGAAGCGAATTCAACTTGCGGGCATCCAGTGTTCTCCTGAACTTGGTATCGCCTCTGGCAGGGGCGTCTCCGGAACGCGCTGAAGAAGCCCGCCGCGCGGCCGAATCCTCCAGCGACCCCGCCCTCCACTTTGCCGTCGAACGCGGTGTAACAGAGCGCGAGCGTGCCGAATCCATCCGCAAGAGTTTGGATGCACCCGTGATCCCGGTCCCGCGCACTCGCCGTGGTTCGAGCGATGTGGAGCTGCTCGAACGCATCGGTTCGTTTCTCGAAGGAGTGTGGGGATAACCATGCGCCTCACGGTATTTCTTGGAACTGGCGGCGTGGGCAAAACTTCCGTGGCAGCGGCCACGGCGCTTAAGGAAGCGATGTCCGGCCGCAAATGCCTGGTGCTCACCATCGACCCCGCGCGCCGCCTGCAGACCGCGCTGCGCCTGGAAGGCGGTGGCCCCGAACGCGTTCCCCTGGTGACGTCGTCCGGCGGCGAGTTGTGGGCGGAAATGCTCGACGTTCGCGCCACGCTGACCGAAGCCGTGCAGCTTCACACCAAGCCCGATCTGGCCGAGCGCATTTTAAAGCACCCCATCTTCGAATCCATCGCGAACTCACTCGGTGGCATGCAGGAACTGATGGCCATCGAGCGTATCGATCAATTGATGCGCCGCGGCTTCGACAACATTGTGGTGGATACGGCTCCCTCGCGCCATGCGCTGGAGTTCCTTGAAAAGCCCGAGTACTTCGCGCAACTGGCAGGCTCGCACTGGGTGAAACTGGTGGGCCGCACCTACAAGTTCGTGGAGAAAACGGGAATGCTCTCGTTGGGCCGGAAGACGGTGGATGTCTATGCTCGCGTGGAAGAAATTCTGGGAGCCAACCTCGTGCGCCAGGTCCTCGATTTTTATTCGTTGTTCGTTGGCAACGCCGAGGGCTACTCGCAACGCGCCGAGCATACGTTAAAGCTGCTGCGCGATCCGGCGATTTCCGATTTCCGCGTCGTCACCACGCCGCAGAAGGCTCTCCGCGACGCACAATATTTTTCCCGGGAATTGCAGCAGAGGCGCTTCACCTTGGGCGCGTATTACGTCAATCGCGTGTGGGAAACCGCACCGTTGCCGGAACGAACCGAAGGGATCGCAAGGGAACTGCTCGATTGGTACGGGGACATTCGCGAATCGCACCTGCAGGCGATCGCAAGTTTGCAGGCATTTACGGCCAGCCCGGTTCATCTCCTCCCCGAGCTTGTGCAGGATGTGGGTGGGTTGGAGACGCTACAGCCTCTGGCCGCGCGTCTCCCCTAAAGCAAAAACTACTTCAACGCTTCAGCGGCAGGCGTTGGCTCGCCCGAAGAAGTCGCCGCGGCGGCAGCGGACGAAGCTGCGGAAGCGGTCCGCTTGATCGCACTTTCAATGGTGTCGGAAACCTGCTTCACCATTGCGCCGGTGGATTCCACCAACTGGCGCGGGTCCAGGCGCGACATCTGCATGGTGTCGAACGTGCGCGACACAAGGTCGGTACCCAGATCGGACACACTCTTCATTGTCGAGCGCTGTTTTTCATCGATCTCCGCCGTAAGAACCTGCGTGGCCGAATCCAGAGCTTCCCGCATCGCCTTCATCCCGGATTCCGTGCTCAACGCGTTCGACATGGCATTTTGAACCTGCTGCTGCCCGAAAACCGTGAGTGCCGCCGAGAAGCGGATCATCGAATTCATTAATTCCTGAACCATACACCCTCCTTGTATCAGTCCCTAACGTCTTTGAAAGACGTCACTTCTTTATACTAGACCTAATTCGTCGACTCGGGGAGACCTTCAGCGAACTTGCGAAGATCGGCGAACGAAATGCCGAACAAATTCGCGGGTTTATCGTAGCCCTTCAAGTTCACCGTGTACGGCGTGAACAGGTCCGGCCCCATTGCCTTCAGCACCGCGTGCGTCTCCGGCCCGATGAGCACATCGGTGCCCGCTTCCTTGGTCGCGGTTTCGTAGCGGAACGTGGCGTTCACGGTATCGCCCAGCGCCGTATAGTCGTTGTTCTGGCCGCCGCCGGTGTTGCCGATGGCCGCCATGCCGCTATTGATGCCCGCGCCAATGCGGATTGGTTCCGGCAATCCAAATTCGGGCTGCAGCGTCGCCGCCATATCCGCCAGCTCCACCAGCGAATGGAGAATGCCGATGATATCTTTCTTCTTGCCCTCCGGATTCTTGTGAACCCAGACCGCCATGATCGCGTCGCCAATGTACTTTTGCGCCCAACTGTGACGCGACTGCAAAATCACGCCGCCTTTGCGGAAAAAGGTCCCGATCACCTGGCAGAGCAAATCGTGGCCCACGCGCTGCGTCAGCACGGTAAATCCGCGCACGTCCACCACCAGCACGGATGTTTCCTTCACCGAGAACAGAGCCTTGGTTGCGCTCATGTCCATGGCCTTCTGATCTTCCGCGGCTACGGCGGCCTGTTTCGTCTCCGGGGCGTGGAATAACAGGCGGCAATCGCCGATGGAAATTTCGTCGTCGTTGTGCAGCGTCACCGGCACGGCAACGCGTTGGCCATTCACAAAGGAGCCGTTGCGGCTGCCCAAATCGATGAGAATGTAATCCCCGTTATCTTCCAGCTGCAACATCGCATGCTGGCGGGAGACCACACTGCTCTGGAACCTCACTTCGCAAGATTCGTGACGGCCGATTTTCCACAGCCTTCCATCGCCAAGCGGCTGGTTGCGCTCGCCGTCCACGTCGTAAACAACTAGATATGCGGAATCCATACGTTTCTGATTAAATCGTGATCGTGCTGCTTTCTCGGGCAGCCTCCGTGTTCGGGAAGAGTTTCCTTGCGTTCTCGACAATGCCGTCGATGAACGCATCGTCGTGCGCCGGGTCGTGATGGAACAGGATCAAGCGCTTCACGCCCGCCTTCATTGCGGTTTCCGCCGCGTATTTCCAGGTGCTGTGGCCCCAGCCTCGCTTTTGTTCATACTGTTCCGGCGTATACTGCGCGTCAATGATCAGTACGTCCGCGCCTTTGGCGTACTCGGCCACAATGCTGTCGTGCCGCGCGTCGCCCTGTTCATGATCGCACGCGTGCACAACTATTTTCCCTTCGTACTCAAACCGGTAGCCGGAGGCGTTTTGCGGATGGTTCAAGGCGAACGGCCGTACGGTCATGCGGTCAAAGCGTTCGCGTTCGTCGATACGGCCAAAATTACGACGCCCCGGAACGCGCGCAAAGGGAACCGGGAAATACGGGCTGCTCATCTGCCCTTCCAGCGTTTCCTTTAACTCCTCGACGTCGCGCTCCGACCAAAACGTCACTTCGTTGCCTGCCGAATACAGAGGCAAAAAGAACGGGATCCCCTGTATGTGATCCCAGTGGAAGTGGGTCATCACAATGTTCAAAGATAGGTTCTTGCCCGCGTACTCCTGCGCCAGCGCGCCGCCCAGCATTCGGAGTCCCGATCCGCCATCGATGACGACCACCCCTTCCGGCGTACGCACCTCGACACAAGTCGTGTTGCCCCCGTAGCCCAGATTTCCAGGCAAGGGCGTCGGAATGGCCCCGCGCACACCCCAAAACCGCACATGGATTGGATTTTCGCTCTTCATACGGCTTCTGCCGTTCCCCCGAACAGTACCCGGCCCATACCGGGTCCACACCACATCAAGATGGTAACCAATTCACAGCCCAACCGGGAAATAGCGCATCACTCCATGCGCATAAGAATCCACAAAAGAGCCACCGCACAAACCCCCGCCGCCACGCCCGCCGCTGCCGAGTAACCGGGAGGAGCTGAACCGCTCCAGTGCAGCGTAATCAAAAGTGCAACCAGCAGCACGGTCACGCCGATCCCCTTACGGACCTTGCGGTTACTCTCCTCCGTCTCGCCGGGCCCGGAGGATCCCGCCGCCACGCGGAACGATAGTTCGTCATCGCGCAATCCGTCCGCCAGATGGGCTAATTGGCGCACTCCCTCAATCATCAACATGCTGCCGGCATAGAGCGACATCCCCAGGTTTTCCGGGTTCGCGTTATCGAAGAACCGCTTGCGCAGCACGCGCATCAATACCGTCCAATAGGCCTCGGTAACAATGTCCCGCGTCGCCGAACGGGCGTCCGCGCTCCAGCGAGACAGCGACAGCAGGTTCCGGTGCATGAAATCCAGATACAGCGGCCGGTGGGCGTGGATCGCCGCCAGCGCTCGCCAGTTGTTTTCGAATAGTGTCGTGGTTAGCCGGAAGTTTACTTTCAGTTCCGGCTCCAGGTTCGAGAGTTTCTCAACCAGCGGCGGTTCCAGGTCCACTTCGTCGGATGCCAGTTTGGCCAACAATTGCGCTGCGGTCCGGACGTCGCTGCTGAGCACCGAGGAAATGTAGCGTGCCGACGGCACCGTCGCCTGCGGGGGCATGGCGGCAAATCGCGCCGCGCGCCGGATCGCCACACGGCCATCGTTCAGCCGGACCGCTTGGGATAAATCCAGGTCCGAGTCCACCACCGCGAGCAGCAGAAACTGCTCCAGCACAAACTCCGCCGCGGCAAACGCAGCTTCCGCGGGACGATCCACCTTCAATTCGCTCAGCGGAGTGCCTTCCACCCACGCCCAGCTCAGAAAGGTTCCGCCGCACAAACCGGGAATCAGTTTGGGATAGTCCGTGGTCAATCCTTTGAAATCGGCGAGCCCTTCGAGATACGCGCGTTCCCGATCCACTCCATTCGAAAGCCCCAGCCACTCGTGAAACTGCGCCAGTGCCGCCCTGCCCGTCGCCCGAGGCGTGCGGTGATCGCCTAAAGAGCGCATCGAATGCTTGAATTCGTTGAAGGATTTTGTTTCCAACGGTGGCCGCGCCGTTTGGACCAGCACCTTGCGGCCGTCGTAAATGGTGAGGTACGCGCAGCGGTCCAGCGTCGACCAAACGGGCTGATCCTCCAACTGCGCCGCCAGCGTCTCGCCCAGCGCGCCGAAAGTTGCGATCAGCGCTTGCCCGAACTCGCTCCTGGGCACAGGAGGAATATCGAGTTCAATATCCCCCAGCGCGGCGGCGTAATCGGACGGCAGCAGATCCGTGCGTCCGTAGAGGAATCGTGCAAACGTGCGGTGGATGGGTCCGCGAGTGGCCAGTTGTTCGCGAAAACGCGCCGCGCCCGCGGCCAAGCCACCGTCGGCGGAGCCGTCTCTACGCTTCGCGATGCTTTGGACGGACGCTAGAGGGGGCAAAGTTGCGCGGGGCCGGAACCGAATGTTTGTTGCAATCGAACTGGCCTCGCCCTCCCTTCTCGCCGTTTCTGGCTTTCTCGCCGGTTCTTCATCAGTTTACGCCAGCCTCCGCAGAAGCCGGAATAAACGCGCGGAGAGGACCACCATGAAGACCCCGGTGATCGCCAACGGGTACGGTGCCGAGCGCGAGAGCGGAATCACGCCGAAGCCCATGGCGGCGGCCACGGCGATCCACACGGCCGCCGTGATCATCGCCCTGGTTCGCACCAGGGCCTGCGCATCCGGCGTGCTGCGCAACCGGGCTCGAATCTTGAGGTCCCCCGTGGAAAGGCGGCTCAGCATGTTCATCATGCCTCGCGGACCGAAATCCATCCACAGCGCGATATCGGTCAGCGCGCTCATCGCCGCTTGCGCGGAGAAAATCTTGCTCTTGCCCTCTTCTTCCAAATACTCTTCGACGACGTCGCGCAACACGCGCGCCAAATCCACTTCCGGCGCCAGGCGCGAAACCAGTCCGTCGGCCAGCACGGTGGAGCGGATATATTTGATCATTTCGCGATCCACCAGCACGCCGTAATCCTGGCAGATGGCCAGCAGATCCGACATCGTCTGCGTCACACTCACCTTGAAGCGGACGCGCCCGCCTAGCGCGGCTTCGTTGTACCACTTCTTGGTCAGTTCCTGAATCTTGCGCCGCAATCCGGGCAAGTCGGAGTCGCTGCTGACGATGCAGATGGCGAGGAAGCCGCGGTAGATCGATTCGGCGTCGCCACTCGCGTAAGCCATGGTTAGCTGAATCTGCTTGCGGCGAGCCTCCGGCGTCAGCACCGCGACAATGCCGAAGTCGACGTAGCCGACAACGTTGTTCGGCAGAATCAGCAGGTTCGCCGGATGCAGGTCGGCATGGAACACGCCGTGGCGGAAGGCGTCACTGAGAAAGTTGGAAATCACGTTGGAGCTGAATGTGCTGCCCTGAAAGCCTTCTGCAATTAATTGGTCGATGGCTTCCTGTTCGCCGGCATCGATCATGCGCAGATAGCGCGCCACGCTGGGCCCGTGCAGGAATTCGGTGGTCAGCACGCGTTCCGTCGTCATTTCGCGGAACAGGCGCGGGATACGCTCGGCAGGGTTGCCGATGGCGTTCTGCCCCAGCAGTTCGCAGTACGATGCTTCACGGCGGTAATCGAGCTCGTCCAGTGTCCAGGTGGAAAGTTCCCGCACCGCGTCGCGCATGAAGTACAGGCGGCGTATGTGGAAGAACAAAATGCAGCGGACCATCGCCTCCAGCAGGATGTTGTCGCGTCCGAAGATGACGCGGATACCGGGGCGCTGCACTTTCACGGCAACCTCCGTCCCGTCATAAAGGCGCGCCCTGTGCACCTGACCGATGGAGGCTGAAGCAATTGCCTTGTAGTTGAAATCGGCGTAGAGATTCGTCGGGAGGCTGCCGAATTCCTCCAGGAAAACGCCGTCAACCTTCTCTTGACCCGCTGCCGGAACGCTATCGAGCAGCGAAAGCAGCGCGTCGCAATATTCCTTGGGCAGCGAGTCGAGCTGCAGCGACAGAATCTGTCCGAATTTGAGGAAGCTGCCGCTCAGGCGCTCGCACAACTGGCGCACCAGTTGCGGGCCTTCAATCGGCCGCCCGGTGAATTTCCGGTGCGCAATTTTCCCAGCCCACTGCAGCATCACGAACATGACTTCGCTGAAGCGGTGCAGAAATGAAAGAACTTGCGAAACCCTGTTCATTGACTTACGGCAGTCATCCCAATCGCCCGGAGCGTTTCGGCAGCATCGCCAGTACGCTATCCTGAGGCCGTAACGAAGCATCCTCGCGATCTTCACCAGTGAAAGATCGCCGGCGACGATGCAAAAGAACGGCTGAGGCTTCAATTATACAAGTTGGGGCCGCGCGGCCGGTTCGTTTTCCTTCGGAGGAGGGACGAAAAACATGAGTTCCGCGAGCGTTCGAACCAACGAACTGCGCCAGTACCGAAACATTCGCCAGAAGACGCTTTCTATGGCGGAGCACCTGACCGAGCAGCAAGCCGCATTCCGGCCGTCTGTCTCCTCCTGGTCGGCTGGAGAGATCCTCGATCATCTGGTGAAATCGCAGCAACTGTATCAAAACCAATTCGAAAAACTAGCCGCCATGGCCCACCGCGGCGAGCGCGCCGTGCTTTACCTGGACCAAAACGACATCGACTTCGCCCTTCCGTTTGTTCCCAAAGCCCTGATGCCCCTGATGGCCACGCCGCTTGGGTTGATCAACGCGTTTGTCCCATCCGTGGTGCGCGAGACGCTGATCCGCAATCGGGTGATCCCCGCGGGCAATCCAGCCGCCTCGCAACCGGGCGAACATCTGGCAATCGACGCCGTCCGCCAATCCCTGCGCGACACGATGGACGCCCAGGAGCGCTTCTTCGAGGCCAACCCCGATCTGCCCTACGACGACATGCGCGTCTGTCACCCGGCCATCGGCAACAACAACGTTGCGGCACTGCTGCGCATCTGTTTTCTCCACGAGCAGCGCCATCAGGACCAGTTGAACGATCTGCTGAAACACCCGCATTTCCCGCTAGCCGCCAGCAGCGCGGCGTTATAAGGACCAAGCGCCTGGAGCTTGCCATCCGCCGCAAAGCTCTTCGAGCTTCTGCGCGACGGCCAGCACCAGATCTTCGCGCCACGGCGCCGCGGCAATCTGCACACCGATGGGCAATCCATCCGCCGACGTTCCGCAGCGAACCACCGCCGCGGGCCATCCCGTCATATTGTGCGTCATCGTATAGCTGAAGCCGGGGAATACATCGTCGGCGATCGAGTGCCCGTGCGGCAGCGCCGGAAACGCGGCCACGGGCGAAAGGATCACATCGAAGTTGTCCAGGAAACGCCGCATCCGCGAACGAAACGCTTGTAAATCTGCCCAATAGCCTGCAAAGCCCGCAAGATCGGTGCGATGCTGCTCCAGTTTCCGCAGCCAGCCCTCCAGCAGGTCATGATGACGATTGCTGCCGATCGACTTCAAATACGACCGCAGCGAATCGCCACCGTCGGGGCCGATCATTTTCATTTCCAGTTCATAGCTTTCTTCGATGCCAGCGGGCGTTGATTCCTCAACCGAGCGAACGTGGCCCTGGAGCGACTCCGCTGCGCGCCGAACTGTTGCGATGGTCGCCTTGTCCGGTGTTTTCACTCCGTTGTCGGTGAAAAACGCCACACGCAAATTGCCAAGCAGCGTCTGCGCGGGATCGGCGTAGGGCATCTCGATAACGGTAAGGTCTTCGCCGTCGCCGCCGAGAAGAATCGGCATCATCGCGCATAGATCTTCCACGCGCCGCGCCATGGGGCCGATCTGCCAGACCATTTCGAGCCAACCGCCCGGCGGAGGCACATGCCCCGTGCGAGCGAGTCGTCCAGAGGTCGGTTTCAAACTGCTGATACCGCAAAAGTGCGCGGGAAGACGAACGCTACCCGCCGCGTCGCTGCCCAAACCAAAAGGGCTGCCACAGGCGGCGATCAACGCAGCTTCGCCACCGCTCGATCCACCCGAGGTTCGTTCCAAATTGTACGGATTATTCGTGCGGCCGAAGAGAAAGTTATCGGCCTCGAAGGCAAACAGAAGATCCGGCAGATTGGTGCGGACTACCGGAATCGCCCCCGCAGCGCGCAATCGCGCGACCAGCGTCGCGTCTTTCGTAGCGGCGGGCCGGTTTGCGAATCCAAGCGTGCCCGCCGTGCACACGGACCCCTCGATTTCGATGGAATCTTTTACAGAAAAAGGAACGCCGTCGAAAACAGACCTGGCTTGGTCTTGGGAGATGCGCTGGTCGGCTGCGTCCGCGTCTTTGAGAGCGCGGCTGCGGAAGACTTCCACAGCCGCATTCAAAGCCGGGTTGACGTCCGCAATACGCGCGAGGTGCGCCTCCACCAACTGGCGGGACGAGATTTGGCGCGAACGCACCAAACGCCCCTGTTCGCAGCCGGATAGGGTGACGAGATCAGACGCCCGGACGAGCATCCGGACTACGCCGTCTTCGGAAGGAAGCGCTGCACCAGGTCCACGATGTCATCGACGTTCTTGACCTTCGCGAATTCTTCCTCGGGCAGGTCCGTCTTGAACTTCTTGTCGATGGCGAGCATGACTTCCATGCCCGTGAGCGAGTCAATGCCGAGCTCCTCGGCAAACATCGCCTTGTCGCCCACTTCTTCGGGTTCCCGCTCCGTGATGTCCGCGATCAGTTTCTTTACTTCGGCGCGAACTTGGTCGGCAGTGATTCCGCCAGCTGGTGTTGCCATGATTCCTCCGTGCGATATGAAAGCGGCCGCAATAGAATAAGTGCGGGGCGCGTATTGTACTTCTCAGTATACTTCCGGTGTTCCTCATCCTCAGGGAACTTTTCCCCCTTAGGATAGGGATAAGCAGTCATACCGTGGAAGGGCAGCGGCTCCACGGTGCGTGAAAATGCGGTGTTGGCGTCGGAGTCCTTCGCCCAGCCGTCCACCAGCAACAGGAAGTCGCGCTTCCAGCCTGGGCGCACGGCGGGCAGCTTCGCGGCGTCAAAGTGCAGGGTGACTTCATCGCCCGAACCCATAATCACCATGCGGTCATCCGGCGTTTCGAGCAGATTCGCCACTTCTCCGTAGCGCGTGTAATAGCCGGGCGTCGGGTTCCACGGAGCCTCCAGCGAAACCTTGCTGTAAAGGAAAGCTTCGGGCTGCTTGCGCTCACTGTCAATCACGGGCTTCGAGAAGCCGCGGAAGTGCAGGTCGGCCGTTTGCGGCATCATCGCGGTCCGGATCACTTCCGGCGCGCCACTGTTTTCGCTCAGGAAAATTTCGTCCCAGTAAACGCACAGGTTGGTAACAATGCGGACTTCGCGCGATG
Organism: Bryobacteraceae bacterium; assembly: GCA_040081855.1. Classification (GTDB taxonomy): domain Bacteria; phylum Acidobacteriota; class Terriglobia; order Bryobacterales; family Bryobacteraceae; genus Palsa-187. The sequence continues at coordinate 13,203 of JBEBFS010000004.1, read as the reverse complement.
CCGAGAGGAACTTGCCCGTGAGGTCCACCGAGATCGTCTTCGGCTTGCCCGAAGGGATGCCCATGTCCTCCACCACCGTCTTCCACTGGCCCTTGGCGTCCTTCACCTGCAGGTACGGCATCACCAGTTCGTGGCCCTTTTCCTGCGATGCGGCGCGGAAGGTGCTGCCATCGGCCCAATCCACCCAGCCGTTCAGGATCAGCACGGCGCGGCCGTCTTTGGCCGTCTTGCCGAAGTCGAGGTCGAGCGAGTGCATTCCTGCGCGGCCCTCAAAATCGCGGGGGAAGGTATCGGCGTAGGCGCGATCCTGATGCAGTAGCTTCGCGAGAATGTTCTGCTTCTTATCGTCGCGGGCCGCTTCGGGATATACACGCTTTTCAGCGCCGAACAAGCGGAATTCCGGGAAGGGAGGCGATTTGAACTTGTCGTTGGTGTAGACATCGACGCTCGCCGGATGATCCATGGCGACCAACTGGATCTGATCGAGATAAGAGATCTCTTTCAACTCCTCGGTGATGCGCACTTCATACTTGCCGTTGCGGGCCACCAGCGCTTCGGCGGGGATCTGGATGTACTCGTCGTGATCCACCGGGAAGTAGGTGCCATCGCCGGAGCTGGCGCCCAGCGGAGCCACACCGAGAACGTCTGTGATGAACGTGTATTCCTGGCCGTTCCAGGTGAAGATCATCGGGCAGGAACCCGAGAGGCGCGGCGCTTCTTTGTAATCGAGCGCGCGGCCCGTGTTCTCGCGAACCTGATTCTGGATCATGCCGTTCGGCCACGAAATACGAACCGTTTCAACCTGTGGACGTGCGCCCAAGCCGAAATACAGCGGAACGCCGCGATATGTCTGCTTCTGGTAGTAAGCGCCGGCCTTGATCTCTACTTCAGATCCATAGCCCGTCTTCAAGTTCTTCACGCCCGTAAGTTTCACGCGCAGCCACTTCGCGGCCCCGTCGCCCTGATTGGCCAGCAACTGCACGTCGCCGTTGGCGTTGACCGATGCAAGATCCACGCGGCCATCGTTATCGAAATCCGCGGAGGCAATCGCGGTGGCCTGCGCAAGTTCCGCAACCGCAGCGGCTTTGAACGCCTGACGCCCGCCGTTGCGATAGATGTTTCCCTCGGTGAGCACGTCGAACAGGCCGCGGTTATCCAGATCGGCCAGCAGAGCAGCGTTCTTTGCGGCCAAGGGAGCCGCCGCTTCAAAGTTCTTTTCGTGGTTCGCAACTAAAACCACTCCCGCGCTGGTGAGCGCGGCCAAGTCCGTGATGCCGTCGTTGTTGAAATCAATGGCACTGATCGATGTGGCTCCCGCCGGAATCGCCGCGGTGTTCTCAGCCGCGTAACGCCCCGCGAGCTTATCGCGATAAATCACGCCCGCGTGGTCGGCATACGCCACGGCAATGTCCATGCCGTCCGTGTCGGGAACGATGTCAAAGAAAACCGCATCGGCCGGCTTGCCCGCGGCAAAGGGGAACGACGCACTTTCATCGCTGAATCCGGAGGTTCCGTTGTTACGGTACAGCGCGCTCTTTTCGCCGAAAGCGAACAGGTCCACGTCGTAGTCGTGGTCGTAATCCACCCACACGACCTTCGCGAAAGGTCCGCGGGGCGTGGCGCCCGCCTGTTTCTCAAACGCCGTCTTCTTGTTGCGATACAGATCGACGCCTTCTTTGGTGACAACGGCCAGATCCATCAAGCCATCGTTGTCGAAGTCGCCGGGCGACACGGAGATCACATCTTTCACCGCGGCCAGGCCAAGATCCTCGGCTTTCGCGGCGCCCGCGCGGAAAAAGCGGATACCGGCGTCGGACCAGACGATTAGATCCGGCTTTCCATCGTCATCCACATCGGCCACGGCCAGACCGGCGTTCTTCATTCCGGTAGCCAGTTGCGTTGTCTTAAACTTCAGCGGCTGCGGCGCCGGATAGTTGGCTTCCGCCGCCGGGTTAATGACATCGAAGATTTCGGAATAAAAGCTCCATTCCAGATCTTCGGGAACCGCCGCGCCTGCCTGGCGCTTTTTGATGTCCTGGAACGCCTTCTCTTCCCGAGCCGTGTCTTCGGCGCGTGCGGCTTGACGATAGGCGTTAAACAACTGGAAGTGCGGGCCCGCGAGGCTTGGATTCAGCTTCGCGGCGGCCTCGAACTCCTTCAATGCCTCCGCAGGCTTGCCGCTTAGCCGGTAAAGTACGCCCAGGTTATAGTGCGAAATCGGCTCGTCGGGCACCAGCTTGATCATCTGCTCAAACTGGGCGATGGCCTTTTCGTATTCCGAATCCTTCTTATAAACAATGCCGAGATTGAACCAGGTATGCGGCAGCGAGGGGTCCTGCTTCTGCGCGGCCAGCAGTTCCTTGGTTCCGTCTTCGGTTTTGCCCGCTTTGAGCAGGGCCAGGCCGTAGTTGATGCGCTCGCGTGCGGAGTTCGGCGCCAGATCGAGCGCGCTCTTGAATTGCGCGACAGCCTGGGCCTGCGTGGTCGGATTCTCGTAAAACGCTTTCCCGAGATTCCGGAACCGGGAGATTTGCTCCTCCGCCGATTCCTGCTGGCCGCGAAGGGCAAAGCCCGCGAAGCCAACCAGAGCCACAATTGCTAACGAGCCAACTCCCAACGACCCAGCCAGTTTTCTCATTTTGCCGGTCTCCGGTAGTTCTTGGTCACGATTTCGTTCTTGCCCTCGGTGATTTCAATGATGCGGTCAGCCGCCACATTCTGGAACGTCTGCGTGGTGCCCGATTTCGGCCACTTCACGATCACTTCATCCACAGTTGCGTTGTCGGCGATGCCGAAGTGCTGGCGCAGCGAGTTCTGCGAACCGTACCCATCGCCCAAAATGATTTCGCGCATCTGCAACTTGCCCTTGTTCTTGATGGTGACGCGCGCGCCCACCGCGTCGCGGTTGGACTGCGTTCCCACCAGTTCCACCTGCAGCCAGTGGCGGCCGGTGGTGAACTCATTGCGAAGCAGCGCATGCTTGTCGGTGGATGCCGAAACGGCGATGTCCATTACACCGCGGTTCCAGAAGTCGGCCACGGCGATGCCGCGGGCGTTCGTCAGAAGATCGGTACTGGTGGCGCGGCCCAGTTCTTCGAACGTGCCGTCGCCGCGGTTGCGCAGGTAGCGCTTGCGCTCCCAACCGTGCCAGGAACGGCGGCCAAAGTACTTTGGATCGAAGAACAGGCCCGTCTTATAGACGTCCTGCTGGCTGACGACGTTGTTCAGGAACTCGAGTTCGATCTCGGTGTCCTTGTCGTTGTACGCCCAACCATTGGCCGCGTAGATATCCTGCCAGCCGTCGTTGTCGAAGTCGGCAAACGAGGCGCCCCAGAACCATCCCGGCGGAGCTGCGTGTGCCTTTTCCGTGGTGTCTTCAAACGTCTCGTCGCCGCGGTTGCGCAGCAGCGTGTTCCCTGAAGCCATCTGCTGAAACACGCCGACGAAGTTCGTGCCCGATTGCTGGAAGATCTGCCAGTACAGCGGCATATCGGACTTCCACACGCCCTGGCGCCAGGAGTTTGCCATGTAGCGCATGACCGTGGGTCTTTCCGCATACCAGGCTTCATCGGAGCGGATATTGGTGCAATACAGATCCAGCTTGCCGTCGTTATCGTAGTCGCCCATGCTGGCGTTCATGCCGGCGCCGTAGGCGAGCGTGCCCGATTTCACCGTGATGTCGGTGAAGCTGCCGTCGCGATTGTTGCGATAGAGCGTCTTGCGGCCGAAATCGTTGACTACGTAGAGGTCGGGATAGCCGTCATCGTTGATGTCGCCGAACACCGTGCCCAGGCACAGGCCCGGCTCGTCGGTGTGGCTCTTGGCGGTTACGTTGGTGAAGGTGCCGTCGCCGTTGTTGTGATAGAGCTGGTTCGGCAAACCGTTGCGCGCGTAAAAAGTGGTGGGGATGGACTCGCGGGGATCCAGATAGCGGCCCACGTAAAGATCCAACTTGCCGTCGTTGTCGTAATCGGCCCAGGAAGCGACCGTGGTGCAGCAGTCTTCGCCAATGCCGGCCTTCTTGGTCACATCACTGAAGGTGCCGTCGGCGTTCTGATGGAACAACTGGTTCGGCTTGTAGGTGCGGCTAACGAAAAAGTCCTTGCGGCCGTCGTTATCGTAATCGGCAAAAGTGCCCACGCTTACGCCGTCGAGGCCAGAGAGGCCGACCTTCGCGGTGATGTCCACAAAGCGGCCGTCGCCCGTATTGTGGAACAGCTTCGATTCCACGCCGTCCGGAATGAAAAGATCGTAAAAGCCGTCGTTGTCGACGTCCGCCGTGGTGATGCCCGCGGGACCGTAACGGATCATGCCGAACTTCTGCGGCGTGTTGAGGAAGCCCGGGTAGTACTGGTTCATGAAGTCGATGCCGGCGTTCGAGGCAACGTTGGTAAATAGCGGACGTTCGCCCACTGTGCGTTCGCCTTCCATCAGCGAGGCGTTCACCACCTTGAGGCCGTCGCTATTGCGGACAAAGCCCATCCGGAAGAATGCGCGGTCGATGCTGGCAAGAGCTGAATTTTTGGCCTTACCAATCACTTCCAATCGAACGCTGGCCGCCAAGTCCTCGCCGGCTTGCACTGGCACGATACGGTGAATGTGCAAGGCCGATTCTTCGATCGATTCGAAGCTCTCCAGGTAGTTCTTCCATTCGGACATCGCCGCTCCACGATCGGCCGCGCCGCCGCCGGTGAACGAGAAACGATGAATACTGTCGGTGACTTCGCCGGCCTTCAGGTTATTCATGCCGAGCACGGTGCCCTTGAAGTTCGCGGCGTACGATTTCTCGATGGCCGCGGTGTCTCCAGAGTGGATCGCATGACCGATCACGCTGAGAGTGCCGAGAATGGTCTTGCCGTTCTCAAAGAATTCGACTCCGGCGCGTTCGGCATACTCCATGAAGCCGAGCGATCCCACCGCGAAAAACAGAAGGACTCCGACAAGCCACAAGATAGGGCGTCGTTTGCGCGGAGCTTTAACCGCAGACGTCGTTGCGTTCGAAGGGAAGGTCATAGTAGGAAGAACAACTCCATAGTTAGCGTATCATCCAAAGAGCCGCTTTCTCCAGCCAAAGAGCCGGTTTCTCCAGCAATTTCGCGGAACTGGATGTGCAATACAACTGTTTACGCGTCATCAAAACGCAATCCGGCTCTCGGGGAAAGATGGTAAACTCGAACCACGGTCGTGTCTCCCCGGCGCGGCTGGGTGATTTACGGAGGACAAATCATGGGTGGTAATCCCCTTCGGAAGTGGCTCGGGATTTTTTTCCTGATCCTGCTGGTAAACGCTGGTTACATTTGGGCCTTTGCGTCTCCCACGGTTTTCTACATGGGAAATGTGTTGATCCACTTGTGCCTGGGTACGGTGCTTTTCCTAGCCTTCATTGGGCTATTTGCAATGGACTCCACATTGCGCCGCGGCACCAAGGTTGCCGCGTTGTTTTTCACGGTCGCCTTCGGTTTTGGCGCATACCTCGCCTATGCGGGCCTGTCTCTGGATCGCCATTGGGCTTTGTGGGCGCACATTGCGGCGGCTCTCCTGGGCGTGGGTGCGGTGGGTATGTGGGTTGCCCGGACGTCTCGCATGCAGATGGATTGGGTCCCCTACCGGAAAGCATTTGGCGCTTCGGTGGCCGTGCTGGTTCTGCTGCCCGCGCTGACCACCGTTTATAACAAGGTTGTGCCCGGCCCATACACGAAGATCAGTAACCCACACGTGGTTCCCACATCCATGCAGGAGGAAGGTGCGGGGCCAAAGTCCCCCTTCTACCCGTCTTCGGCGAACACAAACGTTAATGGGATTATCCCTTCCAACTTCTTCATGGACTCGAAGGCGTGCGGCGAGTGCCACAAAGATATTTACGATCAGTGGAACAGCTCCGCCCACCACTTCTCGTCTTTTAACAATCAATACTATCGGAAGGCGATTGAGTACATGCAGGACGTCGTTGGCACGCAGCCCAGTAAATGGTGCGCCGGCTGCCACGATCACGCCGTGTTCTTTAATGGCCGGTTCGATAAGCCGATCAAAGAGCAGATCGATACCCCGGAAGCGCACGCGGGTCTGGCGTGCACCTCCTGCCATTCCATCGTGAACGTCAACGGTTCCATGGGCAATGGCGGCTTTACCATCGAATATCCGCCGTTGCACCAGTACATGACCAGCGACAACAAGTACATTAAGGCGTTTAACCACTTCTTGACGAACTTGAATCCCGAGCCGCACAAGCGCTCGTTCATGAAGCCGTTCATGCGCACCAACACGTCGGAGTTCTGCTCGTCGTGCCACAAGGTGCACTTGGATGTGCCGGTGAACGAATACCGGTGGTTCCGCGGATTTAACGACTACGACAACTGGCAGGCGAGCGGCTTCGGCCAGGGCGCACGCTCCTTCTACTATCCTCCGCAGGGGGCCACTTGCGGCGGTTGCCACATGCCGAAGATCGCTTCGAAGGATCCCGGCAACGTCGATGGCATGGTGCACAACCACCGCTTCCCGGGCGGCAATACCGCCGTCCCCACCGCGAACCAGGATGAAGTGCAGTTGAAGACGGTTGAGGACTTCCTGAAGTCCGGCTTTATCAGCGTCGATATCTTCGGCGTTTCGCCGATCGAGGAAGGCAAGAACCAGACTGCCATGGTCCGCCGCATGGGGGAAGGGCCACAGGCGATGTCCGCGGCCGCCCAGGGCGAGGAAACCGAGCAGGCCGGCGTAGGCGTGATCCGCGAGGTGGGAAAACTATCGGCACCCATCGATCAGGCGGGCGCCAAATTGAAGCCCGGCTCCATGGCGCGTGTCGACGTTGTGGTGCGCACGCGCAAAATCGGTCATGCATTCCCGGGCGGAACGCTCGACTCGTTCGATATCTGGCTGGAACTGCAGGGCAAAGACGCTGACGGCAAAATGATTTACTGGAGCGGTAACGTACAAGAGGACGGCGCGGTGGATCCGGGCGCCCACTTCTACAAGTCGTATCAGTTGGATGCGGAAGGCAATCCCATCAACAAACGTAACGCCTGGCAGGCCCGCAGCGTGCTTTATGTTCGCGCCATTGGCCCCGGCTCGGCCGACGTCGGACACTTCCGCGTGAAGATTCCGAAAGACGTGAAGGGGCCGATCAGTCTCACCGCCAAGCTGAATTACCGTAAGTTTGGCTACTACGCGAACTTCGCCTACGCCGGGCAGCCGAAGCCGGGTCAATCGCCCGATCTGATCAATAAGCACTACAACAGTGCCGAGTACAGCTTCGATGCCAACAACATCCCGAAGAACGTCTCCGGCAAGATTAAGGACCGCATTCCGCAACTGCCCATCGTGGTTCTGGCGCAGGCGGAAACCAAACTTCTAATTGGCGATTCGAAGACGGAAACCGAATGGAAGCCCGTCGTCCGCAAGGCGGATCGCGAGCGCTGGAACGATTGGGGCATCGGCCTCCTCCAGCAGGGTGACTTGAAAGGCGCCGAATACGCTTTCCGCCGCACGACGGAAGCCGAACCCGGATACGCCGATGGCTGGCTGAACGCGGCTCGCGCGCTGATTCAGGAAGGCGAGACGGACGCAGCGAAGCCGTTTATCGAGAAGGCGCTTTCGGTCGATTCCAAGCTAGGCCGCATCTGGTACTTCAAGGCGCTGATCCAGAAAACGGACGGCGATTACGATGGGGCGATTCAATCGCTGCAGAAGACCGCGGCGATCTATCCTCGCGACCGCGTGGTGCAGAACCAGATTGCCCGCGTCCTGTTCCTGAAGCGCGAATACAAAGCCGCGTTGGACGCTATCGAGAAGGCAATCGATGTGGATCCTGAGGATCTGCAGGCGCACTATACGGCCATGCTTTGCTACCGCGGACTGCAACAACCCGACAAGGCCGCGCGCGAGCAGAAGCTGTTCGAACGCTTCAAGGCAGAAGAAGCCGCGCAGTCCATTACCGGAAAGCGCCGCTTGGTCAGCCCAGAAGACAATAACGAACGGCAGCAGATTCACGATCACGAGAGCATTGCTTTCACTAAGCAGCCGGTGGTGAAGAAGCCCGAATTGCAGGCAAAGGCCAGTGGCACTGCTGTGCCGCGCGCCCGCTTGCATCCGTAAGAAAAACACAGGCGCGGGATGCATCATCCCGCAGCCAGTTCCCGGACTGGTGTTGTCTACAGTGGCATGAGCCGAGGCCCGGGCCTTGGCGCGGGTCTGCGACCCGCCGTTCCAAAAGGAGTAATGCATTGAGCATGTCCAAGTATTGGTTAGCCGCCGGTGCGGCATTGTTGATTCCGGCCATGATGCTGGTGGGCCAGGGAAATGGCGCCGGCGTGAAGTTCACGGATATTACCACTCCGGCCGGCATCAAATTCGTACACAACAGCGGGCGCGCGGGCAAGAAGTATTTGCCGGAAACGCTCGGCGGGGGGGCCGCGTTCTTCGATTACGATAGCGACGGCTGGCCCGACCTGATTCTGATCAACAGCAAAGATTGGACGCCGCGCGGCAAGCGTTCCTTGAGCGCGCTGTACCATAACAACAAAAACGGCACGTTCACCGACGTCACTGCGGGCAGCGGGCTCGACGTGGAAATGTACGGCATGGGCGTGGCCGCGGGCGATTACGATAACGACGGCAAGCAAGACCTTTTCATCACGGCCATCGACGGCGACCGCTTGTTCCACAACGAAGGCAACGGCAAGTTTAAGGACGTGGCCAAGATTGCCGGCATTCAACCTACAGTGTTCGGCACCAGCGCGGCGTTCCTCGATTACGACAAGGACGGCAAGCTGGATCTGTTCGTCGCGAACTACGTGCAGTGGACGCAGAAGGGCGATCTGTGGTGCTCGCTCGATGGGCAGACGAAATCGTACTGCACGCCGGAATCCTACAAAGGCACCGCCTGCAAGCTGTATCACAATGTGGGCGGCGGCAAGTTTGACGAAGTGGCGGCGAAAGCGGGCGTGGGCGATCCTACCAGCAAGTCGCTCGGCGTCAGTGTCATGGATTTCAATAATGATAGTTGGCCCGATATCTTCGTCGCCAACGACACGCAGCCCAACAAACTTTACAAGAACAACAAAAACGGAACGTTCTCGGAAGAAGGCATGGTGGCGGGCGTTGCGTTCGGCGAAGATGGCGTGGCGCGCGGAGCTATGGGAGTGGATTCGGGCGATTACGATCACTCGGGCCGCTCGCACCTGCTGGTCGGCAACTTTTCGAACCAGATGCTGGGCCTCTATCACAACGAAGGCACGGGCCTATTCGTGGATGAAGCGCCGACGTCGGCAGTGGGCCGCTCCAGCTTGTTGAGCCTCGCGTTTGGCGTGTTCTTCTTCGACTACGACCTGGACGGTTACCTCGATATCTTGGCGGCCAACGGCCACATTGAAGAGGAAATCGGGCGCGTGCAGCCCAAGGTGCAGTTCAAGCAGCCGCCGCTTCTGTTCCACAACCTGGGCAAACGCAAGTTTGAAAACGTGACGCAGGCGATGGGTCCGGCGTTCAACCGTCCGGTAGTCGCACGCGGCGCGGCGTACGCCGATATCGATCACGATGGCGATCTGGATGTGGTGATGGCAATCAACCATGGCCCAGCGGCGCTCTATCGCAACGACGGCGGCAGCCAGAACAAGTGGCTGGCGGTGAAGACGGTGGGCACGAAGTCGAATCGCGACGGCATCGGCGCGGTAATCCGCGTTGAGAGCGCGTCCGGCAAGCAATGGACGATGGTGCGCAGCGGATCGAGCTACTGTTCGCAAAGCGATCTGACGGCGACGTTCGGTTTGGGCAAGGACGCGACCGTGACGGCGATCGATATCGAATGGCCAAGCGGCACGAAGCAGCACCTGACCAACATCGCGGCGAACCAGATCCTCACCGTGGACGAAAGCAAGGGAATCCTGAAGTAGACGGATTTCGAGTGAGTGAGAAACGGGCGCGGCAATGCCGCGCCCGTTTTGTTTTGGCGCACCGGTGGCGAGAGCGCTTGAGAGTCGGATTCCTGGCCGGCAAAAACCTGGGAATCCCCTCCGTTACCGTCGGGGCTCGCTGCGGGGTACTAAATTCGTTCAGGAACGCGTTCCCTTGTCGCCACTATCGGTAGACGACGACCGGCTATTGTTTCGAAACAGCTCACGACTTGAATCTTCCATTCCTCCTTGCGGGAGGTGTTCACACTGCAACAAGCAGGGTCGCGAATGCTCGTGCTTTGGTGGCCCCGTACTGTGCAAGACCAACACCGGGACTTCTTGACTACACAGTAAGCGGTGGTTGTGCGGACGGGCCTGACGTTTTGCGGGATGTTGCGGGAACTGTGGCGGTTTTTTGTTTTCGATTGCTTGTGACGGAGCTACTGGCAGGCGTTGAGACGAGTCTCGACGCGGCCTGCAGGCGTGCGTGCGCCACGTGGCGACCAAGTTCAAAATTGACGGAAGGCCTTGCGCTACAGCTTTCGAATCGGCTCGATGTCGGTGGGCAGGTCTTTCAGTCTGTCGAGCGCCTTTTGCAAGGCCGGGCGGATTACTCCCATCTCATCGAGCAGCTTCTTCGCGCCGGCATAGTTGCCTTCGGCTTCGACGGTCAGCAGGTCGTGCACCAGGTCACGGACGGCGGGTTTGATTTTGGCGAAATCGACTGCGAAGGTGCCATCGGGTTTTGCGACGAACGCGCCTCGGTCGGAAAGGTAGTTGAACTGCAGCGCCATGCCTTTGCCGTGCGCTTCATGAACGCCGAAGCGCAGCGTGCGGAAGGACGACGCGAGGAACGTGGTGTACAGCTTTTGCTCATCGCCCGCGAGCAGTTTCTTATCGTAGAGATACTGCAGCATGAAGAGGCCAGTGACGTCGGCTTTGGCTTCTTCAATGGCCGCGCGCTGCTCCTTCAATGTTTGGCGGACGTTGTTCTGCGGGCCTATGCCGTGCGTCATTTCATGGGCGAGGATGTGCGTGAAGAAGGAGTCAAAGCTGAGGTTCTTCTGATCCGCGGCGGAGAGCACGCGCGAGGCGATGGGCTTCAAGGTTTTCTCAAACTTGGCTTCCTGAACATTTTTCAGCATCACGCGCTTCGAGCCCATCTCGCGCACGATGCGTTCGTCGTTGGGAAGATTGAAGGCCGCGGTGCGGACTCCGTGCGCGCCGTCGCCGGTGGCGAGCACCTCATTCACGACGCGGATGGGCGCGAGCGCGCCGAGCTTCGGGTTCTTGTACTTCGCATCCATGGGGAGATTGTTCTCGATCTCCTGCATGTGATCGGCAAACGCTTTCACCTTCCCCGTTTCGACGTCGTCGCGCAGAGTGATGTACGCCTCGAATGCGGCTTTGTAGCCGAAGAGTTCGTCCTGATAGGTTTCGTACGGCCCGATGGTGACGTCAATGGGCGCGTCGAGCTTCATCCAGGCGACGTCGGATGCGTAGTAGTCATCGTCGCGGAAAGCCTTAGCGCGAAGCGTGAGAAATGTCTTGAGCGTGGCGTTCGTCGTGGTCGCAGCGGCTTCTTCGAGGAGCTTGGCGGCTTTTTCGATCTCAGCCGCGTAGGCCTTGCTGTAGGGGACGGCGGTCAATTTCTTATCCGCGCCGCGGCGGATCACGCTGAAGAAGCCGCGTGCGACTTCCTGTTGTGCTTTGGGTAACTTCGATGCCCAGGCTTCGAATTCGTCCTTCTTCATGTCCTCGGGATAGAAGTTCGCGCCGGGGAGTTTTTTGTCGGGAACTCCTGCGAGGAACGGCGTCTGGCCGTCGAGATCGGACCACGGGCCTTTATTCAGATCGAAGTAGTGGAGCCGCGCTTTGCCGAGCGGAGTGGAATCCTGTGCGAGCTTCGCGCGTTGCGCCGCATTGCCGCTCCAACGCTGTGTGAGGAAGAGTTGGTCGAGCACATTTGCCGCTTCAATCAGCTTCTTCAGTGCCTGCTGGTCTCCCGGGGACAACTTTGACGTATCTGCTTTCACTTGGGCCGGAGCGAAGCGCGCGATCATGCGGTTGAGTTCGGGGAGGTCGGGCACGGCGGCGGAGGCAGACATGGTGAGTGTGGTTCCTAAAGCGAGCAGAGCGAAGGCTGAGTGTCGCATGAGAACAGGATAAACAAGAAAGGGATAAGGGATGTGGGGCGGCCCTTCGGACGGCAGCCGGGTTTTGACCGGCGTTTCAAAAGGAACGGATCATCCTGATTTTTTAGCCGCGCCGAAGCGCGGCTGCCGGGCGAAGCCCCGCCCCACCAAAAACAAAAAGGGGCGAGCCGAAGCTCGCCCCTTTTCCACCAAAGCAACTGCGTTATTACTTGCCGCTTTCAATCCGCATTCCATAGAACGAACGGTGGACGAAGAACATGGCGACCACCAGGAATGCAACCGCGATTCCCGTAGTGACTCCGCCGCCTTGCGACTTCGTCAACGATACCGCCAGCTCCACGGCGAGCAAACCGAAAAGCGTGGTGAACTTGATGATCGGATTGAGCGCCACCGACGACGTATCCTTAAACGGATCGCCCACCGTGTCGCCGACAACCGTTGCGTCGTGCAGCGGAGTGCCCTTTGCCTTTAGTTCCACTTCCACGATCTTCTTCGCGTTATCCCATGCGCCGCCGGCGTTCGCCATGAAGATGGCCTGGTACAGGCCGAAGAGCGCGATGGAGATCAGGTAGCCGATGAAGAAGTACGGCTCAAAGAATGCGAAGGCCAGCGTCGAGAAGAAGACAACCAGGAAGATATTGAACATACCCTTCTGTGCGTACTGCGTACAAATCTCGACGACTTTTTTCGAATCCGCCACCGACGCCCGGGTGGAGCCTTCCAGCTTGATGTTCGCTTTGATGAATTCCACAGCGCGGTACGCGCCCGTCGTAACGGCCTGGATGGATGCGCCAGTGAACCAGTAAATCACCGCGCCGCCGGTGATCAAGCCGAGCAGGAACGGCGGATACAGAATGGAAAGGTTCTGCAGGTTCTCCGTGAGTCCGTTGGTCAGCGCAACGATGATCGAGAAGATCATGGTTGTGGCGCCCACCACGGCGGTACCGATCAGCACCGGCTTTGCGGTCGCCTTGAAGGTGTTGCCGGCGCCGTCGTTTTCTTCCAGGTGATGCTTTGCTTTTTCGAAGTCGGCGTCGATGCCGTATTCCTTCTTGAGCTCGGCTTTGATGTTCGAAACTTCTTCGATTTGGCTCAGCTCATACACCGACTGCGCGTTGTCCGTCACCGGACCGTAGGAGTCGACGGCGATCGTCACCGGGCCC
>JBEBFS010000068.1:0-28182 GCA_040081855.1 Bryobacteraceae bacterium | reverse complement strand
GGCCGGGAGGGCCTCCGCGTCCACCTTGCGCATATGCATTCGGAATCGCCGCAATGGCGACCAGAGTGAAAGCGATTGCGATTTTTCTAGCGATCAAGCTACACCTTCTTCTAAAGGAGGATTGCCTTCGGTAACGGAAGCGGACGTCACGGCGCCCCAGCACCGCACACTTGCCCCGCGTACCCTTTGGCATGTTAACACACGCATTTCTGAGCCGAATGGCGAAAAAAAGCAGGCGAAAAAAAGAAGGAACAGCGCTCTGCAAGAGGACGGGAATCATTGCCGTGACGGATTATGGCGCAATTTGGGAGGAGGCAGGTTAGAATGAAGGTAGGCCGCCTTAGCTCAGTTGGTAGAGCGGCAGTTTTGTAAACTGCGGGTCAGGGGTTCAAGTCCCTTAGGCGGCTCCAAAATCGAAAAACCCGGCCGGGCGCGGCGACGCTGGCCGGGTTTTCTGCTTTCACCAGAGGCGAGCTGGCAGAAGCAAGCCTAGAAGATAAACTTCAACGCGAATTGAAGCTGTCGTGCCGAAGTAACCACGTTCTGGATACGTCCTGCCAGAGGATTCACGCCAGCGGCAGTGAAAACGTTGACGTTCGGCGCACCGAAGTTTGCCCGGTTGAGAATATTGAAACCCTCGGCCCGGAACTGCACTCGCAACGCTTCGGTAAGCTTCAAGTCCTTCAACAAAGCCATGTCCACGGCGGATAGATTAGGTCCGTAAAGCGTACTTCGACCTACGTTACCCGTTGTCCCCGCCGCTTGCAGTGTGAAGCAGGCCGGATTGAACCACTGATTGACCGTGCCCAGTTTCACATCGCAGCCCGCCACATAATTCGGGCGGCCTTGGCCACCGACGAACATGCGGTCGAAGCCGGTGTTGATCGTAAGCGGATAGCCCGTGTTGGCCGACCAGATGCCGCTCAACTGCCATCCTTCGACGAGGCGGTTGCCGTGGAAGGGCAGCAGCCACAGGCCGTTCAGCCGAAATGCGTGGCGGATGTCGTACGCGCAGGGGCCGTAGTCGATCGACCGGTCATACGGATTGGTGTAAATGGTGGGGCTGCCGGTGGCCTGCAGCGTACCGAGCGGACTGCCGCCATCGTCCAGGCACTTCGACCACGTGTAATTCACCTGGGCCTGAACACTGCGCGTCAGCCGGCGGTTCACATTCGCCTGCAACGAATTGTAGTTCGACGAGGTCCCTTGGAATACATAGGGAAGCGAACCGAGGCTGGGGTTGATACGCGTGGCACCTGAGGTTGGCCATGTATAAACGCCATTGACGACGGAGGCTTGGAACGGATTCATTTCGCGCTGGCTAAACAAGCGGACGCCGCGCGAACCGACGTAGCCAACACTCAACACCGTCCCTTCGACGATCTCGCGCTGGACGTTGACGTTGTACTGCATCAGGTAGGGTGAGCCGCCCGTGTAGTAGTCAAACGAAATTCCACTGGGGAGCGACGGGTTGCCTCCGGTAAAGGGTGTTGGAAATTGCGGATTCAACTGCTGGAAACGATCCCAAGGCTTCACCGCGCCAGCGTGGAAGTTGCCGGTGAATACGGGGCTATGTGTGATTGCAAATCCGCCACGAAGCGATGTTTTGTGATCGCCAAAAACGTCCCAGGCGAACCCGAAACGGGGATCAAAATTTCCGGTATTCGGATTCTTGTAGCTAACGCGCGGAACGTTCACAAGATCTGTTCCCTTCAAATAATCCGTGACGGCGTAGAGTGTGTTGTTGTTCGCCCGTGGGTGGGTGACAAATTCATACCGCAACCCCAGATTCAGGGTCAATCGGGACGATACCTTCCAATCGTCCTGGATGTACATGGGGAACTGCGTTTCGCGGTAATCGCGGTTCGCGTAGTATTGCGGCCCAGTGGGCGTTCCCGTGAACTGCTGTGCCGTGCCTGCCTGGAACAAGGCCAAACTCTGGAAGTTCCAGGTGCCTCCGTTTCCAAACGGATACCAGACGTTGGACTGTTGGCGCACAACGACAATACCGAATCGTGTGTTGTGCGAGCCATGGGTCCACAGCACGTCGTCGGATTCCGTGAATTTATTCTGGACCTGGAACGCAGGAATGAACGTATTCGGACCGACAGAGGAGATGCCTTGGATGGAGATAGCGCCGTTGATGCGTCCGGGGATGAAGTTCAACTCCGGAATCTGTGAGAATCCGGGCTGAAGGTTTGTATCCAGGCGAGTGAAACTGCCGCGCGCCGTATTCACCATGGTCGGCGAGATGATGTGCCGCCACTGCACGGTGAGGAACTGGTTGTTCATGATGTCTTTCTCACCGTAGTAAGGCATCACGCTCCCTGCCGCGCCCGTTCCGGTGAACGGATCGAGAAGGTCTTGTTTATCGAAAATGTAGCGGCCGAAGATCGTGTCTTTTTCCGAGGCGTTGTAATCGAAGCGTCCAAGGTAGTAGTTCTCGTTACCCGTACGCGTGGCGACCAACGTGGTCTGTCCCGCCGACGCCCCGGGGGCGATGGTATCCGGCAGAGGATAGAGATTGAGGATCGCAGCAACGGCATCGTACATGGCCGGGTTGGCGGCGCGGGCAAACGTTGGCAGGCGATTGCTGGCACTGGGAACGTTTGCGATGGAGCTTTGACCTAACCCTTCGCGAATTCCTTCGTAGTTCACAAAGAAGAACGCTTTGTCTTTGATGAGCGGCCCGGCAATCGTGCCACCAAACTGATTCCGCTTGAAGGAAGGCGGCCGGGCTTCGTTTTCACCCGGGCGCCTGACAGTATCGAAGAAGCGGCGAGCGTCAAAGGCGCTGTTGCGATGGAATTCGTAGGCGGAGCCATGGAACGTATTGGTGCCGGATTTTGTCACGGCATTCACAACCATGCCGTTGCCGCCAAACTGGGCGCCATAGGTATTGACCAGCGTCTGGAACTCGGCGATCGCTTCAACGCCGAGCGAAGTGCCGGTCACGGTGCCGACGCCACGGCGATAAAAATTCTGAAGATTTTCGTCGTCGAGCAGGATGCCTTGATTTTCAGGCCGCGCGCCGGCGGCCGCAAAAGACAATTCCCGTCCCTGACGGGCATTCGGATTGACCGTCGTCATGGTCTGCACGCCAGGAGCAAGCAAAACCAACTGCTGGAAGTTGCGGCCGTTCAACGGCAACTCCCGCATCTGGCGCTGATCGGTCAGCGCGCCGACAGTAGCGTTGGTGGTTTCCACCTGGGTAACCTGCGCTTCAACGGTGATCAATTGCTGCTGCTGGCCGATCTGCAAGGAAAAATCAACGATGTTTTGACTACCGACCGTTAACGTGATTCCGCGGCGGAGAGCGGTTGTGAAGCCGGCCTTTGACGCCTGCACTTCGTAGTCGCCAATTCCAAGATTCGCCGAGGTGTAACGGCCTTGATTATCGGAAACCGCGTTTTGGACTAGACCCGTGCCCACGTTCTTCACTTGAATGGCTACGTCAGGGACGGCGGCACTAGAGGCGTCTGTGATGGTTCCAAGAATGGTGGCCGTCGTCGCTTGACCCAGAGCGCGAGGAACGGTCACGAGAAGAGGCAGCAGAGATGCAAATGCAATACCACTGAAATGCAGTAATGACTTGGTTGTCATGGTCTTCCCTAGAGTTGAAATGCGCCACCTAGTAGCGCCACACGAGACCGGTTGCCCCTCATCACGATCTGCCGGTCTCGCCTATAGAGAGTAAGTTCGAAGGCTCCTAAGAACAATGACTGTCGAGTGATTCGTATGAAAGAATAGCCTACAAACTTTAGGCCACATGGCATATATTAATGCTCTTTGGCAAATATTGGCGTTGGCTGGGTGGGTAAACGACGGCCAGCGTGTTGCGGCCGTGGATGTAAACGTTATTTCATTACTGACAAATATTCAGCCCACGGACCGACCTCCGCTTTGTAGCGGCGGGCCATGACACGGTTGATTTGGAGAATGTGGGCGAGATCGTGCGCGGTCCAGGTGGCGAGTAGTTGGCGTGCGGTGACGCGGCCGAAAGCGGGATGGGTGCCGGAAAGATTTAGTTGTTCGGGCGTCAGATGGAAAGCGCGCAATGCAGTAATGCTTTCGGCGCGCGCAGCGGCGAATTCGTCGAGCAGGACGCTGGTGGATTTGCCTTGGCTTTCGTTGAATTGGGCTTGCCGGTCGAATGTGTCAAATGGGCGGCTGGTTCCATGTTCGAGAATGATACGGAGCCGCGGGATCCAATCCGTTTTCTCGCCATGAATCAGGTGGCCGATGACGTCATAGGGACTCCACGTGCCGGGGCCTTCGGCGGCGGAGGTCCAGGCGGGGCTGATGCCGCGAAGCATTGCGTCCAGCGTGCGCGGCGTGCGGGTCAGCACATCCAGACATTCGTCGAGAAAAAGAGCGCCCATGTATTTCACTGTAGCGCCCGGCTTTCCGGAAAAGTTTCCGTCCCGTGCGAACCTTTACAGGCGCAGTTCCCCGCGAATCAAGCCGTCTTCGATGTCATCCAACCGGAAGCCTAAGCTATTGCAAACCTCCAGCATGGGATGATTCCAACCAAGGATCTCCACCGTCACCCGGTCTAATTTTTCCGATCGTGCAATATCGATCAAGCGCTTGGACAATTCCCAGCCCAGGCCGCGGCCCTGGTACTCATCGACGATCAAAACAGCGAGTTCCGCTTCATTCAAAAGGTGCGCCTTCACGAGGTGGCCGACGCCGAGTATTTCCGTATCGGTGCCTTGCGCGGGGCGGTATTCGGCGGCCAGCGCGATGTCGCGGTGGTAATCACCAAAGCACACGCGGACCAAACGATCGTGAGCGATGCGCTGATCGAGGCTCAAGGGACGGAAGTAGCGCTGATAGATGCTGCGGTCCGATAAGCGCTCATGGAAGCGGACCATGCGGCGCTCGTCCTCTGGCCGCAGCGGGCGAATGAGGATTTGGGTGCCGTCTTCGAATCGCCAGGGCTGAACGTATTGATTCGGGTAGGGCCGAATGGCCGGCGCGGGTGGCTCCGCTGCGTCTTTGGGATAAATAACGACGCGGGCATCCAGTGCAAGAAGGCCGTTGGGCGAGGCGAGCAGCGGGTTGATATCGATCTCTTTGATCCAACGCTGCTCGGTGACCAGGTAACTGAAGCGGACCAAGAGTTTTTCGAGTGCCGGGAGATCGATGGGCTTTCGTCCGCGCACGCCCGCGAAGGCCGCGAAGATTTTCGTGCGCTCCATCAATAGGCGCGCGAGTGTGGAGTTGAGCGGCGGCAAGCCGACGGCGCTGTCTTTATAAACTTCCACCAACTGGCCTCCGCTGCCGAACATGATGACCGGGCCGAATTGAGCATCGACGCTCGATCCGAGGATCAACTCATAGCCTTCGGCGCAAACCATGGACTGTACGGTGACGCCGAGGAAATGTTCATGGCCTGCGGCGCGCGTAACGGAATCTTCGATGGACTGATACGCGCGGCGCACGGCGGCTGCATCGGCGAGGTTCAGTTGCACTCCGCCGACGTCGGTCTTGTGGGTGATGGTTTCCGAGTGCAGTTTGAGAACAACGGGGAAGCCGATGCGCGCCGCAGCAAGCGCGGCCTCGACGGCGCTGCGCGCAATCTCAGTGGGAACTGTGGGAATGCCGTAAAGCGCCAGCAGTTGCTTCGACTCGGCCTCGGTCAACAGAGTGCGTCCAGACGAGCGTGCGGATTCCACCATCTGCGCGGCGGTGGCCCGTGCTTGCGCCTGAGCCTCCGCGGTGGAGGCGCCGGAGTCCAACGCTTCCGGTGTTTCGTACAGCGCTTTGAGATTGGCGCTATAGCTGCACATCAACTGGAAGACGCGCGCGGCGGAATCAGGATAGGCGTAGGTTGGGATGCCTGCTTCGGTGAGGATGGCCTCGCCGGGCGCGATATCGCGTCCGCCCATCCAACTGGCCAGAACCGGCTTGTCCGGCAGCTTCGCATAATTCTTCAACTGGGCGGCAACATCCGTTGGATTCGTGAGACCGGTGGGCGCGAGGATCACGAGAAGGCCGTCCGTCGAGGGATCTTTCACGGCGAGCTCCAGAGCTTTCGTGTAACGCGCCGCAGTGGCGTCACCCAGGATATCGATGGGGTTCTGGTGGCTCCAATGACGTGGGAGGTTTTCACTGAGCTGCTCCACGGTCGCGGGCGCAAGCTCCGTTAGCGTTCCTCCGGCTGCGAGAAGCGCATCGGTTGCCAGCACGGCGGGGCCACCCGAATTCGTCACGATAGTCAAGCGAGGACCTTTCGGACGAGCTTGCTTGTCGAGTGCTTCGGAAAGATCGAAGAGTTCTTCAATGGTATCGACGCGGACCACACCGCATCGACGGAAGGCGGCGTCGAGCACATCATCTTGTCCGGTAAGCGCGCCTGTATGCGAGGCCGCTGCCTTGGCTGCCGCTTCGGTGCGGCCGGGCTTAATCACGATGATGGGCTTCGAAAGCGCGACTTCGCGTGCGGCGGAAAGGAACGAGCGAGCGTCGCCCACCGATTCCATATAGATAACGATGCTGCGTGTCAGCGGATCGTCGCCAAGATATTGAATGAGATCGCCCCAGCCGACATCTAGCATGGAGCCGACCGAAACGAACGCGCTGAAGCCGACCATCTCTCGATGGCTCCAATCGAGAATCGCCGTGCACAATGCCCCGCTCTGGCTGATGAAGCCAAGGTGCCCTGCGCGTGCCATGGAATTTGCAAACGTGGCGTTCAAGCCCACATGCGGGCTCATCAATCCAAGACAGTTCGGTCCAACGATGCGGAGAGGCCCCTTGCCGGGACGGGCCTTGCGGGATTCCAAGAGAATTTCCTGTTCCAGCGCGGCACCGCGTTCACCGATTTCCTTGAAGCCTGCGGAGATGATGATGGCGCCTTCCACTCCGGCGGCGACGCAATCGCTCACAATGGCTGGCACAGTCCGGGCCGGCGTGACGATGACGGCAAGATCGACGGGCTCGGGAATGTCGGCAATGCTTGGATAGCAGGTGAGCCCGAGCACACTCCCGCGCTTGGGGTTCACTGGAAATACTTTGCCGCCGAACGAGGTGGCGATGAGATTCGCAATGATGGAATGTCCAACGCTGGGATTTTCCTCGGAGGCTCCGATCACGGCAACGTTGCGCGGCCGGAAGAAGACATCCAGCGGCAAACGGCGGCGGGCGTAGGCGAAAGAACGTTCGGCGGGGGAAGAGGGCATGAGGTATAAGCTCCGGAAAAGAAACGGATTCTACTCCCAGCCTACGAAACTTGGGACGCCAACGGAAAATGTGCCCGCGGAAGAGGACAAGCGGCCTCGACGATGGTACAATCGAAGTTTCGCTGTAGCATTCCCACCAAAGGCCAGGTAGCTCAGTTGGTAGAGCGCAGCCCTGAAAAGGCTGGCGTCGGCGGTTCAAGTCCGTCCCTGGCCACCACTTCCTAAAGAACTCCCCGGGATGCCGGTGGCACAAAGTGCCCGATGCCCAAACGCGCGGCTACCTCGTCGAGCGAAAAGTTTCTGTCGAGTTCCGAGTTGAGATCACGCATCGCCGTGGTGTGATTGGGCGATTGCTGGTACGTTTTCAACCTCGATATTTCGCTGCAGTGACCTTCTTTGACCAAGTGGATGTCGACATCATGGATCCGGCCGTTGTATTTGTTCCGCCAGTAAAGGATTCCTACGCCGCTATCGTAATCCAGCCGTCCGCGTTCCTCGCGTTCCTTTGCCGAGACGCATTTCAGGTGCAGGTTGAAATTTCGCCACCAACCAGTCCCGTTGTAGAACTGATTCTCACTCGCATCGCGCGTCGTGCATCCGGCCAGTTCCCAATAGCGATGCTTGCGGAAGTTGAAATAGTTGCGCCGGCCACCCACGTCGAATACCGCGGACAACTCGCCGGCATCCAGATTGCGGAATAGGGTGTCCAGGTTTTGCAGCACCGGTGGACGACACAACAAATCGGCATGCCAAAAGGCTAATTTATGCTCGATAAATGAGAAAGCGAACTCTAACGGGAAGTGCGGCCACATCACCGGGAAGTGAAAGTGCTCGTTGAAATCGATCAGTATCGCGCCGGGTTCAACCGGAGGAGGCCCCACCCGAGGGTCAAATCCGACCAGTGGCGTCCAGCCAACCGATTTCGCGAGGCGCTGTTGGACGACGGACCAGCGTGGACTAACGTTCCAACAGAGCCATAAATGCTTGTGTCCCCGAAGGCGGTCCCGCCAGCCCGCGGTAACGTCGAACACATGCTGCAGCGGATACCCATGGAACGCTTCCCAGTTGCCGGTACCGATCCGCGGATCGACTTCTGCGGGGACAGAGATCATTGGGAAAGCTGCACCGTGAGCGGCTGAAGCACGCATTCAAGTCTACCAAATAGGCCTAGCGCCCGGCCTAAATAACACCCGCCCTGCTACCGGTTTGCGGAAGTATTTCCAAGCCAGGCGGGGTTCGCGAACACGTTGGGTTGGCGAACAGATTGGCTTCGCGCGCCAAGGGACCTGAGTGCGTAAGCGAGAACGCGGCGGCCAGGAACTATACCCCGGCGCGTCGCGCACTGTTTCTGCTGCGATTCGAAATGCAACCGTCTTGCGCTGCGACCTAGAACGTGACCTTCAACGCGAGTTGGAGATACGCGGCAAACTGTTGGTGGCCGTGATACGTCCAGCGCTTGGGTTGAGCGCGGCGCCCGAGAAGATCGTGTTGTTCGGGTTCTGGAAGTTCGGATGGTTCAGCACATTAAAGGCTTCCGCCCGGAACTGAAGCGCGAAGGTTTCGCTGAGCTTAGCGACTTTCCAGTCTTTCACAAGCGATGAGTCGAAATTCCAGAGGTTGGGCCCGATGATGAAATTGCGGCCAGCGTTGCCATAGGTTCCCGCCGGCTGCAGTGTGAAACAGGCCGGATTGAACCACTGGTTGAGCGACTGTCCACCGTAAAGATCGCACGCGCCGGAAACAGCGTCGGTTCTTCCGATCGACGAACCGCTGCCGGTGAATACGCGATTGTTGGCCGGCAGCGGCGAAAACGGCGATCCCGAAAGATACGTGAACACACCCGACACCTGCCAGCCATTGATCAACTGGCCCGTCAGACCCTTCGCGTTGAAAGGAACCTTGTAGATTCCGCTGACGCGGAAGTTGTGTTTGCGGTTGAAGTTCGAAGGACCCCAATCGCCGTTGAGGTTGGTCGGGTTCGTGCCGTTGTTGTTCATACCGGCGCCGTCCAGGCCGTAGGTGCCCGAGGAGTTGTCCATCGACTTCGAGAACGTGTAGGAGACTTGCGTCTGCCAGTTGTTCGAGAAGCGGCGGTTCAAGCTCATCTGCAAACCGTGATAGCGCGATGAGGCCACGGCATTGGCAAACACCAGTGCGCCGTATTTGGTGCTCAGACGCGGCAGCGCGAAGGTCTGGCGGCCGTTGACGATGGTCGACGAGGGCGGGTTGAAGTCCAACTGCGTGAACATATGCAGGTTGTGGGATCCAACGTAGGCGATTGTTGCGACCGTGCTCGGCATGATTTCGCGCTGCAGGTTGATGTTCCACTGCATCTGGTAAGGCGTGTTGTTCACGTACCAGTAGTTGGAATTCGGCGGATTGATCAGGCCATTTGTGGAGATCACGCCCGGTGTGACCGAAACCGAAGTGAAGGGCGAGCAAAGCGTAGCGCAACTGCCGAGGTACTGCACACCTTGCGCGGAAGTCTGCGTCGCAAATTGGCGAACTGCCATTGAGCGCCGACCTGGAACGGAGCCCAGGTGGTATCGCGATGGTTGCGTAGTCCCTCATAGGTCGTGAAAAAGAACAGTTTATCCTTCTTGATCGGGCCGCCCACGCTGCCGCCGAATTGATTCTGGCGGAATGGAGGAGCGCTGGCGCCATCGTAGAAATTTCTGGCTTCGAGTTTGTCGTTGCGCAGAAACTCAAATGCGGAACCGTGGAACGCATTCGTGCCGGACTTCTTAGCCGCGTTGATCACGGCGCCGTTGCCGCCGAACTGCGTGCTGTAGGTGTTGGTCAAGGCCTGAAACTCGGCGATCGCTTCGACGCCCAGGGCGGTGCCGAGACCGCCCGCTCCGGGACCGTTATTCCAGAAGTTGGTCATGTCCTGATCGTCGAGAAGATACGCCTGGCCAGAGGGACGCGAACCGGCAATCGAATATTTCTGGCCGTTGCCGTAGAAGGTGCTGCCCGCGCCAGGAGCGCCTTGCCGAATTTGGGTCACGCCGGGAGCGAGCGTAATCAACTGCGTAAAGTTACGGCCGTTCAATGGCAGGTCAGCGATCTGCTTGGCTTCCACCAACGCGCCCACCGCCGTCGATTGAGTCTCCACTTGAGAAACTTCCCCTTGTACCGTCACCGTCTGCGTTTGTTGACCCACCGCGAGCTGGATGTCGACCACGGGTTGGGATCCAACCGTAGGCGTGACGCCTTTGCGAAGCACGGTCGAAAAGCCCGTCTTCGTCGCCTGCACATCGTAGT
The DNA here is from genome assembly GCA_040081855.1 of Bryobacteraceae bacterium. Classification (GTDB taxonomy): domain Bacteria; phylum Acidobacteriota; class Terriglobia; order Bryobacterales; family Bryobacteraceae; genus Palsa-187. The sequence continues at coordinate 17,731 of JBEBFS010000068.1, read as the reverse complement.
CACCGATGATGAGTTCCGGCACGCGGTAGCGGCCCTGAGCGTCGGAGACCGAGGTCTGCCCGGCTCCAGTGCCGTTATTCTTGACTTGAATTTGAGCATCCGGAATAGCCGCGCCCGATGCGTCGGTAATGGTTCCACTGATTGCGCCCGTCGCCTGCGCGTACAAATGATTCGCGCCAAATGTTGCAGCGAACAGCAGAACTCCCGCGAGTACGCGGGCCTGCGCCAGCAATTGCTTCTTCATGCGTTCCAACCCTCCCTGTCCCCGTTTCGGACTTGCCCATTTCTGGGCGAATACGACTGAAAGCACCGGAGTCTGACCCCGGCGCAAAATGGAAAATAGCTACAACCATTGCCCTTTTTCGAAGACCTACCCCTGGTGACGCATGAACCAAAATCGATGGTGTATAACCCTATTCGAGAAATGCAGGATTGCAGAATTCACCACGCCCTGAGCAGATTTGTGACATGCCAGAGGGACGGGCCGGAAGTTCCGGTCACGCGGGAAAACTTCCTCTTCGGAGACGTTTTCCGCACCCGGGTCCCCAGCCGGGAAGACTGTTTTTTGCTGTTTTAGGTCAGGCTTTTGCAATCACCGGGAGCGTTATTTGAGTAGCCTCTAACCTGGTGTGGCGTTTGAGCCCGCCGAGGTTGCCAGCCTGCATAGCGGAATGACGGCAACAGGGGCGTTTCCAGTGGGAATCGGGCGCTTGCCGCTTTCCCATGCCAAGGGTAAAGTAGGTGGTGGCAAGGAGCAGGCTCCGCCTCGTCAGCAGGAGCGACAAGAGGTTGTTGTATGACCGTTGCGAAGAGTCCGATCTTTCGAATCCGGGAAACGCATGGGCGCGCCGACAGGCCGGTCAACCAGGTGGTCGCCCATTCCGAAAAGCTGGGCTGGCGCTCACTGTACGCGGCGATTTTACAGGAGAGTCCTCTCGACGTCGAGGAAGCACCCAGCGATCACCCCTCGTTCATCTATCACCTCTATCATCCGACGGAAGTCACCCGGCAAATGGAAGGATCGAGCGAGGAGCGGACCCTGATCGGTCCGCGCCGCATGTGCGTTACTCCCGGAGGCGCGTCTGCCCGCTGGAAGCACAATGGCCAGCCGGAGATTCTGCAGGTGTACCTTCGCCAAACCATCTATGAAGCCGCCGTGAATGAGATCTACGGCTGTCCTGCCGCGCTCGCCTCTGTGGTTCCGAGATTTGCGATTGTCGATCCGTTCCTGGAACAGATGGCGCTGGCCACGGCGACTGCGCTGCGCGAGGGGCGCGAAGATGGACTGTACATCGATTCCCTGGCGCAGATGATGGCTGTGCATCTGGCGTCGCAGCATTGCTCGCGCGTACCGCGCACATCGGTGCCGCAATCGACCAACAGCTTGCCCAGTTGGAAAATGCGTCGGCTGGTGGATTTCATCGAGGCGAACCTGGATGGGGATCTGAGTCTCGAAAAAATGGCGGCCGAAGTCGGGATCAGCCCGCTGTATTTGCCTCGCGCCTTTAAGGGCGCCTTCGGTCAATCGCCCCATCAATACGTGCTGACGCGCCGGATCGAACGGGCAAAGGACCTTTTGCGCAACACGAATGACCCGGTGGTGGAGATTGCGCTCGCTTGCGGGTTTTCGTCGCAGAGCCACCTGGCGAACTGGTTCGTTCGCGCCGTCGGCGCCACTCCGGCAACGTACCGGAAACAAGCCTAGCGAATGGCGTTTACGCGCGCTTCTTAAACGGGCCCATCTTTTGATTGAGTGCCCGCTCGATAGCTGGAATGGCTTTCTCCGCAGCCTCAGTGCCGCGTTCGATCAGTTCCGCCGAGCGGTAATACTCGACCCAGGTGAAATCGGAAAGATCGGGATTGATTAACACGTCCGCCGAGATCGCTTTGAAGTTTCCAAGCTCATACTGCAGCACCTGCATGGAGTTCATAATGATGTCGAACATATTCGGCATCCCGACCGCATCGCTCATGTAGGAAAGCGGATTGAACCGGTTCACTTCCCGCACCAGTTTGGTAAGCGCGTTTTCGACGCCGCGCTTGAGCGGCGGGACTACGTTGACGGCCACGCAGAGATCGGCGCCCATCGCGTCGACAACTTCGGCTGGCACAGGATCGGACACGCCGCCATCCACCAGCACCAAATCACCCTTTTTGACGGGGGCAAACACCATCGGCACGGACGCACTGGCGCGGAACGCCGTTGTCAAGGAACCAGTACCGATCGCGACGCGTTCGCCGGTTTGGATATCAGTGGCCACCGTGGTGCACGGCATCACAAGGTCATCAAAGGTTTGCTTATCGCCAAGAAGTGGCTCAAAAATTTTCACGAACCGGTCGCCCGCCAGCAGTCCGGGGCGGAACATCGTCAGATCCACGGCCAGCAGCGAATTCTTCCAGTTGCCCAGTTCCAGCGCAATGTCGATCATCTGGTCTGTGGAGATACCAGCCGCGTAGCCGACACCGATGATGGATCCCTGCGAGCAGCCCGAAATAAGATCGATGGGGATGCCGTATTTTTCCAGAACCTTGAGGACGCCCAAGTGAGCGATACCGAACGCGGCACCGCCGCCGAGCGCAAGTCCCAGCGTAGACCCGAGAATCTTTCGTGCCAGACGGAACACGGTCAATCCGGCCGGAGAGCGAGGATTCTTGCGGATGAAGTCGCTGGCTGATTCGTCCTTCATTCCGCTGTCGCGAGGCAACACGAACGGCTCGCAATGGCGCATAGGCAGCGCGGGTGAGGTGGGATTAAAGCGGTTCACCACGCGGAAGTGCTTCATCTTCATATCCGAGCTGGCTTTGGCTTTCGGAGGCTCGGCGGTATCCACGATCTCCACCAGGACGTCGGAGAAAATGCCAACCGCGTCCATCACTCCGCGCGGCTCCGGATTCAGATCGAAAATGATAAACGGGAAACGCTCGCTGAAACGGGAGATGAGCGCAGAACCGCACTCGGCGTAATAATTGACATCCTGGCTGGGGCGCGCGGGCACGTTCAGAAGGGACACGCCCTGCGCGACGCCACTGATAGCACGGTCGAGCGTCTCTTCCGTGCCGCCCCAGTGGAGGATTTCGGCCAGTTCCTTTCCGGGCCCTTTCTCGTCGGCCTGGACCCGGATCAAGAGCACCTGCGAACCGGTTAAATCGTGCAACACTCCGGCAAGCGCACGAGCGAGGATCGACTTGCCCCGCAGACTATCGCGCGCCGAGCCGACGCTGATGGTCATGGTCGACTTGCGAGCCGTGCCCCCCTTATTGGCATCCGCGATGCGCTTGCAGAGAACACGTGTGAAGTATTCGAGTGCTTTCGGGTTCTTCAGGAAGAGGCTATTGAACGATGGCCGGTCGAGCGTGACCAGACGGGCGCGGCGGGCCGCGACCACGGAGGCTGTGCGGCGGCCGCCTTGTAGCAAGGCCATCTCGCCAAAGAAGTCACCTTTTTTTAAGATGCTGATGACACGAGCCGAATCGCCTTCGCCGACGATCACTTCCAATTCGCCGTCAATAATGATATGAAAGGTGCTTCCCTCTTCCCCTTCGCGGCAGATGTAGTCGCCCTTTTGATGGGTGGATTCGATGAAGAGGGACTGAACAGCCGCGATCTCATTACGCCCGAGGAAACTAAATATCGGAATCGTTGAGAGAAGGTCTTGTATATCAGTCATCCACGCAGCCTTTCGAAACGCAATCTAAAGTATCTCAGTTTTGATGGAATAGGCAGACCAGCGATCTCACGCGGGCGTTGGCTCCCACCCCGCGGGCGTCCATCTCCGGCGCCGCGTCTCCGATTGCTTGTAGTATAGCGGCCCCTGCGTAGACGTGAAACCCGCCGCGCGGCTTCAGACTCATCCGGAAGTAAAACGATCAGCATTTTCTTTCCCTTGCGGGGCGCTCCCGCAAAGGGGTACGCTGTGGGTATCTCAAAAGGCTGGAGGGCCCGTGTCCATGCTCGAACTCGTCAACGCGGCGTTCAAGTTTCAAGTAGCAATCACCAGTTTCGGAGCACAACGCTTGCTCGGCATGCTTCCCATGTCGAATTCCGAGCCGCTTCGTGCCGTCCAGGAAAATCTCTATAAAGCGGGCGAATCCGCGAAGAAGGACTTCACGACGAACACGGCGTTTTTTGGCGCCTTCCAGTTCGGCGATAAGGCACAGAGCGCACTCGCGAGCATGGCCTCCGACGCGCTGTCTTTGAAGATTCTGAATCCCAACTATATCCGGCAGATGGCGGCGGGTTTGGCGCAAGGCTCGGCCGACGCCGCAGGCTCCATGGCGACCGGAGAAGCGCGTCAATTATTAAAGGAACAGTTCGGCAACACGTTCGACGTGATCGGCTTCGTCAATCACGTGGATGCTCCCAGCCGCTTATCGGACGATGGCACGTATCCGTTGGAGGAAATGATTGACCGCTGCTACTCGCACGGCGATTACCCGGCGCTTTGGTACGTGGAAGGATTAGGCGAACGCTATGCCGAAGCGTATCTGGAAAAGGATCCCCACGTCCGGGATCTGCTGACAACCGGCCAGGCCGCGGCGGCGGATCCAAAGATCCAAACCATGATGCACGCCGGCATCGGCATCTCCTTCGCCAAGCACGTGATCGCGAAGCTGACGCCCTGGAGTTCGGACGCGGCATTCAAGGAAGCGATCGACGAATTCATCAAGCTGGTAAAGCTGAACTCGATTCCCGGCTATGAAGGCGCGGCGCTTGAGTCGCTTGGCTTGGTTACCCGTACCTGGTACGGCCAGTTGGTGGCGAAGTTGTCCACCCAACTGCGCGGTATCGATCCGGACGCTTACGAATTCTTCTGGCACGGCGCGGGGCGAGCGATGTACTTTTCCCCGATGTACATGCTGCCCGGGCTATCCGCCTGGGACGCCGCCGACAATGAACCGCCGAACGAGATTGCGTGCCTCAACGCGCGCGCCGGTGTCGCATGGGCTTTCACCATCGTGAACATCCGCCAACCGGAAATCGCCTCCAGGTTCCTGCGAAGCAAGGGAGACCGCATCGCCGGCAACGACGCCTATACGAACGGCGTCTTCTCCACGTCGATCATGGCGGGCGATATGGTTCCCGGCCATCAGTATGTTTCGGCGTTCGGCCGGTATCTGCCGGATTCCGCCGATCAGCCAGCCGTCGCCGCGTGGCAGAAGCATATCGGCACGGGCGTTGAAGCGAAGGTGAACGAGTATCGCGAATCGCTGCGCAGGCATAAGAAGCTGGGCGAAGTGTTCCGCTACCACAACCTGCCGCACTTCATCGCGTCGCTCGACAAGTAAAGAGTGGACAAGTAAGAACTCGACAAGTAAGAACTGAACAAGTAAGATTCGATCAGTAAAGCGAGCAAGCAGTCTCCATGGACTTGTCGCGCGTCAGAATCGATAAGTGGCTTTGGGCTGCGCGATTCTTCAAAACGCGGTCCCTGGCGGGCCACGCCTGCGAACTGGGGCGGATTACCATCAAGGGTCAACCGCTGAAACCCGCGCGTGAGGTGCATGTCGGCGACATGCTGCTCATCAAAAACGATAGCGGCGATTTCGAGATCGAAGTTCTCGCCTTAAGTGAACTTCGCGGTCCGGCCGCCGTTGCGCAAACGCTGTATCGCGAAACCGGCGAGAGCAAGGAACTCCGCAAAAAAGCGGCGGAGGAGCGCAAGCTGATTCCGCATTTCGAAGTGCCAGGGGACAGCAAACCCACGAAGCGAAACCGGCGCCAACTGGATCGCCTTCGCGGACGAAACTAGCGTCACAAAGAAACAACGGCGGGAGCCTCCCGAAATAGGGAAAGCTCCCGCCGTTTGTATTTAGCTTAATATTTACTTGCCTGCCGGAACCGGCACAAACCGCTGTATGCGTTTCGCCTGTTCCACTTCGCCGGTGTAGATGTTGCCTTGCTTATCTGTGCCGATCGCATTGATCCAGTGCAATTGCCCGGCGTACTTGCCGTTGCTGCCGAACTTGCCGAGCGTCTTGCCCGTCTTGCGCTCCAGAATCCACACGTGATTGTTGGTGCCATCGGCCACATACATGTAGGTCTGCTCGGTGTCTTTTGAGAACACCATCTTGTAGGTGGTGCCGCACGGAGGCAGTTTCATGTTCGCCAAACCTCCGCAACCGGTGGATCGCTGCGAGGGCGTATTGGGCGACACCATAAAATCCTTCACCCACTTACCCTGCTTCGTATAGATCGAGATGCGGTTCTGGCCACGCTCGCCGATGTAGACCAGGCCATCTTTGTCGAATTCGACGAAGTGCAGATCGGGTGCGAAGTTCTTCTCCTCGGTGGGCGGCCCGCCGTTGAACTCATACGTCGGCAGTGGCGTGTTCGGGATTTCACTCAGCGCCATGCCGTGCCCGCCCCAGCCGCGCTTAAACGCGCCGGTGTTCATGTCGTAGACCACCACGCGCTTAGCGTTAATGATGTAAATTTCCTGCGCGTCTTCGTCCAAATTGAAACGGCCCTTGGAGATCATCCAATCCGTATTCTGGTTGTCTTCCTTCGGCTGAACGTCCTTGGGTGGACGATGGCCGAAGTCCCACAGGAATTTTCCATCGTGCGAGAACTTGATGATGCTATCTTGCGCGCCCGTGCCGGAGATCCAGACATTGTTCTGCCGGTCCACGATGATCGTCTGCAAGTTGGTGGGCCACATCGGATGATAACCGGGGCCGCCGAAGGAACTGACGACATTGCCTTCCTGATCCAGCTCGACCGCCTCCGGTCCGCGCACACAACAATCGATGCGCGGCGGATTACCGTCGCCGCCGGTCTCATCGCCATCAGCGGCGTTGGCGCGGTTCAGAAACCAGACGTGACCCGTTCTGTCATCCACCCAAAGACCCGTAACCTGTTGCATGCTCCAGCGGTTCGGCAACGGCTTGGGCCAGAAGGGATCCACTTTGAAAACGGGAGAGCCACTGGCGTCGATCGCCTGTTTCACCGGTTTTGCCGATTTCTTTTGCGCGTAAATCGAACCAACCGACAGCGTGGCGATCGCCAAAACCCCGCCAATTCCCAGCACCGCAACTGATCCACGATGGAAGAGTCTCATGAGACTTTCTCCTTATAAACCGAGGCTCCGGAACAAAACTACCGCAACATCCGGATACATCCAGCTACGCTAACACATTCCTTCAAAGAGACTAAGACCGCAGTCAATCTATTGACGCCGGGGAACAGTCCACAGATAGAGCCGGTGGCTGAACGGATGCGCCGTGTCCCTGGCATCGCCCACCGTCAGTTCACGCGTGGGCTTCCAATCGTACATGTCGAAAGTGTTCGAAACGATCCGTGTACCGGGCTTCAGTTCGCGAAGGAGCTTCGGCCTGAGTTGGAGGTTCAGCTCCGGCGCAAGAAACAACACGACAACCGTCGCATCGCGGAAGTCTGCTTCAAAAAGGTCAGCCTCCAGAAAACGAACACGGTCGGCCACTCCCTCCGCCGCAGCATTTTCCCTGGACTTCTTCACCAGCCCCGGATCAATCTCAATTCCCACGCCGCGCGCACGTCGCTGCTTCGCCGCAGCAATCGGAACGCGGCCATCGCCCGAGCCGAGATCGTAGACCACATCGCCCTTATTCACACGGGCCAGACGCAGGATGCCATCCACGGCGTCTTGCGATGAGCCGACAAACGGCACATCGGGCGCCCGGTTCGGCGCAGGCGCCTGCGCTAACACAGGAGTCACCATCATCGCGGCGAGAAAGGTCGTGGCGCGTACGGAATAAGACGTCATCTCAAAATCATGATCGAACAACGAGCGGAGGAATGGAATTCCGCGCTGGCAGCAATAGCGGGTTGCGCATCCACCCCTCCCTGGTTCGTGCGATTCTAAATCTGAAGCGGCTTCGTGATTTGAGGGGCATATTTTTTCAAGCCGCGTAGGAACGATACATATATGTACTCCGCATTCCAAAAAGCGCTGTGGATCGCATTAGGAATCGCGCTGTTGGCCATCGCGCCGGCATCCGCGCAAAACGCACCTGCTACGAACCAGGGAAAGGTCCTGATGGCCGAGGATGTTTTCACCAACATCCAGGTGCTGAAGGGCATTCCCGTCAACCAGTTCATGGAAACGATGGGATTCATGTCCGCGGCGCTGGGCTATAACTGCACCAACTGCCACGGCCTCGAAGTGCTGGGCAACTGGCCGAAATACGCGGAAGACACTCCGGAAAAGCGCCAGGGCCGCCGGATGGTGCAGATCGTTAATACGATCAATAAGACTTTGTTCGGCGGACGCGAAGCAGTGACGTGCTTCACATGCCATCGCGGCAGCCCAACGCCGCGCGTGGTTCCAAGCCTCATGGAGCAATACAGCGAACCCGCTCCCGACGATCCGAATGACGTTGAGCTCAGCCGCCGCCAGTTGAAAGGCCCGTCTGTGGACGAAATCTTCACGCGTTACCTCGAAGCCATCGGTGGAGCCGGCAAAGCCGCCGCGATCTCGTCGTTCGTCGGCAAGGGCCGTTATGAAGGCTTCGATAGTTACCACGGGAAAGTGCCGGTTGATTACTACACAAAGAGCAGCGGCGAGCGCTCGGTTGTCGCCCACACCCAGAACGGCGATAGCGTCAACACCTATGACGGCAGGAACGCATGGATTGCCGGTCCCGATAAACCAGTCGGCGTGCTGCAGTTGGTTCCGGGCGGAGATCTGGACGGAGCGAAGCTGGAATCCGTTCTTGCGTTTCCGGCCAAGCTCAAAGGCGCGCTCACCGATCTGCGCACCGGGTTCCCGACGACTCTCCTCAACGACAAGGCCGTGAACATCGTGCAAGGCAAGATCGGCAATTCCCGCGTGAAGCTTTTCTTCGACGCGCAGACCGGCTTTCTCACCCGCGTGTACCGGCAGAGCCATACAGCAATTGGTTCGGTGCCCGTGCAAATCGAGTTCGCCGATTACCGCGACGTGGCGGGCGTGAAGATTCCCTTCGAATGGAAGCTGACGTGGACCGATGGCCAATCGCAATACAACATGGATGAGATACAGGCGAACGTCGCCATTGACGCCGCTAAATTCAATAAGCCCGTGCCGCCGGCGAAACCGGTTGTGGCACCGCTGAAGTAGCAAACGAAACGAACCCCCTGGGCGTCGGCCCGTGGGTTCTCTACTTTTTCCCTTCCGCTTGCGATAGTTCAACGGCGCGGCGCAGACCAATTAAGGGCAACTCCGGCAGAAACGCATCGAATAATTTTTCGTCTTCGAACAACCGTCCGAATCCGCCGGTGCCGATGACCAATGGCTTTTCCTTGGGAAAATGTTCTTTCGTCACCGCATCGGCGAGCGTCCGGACGGTGGCGAGCGTGCCGTAATACAAACCCGACTGAATACTCTCTACAATCGAGCGGCCTAACAGCTCTTCCGGTCTCAGAATTTCGACGGACGGCAGGCGCGCGGTTTTGGAATCGAGCGCGGCCATCGACGTCTGAATGCCAAGAGTAATGATGCCGCCCAGGTATTCCTTCTCCTTTGTCACCGCGCACAGTGTCGTGGCCGTTCCAAAGTCGACGATCAACAGATTCCGTCCCGGAAACCGCTCCAGCGCGCCGATGGCGTTGGCGATCTTATCCGCGCCCACCTCAAGCGGATTGCGATAGCGAATCTTCAGGCCGGTCTTCACGCCGGGCTGCAGTACAAACGGCTCAAAGTGAAAATATTTACGGAAGCAATTGCGCAAAGAGTGCACGGCGTCGGGCACCACGGAGCACATCGCGGCCAGATGAATGGCTTCGGGGTCCACGCCGTTTTCGCGCAGCGTCGCGCGAAAAAACGTGCCGAATTCGTCAGAAGAAGCGCGGATGCTGGACGTTCTGCGAAAGGTGGCTTTGAGATTCGCGCCATCGTAGACTCCGCCGAAAATCTGACTGTTGCCAATGTCGAGCGTCAGCAGCATATTCCCTCCTCTAGATGGCGACGTTATCGATCAGGCGCACGCCTTCGAGAAACGCCGCCGCGAAACGCCGTCCCCAATGTTCCTCTACATAATCCACCACGAAACCTTCGGCCTCGAGTAGCGCCGTTGCCACCGCGGCACTCGACCCGCCAGTCAGCGCGCGATAAATGATGCTCGCTTTCGCGCGGCCCGCGTCCGATAGGAGCGTGTTTCGCGAGCTAAGGGCCAAACCGGATTCCTCGCGCACCGTCTCACACGGAATGATTTGAACAGGAAGGAAAAATTCTTCCACCATTTCCGTGACTGCGCGAAGTTGCTGATAGTCTTTCTCCCCGAAGTAAGCTCGATGGGCCTGTGCGACGCTCAACAATTTCAGCACTACCGTGAGCACGCCTTGCAGGAAACCGGGACGGTGCAGTTGCTCCATGATTGGCGTTTGGTCAACGGAGTCCAGTTTGATGCGGTAGCCATGCGGATACAACTGCTTCGCATCCGGAATGATCACGTCATCGACACCCAGGCCCAACAGCAGAGATAAGTCGGCATCCAGTGTACGCGGGTATTTTTCGAGATCCTTCGGATCGTTGAACTGCGAAGGGTTTACAAACAGCGTGACAACAGCGACGTCGTTCTCGCGGCGGCACCGTTCCACCAGGGCGGCGTGCCCACGATGCAGAGCGCCCATGGTGGGCACGACACCGATGCTTTTCCCAGTGATTGTTTTGCGATATTCCAACCAATCGGAAACCTGATGCCAAACGCGCATTACGAGTAGCTCTCCTGCATCGCGGGAAACGTTCCGTTCTTCACTTCGTCGTCATAGCGCTCCAGCGCCTGTTGCACGCAGTGGCCGACGTCGGAAAACTGGCGGACAAACTTCGGGCGGAAATCCTGATTCATGCCCAGCAGGTCTTGCAACACCAGAATCTGTCCGTCGCACTCGGGCCCCGCGCCGATGCCGATGGTCGGAATATGCAGCGCTTCCGTGATTTCCCCGGCAAGCTTCGCGGGCACGCATTCCAGCACCACGGCAAAGGCACCCAGTTGTTCGAGCGCCGCCGCCTGGCGCATAATGTCGTGCGCGGAATCCTCATTGCGCCCTTGCACTCGGAAGCCGCCATACGCGTTCACCGACTGCGGCTGCATACCGAGATGCCCCATCACTGGGATGCCGCTCTGCACGAAACGTTCGATCACGTCTTCGTGTCCATCGACGCCTTCGAGCTTCACGGCATGCGCGCCCGCCGTCATCAATAGCTGCGCCGTGTCCAACGCTGGTCCAATGCCTTTGCGATAGGAAAGAAACGGCATGTCCGCGACGATGAATTTATCGCCAGCGCCGCGCACCACCGCCTCGGTGTGCATGCGCGTCAGCTCGATGTTCATGGTGAGCGTGGACGGATGCCCGTGCATCACCATGGCGGCGCTATCGCCCACCAGAATGGCGTCGATGGGGCTCTTGGCGATGAGCCGGGCGAACGTGTAGTCGTAACACGTCACCATCGTGATCTTGCGTTGCTGCGCTTTCGCGCGTAGAAAATCGGGGCTGGACATACTTCACCTCGCTTGGCCTTCAGGCACAAAAAACGCGATGGGTCCCGCCTGCGCGCGGGAACGCGAGAAGAGGAAAACGGATACAACAGTTCGCATCGCCTTGGTACCTGTCGAAATCGATCAAGTCCTGGACTTACATGCGGCCGGGTGGCCACGAGTAGTCAGTCGCTGCATCAGTCAGCGCTAGTTGAAATTGTAGCAGGCCGAAGCACCGGCATCCGGCGTTGATAATAAAGGAAGAATCCCTCCTACTGCCGTCCCGGTTTTGGGGAAACACAGTCCTGAGGGAAATCTCCCATCCGCTTGTGTTAGTATTGAAAAAGCCGCCGTTCGCGCCGGCAGATCCAGGAAATTTCTTTTATGCCAAAGTTGAAGACCCATAAGGGTGCGTCTAAACGGTTCAAGAAGACGGGTACCGGCAAAATCAAACGCCATCACGCAATGGCCCGTCACATCTTGACGTCAAAGTCGCGTAGCCGGAAGCGCCGGTTGGGACAGGGTGTGATTGCGGATGACGCAAACTCGCCCGAAGTTCACCGCATGCTGCCGTACTAAGCGGATCGTAAATCCGGGCGAAAGCCCAGGTAAATCCGCTGCAGTGGACAGAGCGCCGCACGTGCCTGATCCGCTGTTTGATGAAGTAACTACAAGGAGAGAAACGTGCCAAGAGTTAAACGTGGTACAAAGCGGCGCAATAGCCGCAAAAAGACACTCGCCCTCGCAAAGGGCTTTTTCCTCACAAAGAGCAAGCTGTATCGCTCGGCGCAAGAAGCGGTCGAAAAGTCGCTCCTTTACGGCTACAAGGGCCGCCGCCTCAAGAAGCGTGACTTCCGCTCGCTGTGGATTGTCCGCATTGGCGCTGCCTGCCGCGCTGCCGACGTCTCTTACAGCCGTTTCATGGACGGACTGAAGAAGGCCGGCGTGGAATTGAACCGCAAGGTTCTGGCTGATATCGCTCTGAAGGATCCGGTTGCGTTCGGCGCACTGGTGAATCAGGCGAAGGGCGCGATCGAAAAAGCCGCTTAACCAAAAATATGGAGACGCCTGAGCTCGAAGGCCTGGAACCGGATTCGCTCGCGAGTCTGGAAGAGCGCATCCGCAAGACCGTGGAGCACGTAGCGAAACTGCGTGCCGAGCGGGACGAGGCGTTTGCGCAACGGGAAGCCGCGCTGGCCGCTAAGGAAGAGGCCCTGACGAAGCTCGATCAGGCTTTGACCGAACGCGATCAGGCCGTGGCCGAGCGCAATGTGGCCCGCAAGACCGCGGGTTCGGTGGCGGACGAATTACCCAAAATGCGCTCAGAGCTGGAATCGCTCCGCTCTGAGCGCAAGCAGGTCCGCACGCGGATCGAAAAGCTGTTGGGCCAGATGGATCTGCTCGCGGGACAGTAGCAAAGCGTTTTTTGTAACGCCCGCGGGGCTTTGGACATCCTTACCGGGAGGCCGCCATGGATTCGGATCGCAAGCCGGTGCGCGTCACCATATTCAACCAAACTTTTTCCCTTGCCGCCACAGGCGAACCGGGCGAAATTGAAGAGTTGGCACAGAGCGTTGACGAAATCATGACGTCCATCGCCAAGAGGGCCGGCAACATGGACAGCAACCGCCTTGCCGTTCTGGCGTGCATGCACATGGCCGACCGCATGCGCTCCATGGAACAGGAACTCGCCGAATTAAAAGATCGCGTCGACTCCAAAGCCCGCGAATTCTCCCTGATGCTCGACAAGGCGGCGGAATCGTAGCAAGCGTGATTCTCCGCTCCGCCATTCTCGAACAATTCCCTTGGCTCGATCACGGCTTTGGCACGCGTAAAGCGAAGCTGACGCAAGACGCGATGGCCAGCCTCAAACAAATACATTCGGCGATCACGCTCCATGCGAGCGGGACAGGATGCGTGGGTGAGGGCGACGCGCTGGTGTCGCGGGAAACGGGCGTCACGGTTTCGGTGCGCACGGCGGATTGCTACCCGATTCTATTGGTGGACACGCGAAGCCGCGTTGTGGCGGCGGTTCATTCGGGATGGCGAGGAACGGCAGCGCAAATCGTGCACACTGCGCTCGAAAAGATGGGCGCATCGCCCGAGCACACCTTCGCGGCCATTGGACCCGGTATTGGCGTTTGTTGCTATGAAGTCGGCGCGGAGGTGGGCCGGCAGTTTGGTTTGGACGGCGCCGGGCGTGTGGATTTGGCGGAGGCGAATAAGAAGCTGCTGCTGGCCGCGGGAGTTCCCGAAGCAAACATTGATGTTCTCGGCGGATGCACGTTTTGCGACGATGATCGCTACTACTCTTTCCGGCGTGAGAAGGAAGAAGCGGGGAGAATGATTTCCTTCATCGGCCTTCGGTAAAGACGAGCCACTTCCCTAGCGGACGATCCACGGGTTAGGGCGGACCGGGCCTACGTGTGCTTCGCCGTGTTGTTTGTCTTCCTCCTACTTCTTAGTCAAAAAACAAAAGAGCGCTCTTTGTTGCCGCTGACATACACTCAACGACGAAGAGACCGCTGGATACTTACTCAACGGCAAAGCAACCACTGACACACACTCAGTGGTCAAGAGACCGAATGAACCGGTACGGCGGCCCGGTCCGTGCTTGTTACCTGCACACGGCACAGGAACTGAAAGTCAGTCATCCTTCCAACACACGCAGACCCGCAATGAGTTACCTAGGACGTCACTCTTGGTCGATTTGGCCCTCTGCTGGAAGAGCGCTCAAACTCCTTGCCTACGTTATACGGGGTGAACAGCGAAAAATTGCGCCAGGCAAAGTTCGATGTGGTTGAAAAGCGGTGAGATTGAGTTGCGGGATTTGTGGTGAGTGACGGATTTGGGGGTGGTATTTGAGTGTGCCGTCCCGCATTTCAACGTGTTCCGCGAAAGCAGAAGCTCGCGCGGTGCTACGCCTGAGTCTGCGGTGGAGCCGGGGTGAGTCCGTGACGGCGCATAATCTCACCCATCTTTACGCGGTCCGGGGGGCCATCGACCGCCGCGTTTATGACCTCGGCGGACTCACGGAAAAATTGTGGACCGATTGCGGCCGGCGTGATCACGCAGAGCGCCTTTGCATCCCGCGGCCCGTGGTTATCGAATCGGTGAATGGCGCCGCGCGGAATGCAAAGCGCCTGCGCTGACCCGACCTCGATCTGTTTTCCGTCGACGGTCCAGGTGAGCACTCCATCGAGACCGTAAACGGTCTCCTCGTAATGGTCATGGCTGTGCGCCGGCGCCGCAAGGCGTTGCCCCGCGGGGACAAACACCTCAAAGGCCGTGATGCTACCGGTCGAGTTATCCCCGGTGACGAGAAAGCGCACCGTGAGAGGCCCCAGGCGGATCGTCTCGTCGGAAGGATTCACCGTAAGGTTCACACGCTGTGGTTTCATATGTTGTGGTCCGCAAGAAATGCGGGGCAGCAATGCCGATCACTGGGCTAGTCCATTTACAATATAGCCCTCGTCGCCCGATGAGCGGAAAAGCAGGGGAACGTCTCGCCTGTCCCCTTTGGTCCCCCTTTGGTCCCCATTTCACGGCCAGGACGTTTCTATTTTTTCGGCTTCCACTCACCGGACAGTTTTCGGGCTTCTGTGATTTGAGCGGCGGTCATTTCTTTCTCCAGAACGTCTCGTACTTCTTTAGCAACTGTGTTGCCTTGGGCTGTGGCGAGGGTCACCCACTTATAAGCTATGACTAAGTCCCTGGGAACTCCGTCGCCTGTCGCGTACATGGCCGCTAAGTGAAACTGAGCGTCAGCATGACCTTGCTCCGCGGCGAGGGTCACCCACTTATAAGCCATGACTAAGTCCTTGGGAACTCCGTCGCCCGTCGCGTACATGGCCGCTAAGTTGAACTGAGCGTTAACCTGACCTTGCTCCGCAGCTTTTCTGGACCAAGCGACAGCCTGCGCGGCGTCCTTGGGGACTCCGTCGCCCGTCGCGTACATGGCCGCCAAGTTGAACTGAGCGTCAGCATGACCTTGCTCCGCAGCTTTCTTGTACCAAGGGAAGGCTTGCGCCGCGTCCTTAGGAACTCCTTCGCCCGTCGCGTACATGGCCGCTAAGTTGAACTGAGCGTCAGCATGACCTTGCTCCGCAGCTTTTTTAAACCAAGCGACGGCCTGCGCCGCGTCCTTGGTAACTCCGTCGCCCGTCGCGTACATGGCCGCTAAGTTGAACTGAGCGTTAGTCTGACCTTGCTCCGCAGCCTTCCTCCACCAGAAGACAGCTTGGACGGAGTCTTTGGGAAATCCTGTGTCGCTTCGGTAGTATATGTCACCTATGATGACCTGCGCCTCTACATTTCCAGCATTTCCAAGTACAACTATTTGTCGCAACGCCTCCCTATCACCGTTCATCGCATCCGCGAAGAGTTCTTTAGCGGTTCTTCCCTGCCCGAATGCCGAGGGAACATACAACGCTAGCACCAGCAAATGAACCAACAAACGTGAGGCACTTTTGAGGTGGTTCACTGGTTCCTCCGTTTGAAAATTCTACCTGATTTCACGAAGCCTGGGGAAATTTGGAAATTTGGGGAAGGCTACCCTTTCACCAATTCGGATCGCAGCAGCGTGCTCCGCGTTTAATGCGCGGAGCGGCCCCAATTTACGTAGCTGCGCAGGGCTTCGAATGTCGTGGTGGGACCGTGCAGAGCGACAATCCGTTCCACTTCGAGGTGCATGCGCTAATTTGATCGTATAGGTTGCCCGACTCCTGGTAAAACGGTGCTGCTTTTTCGTTCGGACCGGGAGCGGTTTGCGCCGCCTGGTACAGGTCCGGCTCCATTAGAATTTTCTGTGCCGGCAGATACGGGATCAACATGGTGGCGGCGTGATTGTTGCCGGCCAACCGGTGCAACTCGAGTTTTTGCGTTCCATCGGTGAGGATACGCATGTCCTTCACGGCCTCGATGACCGGCGCTTTGGGCGCATTCGCAAGCCGGTCCGGAGCCAGGGTATGCGGATACTTCCAAACTTTTTGGAAATGCGGCTTACTTTCCGATTGCGCAAGGATGGTGACGCCTTCGGCAACGAAGCCTCGGAGGCCACCGGAGTGGTCATAGTGGTGGTGCGTGTTGATCACATAACGGAGCGGCTTACCCGGAAAAGTCTTTTTCAATACGTCGAGCAGCGCTTGCGTTCGATCATCGTTCGCCGGGCCGTCGACAAGGGCGATGAAATCCTTGAATTCCACCGCGACGCTATTTGCGCCGCCGGGGAGCAGGTAGACTCCGTCGGCAAGCTTCTGCGGAACAATGGCGGCAACTGGGGCGGTTTCCGCCGCGGCTTTGACGTTCTCGGGAACCGCAATGTCGACTGCCGGGGATTTGCAATCACACCGGGAAACGTTTAGATCGAGCACCGCTTGCCCGCCGACTTTTTGGACAATGCGGGTGGGAAATGGAACGCCGTCAAACTTGGTGTATCCCGTATAAGCGATTTCCACGGGAGTGTCTCCAGTGACCGGGTTATCGATCATGTATTCGACGCGCTCCACGAGGGTATCCGCGTTCAAGGTTGCCTTGATCATGCGGCCCCTGAGTGGGAAGATCACGATGCGGCGGCCTTTTGAGCGGGAGAGCACTGCGGCCGAACCTGCCTGCCGAGCGGCCTTCACGATGCCCGGCGGTGTGACCCAGAGTTGGAGCAATCGGTCTTCGACGGCTGCTCTGGGCGCGCGCGCCGAGGCGCCGGCTGCATTCACGTTCCAAGCGATTGTCCCCGAGACGTTCTGGATGGAGCGGATGGGCGCTGCCTGCAAAGCGCCGACGCCGCCTTGTTGTGGGCGCGGAGAGTTCATCCGCTCAGAGTCGATGCGCATGGAGGGGATCGTGTAATCGATCTCCACGTTGTACTTGGGATGAGTGAACTCGGGCAACGGACCGCCGGGCCGGAACGACTGCCCGAACGGGTAGTTCAATCCCGACGCTTCAAACGAGAGCGACTTCAACGTGTCCGACGTCTGCCCGTCTTGGACCATTCCATGTGCGCGCATGGCGGCCTCAAGCACCTCGCGGCTGTCCTCATGGTTACCCCCACGGTTACCCTGGGCCCGGCCTGGATGCCGCAGGAAAAGGATCGCAAGGCTGAGGGCAATCAGGTGCTTCCGTGAATGGGAAGCCGCTTGTTTTGTCAAGCAACGCGATTGAGAAGGGACAGACGAAGTCGGGACAGTGCACCCGAACATGAGACTTCTGAGAATGCTCACCAACTTCCAGTTCCTCCGTGTAAGAGCGCCTTAGCGGCTAAACCTGATTTTAGCTGCGTCGGAATGGAGTGGTGTGGGGT
>JBEBFS010000067.1:0-28221 GCA_040081855.1 Bryobacteraceae bacterium | reverse complement strand
GGCCGTGGCCGTCACGCCCGTCCCGGTGGTGTTGCCCCAGACCGTGGAGTTGTCCGGTTGGTAGAGGAAATATGCCAAAGTGTCAGTGCCGCTCTTCAGCTTGCGGGCCGGAACCTCAGCGGATCCTGTTCCATCGTTGAGGCCTTGGCCCAGGCGGATGGTTGCTGTTGCGCCGGTGGTGCAGGTCGCCGAGACGCTAACCGAACTGGTCTTGTTAGTGGAGGCGTTGGTCACGATCGGATCGTACGCGCCGAACGTGAGCGCGCCGGTGCTGATGATGCAGTTGTTGGCGACGGTTGCACTTACCGCCAAGTTTGCGGTAGCGTTTCCAGCGAAAGCCACACTCGAGAACAGTCCGAACGCCGCGGCGAGGGACAATAATGTAACGTGTTTCATTTTGTTTCTCCTAAGACCTCAGTCAATATTCGGAAACATTCGGAATGTTCTAATTCCGTGTTTCTGCGTCAAGGCTAACCCACATATTCCTTTCCACCAATCGGGTTTAGAGCCTAAGTCCTAGGAGTACCTTGGTTCCACCGTATTCCCATAGAGAGTAGAAACGGGCGTCATTAGGCCGTTTTGTACTGAAGAATATGTAGGTTATGGGGTTTGTAACGCAGCCAGGGTGAGCTAGTACCCTACGGCCAGCCTCCTCGCACTGGAGGTTGCCGCCGTCACTCGGTCTTTTGTTGGTTCCAGTACATGCCGGGCGGTACCGGCCTTTCTGCGCTATTGGTTGCGTCAGTTTGCGCGAATAGGATACCTATAACGATGCAATTGACCAAAGTGTTCTTTCTTTTTTTTGTCTTGTGCGGCAGCGTACTTTTTGCCGGCGGTTCACGGTCGGCCATGATGTCGGTGACGGCTTCGGTGCCAGCACACGTCGTGATCCATTCCGCGTCACCGTTCTCAGCGACTGTAGGTGTGGTCTTGAATCCAAACACGACCGCGACGGTTTGGCTGGACGATGAAACCTGCGCCAGCCCGCAACCCGGCCAAATCCTGCCGAAAACAGGTTGGTATTCGCAATCTTTCACTGAAGGAGAACGCGCGGGAAAGAACACGCTTTGCGTGGAATCGTCCGACGGTGTGTTGAAAGCCTCCGCACCCTTGGTGCACTAGAGACCGCTCCGTAATAAACATGGATCAAGCGGGCATTTGGGCTTGCTACCGTTTGTTTGGGATTCACGAGCCGCGAGCTGTTTGTTTTAGGAACCGCGGAGCGCGGCGGCTTCAAAGTTGTGTTGGAAAAGGCGTGGCTTCCGGCTTCGACACCGTTAGTCCGGTGGACGCGGGCGCCGACGGGCAGGAAGAGATCGTGTGTGTGATCGCGACACCGATCGAGTAGGTGTGAGGCGACGCCGGGGTGCAATGCCGCACAACTCCAAAGACGGTAACGCCCTTGGAAACGCGGGACCGTACACTCAAACACCATTTCCAGTTTGCCCGATCGTGAGCATCCACCTGCACCACGCCAGGTGGAGTTCCACTCCGCCGCGGATTTCCAATCCGTCCCACTTGGGGACAAATAAAAAAGGACCGGATCAACTCCGGTCCTTTTTTGTTTTTATACTCGTTGAATCTGCTGTTTTCTTTCTATAATGCTTTCACCGTGCGCAATTGCGGGCGCTTGTCTACGAGGACTTGGCCGCCTTTGATGGTCATGACGTTGGTGAGCATGTTCCAGTAGCCGTCGAGGGGGTTGCCGGTCAGCACGATGATATCGGCCAGCTTGCCGGGCTCGAGAGTCCCCAGGTCTTTGCTCTTGCCGATCACTGCCGCCGAGTTCGGGCCCAGGACCTTGATGAGGTCGATGGGCGAGAACATGAGGTTGAGCACCTTCAGTTCGTGCGCCAGTGCTTCTCTTGGCTGGTAGGTGGTGTCCGTGCAATAGCCGAACATGACGCCGTTATCGAATAGCGTCCGGGCATTGACTGGCTTGTAGCCTGCCTCGCGGCCGCGGCCTTCGCCGTCGATGATGCCTGCGGGCCAGGGCTTGCCGTCGCGGAAGGTTGGCTTGTTTTCTTTATTAAACACGTTGAACACGGGCGCGCCGAAGCCTGTGCAGGAGGAGACGACAACGCCGGCATTCTTCACCATCTGGGCCTCCGCGTCCGTCACCCAGCCGAAGTGCGGCGTGTGGATCAGTTCCGTCGCGCCGAGACGCACGGCGGCGGTCATGGCGGCGGGGCTCACGGCGTGGATCTGCACGGGGACACCGTGTTTCTTGCCTTCTTCCAGGGCGGCTTTGAGGAAAGCCGTTTCCTTTTCGGTGGCCTCGGCAGGGAAGGTGGCCGCGGGATAGTGAATTTCGCCGAGCGAGTCCGCGCCCTGCTTGATTTCCTCTGCAATCGCCGCGCGTAGCTCATCGGTGGTCTGGTATCGATTGAAATTCAGTGGGCCGGGCGCGATGATGCGGGGGCCTTTGATCTCCCCACTTTCCGTTTTCTGCTTCAGTTGAACGATGGCTGGGAAAGCATCGCCTCCGCCTTGCACGGTGGTGACGCCCGATTCGAGAAGCTCCATCATCGCTTTGCCGGCGCGCTCGGTGAAGAAGTTTTCGGGGCGGCCGACAAGATGGCGATGCGCGTCAATGATGCCGGGCATCACGGTGAAGCCGCCGGCGTCGATGGTCTGCGTTCCCGCAGGCGCGGCGGGTGCGTCTCCGGAAACCACGGTGGCGATGCGGCCATCGCGGACGAGGATGGCTCCACGCTCGATTATCTGGCCGTTGCCGACGATGATTCTGGCATTCGTGATGACCAGATTCTGAGCCTGCGCTTGCTGCATGGTCCCGAAAATGGCGAAGGCGCCAGCCGTGAGCAGGGGCATCCATTTCGTAAGCCTTCGGGGTGTTTTTATGCGGTTTGCAAGTGTGCTCAATGAAAACGACTGCATGGGGTCTCCTTAACTTTTATCCATTGAAAATGGTAACAGACGGAAGTGGCCGTATTCATTAGTGGTTCCTGCACAAAGGGCGAAGTGCCGCTCCTTGGCCAGACCGATCACCAATAAGGGAGACGCGGTCTTAGGCGGTGTGAAATAATCGGCGTGTTAGGCGCCATGAAAATCGGATTTCCACTCTGCATTCTGGCTGCAGCGGGCATCTTCGGCTCGGCAGCCCTCGGGCAAGCCTCGGATCCTCACGCCGATTGGGCCGGCTATTACGCCATGGCCCGCGGCAAGGACATCGAAGGTCTCAAGCCGCTTGTGAATCTGGACCAACTGATCACCGCGCACCTTCAGCCGTGGGCGCTTGCCAAGATGCAGGCGACCGACGGCATGGCAGACGACACGGGCCAGGTCTGCCAGCCCAACGGCCCGTTCCGCTTTCCGGTGAATGCCGGCCGCTTCTGGTGGCTGCCGGGACGCGATAAGGTGATCATCGCTTACTGGGAACTCAATACCGCGGGCGTCCGGCGCGTTTATCTCAACCGCAAGCATCCGCGCAATCTGCTCCCTACATGGAACGGCGATTCCGTCGGCCACTGGGAAGGCGATACGCTTGTCGTCGATACCATCGGCCTGAATGACAAGTCGTGGCTCTTCCTCGGCATGGAGCCGCACTCCGAAGAGGTGCACATGGTGGAGCGCATCCGCCGCATCAAAGACGGTTCCATGATCGAGGTCGATATCACCATCGACGACCGCATCGCGCTGACCTCGGCCTACAACTTCACGCGCTATTACAAGAGATCGGACTATCATACGTCCCCGAGCGGCGAACCCATTAACATCTGCAACGAAGACGCCAAGACCTGGCACGATTACCGCGAGAAATATCTGAAAGCCGTGCGCGAACGTGCGCTGATCGTAGAATGAGGCCGCGCATGCATCCACGCTTTTCATCCCGCGGGTTTGCCGCCTCGGTTGCCGCAACGGCCGCATTCGTCTTCGCGATCGCGGCCCCGGCTGCTCCTGCCGCCGCGCAAACTTCGCAGCCGAATCTGGACGGCGTCTACCGGGTGATTCCTTCCAACGCCGTTGCCGCGGGCCGCAAAAACTCGGGCTCGCCTTCGGAAATCAAGCTTCTGCCGGAAGCCGCCGCGCGTGCAAAAAGCGCCGATCTCAAGGAAGATCCAGCACGCATGTGCCAGCCCGTCGGACCCTTCCGCATGATGGCGCGCGAGAACAACAAGATCGAAATTGCAACCACTTCCGCGTCGGTCTTCATTCTGTTTGAAGATGTTGCCCGCGGGCTCCTGCAAAAAGTCGACTTCAATCGCGATCACATCCAGAGCGACAATCCGGATGAGGCGTATACGTGGATGGGCGACGGCATCGCGCGCTGGGATCGCGGCACGCTGGTCGTCGAAACCACGGGCTTCAATGACAGCACATGGTTGAATGAGTTGGGCGCCCCGCATAGCGAGGCCCTCAAAGTCATCGAGCGTTTCCGCCCACTGGCAGATGGCCGCTTCCTGGAAGTCACGGTCACCGCCGAAGATCCGAAGACGCTGGCAAAGCCTTATACCTACACTCGCTACTTCGAAAAAACAGACAGCGAGATCGCCGAAGACATTTGCGAGTACCAGGAGTAGCTTTCAGGCGCCGAGAGATTCGCCACTGCGGCGGCAGGTGGAAAAACTGCAGCGGTATTATGCGCCCCCGGCCATCTTGCGGAGGCGATCATTGGCGAAGTACTGCGCGTTTCCTTCTTCCATCGCTTGCACGATGAGGCTCCGTTGACAATCCGATACCCGACGAAGCGCCCGTGACGATAATTACGTGTGATCTTTGATTTGCATGATTCTGACTTTGCCGGGTTCAACCGGACCTGGCGCTACTCTACCGAAAACGCCAGCAGCACATTACCGGGCAAGCCCCCACCGAATCCGAGGTATCCGGATCCAGCGAACAACATCCCTTCCGCCACCGTAGGACCGGGAGCTCCCATGGAGCCGCCCTTGGCCGTCACGCCGTTCACGGTCTGGAAGTCTTTCACCGTGTCGTATTCCCACAACAGGCTGCCATCTTCACTGGAAAGCGCCCGCAGTGTTCCGTCCCAACCGCCGGAAAACACCACACCAGACGCCGCGGCAACAGCGCCGCCGTGGCCACGACGTTTGCCCGCAGCCGATGGCTCTAACGGCGTGAACCAGGTCCGCTCGCCAGTTGTCAGTTGCACCGCGACTAACCCACCGCTGTTCATCCCGAAAAACACATTTCGATTATCAGCGGCCCCACCCCAAACGAACTCTCCATCCGTGGGAGTCCGAATTGCGTTCGGCAACTCGCTGGTGGGATTCTTAGCGATTTGTGTTTTCCACAAAACTGCTCCATTGCGATCCGGATCCAGCGCCCAGATGATCCCACTCTTCTGGCCTGCTACCAGGATGCTACGACCGTTTGGAAGCGACTGCAAAATAGGGGAACCTCCGAAATCGTAGTCGGGTCCGACAGTTTCGGGGCAATTCTCGGATCGATTGTTCGGTCCGCAGCCTACGATCCACGCATCGTTTGGAGTGGCCTGCATCGTCCAGCGGACCTTGCCGGTGTTGAGATCCAGCGCGATGATGGCGTCGGTCGTGTTTGCATAAGGAGTGGCGTAGGAGTCGCCCGTAGCAATATAAATCGCATTGCGTTTGACATCGATGGTGGGTGTGCTCCAGACGCCTGCACCCGCCGGGCCCCATAACTGCGTGCCTTTCGAGTTCTTCCGGGTGGGCTTCGGCTGGTCCACAATCGTGTAAGATTTCCAAATTTGCTGCCCCGTATCGGCATCGAGTGCCACCACGCTGCCGCGGAATGTACAACACGAATAGTTAAGACTCGAGCCCGCGTTTTCTTCCATGGATGAGACGGGAACATAGAGGCGATTCCCGTTCAATTTTGGAGCGGCCGTGATGCGAGCCAACGGATGCGTGTCCGCCGCCACTTTCCATAGTTGTGCTCCGGTTCTGGCATCTACCGCATATACATTTCCTTTGAGATCGCCGAAGTACGCTGCGGAAGTGTTTGGCCGATTCCTGAGCGGTGCCACGGTGATTGCGGTCCGTACGCCGCTTTGGGCCTGGAACGACCAGTAGACACAGCCGTCGGCTGCGTTGAGGGAATATACAAAACCAGTGTCTGCCGCAACAAAAACTCTTCCGCCAACCGCACTTGGTTCACTATAGACCGACGTTGCACCAGGCAAGCCGAAAGCCCATTTCAGCTTCAATTTCGCAACCTGATTCGCGTTCAGCCCGGCATCTTTTTGCGACTGGAAACGGGTGTTCGCCAGGTCCATGCTCCATCCATTCCATGCAGGTTTGGACGAAATGTCGGCGAGCGCCGGGTTTGCAGCACACTGATTCGGCATCAATTTCGAGCCGGCAACCAGGGCCGCACCCAGCTTCCGGTCGCCCAGATATTCCGCGATGGCGCGCTTTGCGTCATCGGCAAGGTCTTTTGCCTGGACCTGCATTGCTCCCGTGGTCAGTGCTTCGTAGATCTTTTCCGGAGTCATGCCGCGCAGCACCGCCGGAGCGGGTGCCCGCTCGACGTTCGCATTCCCATGGCAAGTGGTGCAGCTTTGGTCGAACAGTCTATTCCCATTCGGGCGAGCCGGGGTTGCCGGAGCTTGCGCCATCACGGGGTAAGCGGAAATCAATGTTGCCAGAAGAACTAGCTTCGTCATGAGATTTTCCCAACAGCGCAAATTGGATCCTGCGTTGATCTGTGATCCCCGCAAACCGTTTGCTCGGCACTTAGAAATTGGTTCGGCAAAAAAGAGAAGGTGGGTGAATTGCGAATTCCGAAGAAATCATCGCAAATTCGACCCACCTACTCGACAGCAAACATCCTGAGATGGAAAACTAGTTCGCGCTCGCAGTCTGTGCCGGAGCCGGTTTTCTCACCGGAGCAGGAAGAACCTTAGCCGGGTCCGCCGTAACCGGAATCGTCATGTCAAAGAACCCGGTAATCATCTCATCCCAACTCTGTTCACCCCAGAAAATTTCTTTCATTGGGTCCGGGTTGTACTTATTATTCGGCGAGTTGTCGTAGAACGCCGTCATATGGACATTGGTTCCCTTTGGCAAGAACCTCGCCTTATCCAGGGCGTACGTCATCTGCCAGTTGAAGTCAAACCGGGGAACCTCGAGAATCGTCTCCTTCTCGCCGGTGGGATAGGTGACTTCCAGACCAAAGCCGCTTCCGCGCAAGTGCATGTGCGGGGTGATGCGCGATAAGGTGACGTCGTTCGGAAGCACGATGTTCGTGTCAACCCGATGGCGAGCCTCACCGGGAGGAATCCGCAAGGACGTGTTATTCAGCCCGACGTTGAAGATCCGCTCTTTCGGCGGCTCTTTGGCGAAGATCAGAGCAAGCTTGCTACGATCGGTCGTCGCCTTACCGTCCGGGGTGTAGTGCATCTGGAAAATAATGTCGGATCCGGCCGGAATCAGTTTCGCTTGCCCCGCATTGGCGACAAATCCGTTGGAACCGGGGAAGTATTCACCCAGCCACTCATCCTGTTCCGGTGAAAACGTCAGTACGCTCTGATCGGTCTGCGGCGGCCGGGAAGTCGGCGCCTCACGGGGCATGATCGATTCCGGGTACGGCTCCCCGGCTTTCAAATAGGACCACCGGCTTGATCCCGGGGGGCGCACATGCACGACGATGTGATGGACCACCGAGCGCATGCTGGGGCGCACCTCCACTGCCGAAACCCACCGGTCTTCCTTAAAATTCGTGTGAACCAGGAACAGCGTGTACTCTACGGCGCCCTTTGCGGGTACGGGAAAGTCGACGCCAAGATCGAAGACGGTATCGGGTTTCCCGATGGTCCAGCCATCCGGGAACGCGCGCGCCGCCGGGGCATCTTTCGGATCCCCGGCAGGAGCCCCGCCATCAGACCACGCAACCAGGGCATCGACTTCGCTTTTTGTCAAAGATCGGTCATTCGCCATCTTCGCCGAGTGTGCATCGTCGGCGTGCCAAGGTGGCATCTTCCGTGCCAACACCGCTTGCCGTATCGACTTGGCCCACGGGCGTGAGCTCTCGTAGGACATCAGTGAGAAGGGGCCTATTTCACCAGGGCGGTGGCACTCCTGGCAATGGCTCTGGAAAATCGGAAGAACCGTCTTGTAATACGTGGGCGCGGTGGGTACATCGGCGGCCGTCGCCACAAGCCCAAAAATGGCTGGAAGCAGACAAATATTCAGTTTCGACATTGCGAATTCACCTTGCATTTTCTGAGGCTGAAACAACCAACCGAGCCCCGCAAAAGGGCGAACCTTCCCCGTGGCAATCTACATCGTCGAAGCACGGGTGCATTTATACGACCCCGATTCTAACATTCCGTATTACGCACGGCCACCGTCTAATCAGCATTTAATCGCCAACATCTAGCCGGACACTGACTCCCTGACATCGGAAACCGTGGTTCACCCTCCCCGGTATCATGATCCCGTTTGGTGGCATTCACTCAAGCTGCAGCAGGCGGAGTGCCACGCCGCTGCGGATTTCCAATCCGGCCCACGCGGGGAAGCGTTAAATACAAAAGGACCGGATTGCTCCGGTCCTTCTTCTTTTTTTCGGTTTTTTGAACGCGCCGTTATTTCGGGGTGACGTGGATCAGCGCACCGGGGTTGGCGTCTTCCACCATCCACAGCGATCCGTCGGGTCCTTCGGCTACGTCGCGGATGCGTTTGCCGACGTTCCAGCGCTCGGCGGGTTTGGCTCCGCCCTTGCCGTCGAAGATGATGCGATTGAGGGTCATGCTCGCCATGCCGCCAATGAAGCCGTTGCCGTCCCACTGCGGGAAGGTTTGTTTGCCGCGGTAGAACATCAGGTTGCCGGGCGCGATCACGGGCACCCAATAGAGAACCGGCTTGACGAGGTCGGCCCGCGTATCGGGATGGGCAATCGGCACGCCGTCATAGTTCATGCCGAAGGAAACCAGCGGCCAGCCGTAGTTCTTGCCCTTTTCGATCAGGTTCAATTCGTCGCCGCCACGCGGGCCGTGTTCCACTTCCCAGAGTTCGCCGCTGGGAGAAAAAGCCATGCCGTAGGGAGTACGGAAGCCGCTGGCCCAGGTTTCGGATGGCGTAAGGTTTTCGGCGGGGAACGTATACGTGCTCACCACCTTCGCGTCCTTCGCGGCTTCGGTGTCGCGCGGCGGATCGATCAACGAAACGGTGGATGAGCCGGTCTTGCCGAAGTTCGGATTACCGGGAGCGGGCTTGCCATCCAGCGTCAGACGGAGGATTTTGCCGACGGGTTGATTGGGGTCCTGCGCCGGCGTCATGCGCTGGCGATCGCCCACCGCCAGGTACAGATACTGGCCGTCCGGCGAGAATGCCACCGGGCCACCGGGCTGGCCGCCTTTACCCCTGGGCATCTGGCGCCACAAGACTTCGAAGTTTTCGAGCCGTGCCGTGGTGGCAGTGATGTTGAGTTTCGCGCGACCCAAAGCGTAGCCGCCGCCGTAATCGCCCGGCTCGACGTAGGTGAGATAAATGTTCTGATCAGTCGCGTATTTCGGCGACACGAAGACACCCAGCATGCCGTTCTGGTTCTGCCAGTAAACGGGCGGCGTACCCCCGACCACGAGTTTTTGCCCCTGCTGCGTCACCAGCCACAGAGGACCAACTTTTTCGGTGACCAACATCCGGCCATCCGGAAGGAAGGCGATGCGCCACGGCAATTCAAAGGTGGCCACGGTGGTCATAGTAAATGGAAGGCTGGCTTCGGGCTTTTGTTCGCCCAGGTTCGCCTGCCCCCACGCCGCCGCCGACGCCAGCGTAAACAACAACGCCGCTTTCGACAATTTCATGATGATGTCTCCTTGCGTATTCAATATTAATTGTAATCAGGCTCGCGGCCGTTTATTTCGGCATCGGAATGGAAACGGCCTTGCCCGCGGCGCGCTCGGCGATCCAAAGGGTGTCACCGGCAGGCTCCACGGCGGTCGGCGTTTTGAGGCCTTCCTTGATCACTGTGACACTGGCCTTTTCTCCATTCACGGTAATCACGGAAATTTTGCCTGCTCCATTTTCCGCCACCAGCAGCTTGCCGTTTGCGGCGCGCATTCCGTCCGGCCCTTTGATGGGCTGGTCCATCCAAATGTCGATGGGACGGCCTGGCTTGCCCGAGGCATCCAAGGGAACCCGGTAGAGATTATTGGAAAATACGTTGTTCACATATAGCGCCCCGTCCAGGAAGGTGATGCCGTCGATGCCATATAGAGTGCGGTCTTCCAGGTAGAGGTCGGCCGATGCCGCACCCGCGGGAAGCTTGTAGATTTTGCTATTGGCGGTGTCGCTGATGTAGAGCGCCTTGTCGGGTCCCACTGCGAAATCGTTGCAGGTGCTGTTGTCTCCTGGCAGAACCCAGCGGACCTTCGGCGCGCCGGTGGAAAGATCAAAGCCGCGCAGAGCGGAGCGTCGCCTCGCGGGCGTCACGTCCGGCACCGGCATCAACTGGCACGTCCACAACATATTATTTGCGCTATCGGTGAGAATGCCGAGAAACGTGGTGCCGGGACCTTCCGCTGTGGCATCGATGAACTTTTCCGCTGTCGTCGAACCGGGGGCAACTTTGTAGACGAAGGGGCTGCTGGAACTGCCGACATACAGCGTTCCGCCGGGCGCTACGGCCAGGCTCTCCGGCTGGGCCTTGCCATCGGCAATCAAAACCTCGGCGGCCGATGCGGCGTGGGTGAAGCCCGCCAACAACGCGACGCAAGCGGCCAATCGCCAAATTCTCAGATGGGGCATCGTTCAATCTCCTTAGTTGGGTCTCTCACGCAGAACGGTGTAGGGCAGAAGGCGAAGGGCAGAACGCGGACTACGCGTTCTTTCTGCTAAGCCGGTGGGGTGCAAGACGTGTGTGATAGCTGTGTCTAGTATACGTGGCCGCGCGGCACACTCGAATGCAGCGACACGATGAGCCTATTTGCACCGCCGTGATAGCCGAAGCCTAAATTTCAGGATTTCGACGCCTGTCCGCTAAACTAGGAAACGAATGTTAAGTGCAGGTATCGTAGGTCTCCCCAACGTAGGTAAAAGCACCCTCTTCAACGCGGTCACCCAGACTCAGAAGGCAATGGCGGCGAATTACCGCTTTTGCACCATTGAGCCAAACCAGGGCATCGTCACCGTTCCCGACGAGCGTCTGGAGGTGCTTTCGAAAATCAGCGGCTCGCAGAAGTTGATTCCCGCAATCTTCGAATTCGTAGACATCGCCGGCCTTGTCAGCGGAGCCAGCAAAGGCGCGGGCCTCGGCAACCAGTTCCTCGGCCACATCCGCGAAGTGGATGCCATCATCCAGGTGGTGCGCTGCTTTGAAAATTCGGACATCGAACACGTGATGGATACCGTGGATCCCGTGCGCGATATTGACGTCATCAATACCGAGCTGATTCTTGCGGATCTGGACAGCATCGAAAAGCGCCGCGTGAAACAGCAGAAGGCGGCCAAGAGCGGCGATAAGAAAGCGCAAGCCGAGCTTGACCTGATGGTCCGCGTGGAAGAGCAACTCAACGGCGGGAAATTCGCTTTCGGGTTGGAAGTGACGCCCGAGGAGGCCGCGCTGCTCAAGGGCATGTTCCTGCTGACGGCAAAGCCTACGTTGTTTGCGTGCAATGTCGCCGAAGGGGAACTCGGCAACCCTGATTCCAATCCATGGGTGGCGAAAGTAAAGCAGTTCGCCGCCGAACATCATGGCTGCAGCGTGGTTGTGGTTTCCGCCGATATCGAATCCGAACTCTGCACGCTGCCGGCGGAAGAGCGCGCCGAATACCTGGCGGGGCTGGGCGTCGAGCAATCCGGCACCGGCAACCTGATTAAGGAAGCCTACTACCTGCTGGGTCTGCGCACTTACCTGACCACGGGCGAAAAAGAAACACGCGCCTGGACCATCCACGCGGGCGACAAAGCTCCCGTGGCGGCCGGTGTCATTCACTCCGATTTCGAAAAGAGCTTTATCTCTGCCGAAACCATCGCCTACGAGGACCTGGTGGCCTGCGGCAGTTTCGCCAGAGCCCGCGAGCTAGGCAAGCTCCGCACGGAAGGCAAGGAGTACGTGGTGCAGGATGGCGATGTGATGGAATTCAAGACGTTCCTGTAAGGAAGTGGCGCACGAACCCCGCGTGCAGCCGCCAAAAACGCCCAGTCTGACTGCGGCGAACAGTGTTGGCGATCGTCCACCGAACGACCGCCACAAATCTTTGGCGGAGGAAGAGGGATTCGAACCCCCGGACGAGTTTCCCCGTCAACGGTTTTCAAGACCGCCGCCTTAAACCACTCGGCCATTCCTCCGTCCCCTATTTTCGCATGGACGACGTCCCATTCCGGCCGTCCTATTCTAAAAAGACATGAGGCCTGACCGCACCGCGAAAAATTTCCTCATCTCCGGGCGCGTCCGGGGAGTCGGCTTCCGCGCATTCACCGAAAGCGCCGCACTCGAAATCGGCGTCACCGGTTGGGTCCGTAATCTTGCCGACGGCCGGGTGGAGGCGCATGCCAACGGCACCCCCGCGCAACTCGACGACTTCGAAGGCCGCCTCCGCACCGGCCCGCGCCGATCCGAAGTGCGCTCCGTGGATAGCTCCGACGCAGCCGTATCGGAAGCCGTTACATTTACCATCCGATAGTTTATTCTTGGACTTAAGGTTCGCTCCCGGAACGGGTCGCGGGGACCTAGAGCATATTTATGGGCAAACTACCTTTAATTACTACCGTTCAGCAGCACATCCTGCAACAACAGGAGGAACTATTCCCGGAAGCCCGCGGCGTTTTTTCGTCCCTGCTTTCCGGAATGACCCTGGCGACCAAAGCCATTCAAGCGCAGGTGCGTCGCGCGGGGCTCGTCGATGTGATTGGTTCCGCCGGCGAAACGAACGTGCAGGGAGAAGAGCAGCAGAAGCTCGATGTCTACGCAAATCAGATGCTTCTGCACTGCCTCGGCCGCCGCGATGCCGTCTCCATGCTCGTCTCCGAAGAAAATGACGAGCCCGTTACTTTTGACCGCGCTCGTGACACTGGCCGCTACATCGTTGTCTTCGATCCGCTCGACGGATCTTCGAATATCGATGTTAACGTCAGCGTCGGCACCATCTTTTCCATCTTCCGCCGTCCCGATAACATGGGCGCCGATCCGGTGAAAGCCGTTCTCCAGCAGGGACTGAAGCAAGTTGCTGCCGGATACGTGGTTTACGGTTCCTCCACCATCTTTGTCTACACCGCCGGCCGCGGCGTCTTCGGTTTTACGCTCGACCCCAATGTCGGCGCCTACGTCCTCGCCTACGAGAACATGAGGATGCCCGCGCAAGGCAAGTATTATTCGGTAAACGAAGCCAACGCAGAAGCCTTCCCGGATAACTACCGCGAGTACCTTCATTGGATGCGCTCCGGCCAGCTCGGCCAGGAATATAGCTCGCGCTACGTCGGCTCTCTGGTCGCAGACTTCCACCGCACCCTTCTCAAGGGCGGGGTCTTCCTTTATCCGCCCACCAAGAGCCACCCCAAAGGCAAGCTCCGGCTCATGTACGAAGCGAACCCGCTGGCTTTTATCGCGGAACAAGCGGGAGGCAGGGCTACCAATGGACACAAGCGCATTCTCGAAGTGCAGCCGGAATCCATTCATGAGCGCACGCCGCTGGTCATCGGCAGCAATACGGAAGTTGAAGCGTTCGAGAAATGCAGCCAGGCCGTCCGCGCCGCCGGGCAATAACGAATCTTCGAGGCATTTTCTTGTGAGTGAAAAAGGCTCGGGCATAGACCCGGGCCTTTTCATTTGTATAAGCGAACGGAAGGGGAGATGCCTCGCGCCGGCTCACGGTGCGCCCCGCATCCGCTCGCGTTATTCCGCCAATCCCCTTTCCACCATCGAAATCCCGGCGTAGAATGGATAACGGCTCTATTGCCCCGCTGTCCTATTTTGTTTTCATAATCTGAAAGGCTGCCATGCGAAATCGTATTGTGCTCCTCTTGTGCGGAGTCCTGCTTGTGATTACTGCGGCGTGCGCCCCGCGCCAAGCGGAGCCAGAATACCGTCCCACCATCACCATTAAGGGCATCATGGATTCCATCGTCGATCCCAGTGCCGATTACATCTGGCAATCCGTGTCCACGGAACAGACGCTGAAAGGCACCATTGAGCGTTCTCCCAAAACCGATGAGGACTGGGCCAACGAACGCAGCCGCGCCATCATCCTGATGGAATCGGCGAACCTGATGCAAATGCCCGGCCGCCGTGTCGCTCCTCCGGGAGACAAGGCCGAGAATCCGGAAATCGAAGAGACTCCCGAAGCAATCCAGGAACTGATCGATAAAGACCGCGCCAGTTGGATCAAATACGCGCACGGCCTTTACGACGCCGCCGAAGTGATCCTCAAGGCCGCCGAAAAAAGAGATGCCATGGCCATCGAAAACGCCGGCGAAGGCCTCGACAAGGCTTGTGAAAACTGCCACATGAATTACTGGTATCCCCACCAGTTCGAAAAAGCAGCCAAAGCCGCCGGCTCCATGAAACCGGTCACCCCCGGCAGCAAGCCCTCTGAAAAGAAGGAAGCCGAAAAGAAGTAAGCCGAGAAAAAGGAAGCCAGAAAACGTAAGCCGATAAGAAGTAGCGAGCGATTCGCCCGCTCCTAACCCCTGCTTGTGAAAGCTGGGTCCCAAAAAACAAACCCCGCCCGTGTGAGGGCGGGGTTATTCATTTCCAGTCGCTCGAAGTCGCGTCGCGCGACCCACTTCTACCGCGCCTGCTTCAACTCCACGCGAATCAACTCCACCGCGTTGTCACCCAAATTTTCTTCCACGTGCGCCGAAGCCGCATCCGCGAAGCGAACCTGCCGGGCTTTGTACGTATTCTGTGTCGCCTTGCCCGCCTCATCGGTCTGCTTCACGGTGTAGTCGGTCAAGTGCGCCACCACGGCCTTGGTGTCCGGGTGCTTGTGCATCGTCAATTTTTCGTGCGGCCCAATCTTTACGCGAATCACTCGCGCATATTGGTTTTCGAATTCCAATTGGAAATGTTTCGAGTCCGTCACCACGGGGTCCAGTTTCTCCGCGGGAGCCGGTGCCGCAGCACCACTTTTGGGCGCGCGAGGTTCAATCTGCAGCGCCTCAAAGTTGATCGCCTCCAGATTCTCGCTCCGGTGGCTACTCGCATCCGACCACATCACGTACCCCGCCTTATTCTGAAACTCGCGGAATGTGCCCTCGGGAGCCGTCAGCCGGTTATGCCGGTCCGTCAGCATGATAATGACCGACCCCGGTTTCGGGTGCTCATGCATAATCATCGTGTCCCGCGGCCCCATGTGCTCGCGAAACACACGCGTGTACTGGTTCTCAATCTCCAGCGTATAGTGCGGCGGATCGACCGTGAGAGGATCCATCGAGGATTGCGCCCCAGCCGGCGCTGTCCAAACCGTGAAGCAAACCAAAGCAAGAGCGGAAGTAGTAAGAATGCGATGCATAATAGCGTTTTCCTTAACGAGTATACCCACCCCACCCAGGCCGCCGCTTTCCAGTCGCGTAGGATTGATGCCGATCCCGTAGCCGATCGCCCGCGAGCGGGAAGAATTTGCGGCAGGGCTTCTACCTCCGGCCTCCTGTCTCCTTCTTCTGCGCCGCCGCCACCCACAAATACACGCTCGGTAACACCAGCAACGTCAGCAGCGTCGACGTTACCAGCCCTCCAATCACCACCGTCGCCAGCGGTCTCTGCACTTCCGCACCTGCTCCGTGTGAGATCGCCATGGGCAGGAATCCCAAGCCCGCCACTAGCGCCGTCATCAACACCGGACGCAATCGCGTGCTGGCGCCCTGCAATACGGCGGATTCCAAACTGATGCCAAATGTTTGCAGTTCGCGAATATGAGTCAGCAGCACGATTCCATTCAGCACCGCGATTCCGAACAGCGCTATGAAGCCGACAGCCGCCGAGATGCTGAACGGCATCCCGCGGCTTAACAGTGCAGCGATGCCGCCGGTCGCCGCCAAAGGAATATTGAGGAAGATCAGCGACGCGGGCGTCAGCGACTGGAAATTCAAATACAACAACACGAAGATGAACAGCAGCGCCAGCGGAACCACCACGGTCAGGCGGCGGCTGGCACTTTGCAGTTGTTCAAACTGCCCGCCCCACTCCATCGTGTAGCCTTCGGGCAGTGTCACCTGTTGCTGCACCGCGCGCTGAGCCTCGCCAACGAAGCCCGCCAGATCGCGCCCGCGCACGTTCATCTCCACACTGATGCGCCGCTGCGTATTCTCGCGGCTGATCTGCGCGGGGCCTTGCTCATCCTGCACATCGGCCAACTGCGCGATCGGAATGAAGTGCCCTTCCTTGTCCGCCACTTTCAGATTGCCAATGGCCTCCGACGTATTGCGCTGCTCCTCGGGAAAGCGCACTTGCAGCGTGAAGCGCTTGTTGCCTTCGATAATCTGCCCCACCGGCTTGCCGCCCAGAGCCTCCACTGTGTCCAGCACGTCCGCGGCATCTAAGCCATGTCGCGCAATCGCATCGCGCCGGATGTGAATGCGCAGGTAGGGAAGCCCCGCCACGCGTTCCGCCCGCACGTCCGCTGCGCCGCGAACCTTTTCGACAATCGCGACAATCTGTTCGGACTTCCGCCGGAGCGTCTCCAGATCGTTTCCGTAAATCTTCACCGCGATGTCGCTGCGCACGCCCGCCTCCATCAATTCCTGCATGCGCATCTGAATCGGCTGCGAAAAGCTGTACGCCGCGCCCGGAGCCTCATTCTGCAGCAACTCTTTCATCTCCGCGATCAGGTCATCTTTCGTGCGCTGCTTCGGCCACTGATCCGCCGGCTTCAATGTGACGTAGACGTCGCTTTGGTCGATGGCCATCGGATCGGTAGCCACCTCAGGCCGTCCCGTGCGGCACACCACTCGTTCCACCTCGGGAAATTCCAGCAGTACCGATTCAATAATCTCGTTCCCGTGCAGCGATTCATCAATAGAAATGCCCGGCACGCGGTACATCATGATGACGATCGACCCTTCATCGAGCGTGGGAATGAACTCCGCGCCCAGAAACGGAATGCCTGCAAGCGACAACACGAACACGCCCACCGCAATTGCCGCCGTTAACTTTGGAACGCGCAGCGCCTTATGCAAAAGCGGCTTGTACGTCTCATGCAGCCTGCGCATCACCCACGTGTGCTCTTCCTTTGCGCCGCGCCGGAACGCGTACCAACTGAGCACCGGCATCAAGACCAGCGCGATGGCTAGCGATGCGACCAGCGCAAACAGTACCGTGATCGCCATCGGCTTGAACATTCGTCCCTCCACGCCCGTCAGCGTGAGGATAGGAATGTACACCACAAAGATGATGCCCACGCCGAAGAAAATCGGCTTGGATACTTCGGCGGCCGCCAGCTTCACCGACGTCTGTACATCCTGATCCGCGCGATGCACCGTCAGTCGCCGCAGAATGTTCTCCACCATCACAACCGAGCCATCCACAATCAATCCAAAATCGATCGCGCCCAGGCTCATCAGGTTTCCCGAGATCCCCGAATAGAGCATCCCCGTGAACGCCACCAGCATCGATAGCGGAATCGCCAGCGATACAATTAATCCGCCGCGCAGGCTGCCCAGCAGCAGGAGCAGCACCGCAATGACAAGAATGCCGCCCTCCGTCAAATTTCGCGCGACGGTTTGAATGGTGCGCCGTACCAGTTCCGTCCGATCGTAAAGCGGTTCCACTTTCACGCCTTCTGGCAGCGACTTCTGTATCGCCTCCAGTTTGTCTTTCACGCGATCCACCACCACGCGCGAGTTCTCGCCGATCAGCATCATGGCGACGCCGATCACAATTTCGCCCTTGGCGTCCTGCGTCGCGAATCCTTGCCTCACCATCGGCGCAAATTGTACCTGTGCAATATTCCTTATTAGAATCGGCGTTCCCGTGGACGACGCGCCCACCACGATGCTTTCGATGTCGGCCAGGCTTTGGATCAGTCCTTCGCCGCGAATCAGCGATTGTTGTTCAAACCGCTCCAGCGACGCGCCGCCCGCGTTCGCATTGTTGCGCTCCAGCGCATCAATCACCCTGGCGAGCGGAATGTGATACGCGGTCAGCTTATCGTTATCCACCTGCACTTCATACGTCTTCAACTCCCCGCCGTGGCTATTCACTTCCACGATGCCGGGCACACTGCGCAGCTTCGGCGCGATGTCCCAATCGAGTATGCTGCGAAGCTCCATCAAGGTCCGGTCTTTGCCGGATACCTTGAATTGATAAATCTCTCCTAGCCCCGTGGAGATGGGTCCCATCTCCGGTTCGCCCATGCCCACCGGCACCGAAGCGCGCGCCTGCGGCAATCGCTCCAGCACCAGCCGCCGGCAGAAGTACGGGTCCATGTCTTCCTTGAAGTAAATGGCGACATACGACAGCCCATACTTTGAAATGGATTGAATGCGCTCAATGCCCGGCAGTCCGCTCATCGAGGTCTCCACCGGAAAAGACAGAAATTGCTCCACCTCCACCGGCGACAAACTCGGCGCGCGCGTCAGCACCAGCACCTGGTTCGGAGTCACATCCGGCACGGCATCGATGGGCAACTCCTGCAGCGATTGGAACCCCAGCAACGCCACCAGCGCCACGGCCAGCAGCACCAGCAAGTGGTAGCGGAGCGCGATTTCGGCAATCTTCCCCATCGCCTATTCCTCTCCCAATGACTTGCCCGCGAGGATCGACTTCAAGTGAAACGCGCCGTCCGTCACTACGCGCTCGCCTTCCTTCAAGCCGGAAACGATCTCCAGTTGCCCGTCAACGTTATTGCCGGTTTTCACGCGCCGCATTTCGAAACTGGTTGCCGCCTTGCGAATGAACAGCACGTTTTCGTTATCCACCTGCTGCAGCGCTGAATCGGGAACCGCAATCGCCGTCTTACTGAAACTGGTGGGCACGCGAATGGTCGCGAACATGTCGAGCTTCAACCTCAGCCCGGGATTCGGCAGCTCACAGCGCACCTTCGCCGTTCTGGTCTGTGGATCCAAAACATCGCTGATATAAGACACGCGACCCACGAAGCGTTGCCCCGGATACGTATCCACGGTAATCACCGCGTTCTGTCCCACGCGCACGCGCCCCAGGTCTTTTTCATACACCTCCGCCTGCACCCACACGCGCGATAGGTCCGCCACTGTGAACAGATCGTGACTCGAATCCACCAATTCGCCCGATGCCGTCAGCACCTTCGTAATCACCCCGGCGAATGGAGCGCGCACAATCGTAGTCACCGGTAGGCGCTTTTCGTTCGCCTCCACGCCGGACCGTCGTAAACGCGACGCAATACCTGTGATCACGCTCTCCTGCGCGCGGATGCTTTGTTCCCCCTCCTGCTGCTCAGACTGCGCTAGCTCCAATTCCTTTGGAGCCGCCGCGCCAATATCCACCAGCCTCCGCACTCGTTCCAACTGTTTCGTTTGCGTCGCCAGTTGCACCTGCCGCCGCTGCAACTCCGCGCGTGCCGATTCTTCTTCCGATAGCAACTCGCCCGCTTCAATGTTGTCGATGCGCGCCAGCTCTTGCCCCGCGTTCACCCGGTCGCCCACGCGCGCCAACACATCCAGCACACGCCCCCGCGCCAGCGACCGTACCTGCGACACGCGGCTATCGCTTGGCTGCACCGAGCCCGTCACTTGCAGGAACTCCGTCAACTGCGTCTTCCTCGCCTGTGCGACAGTGAGGCCCACGTGATCCTGCGCCTCAATCGTCATGTCGACGATCACCGGCCCCTTCTCCTGCGGCTCTTCCGCCTTTTGCTCGGGCTTCTTTTCGCACGCTGTCATCAGCGCGAACGAAATGAGGACAACAAGAAAGCGCTTCATGGCAGTGGGGCCCCCGCGGCCCGTTCCAGCTCCACAACCGCGCGAGCCAGATCTGTTTTTGCGTCAATGTATGCCAACTCGGTCTCCGTCAACCGCCGCTGCTCGTTCAATACATCCAGCAATCGCAATTGTCCCAACTGATACGCCTGCCGGATCACCTCCAGATTTCTCTCCGATTGCTCCACCACTCCGCGTCCGAACACCGCGAGCGTATTCTTCGCCGCCCGCCAGCGTTTGTACGCCGTCTCCACTTCCAGTGGAATCGTCGACGCCAGATGTTCCACGCGCAACGATGTCGCGCTTGCCCGCGCAGCCGCCGCATCGATATTGCCTTGATTTCTTCTGCCTGTAAACAAGGGAAGGGAAGCGCCAAACAGAACCACGTCATCTCTGTCGCGAATCGGAATCGGTGTCCCCGTCGAAGACAAACCTAACTGATCGAATGCCGAGTTCTTATGCGAATAGCGCAGCGATAGCGTCACATCCGGTCTCGCCTGCGCCTGCGCCAGCGTCACTTCGGCATTGCCTTGCGTTTGCAGCAACCGCGCGATGCGCAAATCCGGCCGCTCGCGTAAAGCCAATTCCCGCAGCTCCTGCAGCGCCATCTCGCGCGCATTCGGTGGAAGCGTGTTGCCCAGCGTCACCGCCGCACTTGCATCCAGCGTCAGTAACCTCCGCAAATCGCTCAGGTCTGCATCCAACTGACCCTCAATCGCCGTCCGCTGCGCCTCATTGCGCGTCTGCTCCACTTGTAAAAGCTGCACATCCAACCGCGGAATATCGCCCTCCTGCGCCCGAGCCTGCGTCAATCGCAGCGCCTGCTCGTTCAACTGCGCCAGCTTTTCCAGCACTCGCGCCTTTTCTTTTTTCGATAGCGCTTCAATCGCGCGGCTGCGCACATCGAACCCCAGTAGGCGCCCGCGTTCGTCCACTTCCGCTCTGGCCAGTTCCACGGACGTCTCGGCCACCTTCACGCGTTTGTCCCGTTTGCCCCCCAATTCCAGCGCCTGCGAATATCCGGTGGAGAATTCTTCTTCTCCCTTCGTCGCCAGCGGCCGTCCCGTTCCGCCCTGCATTTCAAGCGTCGGATTCGGCCGCATCCCGGCTTGGCGAACCAGCGCCTGCGCCTCCGTCATGCGAACCCTTGCCGCCTGAATCTCGCGGTTTCGTTCGAGCGCGGTTTGCACCAGCGCGCCTATGTCCGCATCGGCGTTATCTGTCGTACTTGTCTGTGCGTACAGCGGAGCCAACAGCGCGCACACCAGTGCCGCTGGTATCGCGCATCTTGTCGCTTGCATGGAACTCTCCCTAATTCTGAAAGGCGAACGGTCGTATTAGGCGTGCGCTCGCTTTGCGTATCGGGCGATTAGAAACGGGGAGGGTGATAGATACCGAGCGGTTCTGCGACGGGCGCCGCGGGAAGAACAACTTCAGGAATAGGAGCCGCCGCTTCCACGGCCTCCGCTACGATCAGCGTCACAGGAAGCGCATGCCGGCAACAGCACATACACCCATCCGAGCATCCGCAATCCTCATCGCTTTGATTATTGGAAGTAGTGGTTGCACCGGACCGCGCCGCGCCGTGCGAGGCAGTGTCACAAAAAACGGTTTCCGCAGCCCCTAAAAACAACAGCAGCACCGCAACGATCTGTGCGAGGTAGCGTCTCAAAGCTAGCTCCAGCCCCATATTCGCACAATGCGAGAAAAAGGCAAGAGCATTTCGTAATAGCGTGACCTCATAAGAATAGGGAGTTTACCTCCCCCCTCCCATACATCAGCACCAACGACCTCTGCGCGAACGGCAAGTAAACCAGCGGAGCGCACAGTGCCAGCGCCACTCCCACATCAACATGATGTATCAACAAGAATGGCGAGACCGCCCATAACAGATCCAGCACCAGCAGCACTGGAAACAACTTCGCGAACTTCACCGGCAAATTCCGGAACGCCAGCATCACCGCGACAATCAAAAATAGCCGGATCGGTATCAGCGACGTACCCGTCGCGATCACCAAGGCCAGCAGCGCCCCCGCATTCGGCAAGCCCGCTTCGATGAAAATCTCGTGGATCTCGCCCAGATTCGCCAGCGCTCCCGCATAGAACGCCAGGTACATCACCTGGATCAGCACCAGCAACACCCGCACCGTCTTTCGCGGAATCACGGGCAACTCTTCAGGAGTGGTCAACACCGTTTCCGCGATGCGGTCAATCGCCGCTGGAGTTTTCTCGGGCGCTTCCGGCGCCGCCGCTTCGACGGCCCCAACTTGGCCGCCCTCTGCCATTTTCCCCAACACCTGCACCGTCACCGGAGCCACGAACCGGTACCCCTTGCCCGCCACCGTTTCCACATAACGGGGCGTACTCGCGGAATCCGCCAGCACCTCGCGTATCTTATTCACTGCCGTATTCAGCCCGTGGTCGAAATCGACGAACGTCTCTTTCCCCCACAGCCGTTCCTGCATCGCCAGCCGCGTGACGATCTCCCCCGGCCTCTCCAGCATCATCAACAAAACTTTGAACGGCTGCGAGTGCAGCTTCAGCCGGATGCCGCTCTTGCGCAACTCACCCGTCTGTTCGTTCGCCTCAAATAAGCCGAACCGGAACACGCGATGGGGGATCTCGTCAGACACGCAAAAACCAGTTTAGCTTCTCTCTGCGGCATCGCTTCGAAAATTCACGCCTCGAAATCCACCGTTCAAATCCACTGCATCGCAGGAGAGGTCCCGAAGGAACTGTCGCCGAATCAATCCTTTGCGCTTTGAGGTGAATTGGACGCCCGTTTGATCCCGCAGTTCATTGCCCGCTTTCCGTTTGAGTGGCATCATCGGGACGAGGTCGGGAACTACGACGATGGCAACGAAACACACACTTCCGGCGATCCTGCTGCTGCTCGCCGCGCCCCACTCTCCCGCGGCGTCGCTAACACCCGCGGCCGAGAGCGCTTTCCAGGAGTACGCCTCCAAAGTCGAAACGCGCCTCGCTTCTCAACACGCGGCCGCGTCCACCTATCTCGCTGCATCTTCCCCTGTGTCCTCCGCCGAGCCCCTGGCCGGTGCCAATTTTCAAATCGAGCCCGTCAACGGCGGCACGTGGCAAGTAGAGGCGGCGCTGCTCCATCACTGGCGGGCGACGGCCTTCGTTCCGCGGGCTACCGCCCAAAAGATGCTGACGCTGCTTCGTGATTTCGGCCATCTTCCGGCGAACTATGCTCCCCAGGTGGTGTCCGCGCGTGTTCTCTCGCAGAATGGCGACGCCGCCCGCGTCGCTATGCGCATCCAACAGGACCGTGTCCTCACCATCGTGCTCGACGGCGAATACGCGCTCGAATCGAAGCTCGACGCTCCCACCCGCGGCTACAGCATTTCCCGCAGC
This sequence comes from Bryobacteraceae bacterium, assembly GCA_040081855.1. Classification (GTDB taxonomy): domain Bacteria; phylum Acidobacteriota; class Terriglobia; order Bryobacterales; family Bryobacteraceae; genus Palsa-187. The sequence continues at coordinate 5,056 of JBEBFS010000067.1, read as the reverse complement.
ATCCGCATCCGCCAGATCGAACAGGCAGGTTCTCCCGATGAACGCGCACTCGACTTCGGCCACGACGACGGTTTCCTCTGGCACCTCAACTCCTATTGGAGCTTCCAATCCGCCACCGAAAATTCCGTTGAAGGCGTTCGCATCCAGTGCGAAGCGATTTCCCTCACGCGTGACATCCCGCGCGGCCTCGGCTGGCTGATCGCCCCCATCATTCGAGATTTCCCGCGCGAAGCGCTCGAATTCACCATGCAGTCCACCATCAAGGCGCTGCAATCGCCCGCTTCCCAAAAGTAAGAACGGAGAAAACATGCACCCCCAGCTGGAAGTGTCTTCACAAAACCCGGCCGCCGCGAAAACCAGCGGTTTTGTCAACGCCGTGCGGCTCCACGAATCGCTCACCGCGAAAATCGAAAAGCGCATTTTGATCTGGCTTGCGCAGCGTATGCCCGCCGCCGTCTCGCCCGATCACCTCACAGCCCTCGCCCTCGTCTCTCAAATCTGTGCCGGAGCCGCCTACGCCCTCGCCGCAGAAGACGACCGCTCCCTCTGGCTTGTAAATCTGTTTCTGCTCTTGAATTGGTTCGGCGATAGCCTCGATGGAACACTGGCGCGCGTCCGCAACCAGCAGCGTCCCCGCTACGGCTTCTATGTCGATCACATCGCCGATACTTTCGGCGCCCTCGCACTGATGACAGGACTCGCCCTCTCCGGCTTCGTGCACTGGCAGATCGCCATCGCCATGCTGCTCGGCTTTTACGTGCTCTCCATTGAAAGCTATCTCTCCACGTACACCACTGGCTACTTCCGCCTCTCGCACGGCGCCTTCGGCCCCACCGAAATCCGTATCCTCATCACCATTGGTAACGTGTTCCTGTTCACTCATCCCAAAGTCACCATTGCTGGCGGACAATATCTTCTCTTCGATATCGGAGGCGTCGTTGCCGTCACCGGCATGACCGTCATGGCGCTCGCCGCAGTCGCGAAACAAACCGCGCACCTGTATCGCCAAGAAACGTGCCGCCAAGAAACCTGCCGGGAAGAAAACTAACGTGAGTCGCACTGAACCTGCGGAGCACCCCATGCACTCGCGCCGCCTCGTGCACCTGCTCCGCTTCGCATTGGTCGGCCTGATCGGCGCGGTCCTGCAATTAACGCTGCTCTATATTTTTAAGAACCGGTTCGGAGTGGCCACCACTATCGCCACTCCGCTCGCAGTGGAAATCACCATCCTGCACAACTTTGTCTGGCACCACCGCTACACGTGGAACAATCGCGCCACAGCGAGTCTCCGCCAACAACTCACGCGCCTCTGGCGCTTCCACATTGCCAACGGCCTTATCTCGCTCACCGGCAACACGGTTTTACTCTACGCGTTCGTGCAGCGTTGGGAACTCCCACTCATCCCCTCCGCAATCGCTGCCCTCGCCGCCTGCTCCCTTGCGAACTTCCTTCTTGCCGACCGTTGGATTTACACGCCCAAACCCTCACAGCAGCGCGCGGCGATCGAACCCCGCGCGTGAGCGCAGGGATAAATTCGCCGATTTAGCTGACGCTGTCGTGTGAATCGTCGCTAACCCGCCGCCGCGAGCAAATCCTTCACCCCGGCAACCACCTCATCCACGGTAGCCTCATATCGAAAGAGCATTCGTGCGCGTCCCGCTACGTCCAGCCCATACAGCGTCGTTGTGTGCGCCACCGTATATTTCGCAGCCGACTCCGGTGTCGGCACAATCTCATACTCGGCGCCGTACAGTTTCACCACTTGATCGATGTCTTCTTTCGCGCCCGTCAGCCCGATCGAATCCACCTGGAAATTTCCAAGGTCTGCCTTCAGCACCGCGGGCGTGTCCCGCTGCGGATCCACGGAAATGTAAAGCGTCTTCACGCGCTTCGCGTCGCTCCCCAGCTTCCGGTACACCGAGGAAAGTTTCGACAGCGTAGTCGGGCAAGCATCCGGGCAGGACGTGTATCCGAAAAAGATCAGCACGACATTGCCCTTCAGCGACACCAACTCAAACGGCTTCCCGTCCTGATCCGTCAGCCGGAAGTTCCCGCCGATGGGAAGGATCGGCAACTTCTTGCCGCTGCATCCCGCCGCGCCGAGCACGCAGGCTCCCGTGACAAACAGTTGAGTGAAACGTCTCCGGTCCATCGTGACGCCTCTACTTGCGGAACGTAGCATTCACCGGAATCGTCGTGCCATCATCCAGCTTCAGCGTCACGGCGATCTTGTCTCCCTCGGCCACCTTCGATTTCAACCCGAACAACATAATATGCAGCCCGCCCGGCGCAAGCGTCGCTTTCCCGTTCGCCGGAATCGCGATCTTCTCCACTGGCGACATCCGCATCATCTGCTGTTTTTCCATGCCAGGCATCCCCGGCATGCCCGCTTTGGATTCCGTCATCTTCATCTCGTGCATCTCGGTCTTCTCGGCCGCTGTGCTCGATACAGCCACCACGGACTTCGCCTGGGCGGTATGATTCTCCAGCACGAAGAACATCGCCGTGTCCGACTTCGAAGGAGCAGGAACGCGCGCCCATGCGTCCTGAACTGTCACCGCACTCTGCGCGCTCAAGAACGCGGGTGCCAGGACTACGGTCATCAGCAAAAATGCTTTCGTCAAACGTTTCGAGTAAGACTGCTGTCTCATGGTTCATTTCCTCCTGAATTCTTCGTTGCTCGTAGGGCGATCACATAAAGCGCAATGGATCTCCGTTCGGTCTCTGTCAGATGCTCGAACTTTGGCATCGCCAACTGGTGATGTGAACTACTGGAGTCCTCATTGGCATTCGTTATTTGTTCCGGCGTGAACCCGTTGCTGATAGCCGCGCCGAACTGCTTGGGCGTCAGCGAGCCTCGTGGAACCTTGGCGACACCCTGCAGTATGGTCCTGGCGATGGCTGCTTCGTCGGCGCCCCACTGAAAGTGCGATGCCTCACGGAAATCCGTCGGCGGAGTCAGCAGCGTCTTGGCTGCCGGTCCGTCGCCATGGCCCCTGCTGCCGTGGCACGAAGCGCAGCCGCTCGCCCGGTACAACTCGCGTCCTGCCTGCACAGTGGGAATGTCGCTCCAACAGCCGTGCAACAGGAGCGTACTCAGCACAATAATGGCAACCGGGGCAGAACGCGTCAATAGCTCGTCAATCACAAACGTTGCGCGCGACCAACTCGCGCTGGTTCAGTGTATCATTCACCGCCGCGTTCAAACCCAGGTCGAAGTGCGGCAAATTGACGCATCAGGCAGCCGTGAATGAGAGTAACGCCTATGCGACACTGCCCACCTGAACATCGGTCGCGTGTTCGGTTGCGCTGCGCTTCCGCCGGACACTGCGCTTCTTCCACCATAGATACACGCCAGTCACCGAAAACATGGCGATGACCAAGCCGAGGAAGGCGACGAACGTCTGGTAGAGCAGGCCGATGGTGTGGGCGGTGTGAAGCCGGCTGAGCCATCTGGAGATCGTCTCGCCCAGACCCATTTTCTGCGGGTTTGGATTGAGATAAAAAAGCGTCTCACTGGTTGCCGGGTCGAACATCACCAAACGCATCTCATCGCCGTGGCCGACGGTGGCACTGTAGGAATAGCTGTTGAACTGTGCCATGTAGGCCAGCGACCGGGGCTCGCCGAGCATCGTGCCTTCTTGTGCCGCCTTGTCGGCCAGCAATCGGCGGCCTTCAGCCAGAGCGCGGTTCCAGTCAACCGTCTCCATGGGCTTCACTCCCTTTCGACTATTTCGGAGCGCTGCAAAGTCCTGCGCCACGGAACGGTCATTCAGTCCAAAGAGTGCTTTTGTCACGGGCTCGTAGACCCACGGCCGAAGATTGTACATGACACCCGACCACGCGAAAACAAACAGCATCGGCAGAAGCCAAAGCCCGAAAGCGCGGTGTAGATCCAGGTTCAGGCGGTAAGGCCCAGCGTTCGCCTTGATGAACCACGACGGCTTCCAGTGCCGGAAAAAGTGGGTCAGCACCGGCGGCATCGTGAGGTAGAACGCGACGAAACAATCGATGGTCCAGAATAGGGCGACAATCCCCATGAAGATATATCCGCCAGGGCCAAGCACCAGCTTGTCGTGCAACTGCAGCATAAACGGCATCAGGTTGACGAGCCCGTCCGAAAGGTCATTCCTATTCCGGTGTGCCAGTTCCTTGCCGGTCCACGGATCGATGTAGAACTGGGTGAAGCCGAGGTTGTAGGGCTTACCCGTGGAGGGGTCCGTTTTGGGAGTGGGTAACACCACCGCCTGATCCGGATGCATCAGCGTCACACCATCCACTCTTGCGTGCGGGAGTTGTTCCTGTGCGCGCGCCATCAGCGTGGGCAGGTCGAGTGGAGCCACGCCCGGCCTCGGCTTGGCGTAGAGTTGCGGCGCCACAAGGCGTTCGATCTCTTCACGGAATGCAAGCAGGCTTCCTGTGAGCGCCACTAGCGTCAGGAAAGCCGCCATGGCAAGCCCGACGTAGCGGTGCCCGAGATAAAGTATGTTACGAAGGCGTTTCATGGCTGGTTCCTTCTCAGAATTGCAAGCGCATCGCGAACTGGATCGAGCGGGGCCCGCCCGTCTGATAAAGCGCATTCAGTCCGCCCATGCTCGTGGCCAGCGCTTGAGTGGAAACTCCAAACAGCGCGCTTGTAAGCTGATTGCCCGGAGGTCCGAAATTCGGATGGTTAAAGATATTGAAAAACTCCGTCCGGAACTGGAGGCTCACTCGTTCGGTGACGCGGAACTGGCGCTGAATGGTGAAGTTCTCCTGCACCAGTCCGAAGCCGCGCAAAACGCCGCGGCCCATCGTGCCTTGCCGTGTTGCGCCCGCGCTCACGAAGGCCGCTTTGTTGAACGCCATTCCTCCGGGATATTGGGGTCCGTACAAACGCTGAGGCACGCCGTAAACTACGTCAGGCCGGCTGGTGAAGATCAGTCCGTCAATCGTTACGGTGGACCCGATCAGGTTAACGGGCATACCGGTCCGGGCGGTCAACAAACTCTCAACGCCCCATCCGCCAAGCAACGTTTTGCCGAAGCCGGATTTGAAGGGGGAAGGAATCCGGTAA
>JBEBFS010000066.1:0-28847 GCA_040081855.1 Bryobacteraceae bacterium | reverse complement strand
GCGAAGCTGCCCTCGGCAAGCTTGCAATCGTACGCGCCCAGACGCATGGTGCCGCCAAGTTCATCGACGCCCAACAGTTCGCGCAGTTTGTAAATGACGCGTTGCGGCGTAGCCGGGTCGAATTCGGTGGAATTCGCCTCCGTCATCCCGCACACATTGCGCGCGTATTCGATTACCAGCGTTTGCATGCCCAGGCAAATGCCGAAGTAGGGAACTTTGTACTCCCGCGCGAAGCGGATCGCCGTCAGCATTCCTTCCACGCCGCGCTTCCCGAAGCCGCCGGGTACCAGAATGCCGTCGAAGCTTTCGAGTTCCGTCGCCGCGCGCGGCCATTCCAGACGCTCGGATTCAATCCAGGTAATGTTCACCCGTGCATCGTGCGCCAAACCGCCATGCAGCAGGGCTTCTTTCAAACTTTTGTACGAGTCTTCATACTCTACGTATTTGCCGACCAGCGCGATCGACACCTGGCGCTGCGGGTGCTTCAGGCGCGCCACCATATCGCGCCACTTGCTCATCTCACGCTGCGGAGCGTCTAAAGCGAGCAAGCGAAGTACAATCTCATCCACGCCTTGCTCGGCGAAGACCAGCGGACACTCATACACGCTTTCCACGTCGCGAGCGGTGATAACGGCCTGCGGATCGACGTCGCAAAAGAGCGCGATCTTGTCTTTCATATCCGGCGGCAGCGGGCGCTCGGAGCGGCAGAAAAGAATATCGGGCTGGATACCGATGGCTCGCAATTCCTTCACGCTATGCTGCGTCGGCTTCGTCTTTAACTCCTGGGCCGCGGCGATCCACGGCACCAGCGTGACGTGTACGAAGATCGAGTTGTCGCGCCCCAGTTCATGGCGCAATTGGCGGATGGCTTCGAGGAACGGCAGCGATTCGATATCGCCCACCGTGCCGCCGATTTCGACGATCACCACATCGATGGGCGCTTCGCCCTCGGCCACCTGCGATACTTTCCGCGCCGCCGCTTTGATCTCGTTCGTCACATGCGGAATCACCTGCACGGTCTTGCCCAGGTAATCGCCGCGGCGCTCGCGGGAGATGATGTTTTCGTAAATGCGTCCGCTGGTGAGATTGTTCGATTGCGTCAGCGGCGAATGCGTGAATCGCTCATAGTGGCCCAGGTCCAGATCCGTCTCGGCGCCGTCGTCGGTGACGAACACTTCGCCGTGCTGGAATGGACTCATGGTGCCAGGGTCGACGTTCAGGTAGGGGTCGAACTTCTGCAGCGTGACTTTCAACCCGCGGCTTTCGAGCAGACAGCCGATACTTGCCGCGGCAATTCCTTTGCCTAACGAAGAAACCACGCCGCCGGTAACGAATATGAACTTTGCCATTTCTTATCCCGCTATCATCAACTTTTCGTACAGTGCCGAAACGCGTTCCCAATCAGCCGGCGTATCGACGCCCAGCGATTCGTACTCCGTCTCGACCACGCGAATTTGAAAACCGTTTTCCAGGGCGCGAAGCTGTTCCAGCTTTTCGGCCTGTTCCAGCCGGCCCAAAGGAAGGTCCGGATAATTCAACAGAAAATCGCGCCGGTAGACGTACAGGCCGATGTGCTTGAAGTAAACAATATTTTTTTCGCCGTCGCGCGGGAAGGGAATAGGCGAACGCGAAAAGTACAGCGCGTTGCCTGCGTGATTCGTTACCACCTTCACCACGTTCGGATCGTTGATTTCGTGCTCGCGTTCGATGCGCTTCTTAAGCGTGCCCATGACGCTCTCGTCGTCATCGAGCATCCCGAGAATAGCGGCGTCAATCGCGCCCGGGACGATCATCGGCTCGTCGCCCTGAATGTTCACCACAATGTCGCAGGTCGAAGCGGAGGCAACCTCGGCAGCGCGATCGGTTCCGGAAGCGTGATCGGCACGCGTCATGACCACACGTGCGCGGAAAGTCTCAGCGGCGTCGCGAATGCGCTCGTCATCCGTTGCGATGACCAAGCTGGTGAGGTAGCGCGCCTGTGAAGCCCTCTCCCAGACGTGCTCCAGCATGGTTTTGCCGCCAATAGAGACGAGTGCTTTACCTGGGAATCGGGAGGATGCGTACCGGGCGGGGATAACCCCAAGAATCCTGTGCGGCACAATCGAAGATAACACACCTTGGCGCGGATTCTCCAGCGGTCCGGAAGCCTTCGTACGGTAGCACGAGGCAGCAAAAAAGAAAAAAGGCAGACCAGGCTGTGCCCCGATCTGCCCTTTCTCTTTGCGAAACGAGTCTACTTTTTGTTGACGATGCCCCAATGCCTGCCCGCGAGCAGGTTCCCCGGTGCTCCATTTGCGCTGCGTCAGTTTCTGTACTCGGCCCGTGCCGCCTCGGCCAGATACAGGCTTCCTTCCGTGTCCGTGGTGAGGCCGTGCAGTGCCCCAGGCGTACAGCGGGTGGCCTTGCCTGGCGCGGAGGTCATAAAAATCCTCTTGACGCCTGCCGCTTGAATTCTGCATACTACATGCATAATATGTCTTCCTCTGTTAACAATCTTTTCGAACAACTGGGCGGCGCCAATGCCGTCGAAGCCGCGGTAGATAACTTTTACCGGAAAGTGCTCAAGGATGATCGCGTTTCCGGTTTCTTTGAGACCGTAGATATGGATCGCCAGCGCGCCAAGCAGAAGGCGTTTCTCACAATGGCCTTCGGTGGACCGCACAATTATTCCGGCAAGGATATGCGCGAAGGGCATGCGCATTTGCTGGCCAAGGGTCTGAATGATTCGCATGTGGATGCGATCATCGAGCTTTTGGGTTCAACGCTGCGGGACATGGGTGTCGCGGAGAATTTGATTCAGCAGGTGGGCGCCATCGCCGAGTCCACCCGCAATGACGTGCTGGGCCGTTAATGAGCACGGTTCGCTACGGTTCTTACACCTGCGAACTCAAGGAAAACGAAAGCGTACTGGAGGGGCTGCTTCGGCAGGATGTGCCGGTGGCCTACGCCTGTAAAGCTGGCAGTTGCGGTTCCTGTCTGCTGCGCGCGGTGGAGGGTGATGTGCCTCCCCGCGCGCAAGCAGGATTGAAGGACTCCTGGAAAACCCGCGGGTATTTTCTTGCCTGTGTTTGCGTGCCTGAGGGCGATATATCCGCCGAAGCCGTTGGGAACGATGCGCGAATTGCGGCGACGGTGAATGCGCTGGAGGCCATCTCCTCCGATGTGTTGCGCGTGCGGCTTGCGTGCGACAGTCCCTTGGATTTTCGTCCGGGCCAATATATTACGCTGCTGCGCGACAACGGGCTTGCGCGGAGCTATTCCATCGCCAATCTTCCGGAAGACGGAGACATTGAGTTGCATGTCCGGCGCATCGCCAATGGGCGCATGAGCGGCTGGCTTCATGACGTTGCCTCTCCCGGAACAAGGGTTCAGATTCAAGGCCCTTCGGGAGAATGCTTTTATGTGCCGGGACGGGCGGATCAGCCGATGTTGCTCATCGGTACGGGAACTGGGTTGGCGCCCTTGTATGGGATCGTCCGCGATGCGCTCCGTCAAGGGCATCGGGGTCCGATTGACCTGATTCATGGAGCGGTGCGTCCATCCGGTCTGTATCTTCGTGATGAACTGACGGCCCTCGCTGAGGCACACCCCAATTTTTCCTATACGGCATCCGTGATGCAGGCCGATTCGCCGGAGAACTTTCCGGGGAAATTTGAGGTGGGTCCACTCGACGGTCTTCTGGACGCGCGATTCCCGGAACTGGATGGCTGGCGCGGGTTCGTTTGTGGCGATCCCACGCTGGTTCAACGGCTGAAAAAGAAAATGTTCTTGTCCGGTATGGCAACTCGCGATATTTACTCGGACGCATTTCTTCCCTCGGCCGCGTGACACGCTGCTGAATGCCGTTCGTGTTTTAATCGTGTCAGGATGCAACTGAGCTTACACGCCGACTACGCATTGCGGGTCCTCATATACCTGGGCGCGCACCCTGGAAAAACCGTTTCCACCGCGCAGATCAGCGAGGTCTACGGAATCTCAAAGCATCACCTGGTGCGGGTCGTCCAGACGTTGGGCGAAAGCGGTACATCACCGTTAGTGCCGGCCGGTCCGGTGGAATCCGGCTAGCCAAAGATCCGAAAGAGATTCACCTGGGGGACGTGGTCCTCCACGCCGAGCCGAACCTTCAACTGGTGGAATGCTTTGATCCGGAGACCAATACCTGCCCGATTATTTCGAGCTGTGGATTGAAGCAGTATCTGCAAGCCGCGCTGGACGCTTTTCTTGCCGAGCTAAATGAACGGACGCTCGCCGAACTGCTCTCGAAGAAGGGTCGTAAAGAAGAGCTGCAACGTTTGTTCCAGATCGGTCCCGCAGGAAGCAGCCCGAATGAAGCCGCTCGGCGATCCGCCTACGAAAAACCACGAACAACCAAATAGATGGACGCACGCCCGGCAGGGGAACGAACGCGATTTTGCGGTTCGCCCCATGCAGAGAAGTGTTAATCCGGCCAGGGGATGATGCGTTTAGCTCATCGTCACGCGCGTGCCTTCGACAGTCACGGCAGGGTTGTAATAAAGGAAGCGGCCGCAGTTCTCGCAAGTCATGATCTGGTCGTTCTTGCGTAGATTCTGGAAATGCTGCGGGCGGAGCACAATCTGGCACGCGGAACAGCGTCCGGCGGTGGCGTCGGCCACTGCGGTGCCCTTCCACTTTTTCCGGATCCGTTCGTACGTGCTCATCGTCGAAGCAGAAATTTTGGCTACTTGCTCTTTGCGTTCGGCAAGTAAGGCCGCCACCTGCGCCTGATCGGCCGCAGTGCGGTCCTTGGCTATCTGCTTTTCGGCTTCCACCAGTTTCTTTTCTTCGCTGAGCGCCCCTTCGGCCTTTTTAACCGCTTCGGCCAGAGGCTCGGAAGCCGTCATCAGTTCGAGCGACCGGTCATCGGCGGTGCGTATTTCTTTTTCGATGAAGTCGATCTCGTTCTGAAACGCCTTGTAGTGCTCGTTTGTCTTAGCGGAAGACATCTGTTCGCGAAGTTTCGAAATCTTCGCCTGGAGCAGTTGATTGTTGCCCTCAATGTTCTTGCGGTCGCGCTGATTTGCGGCCAGCGCGGCGCGATCGGCCTCCAGACGGCGCGTGTGCGATTCAAGGGCACGCTCAATCTGGGCGATATGTTTCGGGAGGGCGGCAATCTCTTTTTCGAGGTCCGCGATTCGTAGGTCTAACGATTGTAGCTGGCTAACCAGCTCCATATCTTCATGCATGGAGTCTTGATTTTACCATGTATACGGAGCGAAGCTAAATTCAATGCATCATTTTGATAACTCCCCCCCCGTTCCCCTGACGCTGGAAGGCGCAAGCATGCTGCACCAGATGCTGCGCGTGAAGTGGCCGGAATGGCGCGCTTTGACGGCCGAACGCCGCAAGGAAATCCTGGGCGAGGCCTCCACCGCGCTCGCCGCCATGGAAGGGAAAGGCACCGCTTTGTTCCATTTATTGGGACATAAAGGCGATCTCCTGCTCATCCACTTCCGTCCAGACTTCGCCGGATTGGCCGAAGTGGAGCGCAAACTCCAGGGCCTGCACCTGTGGGATTACCTCGACCTGACCCACTCCTATCTATCGGTAGTGGAGCTAGGCCTGTACGAGTCCACGGCCAAAGTTTACGGATCACTCGCCGAGAAGGGCATTGAGCCGCACACCGAACCCTGGAACGCCGAGATCGCCGAAACCCTGCAGCGCCAGCGCACCGCCATGCATTCGCGCCTGTACCCGGAAATGCCCGCGCATCCGTACGTGTGCTTCTATCCCATGGACCGCCGCCGCGGCGAGCAGAAGAACTGGTATCAGCTCCCCATGGCCGAACGCCAACGCCAGATGGCCGAACACGGCGAAGTAGGCCGCCGCTACGCCGGCAAAGTGAAGCAGATCATCTCCGGCTCCATCGGCTTCGACGATTGGGAATGGGGAGTCGACCTCTTCGCCGAAGACCCGCTGATTTTCAAACAGCTGATCTACGAAATGCGCTTCGACGAAGTCAGCGCCGTGTATGCCCTGTTCGGCCAGTTCTACATCGGCCACCGCACCGAAGCCGCCCAAGTAGGTACCTTGCTAGCTGTGTAGCGAGGTGGGGCGGAATGGAATTCCGCGCGGGATTGGCAATCCCGCTGTCGTGAAACATCCCGCCCATGGATCCAACAGAAACCCAGGCCAGGACGACTCCTACTCCGCTTCGGCGCTAGCGTATTTTCGAATACACGAATCGCTCCAAGAATACAAAACCTGATACATCCAGGTCCGGTCGTTCCTGTGGTCCTCACGCACCTCGCTGTCGCTCAACTTGTCCCACAATGGCATGGCGAGGAATTCTGTCGTCGCTCGCAATGGATTGTGTCCATAGCCGAGAATACTATTGCGAACCAAAACGTAACTGTCAGCTGGACTCGTCCGGCGCAACATGATACCTCCCCGCCATATGTCCCGAATCTGGCCATTAATCTGCGTGATTAGTTTCGTAACCTACCTGCTCAGCTCCGCTGCTGTTCGTTACTTCCTCGTGCGCCTATTCAGGTAGTGATGTTCCCATGATTGTCTTTACCGCGTTAGGCAAATCCAAATCGAGTCGTTGTTGCAATCCGCACCGCGAACTTGCCAGTTTGATTGTGCTTGTATCCGTAACGATGGGATACATGTTGCCACTGCATCTGCTTGGGGCCGCCACCGTTCTAGGCGAACTCGCCAGGATTACCCGGTCATCCGTGGTCGGCTGCATCGTATTCGGCCTTCCCGTGTGTTTGTATTGGGGCGGACGTCTAACTCTCAAAGGCGCGGATCGCTGTCCCACGTCAGTAGCCGGAATCACTCGCGATGTGTGGGCCATCGTGGCAGTTGGTGCAACTACGTACCTAGCCCTCTTTTTCAGTCGCGGCTCTGTTTGAGCGGCCTGCGGTTTCAGCGATTTATCAGAGCCGCGACTACAGGGAGCGGACGTGTACTCGAGTTTTCACACAGACTTTGACGCGCGGGGTTTGTGGTCGGGGATGATCGTGCATTTTGTTTTGGCGATGTGATGTAATCAGGGAGGTATTTGGCGGTGCTGGTTGGGCCGCTGGCCGCATTTCAAGTGAGGGTTGTTTTCGTGACATCTTTTCGTACGCAGTTCGTGCACCTTGCCGCGCTGGTGAGCTTTGGCATTGGGGCCGTCTGCGCCCAGGAGCCCCTTGCCACCGTGGACGGCGCGCCGATTACGGCCGATCAACTTCCGACGTCGTTACAGACGCAGCTTCGGCAGATTCGGGCGCAGGAACAGCGGCAGGAATACGATGCGCGCAACAAGGCGCTGGACGATGTGATTCTGCAGAAGCTCCTGGAGAAAGAAGCTGCCGGGCGGGGAACCACGGCGGAGGCGCTGCTGGCGGCCGAAACGGCAGGGGCCTCGGCGGAACCGACCGATGGTGAGGTGGAAGCGTTCTATCTGGGTCAACGGGAGCGCATCAATCGTCCACTGGAACAGGTGAAGGAGCCGTTGCGCCAGCAGCTGCGCCAGATCCGCATCGAACAGGCTCGCCAAAACTTCGCCGCTAAGCTGCGGGACGCACACAAGATTGAGATCCTGCTGCAGCCGCCGAAGATCGAGGTTTCCTATGACGCATCCCGCATTCGCGGCAAGGGCGATGCGGTTACCATCATCGAGTTCGGCGATTTCCAGTGCCCCTACTGCCAGCGCGTGCAGGGGACGCTGACGAATTTGTTGAAGCAGTACGACGGCAAGGTGCGGTTGACGTTTCGCGATTTCCCGTTACGCGGTATTCACCCGCAAGCGCAGATTTCGGCGGAAGCCGCACGCTGCGCGGGCGAGCAGGGCAAGTTCTGGGAGTTTCACGATCTGCTGTACCAAAATCAAAACAATCTCAACATTGCCACCTTCGTGAAGCTGGCGAGCAACCTGCAGATGAACACGGGACAGTTTGCCGATTGCCTCGACAGCGGCAAGTACCAGGCGCAGATCGACGAAGATGTTCGCGCGGCCGAGGCGATTGGTATCGACGGGACTCCCGCGTTTTTCATCAACGGCGTGCAGCTTTCAGGCGCACAGCCGGCATCGGCATTCGAGAAGGTGATTGAGCAGGAACTCACGGCGAAGAGCCGGGAGAAGAAATAGATCGGAAACAGGGACGTTGACTTTGATTATCAACTTCGACGTCGCCTTGGACGCCGATTTCGCGTCGGCCCCCCGTTTACGAATCAATCTCTGAGAACTTAGAGAATATGCAGATCCCGGCCGGTCATTTCCTTGGGTTGAGGAATTCCGAAAAGACCGAGCAGCGTTGGCGCGATGTCCTGCAGCGCGCCGCCGGAACGAAGAGGCTTGCGGGCTTCGTCCACGACGATGAAGGGCACAGGGTTGGTGGTGTGATAGGTGTGCGGACCCTTCGTCACCGGATCGATCATCATCTCGGCGTTTCCATGGTCTGCCGTGATGATCCAGCGTCCGCCTTTTCGCCGCAGGGTGGCGTAAATCTGGCCTAGACAAGCGTCTACGGTTTCCACGGCCTTGACGGTGGGCGCGAACTTGCCGGAGTGTCCCACCATGTCGGCATTGGCGAAATTCATGACGATCACGTCGAAGTTGCGCTGTTCGATTGCATTGGTGACCAGGTCGGTGATGCCCGCAGCGCTCATCTCGGGTTTTAGATCGTAGGTGGCAACTTTGGGAGACGCAACCATTTCGCGCTCCTCACCGGGGTACGGCTTTTCGTTGCCGCCATTGAAAAAATAGGTCACGTGCGCGTACTTCTCGGTCTCGGCGACGCGCAGGTTGGTCCAGCCCATATCGCCCATGACGTTCGCCAGGATGTGCGAGGGCAGTTCCTTCGATAGAACGAAGGGCGCTGTCAGCGACTTGTCGTACTGCGTCATGGTGGTGAAGTGCAGCTTGGGCATCGCCTTGGTGAGCGCTTCGGTCATCTCACGGCCGCGGTCGGCGCGATAGTTGAAGAACAGGCAGGCGTCTTCGTCGCGAATACGGCCGACGGGTTCGTTGCGGTCGTCGACGATGACGACGGGCTCGATGAACTCATCGGTGACGCCCTTTTCGTAAGAGCGTTTCACTGCGGCGATGGGGTCGGTCGCTTTTTCGCCCATGCCTGCGGTCATTGCTTGCGAGGCGCGTTCGATGCGTTCCCAGCGTTTGTCTCGATCCATCGCGTAGTAGCGGCCGGAAACCGTGGCGATGCGCGCCCAGCCGGCGGAATCGGCGCCCAGGCGGCGAAGTTCCTTCTGTAACTGCTCGACGTAACCCGCGCCGCTTTCGGGCGGAGTATCGCGGCCGTCCATGAAACAGTGGATCAACACACCGGGGACGTTTTCGCGCTTCGCCATCTCGATCAGCTTGTAGAGGTGCGTGTTCATCGAGTGGACGCCGCCGTCGCTGAGCAGTCCCATGATGTGTAGCGGACGGTTCTGGGTACGGGCGTGCTTCATCGAAGCAAGCAGCGTGGTGTCGCGAAAGATTTCGCCGGTGACGATCATCGTATCGATGCGCGTGACGTCCATGTGCAGGACGCGGCCCGCGCCGATGTTGAGGTGGCCCACTTCGCTGTTGCCCATCTGGCCTTCGGGCAAGCCCACGTACGGACCGGAGGTGTGCACAAGCGAGTTCGGAAACTCCCGCAGCAGCGCGTCATAGGTCGGCTTGTGCGCGGCGGCGATGGCGTTTCCTTCCGTCGCGGGCGAATGGCCCCATCCGTCCAAAATGGTAAGGACGACGGGGCGGCCGTTCATCTGGGGGACTCCGTTGGGCATGATGAGCTCCTTTAGTGGAGGGCTACGGGCGGAATGTCGATGGTCCGCCGGGCCTGGCGATGAGTCGCTGTCAATCGTGACACAGCACGCACCAGCGCGTGCGCCACGGTTTGTTACTGTTTGAACGCCTTGCGGCCGGCGTAGCGGGCAGCGCTGCCGAGTTCCTCTTCGATGCGGAGCAACTGGTTGTATTTGGCGATACGGTCCGTGCGGCTGGCGGAGCCGGTCTTGATCTGGCCGGAACTGGTGGCCACCGCAAGGTCGGCGATGAATGCGTCTTCGGTTTCGCCCGAGCGGTGCGAGGTCATCGAAGTGTAGTTTGCATTGGCGGCCATCTGGATCGCTTCGAGCGTCTCGGTCAGCGAGCCGATCTGGTTCACTTTCACCAGGATTGAGTTCGCGATGCCGCGGTCGATACCCATCTGGAGGCGAGCGGTGTTGGTGACGAAAAGATCGTCGCCGACAAGCTGGATCTTCTTGCCGAGCACGTCGGTGAGCGCTTTCCAGCCGTCCCAATCGTCTTCGGCCATGCCGTCTTCGATTGAGATAATCGGATACTGATTCACCCAGCCTTCCCAGAATTTCACCATCTGGTCGGAGGTGCGCTCGCTCTTATCGGACTTCTTGAAGATGTACTTCTTCTTGGCCTGATCGTAGAACTCGCTGGCGGCTGGATCGAGCGCGATGCCGATCTGGTCGCCCGGTGTATAGCCCGCGGCGGTGATAGCTTCGAGCACCACTTCCAGAGCCTCTTCGTTCGATTTTAGGTTCGGCGCAAAGCCGCCTTCGTCGCCGACGGCGGTGGAGTAGCCACGCTTCTTGAGCACGCCCTTCAGAGTGTGGAACACTTCGGCGCCCCAGCGCAGCGCTTCGGAGAATTTTTCCGCGCCGTACGGAGCAATCATGAATTCCTGGGGATCGACGGAATTGTCCGCGTGCGCGCCGCCGTTGAGAATGTTCATCATGGGTACGGGCAGCAAAGAAGCGTTCGCGCCACCGAGATAGCGGTAAAGCGGGGTCTGGTGCGCGGTGGCGGCGGCACGGGCCGTGGCCATCGAGACGGCGAGGATCGCGTTCGCGCCCAGACGGCCCTTATTGGGGGTGCCGTCGAGCGCGATCATGTGACGGTCGATCGTGATCTGCTGCTCAGCATCCATGCCGGTGAGCGACGGACCGATCTCCCTGGTGATATTCTCGGCGGCCTTGCGGGTGCCTTTTCCCAGGTAACGCGACTTATCGCCGTCGCGCAGTTCCACCGCTTCATGCTCGCCGGTGGAGGCGCCAGAGGGAACCGCGGCGCGGCCCATGCTGCCATCGGCAAGGTAAACGTCGGCTTCCACGGTGGGGTTGCCGCGGGAGTCCAGGATTTCTCGACCAACAATACGTGTGATTTCCATGGTATGAAGTATCCGATTAAGTTCGCTATTATCCGTGCGCAGGCCGTCTGCACAAGGGCGGAAACAGCTCGGTCCATTCGTCTACGCCAGAGTACAATGCGGAGTTTGCGGCTTTCCCTTCAGGGTAAACAAAGCGGGATGGAACAAGCAAGGAAGGTCATCGGCCTCACGCGGCGGTGACGCTGTGAACAGTGTCGATGGTACTGAGTTCCACGGTTTCCAGCGCATGGGGCGGAGTGTCCATCGTTGCAATTTGCGAGTACGCGTCGTTCAGCACGCGAATCGAATTCCGCACGCTGGAAGCCTGCAGGACACGCCCGGTCACGGGTGCGACAGCCTGCGCCGGAATTCCTCGCAACTTGAGGCGAACACTGAAAGACGGTAGCGTCGTTTGCAGACGCATGCAGCGCGCACAACGAAACGAATGAATGCCGAGGCGCTGAAGGATACAGTGAACCAGATTGAGGCGGGCGCCGCGCCAATCACAAGCGCCACAGTCGGTACAGGTCATGGGACGGGAGCCGAGATCGGAGAGCGACGAGTATGAGGGCGTTAGCCTCCAAAATGACTTTCGTGGAATCGGTAGCGGTGTACTTTCCTGAACGCGGGGCCGGCGGACCTTCTGAGGCTTGCTCCAAGGAATCCTTCCGGCAGCCGCGACAACTTCTTCCGCCGCGGTGACCGTCGTCGAGAGGGCTGTTTTTGCAGTCGACTCGATATGCTGTTGAACCATCCGCACCGTTCTGCGGTAAGGAGTGGCGCAAGCGAGCAACGTACGCAAGAACGGAGCCAACATCACCAGAAGGACTTGCCCAATTCGATCCAAGAAATTCCGCATTTTGCCGCGAACGCGGCGTCGAATGCGCGTGGACATCATGTCCGCCTGGAATTGGGCCACCTCAAGAGCGAACAACATATCGTTCAAAGGCTTCCCTGGGATAAACGGGCGTGATGGCAGCGGCCGTTCGAGCCGTAAAGCAGAACGATGGGCGAACCAGGAAGCCAAGGCAACGGACGGCGGCAGAATGGGTCGTGAACCTGGTACGCGGTATTGCCGGGTTCCACAGCGCGCACACCGGATGGGCCATGTGCGGATCAGGATGAGCGCGCGTTCCCAGGCCTTCCGCCTGGCGCGGTAATGATCCCCGGAGCCGCAATAACAACAAGTCATGTACGATTCAAGCGAATATGTTTTTCAGCCAGAGCGCCGTAGTCATTTCGCCCCACTCTACTCCCCTTTAGTCTACCCGTTTTACCAGGGAAGTTGTCTCGCCAAAACTACGTTTTTTCCACGCTACGAAGCGGCTACACGGAATCCGCCAGCGCTTCTAAGGTCATCGCAGCCCGGCATTGTGAGACCCATGCCTTAAAGGAAATGCATCGAACCAGCGAAGGAGATGCCTGTGTCCGGGGTATTGGTTAAACGGTCTTGCGCTTGGCGAGCAATGCGGAAGCCTGAGAGCGGGCCGGTTTTTTGGGTGCGGCTTTGCGCAGCAGGCGGTTCACGGCGCGCATCAGGTGCGAAACTTCATTCGCACTTTTTTGAATGACGGCGTCAGCGCCGGTACTGTCCTCATCCAGCCCCAGTGCGTCGGCGAAACCAGAGATCAAAATAATGGGGAGTTCGGGGCGAAGGGTGCGCACCTTGGAAATCAACTCGACACCATTCATGCGGGGCATCTTGTAATCGGTCACGAGGAGATCGAAGCGGTTCTCCTCAAACAGCGCGAAGGCTTCATTCCCGCATTTCGCGGTTGTGATCTTGTGGCCAAGTTCTTCGAGCACGCTCTTCCGAGCGGCGAGGCCATTGGCGTTA
Source organism: Bryobacteraceae bacterium (assembly GCA_040081855.1). Taxonomy (GTDB): domain Bacteria; phylum Acidobacteriota; class Terriglobia; order Bryobacterales; family Bryobacteraceae; genus Palsa-187. Next base: position 15,890 of record JBEBFS010000066.1, on the reverse strand, counting down.
TCATCGACAACCAGAATTCTGAGTTGCGGTGTGGGCGGAGATTTACGGGACGGTAGCATCGAACGAACAAAGTGAAAGTAACAAGTCCGTGACAATCGTGTCAACGAATTCGTAACGCGATGACATGGAGGAAGATTGAGTTCTTGACTTTCGTTCGAAAACAAATCGTCCCGGAGTTGTCGCCAGAATCGCGGTTCGTGCCGTGCGGAGCGCTATTCCACTTCGCGCGGCGCCGTGTATCCGGTCTTTGCGACAATCTGATATTTGATCGCCTTGCCCTTGTCATCATTGATGCGCAGAGGCTCGTTGGTGGCGGGATTGATCAACTGCACTTTAATGCGGCGAACCTTGCCGTCGCGGGCCTGGTTGGATGGCGAATAGGTTAAGACGTATTCATTCCGCAGCGTCTGGTTGATGGTGTTGAAGATGCCCGGAAACTCGGAATCGAAGCGGGGGAAGAAGCTCATGCCACCGGTTTCCGTCGAGAAAGTTCGAAGCATGTTGTCGGCCTGCAGAAAATCCATGCGGGAGAGCGCGTCCATGCCGCCGCGGGCGTCGGCCATCTCGCGTAGCGATTGCATCAGCCCTACGCTGTAAACCGGCACGCCATAGTCCTGCAGCGCTTTCCGCGTCTTATCGTAGGTGAGCTTGCTAAACGTATCGATGCCGGAAGCGATCAACAGAATCGCCTTGCGTCCTTCAATTTCCTGCATACGGCGAGCGGTGTCCACCAGGGCGTCAAACATGTTGGACTCCGAGAACCCAGCGATGCGCAATCGCTGCAGTGCTTCGGCGGTCTGTGCGCGGTCGTTCGTGAAATCGGAAAGGATTTCCGTACGCAGATCGTAGGCGACCACCGCCACGTAATCTTCCGGCTTCAGCGTTTGCGTGAAGCCGTAAACGGCATTCAACGTTTGAAACCACGTATAGGAGTAATAGGACTGGAAGCGGTTGGAAAATTCCACTACCATACAGATGGTCATGGGCGCTTCGCCCGCTGTGACCCCGGTGATCTGCTGCGGGACGCCGTCTTCCAGCACGCGGAAATAGTTCTTAGGAATGTTCGGAAGGAAGTGGCCCTTATTGTCGACCACCGCTGTATCCACAGTGACCGTGATGGCGTCCGAGCGGAACGTTGGGACACCTTCAGGAATGGCGCCGCCTTCTTCCTTCGCTTTGCCGAACTTGGACGGGAGCTTTTCCTGCTGAGGTTCGGGTGCCGGAGCGCCCTTATCTGTGGACTTGCGCGGGCGGGCGACAGTGGTACTGCTATCGTTCAGCGGCCCCTGCTGCGCGAACAAGAAAGCCGTCACGGAGAGTACGAGAAGCAACACCGGCGCTAGGAACTTCATGTTTTTCATGAATTGGCCCTTCCTGTCCAAAGCCTACCCATAAAGTATGACGCAAAAGTAAGGAAGCGGTTAGCGACGGTTCGGTGTTCGTTGGATACCTGTTCGGTGGATACCCAGGTGCCTAACCCCTCCAACAAGCGATGCTGAGTCCTTTTCCAACGGGCACAACGGTGTGTTCAAACTCAGGGATGCTTGCCATCCTCTCCAGGTACTTGGCTATTTCCTCAGGATGCGAAAACACGTTATCGGCGAGAACTAAGGCCGAGGGCGCCAACTTGGGTAACAGAATCTTTAACTGCTCGGGTGCCGTGATGCGGTCGGCATCGAAGAATACGGCATCGATAGGGCCGTCAAGCCCGGCAATAATTTCCGTTGCCTCACCCACGCGGAGATCGACGCGGTCGAGAAGACCTGCTTGTCTGAGATTCACACGCGCGAAGTTCGTCTTGGCGGCATCGCGATCGATGGAGATCACCCGGCCGTTGGGTCCGGCTGCGTTGGCGAGCCAGATGGTGCTGTAGCCGTTCGAAGTGCCTATCTCCAGGATGCGTTGTGCTTTGGCGGCGCGTAGCAGAATGCTGATCAGGGCCGCAGTTTCGCGCTCCAGGTTCAGCATCTTTTTTGAGCGGTCGGCTTGCTGCTGATCGTTCGCTTGCCCGAAGGCTTCCAGGTTCGCGAGAAAGTCGCGGAGTTCGGTTGGCTGCATGCGCTGTGCGGCCTCCTCTGATCGATCAGTTTACGGAGCGGTCGCGGTCGTTCTGCTTGCGAATGTGGACCGAAATGTTTTCATGGCTCGCAGTCCGCCCGGCCCTGCGTCCAACGAATGCAATTTCCCGAGCCTAAGCCAGTTTGAAACAAGATCATCATCGCAGACTAACATTCGCTTGTTAACCTCGACCTTCCACGATGAGACGACAGATTCGCTACATCTCTATCTTCTTCTTGTTCTTCTCGGCTTGCACAACACTCTTTGCTCAGGCCGCCTTTGCCCCTACCGTGTCGCTGGACCTCTTGAACCACAACAAGCCCATGGTGGACGCACACAACTGCTACCCCGATGCCGGTGAATGGGCTGATCGTCTGGATCGGGCCCTCGGAATCGGCTACCCGGTCGGAATCGAACAGGACTTGGCATGGGGGATTGATAAGGCCACCGGCAACGGCCGCCCGGTTCTATCCCATAGCAAGGAAACATCCGGCGAGGAACCCACGCTCCGGGAGTATTTCTTTGAACATGTTCGTCCACGTATCGAGCAAGCTCTACGAGAAAACAATCGCGCGCAATGGCCGCTGATCACCGTGCATTTTGATTTCAAGGACAATCGCCCCGAACTGTTACACGCCGTATGGGACTTGTTGGGGCAGTACGAGACTTGGATCACGACCGCGCCGAAGATGGCCGATCCGCGGAGCCTAGCCCCTTTCAGCATCGGCCCGCTATTGGTTCTGACGGAAGAAAATGACGCTCAGGAGCGAGTCTTTCACACCGATCTCCCGGTGGGCACACCGTTGCGGCTGTTTGGATCGGCGCATTCGGCCACACTTGCTTCTGCTTCGCCGGAACAACGCATTCATTTGGCTGCTACGGCATCCCCGGAGCAACTGCTCACCGAAAAACCCACGAACTATCGCCGGTGGTGGAACAACTCCTGGGCGGAAGTGGAAGAAGGCGGGCAGCAGAAGGCGGGTGAGTGGACCGCCTCCGATGACGCGCGCCTCCGTGCTTTGGTGAACCACGCCCACCAATTAGGTTTCTGGATTCGCTTTTACACACTGGATGGCTTCGGAACCAAGGAGAACCGGGGATGGAGCCAGGGCTACAATTTTGGCACCCGTGAGTCAGCCCTTCTGCGCTGGAAGGCCGCGATTGCGGCCGGTGTCGATCTCATCGCGACGGATCAGTTCGAAGAACTTGCATCGACTTGGAAACGGAATAACAAAGAATGAAAACACTATTGGTATCTCTTTTACTCTTGACCGCTGCTGCATTCGCCCAGACGGACTCGGGATCCATGCGGATTTTGGTGAGCGACAGCAGCGCCCTATCGATCAGCGGGGTTCATGTTGAACTCACGAACACGTCCACCGGGGTGGTGACGAGCCGCGAGACCGGCGAGGAGGGCTATGCGATATTTTCACCCATCGCCCGCGGCTCCTATGTCGCGGACGTGAACAAGGCCGGATTCAGTCCGACGCGTGTCGCTGACCTTCGGCTCGACGTGGATGAACGCAAATTGGTTCGCGTGTCGCTGCAAGTGGCTAATGTGAGCGAAACCGTAGAGGTTTCCGCGGCGGCTGACATTGTGCAATCCGAACAGGGAGCTCTCGGGCAAGTGGTTCGCGGCGAAGTTGCCGTGGAGTTGCCGCTGGCGGCGCGCCGTTATACGGATCTGGCACTGCTGGTTCCAGGCGCTTCGGAAAGCACCGTGCTCACCACCACGCGCGGGCCGGGCTGGTTCGTGGTGAACGGCAATTACCAGGCACAAAACAACTTCATCATCGACGGTGTTGACAACAATCAGGGCACCACCAACGCGCAGGCTCTGTCGGCTCAGGTTGTGCAACCATCCCCCGACGCCATTGGCGAATTCAAGGTGCAGACCAACGGATACTCCGCCGAATTCGGCCGGTCCGCCGGTGCCGTGGTCAACCTGGTTCTTAAATCAGGCACCAATTCCCTGCATGGCTCTGCCTGGTACTACAACCGCGACAAGAGCCTGGCGGCGACGCCCTGGGCATCCAACCTGATTGGCTCCGGGAAGCCGGAATTGAAGTGGCATCAGTACGGCGGAACTTTCGGCGGCCCGATCAAGCAGAACAAGGCATTCTACTTTGGCGACTACGAAGGATTCAAACAGAATTTTGCGAACCCTTTTCTGGTGACCGTACCTACAGCGGACGAAAAGGCTGGCGTATTTTACCGCACCATCACGGATCCCATGACGAAAGTGCCTCTGGCCAACAACACGCTTACTCCTTCGCTTATAGATCCGCTAGGCAAGAAACTGATCGATCTCTTTCCCGCGGCGAACCTTCCGGGCACGGTTGCCGCCAGTGGGCAGACGATTAACAACTACGGCGTTTCCCGCAGCGGCACGGAGAATTCGCATAAAGCGGACGTGAAGGCTGACTTAAACCCGACGCTGAAGGACATCATTTCACTGCGCTGGAGCTATCTCCGTCAGGATATTTTCCGCAACGGCATCTTTGAGGGCATTGCGGACGGTGCCAATAATCAGGGAGGGCAGTTCAACTCCAACCAAAGCTACGGCGGCACCTGGACGCACACCCTGACACCGTCCATGATCAACACTTTCCGCTTCGGCTACAACCGCACCTACGCGGCCTTTACGAATGCCGGAATCAACGGTGAAGGTGCGGCGGCGTTCGGCTTCAAGGGGATTCCCACCGAAGCCATCGCTAAAGGAAATGGCGGTCTGCCGCTGATCAGCGCCACTAACTACAATCAGTTGGGAACGCGTAATTTCCGCCCGCAATTTCAAGCCCCGGAGCTGTTCCAGTTTCTCGAATCTCTCTCGTTCATTCGCGGAGCCCACTCGATCCGGATCGGCTTTGAAACAAGGCAGAAGAATAACCTGTTTCAGGATCTGACCCGAACCGTCCCGGCCTTCACCTTCGGTGGCCGGTTCACGGGCGAGGCCCTGGCCGATCTGATGACAGGCTCCGTACAACAATTCGACGCCAATACCCAAACCAACGTCGAACAATTGCAGAAGGCCTATGCCGGTTACGTTCAGGACGACTGGAAGGTCAGCCCGACCCTGACGCTCAACCTTGGGTTACGTTACGAGTACACGACGCCGTTCTACGCCAAGGGACCGAACCGCAATATTAACTTTGATCCAAAGATTGGACAATTGGTTTACCCCTCGAGCGACACAGATTATTTGGTGAATGCCGACCACAGTAATATCGGTCCGCGCATCGGTGCGGCCTGGCAGATCAAGCCACAGAAACTGGTGTTGCGCGGCGGTTACGGTATGTTTTTCTCCGGCGAGGATATCTTCGGTTCCGACATCAACCTGCCGCTCAATCCGCCGCAGCTGATTCCTGTGACGCTGGCCCAGGTTGGCAGTGGACCACCCCCGTTCAAGCTGTCTGACGGGGCGCCTTCCGGCATTTTCACGAACGTCAACACGACCATTATTTCTCTGCGCGCCCGGGAAAAGGACTTCCGCGCAGCGCGCGTTCAGCAGTTCAACCTGGCTCTACAGTTCCTGCTGCCGGGACGATCAACGTTTGAAGTGGCCTACGTCGGCAATCGCGGCCGGAATTTGCAGTCAACTTACGCTTTAAATCAGACGCCGTTTGGAGTGGACGGGTCCGTCGCCGCCAATCGTCCGTATCCGCAGTGGACCCAGATCACGATGGGAGCGACCCGTGCGCGTTCTTGGTATAACTCGCTGCAGCTCAAATACGAAAAACAATTCTCCCGCGGCCTGTATACTTTGGCTTCCTACACCTACGCCAGCGCCATGGATGAGGCCGGTTCTTATGACGCCGGCACCCAGCCCCAGTATCTGGATACCTTCTCGAGCGAACGCGGCCCGCAGAGCCAGACCGCCCGCCATCGCTTCACTTGGACTAACGTGTATGAACTCCCCGTGGGCCGCGGCCGCAAATTCGGCGCCAATTGGAATCGCGTGACGGATGCCTTCCTCGGCGGCTGGCAAATCTCGAACATCGTCACGACGCGCACCGGACTTCCTCTCAACGTGACGCTTTCCACCACCGGTGTGGACCCGGCCACCGGCAAGAACTATACGTTTTTCAACCGGAACGGCGGCACATTACGCCCCAACCGCATCGGCGATGCCAACACCGGCATTGATCCGAAGGTGGATCGGCTGCGCTTCCTCAATGTAAACGGGTTCGCTGTCCAGCCGGTGAACACGCCGGGTAACTCGGCTCGCAACGTCGCGCTGGGGCCGAAGCTCTTTAACGTGAACCTGACGTTGGTGAAACGCTTCGCGGTTACCGAAGGATCCGCGATCGACCTTCGCCTGGAAGCGTTCAACCTGTTTAACAACGTGAACTTCGCGAATCCGGCAACCACGTTCGGTGTCGCCAGTTTCGGCCAGATCACCAGCGCCGGGGACGCCCGCCAGATTCAGGTGGCCGTCCGCTATCGTTTCTAAAATGCGCCCGCTCTCCGCATTACTGGCACTTTCCGTCGGCTTGAGCGCGCAAAGCCCTGCGGCGCCGACACCCTTTAAGGTGTTGGCGCTTCAGGGCGAGACCGCGCACGTACAAGGGATCGATACGGATGGCGCCTCCCTATGGGTGACTTCCGTGGACCGCGCGCAACGTAAAGGCTATCTGCAGCAGTATTCCGTCCAGGACGGGCATTTGCTCAAGAGCCTCGAAATCCAGGATGGAGACCGTTACCATCCCGGCGGCATCGCGACCGATGCGAATTCCGTGTGGATTCCGCTCGCCGAATATCGGGCGAAAAGTACGGCAGTGATCCAACAGCGTAACAAGCGCACATTTGCCTTGGAATTTCAGTTTGCTGTTCCGGACCATATCGGATGCGTGGCCGTGACAGAAACACTCATCATCGGCGGGAACTGGGATAGCCGCGATTTCTACATCTGGGATCGCCAAGGAAAGTTGATCTCAAAGATCCCCAGCAGTACGGGAAACGCCTATCAGGATTTAAAAGTGCACGATGGCGTCCTGGTAGCCTCCGGTTCGCTTTCAGCGCATCAAGGAGCCGTCGACTGGCTGGATCCGGTGTCCATGACGTTGGTTCGCCGATTGTTAATGGGCAACACGAATAGAGGCAATTCCTTCACACGGGAAGGAATGACGATCTTTGGAAACCAACTGTTGCTGTTGCCGGAAGATGGCGCCAGCCGCTTATTTGTGTTTGAACTGCCAGGAACCACTGTTGCTCACTAGTGATCCATCATGACTCGTCATCGCGTCACACTCTCCCTTACCGCGGTCATGCTGGGTGTATTCGGCATGGCTGCATTCGGCGCGCCCAAACCTGCGCCACGGGCCAAAAATGTCATTCTCTTTCTGGCGGATGCCGGCGGTATCCCCACATTGAACGCCGCCAGCGCCTTGGGATACGGCGCGCCTCAGAAGCTTTACGTTCAGAACTGGCCCCACATTGGCCTTTCCGATACGTCCACAGCGTCAGAGTGGGTGACCGATTCAGCGGCCGGAATGACGGCCATCGTAACAGGGCAGAAAACTCACAATGGCGTGTTGAGTCAGATGCCTGATGCGGAGCGGGGCAGGAAGGACGGCACTCCGCTGAAAACCATCCTGGAATACGCCGAGGAAGCGGGGCTTTCGACCGGAGTGATGACAAACGTGAACATCGCCGACGCGACCCCCGCCGCCTGTTATTCGCATGTCAATGAGCGCGGCAAGTTGGGCGAGATCTTCGCTCAAATATTCCAGCCGCGCTTCGGGGATGGCGTGGATGTGGTGATGGGAACCGGGCGCAAGGCAATCTTCGACAATGGGCAGGCGACAGGCAGAAATCTGGAAGAAATCGCCAGGCAGCATGGGCGGCCAATTTACTCGGCGCTCACTGAACTTCCGCCTGGTTCGCGGCGGCCGATTGTTGTGTCCGACAAGGACATCGATCTTCGGCAGGCGTCCCGGCTCGCCATTCGCACCCTTTCCGCCAACCCCAAGGGCTACTTTCTGATGATCGAGTGGGACGCCCACACTGACAATCCGGAAACCGGGCTGAATCACATCGTCGAATTCGACAAACTGATTCGTGAAATCGCCAGTACGGTGGATCTCAAAAACACGCTGCTCCTATTTACGGCGGATCATTCGTTCGATCTGAGGATGCACGGGGGCTTGCGCACGGATCCGGTTTTGAAGGGCTTGACCGAGTGGCGGCACAATCACAAACGCGGCGACACCATCGAACTCCCGGTCATCCGAGTCAACGACACTCACACCGGCGAAGAGGTTCTGGCGACAGCCCAGGGTCCTGGCTCCGAAAAGGTCGCCGGGTTCTTCCCGAACACCAAATTGTTTCACATCATGATGGATGCCTACGGGTGGACGCCGCGGTCCAGATAGACATGTTCGGATAGCCGTACGGACGTTTGCGGTCAGTTATCTGACCAAACGAGGGATCAATCAGTTTACGTAGCGGTCGCGATCGTTCTGTTTGCGCATGTAGACCTGAAACTTCTTCTTTGCGCGTGCCAGTTTCCATTGGCGGTATTGCTCGCGCAAGGAACCGACCGGATTCACACCGCGTGAGCGAGGGGTCGAGGTCCGGAGGAAGGCGTAGCCAAACAGCATGCCGCCGAGGTGGGCGACGTCGCTGACGGGGCTCGCGGGATTGAACGAATTGAGGAATGCGATGGCGCCGATCAGCATGACGAAGTATTTCATCTTGATCGGGAAAAGAAAGTAGAACAGCATTTCGCGGTCAGGCCACAAAACTGCCGAGGCGAGAAGGATGCCGTAAATCGCGCCCGACGCGCCGACGGTGGCAACCGCGGGATTGCCGAAGAGGTAGTTCGCAACAACGACGCAGATGCCGGCGCCGATGCCACAGAAGAAATAGAATTGCAGGAACCGCCGCGTCCCCCACACCCGTTCCAGTTCGGTTCCGAACCACCACAGCGCAAGCATATTGAACAAAATATGCATGATGCCCGCGTGCAGAAACATGTAGGTTCCCAACTGCCAGATGAAGAAAAGCTTCACCACGGCGGCGGGAATCAGCTTGAGGTAATCGAAGATGTCGCCCAGGAAACGGCCGCCGAAAAACTGCACCAGGAAGACGGCAACGTTGGCGATAAGCAGCAGGCGCACTCCTGGCGGGATACCGCCGGACACCGAATAATTGCGTGTGTAGGAACGAGTTCCGATCGCCATTCGAACTCTCACTTGTCAGCATACCACCGGCCCGTTGGATTTCCAGAGAAATTGTCCGGAACGAAGTACAATGAACACGATGAAACTGTCTTTAACTCTATTCGCCTTCGCCGCATTCTCCAGCATGTCTTTTGCGGCCGGCCCAATCTCCGATATCTATGACGGTCAAGTGAAGTCGGTGGAAAATGACGTAGTTCGCCTTGCGACCAAGATGCCGGCGGACAAGTACGACTTTGCTCCCACCACCCCAGGAGAATTTAAGGGCGTCCGCACGTTCGCGTTGCAGGTCCGCCACATCGCCACAGTGATGTATCAATGCTCGGCCGCGGCATTAGGAGAGAAAGCACCGGTGGATCTGGGCAAGACGGATAACGGCCCGGACACGCTGAAGACCAAGGAACAGATTGTGGATTACCTGAAGGGTGCTGTCGCGTATGCTCACAAAGCTGCGCAAAACCTGAATGAGAAGAACCAGTTGGATGACATGGCGAATCCGTTCAACCCCAGCGGCAAAATGAAGCGCGCCGCCACGGTGGGCGTGATCGGCTGGCACAGTTTTGATCACTACGGCCAGATGGTTGTCTACGCCCGCATGAACGGCGTGATTCCGGGCGACGCACCGGCGCCTGCTCCTGCGAAGAAGCAGTAGTCAACTGATAAAAGTGAAGGCGTTTACCGCCGGGGAGGATTCGGGGCCGCGGGCTTCGGATCCTCTTTTACTTCATCGCCGAACGTAATCGTGGTCTGCGCCCCAAACTGCTTGTAGTCTTCGTAACGGATCGTCTGGCGGATGCGTTGGTCCCGGTCCTGGAAGTGCAGCGTATCGTTGGCGATGGTGTAGGTGGGGAACCAGTACTTGCCGTCGATCTGCTCGCGGTAGGTCTCGAACTTCGGGAACTGGTTGTCCGACTTGTTTTTAATGTTGCCGATGCCTCGTCCGTAGGATTTGACGATCTGCAGGTCGCGGTCGTCCACCCAAACCAGACCCGAAAAGTAGCGCTGATTTCCCTCCAGCTTTTTCGGCTTCACGGCAAACACATAGCAGCCAATCTCATCCACGTTCTGGTGCCCCAGGAAACGCACGAAGTACTTCGGCAGATCGGGCGTCGTAAGCACGAAGGGCTGAACGTCCTGCATGTCCTGCATGTCTTCCGGAGTCAAAGTAATGTTGCGCAAGGTGGATACGGGAGCGCGGACCACCCGCTCCGTCCGCTTACCTTCGGGCGAGAAAACAATGTCCGAGATGGTTTCCCAACGGCCCGTGACCGTGCCGGATTCGTCGAGTTCCTGGATGCGTGCCGACTGGTGATACGTATAGACTTCGCGGGCCTTGGCGAATTCTGTTTCTCTCGCTGCAAATTTTTGGATGATGCTATCCACCTCGGCGGGTGACAAGTCGGTTTTCGGCGGTGCATTCTGGGCGAACGCAGCCGCCGCAAGGAACGTCAAGATGGCAAGGATTCGCATAGGTTCACTCCCAGAAGGGGACATCGTTTCGGATGATGGCCTCTCTCTTTCAATGATAATGCTGACGGAAGCCACGGGCTTCGGGTTTCGGGGGGCGGGGAAATTGTCGCGTCGGAAACCGAGCCGGGAGGTGGATTCGGATACACTGAAAAAGTAGTTTCGAGGGGCAAACCCGTTCACGCGGGTCAGAGGTTTCCACAGAATTCATGGGCTTCGCTCGAAGTTTGTCTACATCCGCAATTGGCCTGTTCGCGGGCACTTTGTTGTTTCATTCCTTGGCGATGGCGCAATCGGCCACCACCGGCGCGGTTGCCGGGCTGGTGACGGATGCCTCCGGCATGTACCTGCCGGGGGTGCATGTGTCGCTTGTGAACCGCTCCAACCGGCAGGCGCACACAATCACAACCGACGACATGGGGAGATACAACTTCTCCCTGCTGGCGCCCGGCGCCTACGAGATCACCTTTGCCATTTCCGGGTACAAGACGGCCCAGATGGACGCCTTCACCGTGAGCGTTTCCGAAACCCCAAATATCGAGGCGAGCATGGAACCAGGCGATGGCGATGCGGCCTGCACCTGCAAAGTCACGGCATCGGGATCGTCAAGCGGAACTCTCGTAGACGAAAAAACGATTACCTCGGTCCCGCTGAATACCCGCAACCTGACGCAAGTGCTTTCCATATCCGCCGGCTCAGCCGCGGACGTAAACAATGCGGGGAACCTGGGGCGTAACAATCAGGCGGTCAACGTCAACGGCAACACCACGGCGGGAACATTCACCGTGGATGGCGCGGTGCCTCCGGGAGCGGTGCCGAATCCGGACACGATTTCCGAGCTGAAGATCGATACGTCACAATACGATGCCGGCTTCGGCGCACAGGTGCCGAGCATGAATCTGGTCACGCGCTCCGGCACCAATGAGTACCACGGCGTGTTGTGGGAATTCCTCCGCAACGATATTTTTAACGCCAACGCGTTCTTCCGCAACTCCACCGGCCAATCGAAGCCGAACCTGAAGCAGAACCAGTACGGCGGGACGCTGGGTGGGCCAGTCAAAAGAGACAAACTGTTCTTCTTCGGCTCCTATCAAGGCACCCGGCAGACGAATGGGCTGGACCCGACGTCGCTTTCGACGCTGATCTTGCCGGGATTGACGGCGGACCGCTCGGCGGCGACGCTTGCGGCGCAGTTCTGTCCCGCGAATCATCCGGGCGACTCGCGATACCAAACCTTTGCCGGCGGCAAGCAACTGGATTGCGGTAACCAACTGACCAGTACCACAGCGCCGATTCATCCAGTGGCGTTAAAGGCGCTGCAGGCGAAGCTTCCGGACGGCTCATTCCTCGTTCCCATTCCCCAGACGATTCTGAACTCCGGCCCCAACGCCGGTCTGGGCTTCTCGTCATACAGCTATCCTTCGACGTATCGCGAGCACCACTACTTATTGAATGGCGACTACGTGGCGTCGAAGCAGCACACGATCTACGGACGCTTCTACTATGCGACTGTCGATCAGTACCGCAGCTTCGGCAGCCCTGGTGGCATCGCGGGTGCTCCCGTTCTTCCCGGAGCGGGTGCGGCGCAATGGTTGAATGGCGGGGACTACGTGGGCAGCGCGAAGTTGAGCAGCGTGCTGTCGCCCTCCATTTCGAACGAGTTCCGCGTGGCTTTTACGCGGACCAACAACAATGCTGGTTCGGATGGGACGCTCGGCTCGGCGGCGTTCGGCATGACTCCGGTAAATCCGCTGCTGGGCGAAATGCCGGAGATAACGATCCTCGGTCCGCTGGGTACGTTCCGTGCGTTCGGCAATGGATCGAACGATTTCACGACTAATACCAACTCAAACGTGTTTACCGACAACCTTTCCTGGAACCACGGCAAGCAAACGTTCCGCACCGGGGCCGCGCTCCTTGTGCTGGATAACGTCCGGAACGATCTTTCGATTTCTCACGGCCGCTTGACGTTCCAGACGCTGTCGGACTTTCTGATTGGGCTGGACGCCGCCAACAACCTGAGCCCTTCGGGGCGGAGCAACGTGCAGACCGTGCAGGCGAACGTGGGCTCCGGGCCGCGTGGGAATCCAGAGTACAACTACCGGCGCTACGCAGGTTCGGCGTATTTGCAGGACGACTGGAAGCTGACCCCTCGGCTGACGCTGAATCTCGGTCTGCGCTGGGAGTTCATCGGCGCATCGTTTGACCGCAACGGAATCATTGGCGGAGTGGATCCGGCGCTGTTGCGTTCCACCGCTATTCCCGGTGGATCCGGCACGCTCTCGGGATACACCGTGGCGGCCAACTACAACCCGAATTTAGTGAATCCTTATACCGGGCAGCCGTTCGGGCCGGTTCCGGCGGGCGTGACGGTACGGTCCACCAGTTCCTTTTATGCGAACGGGACACCATTAGATAAGTTCGCGCCCCGGTTTGGTTTCGCATGGAGACCAACGTGGGGCAATCGAACGTCGGTTCGCGGCGGCTATGGATGGTTCTACCAGACGCCCACGTTCAGCGGCAATGGCCCAGGTGCGCCGCTGTTCGTTTCGCCGCCTTACGCGCAAAGCTTCACGAATACCGACGTCAGCAACGGATCATCGAACCTCGACAAGCCATTCCCAACGGTGACGCTCGGGTTTGTGCCGAGGACAAGAACCTCCCAGCTATCCGACCGTGTTGCCGGGCCGGAGTACAAGCTTCCACTGCTGCAGCAATGGAACCTCAGCGTGCAATATGGGCTGACGAAGTCGTTGACGCTGGATTTGGGCTATGTGGGTTCGCACGGCCGCGATCTGCTGCTGGCTCATGGGTTGAATCAACCGCTGCTGGCTAGCGCTACAAATCCCGTGAATTGTGGTTTTGACGGTGTCGCGGGAAATTGCATCACCACGAATACGACGTTGAACTCGCGGCAAAGAGTGCCGGTACTCGGAGAAAATCCGAATGCGTTGCTCGCAAGCGAGTTCATCGGGTCGTCCTCGTATCACAGCCTGCAGGCCACGCTGCGCAAGCAGTTGTCGCAGGGGTTGTCGTTCCAGTTCGCCTATACGCTCTCGAAGGCGATGAACAATAACACGGTGATGAATGACCAGAACAACGTCGACGGAAGCTGGGCTCGGGCGGGCTTTGACCGGAGACACCGCATCATTGCGAACTTTAACTATGAGCTGCCATCCGTTGGCAGACAAGGATTTGCGAAGTTCCTGCTGGGCGGTTGGTCGGCCACGGGCCTGTTCATCGTGCAGAGCGGGTTGCCGATGACGTTGACCGATCCGAGCGGCGGCGGTGTCTACGGGCGCGCGGCCACGTCAACGGTGACAATGTGCCTGGGGTCAACCTACCAGGATTTGGTGACGGCGGGATCGACGCAAGAGCGATTGGGGAATTGGTTGAACCGGAACGCGATTTGCTCGGCCGCCGTGGTAGGCGCGGATAAGACAGCGACCGCGTACGGAACGGCAGGGCAGAACGTCGTAAATGGTCCGGCGCAGATGAATACGGACTTCTCGGTGGGCAAGGCAGGCCACGTCGGCGGGTTGAGTGAAGTGGGGCAACTGGCGTTCCGCATGGAAATGTACAACACGCTGAATCATCCGCAGTTCTCGAATCCAGGAACCGTGTTGGGGACATCCAATTTTGGCGTTGTCACGCAAACGTCCGTGGCATCGAGGATCATTCAGTTTGCGTTGAAGTATATGTTCTAAAGCACGGCACGCGCCAGTGCGTGCGCCGCGTTCGCGGCTGATTTCCATGCGATTGTAGAATGGCCGTGTGGACACTCTGCGGACTTTGGGCGCACAGCTTCGCGCGCGAAAACTTTCTTCGACGGAGCTGGTTGCGGAATCGCTCCGAAAAATTAAACAATTTGACCCTCGGTTGAACGCCTTCATTACGGTGATGGCGGATGCAGCGCGGGCGCAGGCGGAGTCGCTGGACAAGGAACTTGCGGCGGGAACGGATCGGGGGCCACTGCACGGAATTCCCATCGCCCATAAGGATTTGTTGCGCACGAAAGGTGTGCGTACAACGGCCGGGTCGAAGATTCTGGCCGACTATGTCCCGAATCGCGACGCCGTGGTGGTGACCAGGCTGAATGAGGCCGGGGCGATTACGATCGGCAAAACGGGACTGCATGAATTTGCGTTTGGCGTGACGTCGAACAATCCGCACTATGGCGCGATTCATAACCCTTGGGATTTGGCGAAGATTCCGGGTGGGTCAAGCGGTGGTTCCGCTGCGGCGGTCGCAGTGGGAATTGTTCCTTTTGCCACGGGAACCGATACCGGAGGGTCCATTCGTGTCCCGGCGTCGTTTTGCGGCATTGTCGGATTCAAGCCCACATTCGGGCGAATCAGCGTACGAGGAGTGCTGCCGCTGGGGTTCACGATGGATCACGTTGGACCGATGACCCGCACCGTGCGCGATGCGGCCATCACGTTTCAAGCGATGGCGGATCAACCGAGCGGGTATGTGCCGCTGGGCGAGGTGTCCATCCGCGGACTGCGTGTGGGTTGGGCGAAAAATTACTACTGCGAGGGCGTCACTCCAGAGGTACTGGAAAGCGTTCAAAACGCTGTTCGATTGGCGGAGCGATTGGGTGCGGAGATTATCGAGATCGAAGTGCCCGATATGGAAGCGCTGACCCACACCGGCGCGACGTCGCTACTGGTGGAAGCAGCCGAGGCGCTTCGTCCGTTCCTGGATCGGCGCGCCGATTTTGGCGAAGACGTCCTGGGGAGGCTCGATCAGGGGAAGGTAATCCCGGGCATGGATTACGTCCGCGCGCAAAGAGTTCGCTCGCGATTGCGGCAACAATTTGCCGAGCTGCTGACCAAGGTGGACTGCTTGTTTACGCCTGCGACGCCGATGACCGCGCCCGAGATCGGCGCGAAGGAAGTTATGATCAACGGCGTGACAGAAGAGGTGCGGACAGCGGCGACTCGGTTCACGCGCGGAATGAATGCACTGGGGCTTCCGGCGATTTCGATCCCGTGCGGTCTATCGAGCGAGCGAATGCCGATTGGGCTGCAGATTATTGGGGCGCAGGGGGAGGATGATTTTGTGTTGAGGGTGGCTGCGGCTTTGGAGGATGGGCTGGGGTTGGGGGAGATGCGGCCGATTTAACGGCGAGTAACTTGCCAGCCGGGGGGCTGGCTGCGGGTCAGGGGACCAGCCTTCCTA
>JBEBFS010000065.1:0-28897 GCA_040081855.1 Bryobacteraceae bacterium | reverse complement strand
CCACCGCAGCAGCCCGGCTTGGGACGAAATTCAACGGAAGGCCTGGGAGCAGGGCCGTCCATAGCGGGCGACCAGCAAACGCCCTTCGATTCCTCCGCGAAGGCCGCCGCCGTGATTCCAGAAATGACGCTTGCGGTCCGGTGGCTTTCGAGTCTCCCGATGCGTCAGGCGCAGGTGCGATCGAAGTACGGGAAGGATGCGGAAACTTCGGCCGCCGCCAAGCAGTATGTGGAGACGGACCAGGCGTATTACACGCTGGGGGTGGCTGGAGTGCCGGGGCTTTTCCTTAGCGCTTATGGCGGCGATCGGGCGAAAGACATGGTGCAGCAAACCGCGACGCTCACCATCAAGGGCAAGGAACCGCTGCGCGCTGTTGCCGTTCAGTTGATCCCGAATGGCGCGAACATCGATGTGCTGATCGCCTTCCCCCGCATGACCGCCATTACGCTTGCCGATCAGGAGGTCAATTTCAGCACGCGGCTTGGTTCGATGAGCGTGCGGACGACGTTCCGGCTGAAAGACATGCAAGTTCGCGGCAAATTGGAACTGTAGCTTGATAGGCGAAGCTGTTCTTCCCCGAGAGTTCTATGCGCGCCCCACGGTGGACGTCGCGCGCGGCTTGCTGGGAAAGGTATTGGTTCACGGCACCCGAGCCGGCCGCATCGTCGAAACAGAAGCGTATTTAGGAACGGGCGATCCGGCGGCACATTCCGCCGCAGGCCTGACGCCGCGGACACGCGTCATCTTCGGTCCGCCAGGACACGCCTACGTTTACTTGAGCTACGGCATTCATCACTGCTTGAATATTGTCGCCGAACCCGATGGAACTGCGGGCTGCGTGCTGATTCGGGCGCTGGAACCCGTATCCGTCCTCCCGCTCGCGCCGAACGGGCCAGGAAAACTGACGCGGGCCATGGGGATAGACCTCAGTCTTTATGGTGCCGACCTCACTACGGGTCCACTCACCGTGCTGGCCTCTCCCGACCTTTCTCCGAACGAAATCGCCATCACCGCACGGATCGGCATCACGAAGGCAGCGGACTTACCGCTGCGATTCTTCCTCGCGGGCAACCCCTCTGTCAGCGGACTGCGCCGGTCCGGGAGTTGAACCGATCAACAATAGCAGTACCTGAACCAAGGGAGGTACTAAGGCGCTATTCCAGTGGTAAAGTCGGTGTGGCTCAATAGAAGAAGAACATGGCGTTGAAAGGCGACAAGATTTCTCCCGACCGGGGGGCGGGCTCCCGGTGCCCGAAGTGTAGGTTGGGGGAGATGCTGCTAACCCAAGCCAGAACGGCCATGGAAAATCTGGTTTTTTTGGCGGGAGCATCCGTATTTCGCTGTTCGAGCTGCCAGGTCCGCCAGGCCGAATGGGCGAATCTGCGGTGGCAATTGGGCACCGACGAAACCGATCAAAGTTTCCTGTGGGTATTCGCGGCGCTGGGAAGCGGAATCATTTTCTGCCTGGCGATCGCGCTGCTGATGCTGCGCAGGGCGCACCGGTGGCCGTTCTAGGGCCGCGCGAGCCGACAAAATTTCTCGAACGCCGGGCAAAAGTTTGCTTGCGAATGCTATACTAGCCTTTGTTGGTTCGTGTTCCGGAAGTTTGCGCCGGGCAGGGCCAATCTTTCCTACCTCGGGGCGTGGCTCAGCCTGGTAGAGCGCCTGGTTCGGGACCAGGAGGTCGAAGGTTCGAATCCTTCCGCCCCGACCAAACATCCCCTTACAAATATTGCCGTCAAATCAACTGCTTGACTGGCGCTCCTGAAAACGTTGGATAATGAAGTCGTGCGGCTGGCATCGGTTAGCTTCGGGCTGATCACCCTATTCTGGGGATTCATCCAGGCTCCGTTTTTCCACTTCCACGCTGAGGATCTGGATCACGATCACGGCGCGGGGATTACGCACACTCACGACTACGGTTTCCACGTAGATACCGCTCCTGAGATTGAAGCCCATACAGCAGATGATGACGCGGTGGATGTGCTGTGGTCGATCTCGGCTCCGGCGTTGTTTCATTACGAACTGCCGCTGCTGATAAGCGAATTCATCGTCCCCGCGACGCAAGTTTCCCAAACGCCGGTGGCGCCTGAAATCTCGCTGCATAGCCACGATCCTCCGTCGTTTTCTCCGCGCAATCCCCGGCCCCCTCCCGCCTAGACCTTCCTCTGTGGCATTACGGCTGACGTGTGTCTGCCGGTTCAGTGTTGTTTTCGAGGAAAGGTCCTTTCATGTTTGGACATTGCAAGTGGTTGACCGGCGTCATGCTTCTATGCGCGCCGGCGGCGTCGCTCTATGCACAGGAACGAGTGGCTCAGGATCGTGCGGTACGGGAGTGGACGGAACAGGAAGTAATCGCGCGATTTGAATCGCAAAGTCCGCAGGCGCGAGAAATGAAAGCGCGCGTGGCCGCCGCCGAGGCTTTGGCCCGGACTCGCACAGTTTATCCGAATCCGACAGCGCTCTATTCGCGCGAAGGCGCGGGATACGCGACATTCTTTGAAGGTTCGCAAACGCTGCCCGTGAGCGGGCGCCTCCGGTATTTGCGCGAAGCGGGAAGTGCGTCGATTGCGGCAACGGAAGCCGAGGGGCAGGCGATGCTGTGGTCCTTGCGCAGCGACGCGCGGATCGCGTTCTACCGCCTCACCGCCGCACAAGAGCGTGCGCGGCTGTTGTTGAACAGCATCCAGGAAGTAGAGCGCCTGACCGGCGTGCTCCGCAGGCGTGAAGAGGAAGGCGAAGGGTCGCACTATGACCGCGTTCGTGCGGAGCGCGAGTTGACCGAGCTTCGCACGGATCTGGCGGCAGCCCGCGCCGTCGCCGCGGCAGCAGCAGGGCGGCTCTCCGGATACCTTCCCGAGGGCACGTTGGTGGAACGCGTGACGGGTTCGCTCGATATCACTGGCGCGCATCCGGACCTTCAGGAATTGAATCGCCGGGCCATCGCCGCGCGCGCCGAGGTTCGAGCGCTACAGAAACAACTGGCGCGATTCCAATCGGAATCCATGGCCGCGAGCAGGCTTCGGTTTCCTGAGCCCACCATCACGGCTGGAGTGAAACGCGGCAACGTAATTAGCGGCGCGCAGCCCACTCCGTTTTCGGATGAAACCAGAACAGGGCTTTCGATCGGCGTCTCCGTGCCGCTGCCGCTCTTCAATCGCGGGCAGTATGAAGTGGCACGCTTCGATGCCGAGCAGGCGCGCGTGGAAGCCGAGGCGCAAACTCTGGCGCGACGGATTCAAGCGGAAGTGCTGACCGCCGAAAGCGTTTTGCAGGTACGGCAGGACGCGGTCCGCGAATACCGGCAGGAACTGGAATCGGCGGGAACCGAACTGACGCGCATCGCACAAGTGGCGTATCAGGAGGGCGAGATCGGCATTCTGGAGCTGCTCGATTCGCTGCGAGTCAATCGAACGGCGAATCTGCGGTTGCTGGATCTGCGTGCGGTAGCAAAAGAAGCATACATCGAATTGGATCGGGCAGTGGGCGAGGAGGTTCGGCCGTGAAGAATCGGACGATCGTATATGGATTGTTGTTGGCCGGACTGGCCGCGATGGCGGGATGTTCGCAAAAACCTGAAGCCACACAACCCGCGCCCAAAGCGGCGGAAGAAGAGCCGCTGCGCTCGACGGTGTGGACCGATAAAGGTGAATTGTTCCTGGAGCACCCCGCTCTGGTTGCGCATGAGAAAGTCCGCTTCGCAATTCACTTAACGCGGCTGAGTGATTTTCACGCGGTGAAAGACTCATCCTGCGAGGTGCATTTGGCGTACGCCTCCGATGCTCCGAAAGTGTTTCCGTGCGATCCATCGACGCATCCGGGGATCTTCGGCGCAAACGTGCAGCCGGAGGCGGCGGGCGAAGCGAAGCTTAGCATTCACGTCACCGGAAAAGATCTAGCGGAGAACTTCAACGTGGGTGCGGTGAAGATTGCCGCGGAGGCGGCCTCGGCGGAGAAACCTCAAGCGGCAACGGAGGAGACACTGAACTTCACGAAAGAACAACAATGGAGCCTGGACTTCGGCACACAATTGATTGGGCAACAGACCTTGCGCGATAACCTGCGCGTGGCGGCGGAAACCATGGTACGCACGGGCGGCGAAGCGAACGTGGTTGCGCCGATTGCCGGTCGGCTCATCGTAGACAAAACTTTTCTGGTGGGAACTCCGGTAGCGAAAGGCACGGAGATGGCGAGCATCGTCCCACCCACGGGCTCGGCGTCCGATCTACCCTCGCTCCAATTGGCGGAGGCGGAAGCGAAGGTGGCTGTGGAAAGCGCACAGCGCGATCGGGGGCGAGCGGAGCGATTGCTCGCCGCGGGTGCGGCTCCCGCGCGTAGATTAGACGAAGCGCGAGCGGTGGAGGCAACGGCGCTGGCTCGCATGCAGGCCGCGCAAATGCGGATCGCACAATATGAGGCGAGTCGATCGGCCGAGGGCGAAACAGGCACACGCCGGTTCCTGGTGCGCGCGCCCCTGAGCGGCATTCTTTCGGAAGCCAAGGCGATTAGCGGTGCAAACGCGGAGATCGGCGCGGTGCTGTTCCGCATCGTGGATACGGACACGCTTTTTGTCAGCGCGGTGGTGCCTGAGTCCGAATACTCCCGCTTGCGTCAACTGTCGGGAGCTGAAATCGAAATGCCGGATGGGCAGATCCGCAACGCGAACCGGCTGGTGGCCGTGGGTCGATTGGTGGATGAGGCCACACGCACGGTTCCGGTGACATATGAAGTGGACAATCGCGATCATCGTTTAGCTGTGAATCAAACGGTATTCGTGAGACTGCTGTTCACTCCGGCGGCGAAATCGCCCGTGGTTCCGGAATCGGCGATTGTCGATGACGGCGGAAGACCGATTGTTTTCGTGCAACGTGCGGGCGAAAGCTTCGCGCGGCGGCCGGTGAAGCTGGGCATACGAAACAGTGGCGTGGTGCAGGTACTGGAGGGCGTCAACGCGGGCGACCGCGTGGTTACCACAGGCGCTTATCTCATTCGACTTGCGTCTATGTCGAGCCAGGTTCCCGCTCACGGACACGTTCACTAAGGAGACCACTGGAATGATTGACGCATTGATTCGCTGGTCTCTACGCTATCGCGCCGTGGTGGTCGTTCTTGCCGCCGCATTCCTGGTTTGGGGTGGTTACGCAGTACGCGACGTTCCGCTCGAAGTACTGCCGGATTTAAGCGCACCCACAGTTACTGTGTTGGTGGAAGGCCATGCCATGGCGCCGACCGAGATGGAATCGTTGGTGACCTTCCCCATCGAAGCCGCGCTGAACGGGGCTTCCGGAGTGCGCCGCGTTCGCTCCGCCACGGCCATCGGACTTGCCGTGATATGGATTGAATTTGAGTGGGGACAAGACATCCAGCGCGCTCGCCAGATCGTCACGGAAAAATTGGCTCTCGCCGAGGGCACTTTGCCGCCGGAAGTAGAGAAGCCGTTCCTCGCGCCTGTGTCATCGATCATGGGTGAGATCATGTTCGTTGCGTTGGAGTCGGATCGCCATTCGCCGCTCGATGTGCGGACGGTCGCCGATACCTCAGTGCGCAGACGGCTGCTTGCCATCTCGGGAGTCTCGCAGGTAATCGCGACGGGAGGTGGACAAAAGCAGTATCAGGTGCTAGTCGATCCCGTGGAATTGCGCGAGTACAGCGTCACACTCGGCCAGGTGGAAGATGCGTTGAGACGCGCTAACAAGAATTCGTCCGCGGGCTTCCGTGTGGCCGGCGGACAGGAATACCTGATTCAAGGCGTGGGTCGCGTGGCAAATGAAGAGGAGATCGCACAGATTGTCGTCACCAGCCGCGGCGAAACGCCGATTCTGATCCGCAACCTCGCACGCGTGCAGATCGGTGAGGCGCTGAAGCGTGGAGATGGTTCGCATCGCGGGGAACCGGCTGTGATCATCGGCATCCAGAAACAGCCGGGTGCGAATACTTTGCAACTGACACGCGAGCTAGACACGACGCTCGATGACATCCAGCGGACGCTGCCCGCCGGCATGACCATCGACAAGCATGTCTTCCGGCAGGCGGATTTTATTCAGCGCGCGCTCGATAACCTGATGAGCGCGTTGCGCGATGGGTCACTGCTGGTGGTTCTAGTCGTGCTGGTGTTCCTGATGAACATCCGCGCGTCGTTGATCACGTTGATCGCACTGCCGATATCGTTGGTCGCGGCAACGCTCGCGGTCAAGTTCTTCGGGTTCACGCTGAACAGCATGAGCCTCGGCGGACTGGCAATCGCCATCGGCGAGCTTGTCGATGACGC
Organism: Bryobacteraceae bacterium; assembly: GCA_040081855.1. Lineage (GTDB taxonomy): Bacteria > Acidobacteriota > Terriglobia > Bryobacterales > Bryobacteraceae > Palsa-187. The sequence goes on along the minus strand of JBEBFS010000065.1, from coordinate 22,629 downwards.
GATTATCGACGTCGAAAATGTCGTACGTAGACTGAAAGAGAATAGCCGCCTGCCCGAAGCAGAGCGCCTGGGGTCGATTGAAGTGGTGTACCGGGCGAGCAAGGAAATCCGAAGCTCGGTTGTCTTCGCGACGCTCATCGTCATCCTGGTGTTCCTGCCGCTGTTCGCACTCGAAAGCGTGGAGGGGCGCTTGCTGTGGCCGCTGGGGTTCGCCTATATCATCGCGCTGATTGCGTCACTCATCGTCGCGCTGACGGTTACACCGGTGCTGTGTTCGGTGCTGCTGCCGAAGGCGAAATCTATCCTGCGCGGAGAGGAGCCTTGGCTGCTGCGGTTCCTGAAGCGGATCTACCGGCCAGCGTTGTCGTTCTCTTTAAATCACGCGTGGCTGCCGCTGGCGGCGTCGGTATTGCTTGTTGTCTTCGCTCTGATTAGCGTCACGCGCATGGGACGATCGTTCCTGCCTGAGTTCAACGAGGGCAGCTTGACGGTGGGCGCCGTGACGATTCCCGGCACTAGCCTTGCGGAATCGAATCAACTCGGCAGTGCGATTGAGCGGATTTTGCTGACGGTGCCGGAGGTGGCCTCGACGGCTCGCCGCACGGGACGCGCGGAGCTTGATGAACACGTGCAAAGCGTGGAATCGGCGGAAATCGACGTGGCGCTTAAGATGGGCGATCGTTCCAAAGAAGAAGTGCTGCGGGAGATCCGCGACAAAGTCAGCGTCATACCAGGAACCAACGTGAGCATTGGGCAGCCGATCTCCCATCGTATTGATCACATGCTTTCCGGAACGTTGGCGAATGTTGCGGTCAAGATCTTTGGCGATGATCTTCGCGAACTTCGCAACATAGCCAGGCAGGTGCAGACCGCAATGGCGGGCACACCCGGCGTGGTGGATCTCAATCTGGAACAACAGACCGACATCCCGACATTGCGCATTAAGCCTGACCCCGAGCGCGTGGCCCGCTACGGCCTACCTGCGGGCGAGGTGGCGGATAAGATTGAGGCGGCGCTTGTCGGCAAAGAAGTGGGGCGCGTTCTGGAGGGTCAGGTGAGCTTCCCGCTTGTTGCCAAGTACGACAACAAACCGCTTCCGGGAATGGGCGAGGACAACCTGAACCGCATCCGTGAGATGCTCATCGACACCCCTTCTGGCATTCGCATTCCGCTCTCAAGCGTCACCACTACCAGCGAAGATCGAAGTCCGAACTTCATCATGCGCGAGGGTGTGCAGCGGCGCATCGTCGTTCAATGTAACGTGGCGGGGCGCGATTTGCGGAGCACGGTGGAGGAGATCCAAAAGCGCATCGCGCAATCCGTGAAGCTGCCGGAAGGATACCGGATCGAGTTCGGTGGGCAATTCGAAAGCGAGCGCCGTGCGTCGCGCAGATTGGCCCTGTTAGGGGTGGGCGTGATCGTCGGCATCCTGCTTTTGCTTGGCATTGCGTTCCACTCTTACGCCGACGCATTGATCATCATGTTGAATTTGCCGCTCGCGCTTGTCGGCGGCGTGGCAGGGGTCTTCTATGCGGGCGGTATACTTTCGCTCGCGTCGATTGTCGGGTTCATTACACTGTTCGGCATCGCGACGCGCAACGGCATCATGCTGATTTCGCACGTGCGGCAGCTTCGCGAAGAAGGCATGACGGATCTCCGCGAGGCGATTCAGACCGGCGCGTCGGAACGGTTGGCCCCGATTTTGATGACAGCACTCGCGGCCGGGTTGGCGCTGGTACCGATCGCCATGGGAATGGGCAAGCCAGGCAGTGAAATTCAAGCGCCGATGGCGATTGTCATTCTGTTCGGCCTGTTCACATCAACGGCTTTGAACATGGTTGTGGTTCCCGCAGCGTATTACATGGTGCATCGGAAACGCGCAGAGCTGTAGAAGTTCCATACCGCCACGCCCGAACTGGCGATTTGGCTAGTTCGGGCCGACGCGCGGCGCGTTGATGTGAACGGTGAAGTAGGGAGTGGACGTCAGCGGATCGGGCTCAAACCAGCCCGCGCCACTCGCGTGGAGAATCTCGAAATAGTAAAACACGTCCCAATTGCCTGCCAAGTCTTCGGCCGGGATCGCAAACATGACTTCATTCGATGAAGGCATCTCCAACACTTTCGGCTGGCTGGCGGGATCGACCGTTCGGTAGTGCAACCGCACCGTACGAATGTCTTTGGGTGCTTGCAACTTCAAAGAAACATTCAGCGGCGAAGTGCCCGTGGGCGATGGGGGCGGCTTATGCGCCCATTGCGGACGTGCGATGTTCGGGCGCGGAGCATCGGCGGGCACATCGCCATTGGCGTTGAGTGTGTTCTGATACGCCTCCCGCAAAGCGACTGCGCGCACTTTTGCCTGCGCGGCAAGGCCGTGGAACTCCGTCATCAGCGATTGGTCTAATTCCGCGGCGCTCGAATCCAGGCGAGCAGCGATATCGAGCGGCGTGAACTTCGCCGAAGCTTTCTGTGACCTTCGATTCTGTGCGGCTTCGGTCACGCTCGCGACGACATCGGAACCTGACTCCATTGCTTGATCCGCGGCGCCAAGCATCAATGTGACGTCGTAGCCTGCTGCGAATGCCTTCGCGTCCGAGCCAGTGGGAATCTTCGCTTTCAAATCGTAGCCGAAGCGTCCCCATAACCAATACAAAGGCGCGTGCGCTTCGGCTTCCTGCGGATTCATGGGCGCGTCGATCTCAAAACTCGGCGGCCACTTCGACATTGGGCGCACCAGAGGTACGCCTCTTTCCGAAGCAGCATCGAAGATTGTCGTGACTCCGTCGAAGTCCAGCGCGATCCGGCGTCCGGCCGCACGCATCGCCACAAACACGGCTTCGCGCGATGCCGACTTCGAACCAATCGCCACGCTGCGGATCATTGGACACGCAGCGAGCAGGCGCTTCAATTCCTCACCGGTGATCTCCGTCTCGATGCCGAGCGTGTAATCCACGCCGTAATCGGCCGCCAATTGCGACATCAACTTTTCCAAGCGGTAGGGGCTACCGAGGGACGGCGGAATCACATGGATGCGATTGAAGCGGTTGCGTGCCAACATCTGAAAATAGGCGCGCCAGTATTCGGGGCTCGCCTGCTCCAGATCCGGCGTGATCGCCACGCGCAAGCCGCGCAATGGAGTTCTCGGCACCGCGCGCGTGCGAGTGAGCTTGCCTGTGTTCCGAATCTGTTCGGAGGCGTCAAGGAGCCCGTACATCAGGCCGCGAATATCGCCACCGCTGACGCTACCGCCGCCCCAACTGGGTTCGATACGATAGCTTTCGGGCGCGTCCAGGCTGATTTCTGTCCGGATTTTCCACTTCAGGTTGCGCGAGCCAATCGCTGAATTCACCTCAGCGATACCGAACTCCAGCGGCGTCGCCACGGCGGAGACGGTCGCCGTCATTGCCATCATCAGGACGGGAAGAAAACTACTCCGTAACAGCACTCCACCCTCTTCGCGTGAGATCAAAATAGATCACGGCTCCCCCGGCGATGCCCAAGCCGAGCAACACAAGGCCCGCGTTGACCTCATGCAGCAGCAACTTGCCCGTGCCGAACAGAAAGCCATAGATGAGCGCACAACCGGAAATCCAATCCAGAAAGTTCCACCAACCTGCGCTCGACGCTTTGACGTCGGGGACAAGCGCAGCAATCGGCCGCCATCCCGAAACCGAGGGGCGCGTGCGGCGGTAGAACGCAATCAGAATATCCCGCGGTTCGGGCGCCGTGAGAAAGGTGACGGCCAGCCAGACAACGCTTGTGATGGCGACGGTGATGATCATGATCCAGGCAAAACTCTGCGGGTCGTCCGAATCCATATGGTAACCGGCCTGCAAAGTCAGTGAGACGAGGAACGCGGTGATCATGGCGGAGACTTCGCTCCACGCATTTATGCGCCACCAGTACCAGCGGAGTAATAACACGCTACCCGTACCGGCGCCGGTTACCAGCAGCATCTTCCACGCACCGGCGATGGAATCGAGATAAAACGTGATTACAGCGGAGATAACAGTGAGAAGCAGCGTCGCGAGCTTCGATACGGTGACGTAGTGTTCGGCCGTTGCGGAGGGTTTCCAGAAGCGGCGGTAAAAATCGTTGACCAGGTAACTGGCGCCCCAGTTGAGCTGCGTCGCTATGGTGGACATGTACGCGGCGGCAAACGCGGCGACCATGAGTCCTCGAAGCGACGGAGGAAGGTGCGCGATCATCACGCGGACGTAGCCGGTTTCCGGATCTTTTAATCCGGGAAACAAGATCAGCGACGTTAATGCGACCAGAATCCACGGCCACGGCCTAACGGCGTAGTGTGCAACATTGAACCAAAGCGTGGCGAGCAGCGAATGCTTTTCGTCCTTGGCGCAGAACATGCGCTGCGCAATGTAGCCTCCCCCGCCCGGTTCGGCTCCGGGATACCAGGTGGCCCACCAGTTGAGCGAAATGTACACGAAGAATGTGATCATCGGCATCCAGGCCGAGTTCAAATCGGGAACAAAACTCAACACCGACCCTTGCGAGCCGCGCGTAGCGTCAATGGCCGCCAGCTTCATCTTCATCGCGTCGATGCCGCCCACGGCCCGCACCGCGTACACAGCCAAAGCGATCACCATGCCCATCTTGATGACGAACTGAAAGACATCCGTAACAAGCACGCCCCATAGACCGGAGAGCGTCGAGATCGACGACGTCAGCGCAATCATTCCGATGACGATGAGGATCGCCTGCAATTTCGTAACACCGAGGATCAGCGTCAGGATATCGACCATCGCCTTGTTCACCCAGCCGAGGATGATGCAGTTGATGGGTATCCCCAAATAGAGTGCGCGGAAACCACGCAAGAACGCCGCGGGCTTGCCGGAGTAGCGAATCTCGGAAAACTCGATATCCGTCATGACACCGCTGCGCCGCCACAGACGCGCATAGAAAAACACGGTCATCATGCCGGACGCCGCAAAGCACCACCAAAACCAGTTACCCGCGATGCCGCCCTTGGCGACCAACCCGGTGACGGCAAGCGGTGTATCGGCCGCAAAAGTCGTCGCCACCATGGAAGTGCCGGCAAGCCACCAGGGAATGTTACGGCCGGAGAGGAAGAACTCATCGACGCTCTTCCCCGCCCTGGACTTGTAGTAAAGCCCAATGCCGAGGTTGAACAAAAAATAGAGCGCGACCACGGCCCAATCGATAGCGGAAAGTTGCACGAAGAGCCAGTATAGCGGGATCTAGATGAATGGTTCGACCTCAGCCATTGGGTTCTTCTAGCGCTTTTGTAAGCAGGACACACGCGTCGCCCGCTTACAATAGTGTCTTGCGCCTCTTTTTCAGCCGAAGAATTCCGGACATCCACAAATTGCTGCTGGTGGAGAGCGGTTCTCGTCAACTTGTCGAGAACCTGATTCCGGCGTTTCGCCGGCATTATGGCGCGCAAATCAAAACGGATCTGGTTACCTGTTACGCGGGCGAACCTGCCGGATTCGAAGGCCATGTCTGGCGCGTCAGCGATTATCCGACTCCGGAACACCGCGAGCGTTTGTTCACCGAGCTTGCGCAACGGGGCTACGACGCCATGGGCATTGTGTGCTCCGCAGAGCCCATCATGACGAAGTGGAAGTGGGCGCTAGGCGCGAAGATTCCGGCCAAGATTTTCATCATCAACGAGAATTCCGATTTCTTCTGGTGCGACCGTGGCAACTGGAATGCGATCCTCCAATTCGCGATGTTCCGTGCCGGAATGACGGGAGCCGCGGCCATTCCCACGCTGGCGCGCCTGATGTTTTTCCCGCTTACGCTCGCCTACCTGTTGCTCTACGCGGGCACCGTGCACTTGCGCCGCCGCTTGCGGGCCTAGCTTCGAAGTCAAAGACGTTCGCGTCATTTTGTTACCCTGTTAATCGCAACGTATCGAAAGAGAGAACTCACATGAGAGCCGTATTCATTGAACAACATGGCGGAGCCGAAGTGCTCAAGTTTGGAGATTTCGCGAAGCCGCAGGCAGCGCCGGGACAGGCGTTGGTTAAGGTCCAAACCTCGGGCGTCAACTTCATTGACACGTATCAGCGGGGTGGTCTCTATAAAATTCCGCTGCCCACGGTGTTGGGTGTTGAGGGCGCGGGCATTATCGAATCGGTTGGTGACGGCGTCACCAATTTCCAGCCGGGCGATGCGGTTGCGTGGTCGATGGCGCGCGGCAGCTACGCGGAGTATCAAGCCGTTCCCGCGCAGATGCTGGTGCGCATCCCCGACGGCGTCACTCCGAAACTCGCCGCTGCCGCGATGTTGCAGGGCATGACGGCACATTACCTCACGCATTCGACGTTTCCGCTGTCTGCTGGACACATTTGCCTGATTCACGCAGGCGCGGGCGGTACCGGGCGCTTGCTGATTCAGATGGCGAAGCTGCGCGGCGCGCAAGTAATCGCAACGGCAGGCTCGCCGGACAAAGCGAAGATCGCGAAGGAATGCGGCGCGGACGACGTCATTCTCTACAAGGATATCGACTTCCATGCCGAAGTGAAGCGGATCACGAACGGAGCTGGCGTGCACGTGGTTTATGACGGCGTCGGCAAAGCGACGTATGAGAAGAGTATCGATAGCCTCCGTCCGCGCGGCATGATGGTTTGTTTCGGCAACGCCAGCGGCGCGGTTCCGCCCATCGATGTTCTCTCGCTCAGCACAAAAGGCTCACTCTTCCTCACGCGTCCCACGCTCGGCAACTATTCATCGCCGGATGAGCTGGCATGGCGCTCGGGAGATATCTTCAACTGGATTAAGGAAGGGAAGCTTTCAATCCTGATCGGCGGCGAGTATCCGCTTGAACAAACCGCTCAGGCGCAGCGTGACCTGGAAGGCCGCGGCACAACAGGCAAGTTGCTGATCAATATCTAAATTGAAGTGGGGCGGATTGGAAATCCGCGGCGGAGTGGCACTCCGCCCATAGCGTCGCGTGAAACCGCAATGCGCCTCACTTCGATTTTCGAGCACTACTTCGCGATGGTCACAACCGCCTGGGCCTCGGCGGAAAATCCACGGCCGACAGGTCCAACGGCTTCGGCAGTCTTGAACTTCACCGACACTCGTTCGAGCGGCAACCCCACAATCTCCGCCACCGATTTCCGGATCGTGTCACGATGCGTTTTCAGCTTTGGCGTTTCCAGAATCACCGTGGAATCGACGTGAATCAGCGTGAAGCCTGCGTCTTTCGTCATCGAGAGCGCATGCTCCAGAAACTTGCGGCTCGCTACATCTTTCCACTGAGGATCCGTCGGAGGAAAATGCTCGCCGATGTCGCCAGCGCAAATTGCGCCCAGGACGGCATCTGTGATCGCATGCAACAGAATATCGGCATCCGAGTGCCCATCAAGCCCATAGCCCCAGGGAATGGTCACTCCGCCCAAAATCAGACTGCGGCCACCGGCGATGCGATGCACATCCCAGCCTTGGCCGCTTCGAAATTCCTGAAAGCTCACTGTTTCGATGGCCTCGATGATTCTTCAGAGAGGAACAGGCGCGCCAAGTCCATGTCGGTGGGGCGCGTGATTTTGATATTGCGGTCGCTGCCTTGCACCACGGTCACTTCCACTTCTTCCAGGCGCTCCACCAGGCTCGCTTCATCGGTGCCCGTGAATCCGTCCGTGCGGGCACGGGAAAACGCGCGTTTCAACAGATCGAAACGGAATACCTGCGGCGTTTGCGCCAGCACCAGGTTTTCGCGCGGCAGCGTATCGCGAACGATGTTCTTGTGGACGCGCTTGACGGTGTCAACGGGAACAATGCCAATGATTGCCGCGCCGGATTTCGCCGCTTCCGCGATCACTTTCTCCACAGTCTCGGAGTCGATGAAGGGGCGCACGGCATCGTGCACGGCAACCAAATCCGTATTCGCGGGCAGCGTCGCCAGAGCATTCTCCACCGATTGCTGACGGCTGTCTCCGCCTTCGACGCAACGAACGGGCTTTGTTCCCTCGGGTTCCTGAGCAACCAATCCGCGTGCCCATTCGAGATCTTCGTTTCGCAGGGCGACAACAATTTCCGTCACTGACGGACACTGCTGAAACTTCCGGATGGTGTGCACCAGGATCGGCGCGCCGTTCAGCAGCATGAACTGCTTGCGGCTGGTGCCTGATTTTTCGCGGCCCATACGCGTACCAAGGCCCGCCGCGGGGAGGATGACGGAAACGTTCATGGCAGAACTACGATTGTAGACCAGTTTGATGGTCCCGTTGGCTGCGCTTTCACGTTAGAGCCGGATTACGCGCCGGTGCCCGCTGCGGGAGCATGTTCGCGCGTGGGCCGCTCCGTGCGTTCTTTGTCGTGGACAGCGTGGATGCGGTCGTCGAAGCGGCCGAAGATCATTTTGCCGGCCGTCGTTTGCAGAACGCTGGTCACCGCGATGTCGATTGTGCGGGCAATCATCTTGCGGGCATTGTCCACAACCACCATGGTGCCGTCGTCCAAATACGCCACACCTTGGTTGTATTCCTTGCCTTCCTTCAAAATGAACACGCGCATGAGTTCGCCGGGCAGAACCACAGGTTTCAGCGCGTTGGCCAGCTCATTAATATTGAGGACTTCGACGCCGTGGAGTTGCGCCACCTTGTTCAGATTGAAATCATTGGTGACGATCTTACAGTTGTATACTTTCGCCAGCTCGATCAGCTTCATGTCCACTTCGCGAACGGCGGGGAAATCGTCTTCGACAATCTGAATGGTCAATTGCGGCATCTTCTGAATGCGCTGGAGCACGTCCAGGCCACGGCGGCCACGGTTCCGCTTCATGGAATCGGAGGAATCCGCCACCAGTTGCAGTTCCCGCAGCACGAACTGCGGAATCACCAGCGCGCCATCCACGAAACCCGTCTCGACGATATCGGCGATGCGGCCGTCGATAATGACGCTCGTGTCCAGGATCTTGAAGGAAGTCTTGGTGCTGACCTCGCCCCCGAACAACCCGCCAAGCGCGGCCAGGTTCAGCAGATCTCCCTTGGCGGCGCCTACCATCAGGCCGCAGTAGGTCATCCAGGCGAGCAGAGCGATCTCCAGGAACGGGACCGTGCGGTCGCTGCCAGGAACGGCGCGCCCTAAAACCAGAGATATCAGATATGCGCCAAGGATTCCGAGGATACTGCCGAATGCGGCCCCAATCAGCCGCTTCAGACTGATTTCTCGAACTCGGATTTCGAAAAAGACGACTAGACCGCCCGCGGCAACACCTGCCAGCGCGGCTACGGGTGCGGGAACATTGAATGGCTGCAGGAAGAATCCGGCACAACCTAAAACGAGGATAAAAAATGCGCGTATAACAAGCAGATCCATCACGGCGTGGCCTCTATTTCCGGAGTGGGTCGCTTGCGATAAGTATGAAAACGAAAGTTATAGATGCGACCCGCAAGGATACCCTACTCGCGCTGTAGTATATCATTGAACACGAAACCGCGATATCGCAATTGGTGGGTAACGGCGTCCCGGATGGGACCCGACCGGCGTTGCCGCCTCTTGGGCCTAGACTAAAGTGCCTTAGCCAGTTCTTCGGCGAAGGCGCTATTCGGGTTGTTACTGGTACGGCGAGGTCCAGTGGTCTTTTTGGCGCGACGGGGACGATCGCCCATCGGACCTTGACCAGCGGGACCGCTCGGTGCACTCTGCTGGCTGGGAGGACCACCCATGGGACGGCCCGTCGGCGCTCCACCTTTGGGCTTCGGCGGCTGAGCGGGGTTTGCCCGGAGCAACCGGTCTTCGAGAGGTGCGCGATCGAAACGGCGGATGATCGCGTTCATCTCTTCGGTGTTAGGCGCCTCGATAAACGCGAAGCCCTTGGACTCCTGCGTTTCGGGGTTGCGGATGACTTTAATCGCGTCCGCGACCAGGTTTTCGGCTGTCAGCCATCCCTTGATGTCGTCCGCGGTGACCCAAACAGGCAGATTGCCTAAAAAGACCGTGAAACTCATTCGGCGGTTTTCTTCACTCCGTTGGCGGGGATTGCCTCACGAACAATACTCCACTGAGGCAATCCCATGCTACCACATTCGGATCGCAGTGCAAGGGCCTTCCATTGCCATCCGCTTGAGATCAACATACTTTTAGAATTTATTTTCGAGGAAGCGAACAAAATCACTAAAGAACGCGGCCCAGCAGCGTCTCCATCGTCAATGCGCGCATGTCGGGAACCAATACATCCGGATGATGCGTTCGCAATTCTTCTTCGCCAATAACGCCGGTGGCAACGGAGATAGCACGCACTCCATTGGCGCGTGCGGCGCGAATATCGTTGGGATGATCGCCTATCAGCGCTACGGGGCTCTTTGCTTCAATCCACTTCTGGCTGATGGCGTGATCCAGTGCAAGGCGTACCAAACCCGCGCGATCCGCGGCGGATTCCGCGAATGCGCCGAACCGGAAATAGTGACGCAGGCCTGCGTTTTCCATCTTTTTCCAGCCGATGCGCGTCAAATTTCCCGTGACCAGCGCGGCGGGAATACTGCGGCGGGACAGCTTGTATAGCAAGCCCCGCGCACCCGGACAAACTTTGCGGCGAAGATCCGGACAGGTTCTCACATACGTCCTCTGCGCGGCTTCGACAATCTTCGGCATGGAGCGCCGGATCGACGCTTCCGATGCGCCAGCCTTTCGCAGCATCCCCGCGACGATGTCGCGATCGAGCATACCCGCAACAGGAACGCCGTCGGTTGTGGTCTCGAGACCCGTGATTTTTCGCACCGCCGCGATGAGCGCCTGCCGGTGATGGGGGCCCGCGCGGCGCAGCAGTGTTCCGTCGATATCGAATAACACAAGGGCACCCGCCATATTTTCATTCGAGCATACCGTGATCCCGGCACCTGATTGCTAAAATGGGAAGACATGCAGGTGCTCCAGGCTGGCTCGAACAAGTTTTTGCTTCTTGAATTGGATCGCGAATTTATCGAAAACGTCGCCCGGCAGGCCGGCTTCGAATTTCGCTTCACCGAAGAATCGCGCCGCGTGTTGCTGGAACTGAACGCGGAGGGCCGCCAGGCACCCCTGCTCCTCTTCGATGCCGCGGACCCTGCGAATCTGGGCTGGTTCTCTCGCTGCCAGTTCTATGTCGACGGAGTGAGTGGTGCGGTTTTGCAGACGCCCATCCAACTCGGCAACCAACGCGATCGCGCAGGACGCCCTTTGCCCAACGCCGTTCGTATTCAGATCAACAAAGAGTTGCCCGCAAATTTCCGCATGCCCGGAAAAGCGCCTGTCACCGAGCAGAGCGTCTATTCGGTTCTCTTTAACTTTCTCAATGCGTTGCTGAATACGGGAGTCGGCGTCTGCGGCGGCCCCGTGGTGCAGCCCCTGACTGGGCGGACGGAGAACGCGGGCAACCGCAATTGAACTCGCCCACAGAGAAGATTCCGTAGCTGTCACAGCCTGCTCCATTTTCCGCAGAGAAGGAATGAATCATGGCCACATTGGGAATGGTTGAATACAAGGACGCATCGCCGGAAGTGAAGGCCGTCTATGACGACATCATGGCCACGCGCCAGACGGATTACATCAACAATTTCTGGAAGGCCCTGGCGCATGATCCCGCGACGCTTCAGCGCACCTGGGAGTCCATCAAGCAGATCATGGCGCCGGGCGCGCTGGATCCGTTGACCAAGGAAATGATTTATGTCGCCGTCTCCGCCAGCAACGGCTGCCCCTACTGCATCGCCTCGCATACCGTCGCTGCCCGGAAAGCCGGCATGACAGACGCTCAGTTCGCCGAAATAATGGCCGTGGTCGGCATGGCGAACGAGACCAATCGCCTGGTGAGCGGATATCAGGTGGAGATCGACGAACGATTCCGCACTTAACGTAAACTTCAAACAGTTACAATCGATAAAACGACTATGCCCAAAGTGACCTACATTGCCCACACTGGCAAAGCAACCACGGTGGAAGTGCCGAACAAGCACTCCGTAATGGAAGGAGCCGTGAAGAACGGCATTGACGGAATCGTTGCCGAATGCGGCGGCGCCTGCATGTGCGCCACCTGCCACGTTTATGTGGACCCCGCATGGCTCGATAAGCTTGAAGCCGTTGAAGAAGAACAGGAAGAGATGCTGAGCGTCACGGCAGCGGAGCGCAAGCCGAACAGCCGCCTGAGTTGCCAGATCATCATGCGGCCGGAATACGATGGTCTCGTCGTATTGATGCCGGACCGCCAGACTTAGTCCCGAACATCGAATGGCCACGGGCCCCTTAGTCACGAGCGTTGTCGTCGTCGGAGGAGGCCAAGCCGGGCTTGAAGCCGCCGCTGCATTGCGCACGCAGGGCTACGAAGGGCCGGTCACTCTCATAGGCGACGAAGCGCGCGGCCCGTACCAGCGCCCGCCACTTTCCAAGGACTACCTCTCCGGCAAGACGGACGCGGAGAGCCTACCTCTCCGCGCCAATATTTTCTACGAAAATAACCAAATCAAGCTAATCACAGGGGAAAGGGTCACCGCCATCCACCGTGCCGAACATCAGGTGGAATACGCCTCTGGCAAGCGAATTCCGTACGACAAGCTGATTCTGGCTACGGGCGCCCGCAACCGCATCCTTCCGGTTCCCGGAGCGGAGCACGTGCTTTATCTCCGCACCTGGGAGGAAACGGATAGGATCCGTGCTCGCATGGCGGAAGCGCCAAACGCCGCGGTGATCGGCGGCGGATTCATCGGACTGGAAGTAGCCGCCGCACTACGCGCACAGGGGAAAGCGGTTACCGTGATTGAAGCGGGTAATCGTTTGATGGCGCGCGCCGTGTCACCCGCATTATCGGAATTCTTCTTACAGCTTCATCAACGCCATGGCGTTGAAGTTCGCCTTCAGTCCGCTGTCGCTGCGGTAGAGCGCGATGCCGTGATTCTGAGCGACGGCACACGCATTGCATCCGGTCTGACTGTGGCGGGCATCGGTGTGATCCCGAATCAGGAACTCGCGGCCGCAGCGGGACTTGTAGTCGGCAACGGCATCATCGTGGATGAACGCCTGCGCGCCAGTGACCCGGATATTTACGCGATCGGGGATTGCGCCGAGCATCCCAATTGTTTCGCCAGTGGCATCCCCGAACGACGAGTGCGGCTCGAGTCCGTACAGAACGCGGTGGACCAAGCCAAGTGCGTGGCACGCGGCATTTTGGGCGATCCTTCGCCTTACACCGACGTTCCCTGGTTCTGGACCGATCAGTTCGGCGTCCGCTTCCAGATGGCCGGTTTGGCGGCTGGATACGATCAGGCGGTAGTTCGAGGGAAGATCGAGAACGCGAAATTTTCGGTGTTTTACTTCCGCGGCGGAGCGTTGATGGCTGTGGATTCGGTGAACAAGTTCGCTGACCACATCGCCGCGCGCAAAGTTCTGGCGGCTCATTCCGGGCTCACACCGGAACAGGCTGCCGACGAAACCGTTGAGCTGAAAAAGCTGGTCTAAGAACAGTTTGGCCCGCAGGATCACTGCGGGCCGGATAACCTTTTTGAAATTGCGACGAAAGCGGCTTAAGAATCGCCTTTCTTGCCGCCCTTCTTGCCTCGGCGTTCGCCACCCTTGCCATCGGCCGGCGCTGCGGCAGCGTCGCCGTTACCGCCGCCCTTTCCTTTATCCGCGCCAGAGCCGCCTTGGGCGCCTACTGCTTCGCCGCCACTGCCTTGGAACGTCACGCGGCTGCCGGGCGCAAGGCGAAGCTGGCCTTCGGTGACCACTGTTTCGCCAACGGCTAAGCCCTTGTCCACCACCAAATCATCCTGCACACGAAGACCGGGGGCGATAGGCCGCATTTCCACGCTGCGATCGTCTTTCACGACGTAAACGTAAGTGCCATCCTGGCCCGTTTGCAGCGCGTGCGTGGGAACCACAATTGCGTTAGTTTGTGTCGTCAAGCGCATATTCACGCTGACGAACTGCCCGGGCCATAATTTGCGGCCGGGGTTCTGGAAGGTCGACTTCAGCTTGATGGTGCCCGTTGTGGGATCCACGTTATTATCCACAAAGGTCAGTTGGCCGCGCTCGTTAACATCGGTTTCATCCTGGGAGCGTGCATCCACCGCCAAGCGGCCTCCGGTCTGATAACGCTGAATTTCACCGAGGCGCGCCTCTGGAACGCCGAAGGTGACATAGATAGGCTGCACCTGAGCGATGGTCATCAACTCCGTCTGATTTGGCGTGACGATATTGCCGGCCTTGACCGTAATATTGCCGGTGCGGCCCTCGATGGGCGCGTAAATTGTGGTGAAGCTCAACTGCAGGCGGATGTTCGACAGTGTGGCCTGATCGGCTTGGATCTGCGCTTTGGCGCTTTCGATAGTCGCACGGTCCGCCAAAATCAGCTGACTTAAAGCGTCGGCCTGCGAAGCAAAACGTTCCCGGTCGTCCTTCGACACAACGCCTTGATCGAATAGCGTGGCGTAGCGCTTGGCTTGCTCCTGGGAATACTTTTCGTTGGCGTTATCGCGCGCGAGGTTCGCCATCACCTGTTGCAACTGCGCGTTGTCTTTGGCGAGCGTGGCTTCGGCTTGTGCTACCTGGGCTTGCAACGGCCGGGGGTCAATTTCGGCCAGCTTCCCGCCCTTCTTGACGTAATCGCCTTCCTGAATGAAGATTTGCGTCAGCTGTCCGCCCACCTGCGGCTTCACGCTGATGACGGAATACGGCTCCACGTTGCCCACCGCAACCACCTGGATTGGAATATCCTTGCGCTGAACCGTGGCGACGACAACCGGCGCGGGACCAAGGTCTCCGCCTTTCTTTCCGCCCTTCTTTTTTCCGCCCTTTTGGGCCGTATTCTCCCCTTCTTTAGAGCAGCCAACGACCAAAAGAGCCGTCGCACCCAAGCAAAGACAGAACACCAATTTTCGGGTTGAGCTAAATACGTTCACGCTGAGACCAGTATACTTCCTATTTCGATTCTGCCACCTGGAGGGATTACTTGGGGGCACTATAAAAAGGACGTTGACTGCCGCTCGGAGGTTACGGGTGCCATGTTGGCACAAACATCTTGTTTTTCAACATGATTCCGCATGGAAACGCGCCCCGCAACGCGGCGCTATTCTGGAGGCGGCAGTACGGAGATTCCGGGCATCCAGTCGTCGGGCGTTGCGTCCCTGAGTTTCACCCGTTAGTGCAGCGCGGCTCTCTGATGGGAGCTAGAAACTGGCGCCGTGCGATTCGAGGAAGTCCACCATTTCCTGTTGCCCTTTGAGGAGAGCCAGATCGATAGGGCGCTGGTGGTTTTCGGCGCGGATGTTGACGTCCGCGCCATTTTCAATCAGCAGTCGCGCGAAATCGACATCGCCATTCTGCGCCGCGGCATGCAGCGGAGCCCAGCCCGCATGCTGGCGCGCATTTACATTGGCTCCGTGCAGGACCAAAAGCTTCGCGACTTCTGTGGCTTTTCCCGCAGCGGCGGCGTGCAACGGTGAATTGCGCAGAGCATTTTCCGAGGGCGAGTTTGGGTCGCCGCCTTTGTTCAGCAGAATCCGCACCACACCGCTGTTGCCGAAATGCGCCGCGAGATGCAGAGGCGTCCAGCCATCAGAACTGATCTGCGAGGCTAACCCACGGTTGCCACTAAGCAGGGATTCGGCGGAGGCCTCATCGCCCGAAACGGCGGCGGCAAAGATGGCGAGCGACGGATCGGCCGCCAGCAACTCCTGCACACGGGCGCTATCGCCCGACCGGATCGCTTTATAAAGTTCTTGCATTCTGCAGCCCGGTTTAGGCGGCGGGCTGAAACACGTCTTCGGCTTTGGCTACTTCCCACGCCAGGTGGTTGATATAGAACAGCAGGGCGGCGGGCGGATACTTGCCCTTGAACGTATCCCACGCCCGCTGCTGCCAACCATCGGTCAGGTAGGGAGAAAGATCGGCATCCTTTTCGAAGAAACCATCCTGGTGGGGCACACCCAACTCGTTTAAAACAGCCTGAATCATGTCCAGGTGCGAAATCAGGATGGCCTGCGAAAGTTCGGTGGCCAGAGTGCCGTTGCCCTCGTCCTGCAACCGTTGCCAGGTGCGCGGACCCGCTTTGCGCAAGGTTTCCGTATTCAGCTTCTGCACGTGCAGGCGCGTCTTGAAAGGATCAAAAAGTTGGTAGGTCCGGAGCCGGCCAAGCGAGACCGAGCGCAACATTTGCTCAAAGGTTTCCTGGCCAAGCCGGAGGAAGATATCGGAAAGCTGCATCAAAGTTATTGTAGCGGTGAATGGTGTGGGAAATCGAATCGGAGCGGATCGGGCCTCGGTCCCTAGGATTTTTCTGAGTTCGCCCGGAAATGGCCTGGGTTAAACTAGAAAGGTACCGGAGCCAGTTTCCCGGCTCCGGAGGGACCTCACCGCCGCTTAAAGCGGACGGTTATCGTAACCGTGACAGCGATCACGGTTGCAACGGTGATTATGATTGAAATCATCGTCACACCCCTTTCCGTCCGGAAAGATTAGCCAGGGCCTGTTGCTAGCAGGTCCTGGCGTTGGTTCCGGACTTCTTGCCGTCCTTACCAACGCTTCCCAGGGAAAATCCTCTCAAGAGATAGGTGCGCCGAAGCGAAAAAGATTCTCCGGGATTCGTACCGTGCAGTGTCTCAAACGATTCGAGCGTTCCCCCTCCCATCGCTGATACAATGGTCATTTGTGCGCACACCCGGGAGGGCGTCGTGTGCACGCTCTAAAAATGCAAAATATTATTGTTTTAGGTGCGCAATGGGGCGACGAAGGTAAGGGCAAGGTGGTTGACCTTTTTGCCGCACACTTCGACGTCGTGGCGCGCTATCAGGGCGGGCACAATGCCGGCCACACCGTTTTTATCGGTGAGAAGAAATTTGTTCTGAAGCTGATTCCGAGCGGTATTCTGCGGCCCGGCGTGCAAGCGGTGATCGGCAACGGCGTTGTGGTGGACCTCGCCGCGCTGATTCAGGAGATGACTACGCTCGAGGCGAACGGCATCGACGTTCGCTCGCAGTTGCGCATCTCAAACCGCGCGCATGTGATTTTTCCATTCCATCGCCTGGTGGAAAAGATGTCGGAAGCGCGCGACAACCGCATTCCCATCGGAACCACATCGCGCGGCATTGGCCCGTGTTATGAAGACAAGATCGGCCGGCGCGGCATCCGCGTGGCGGATCTCTTCGATCCGGAAAGCTTCCATACCCTGTACGACACACTGGTGGAAGACAAGACGACGCTCGCCGAGACCTTCCATCTAAACGAACCGATCGATTACGCAAAGATTCGTACGGAATACGAAGAGTACGCCGCGCGCATCCAGCCTTTGGTTTGCGATACCGCGCAACTGCTTGCCGACGCCATGAAGGCGAACAAGCGCATCTTGTTTGAAGGCGCGCAGGGCACGATGCTCGATGTGGATCACGGCACGTATCCGTTCGTCACTTCGTCGAGCGCGGCTTCGGGTGGCGCGTCCACCGGTACCGGTGTCCCGCCGACGAAGATTCACGGCATCATCGGTGTTTCGAAGGCGTACATCACCCGCGTGGGTTCGGGTCCGTTCCCCACAGAAGATCATGGACCCGCGGGCGAGCAACTCCGCAAGGAAGGCAAGGAATTCGGCGCCGTCACGGGCCGTCCGCGCCGCTGCGGATGGTTTGATGTGCCGCTGCTGCGCTACACCGCGATGGTGAATGGCTTCGACACGGTGCTGATCACAAAGCTCGACGTGCTGGATCAATTGGATGAGATTCCGGTCTGCGTCGGCTATCGCATCCACGGCAAGGAAGTTACCGAAATGCCCGCGACGTACCGGGCTCTTGAATCCGTGGAAGCGGTTTACGAAAAGCTGCCGGGCTGGAAGAGTTCGACGCGTGGCATTACGAAGTTCGAAGACCTGCCGGCGCGCGCACAGGCGTACCTGAATTTCCTTGAAGACAAGACCGGAGTGGAAGTCGGCGGCGTCTCTATTGGACCAGAGCGCACGGAAACGATTGTGCGCCCAGGATCTAAGCTCGACAAGTTAATTGGCGGAAAGTAAACCGGCCAACATCCACCGTGGCGGGCCCGCAAGCCCGCAGCGGTTCCCCAAACGCGAACATCCGTTACGCGATCTGGATGGAAAGTTCCAGTTTGCCCCGCAGCGTGTTGGTCATGATGCAACCGCGGTCTGCGATTTCCACCAACTTCTCAAACAACGCACGGTCCTGATACTGCGCGCTTACGGTGAGCGCAACGGCAGTGAATCGGGTTGGCGCATCCACCAGCATTCCCGCGACATTCACCGCAGCGCCGGTAACGCCGGCTTCGCGCGCCTTGATGGCCGCAAGCAAATTGCTCATAAAGCATCCGCCAATCGCGGCCAGGAAAAGTTCCCCGCCCATCGGCCCCTGGTCGGCTCCACCTTTGGCCTCGGGACGATCCACCAATAGTTTATGCTTTCGGACGGTGACCTCCGATGTGGATGGCCCCGTCTGCGCGAGATCGACGATAATTTGGTTCGCCATAGCGCCTTCTACTGTAACCCAAGAGACGCGGAACACATCGAAAGCATCAGGATTCCCCTGTTGTCAGCGGACGGAAGTGTGGTCGAGTAACATATTAGTCACGAGGTAACGGTTTTCTATGAGGATCCGGCTGGTTGTAAGAACGCTGCGGGCTTTCGCCCCAGCCGTGTTGGGATCGCTGGTGGCTCTGGGCGCGGTATCCGCCGCCGAATTGACGCCCCCGAAGGCCGGAAAACCGGAGATTCTTCCTCTCGCTCAAGTGAAGCCGGGCATGCAAGCTATTGCCTGGACAGTATTTAAGGGAACCACGCCCGAGCCGGTGCCGATCGATATCATCGGCGTGTGGCAGAACGCCATGGGTCCGCGCCAGCACGTGATCGTCGGCAACATGGGCGGCAAGGCAAAGCTCACGGGCGTCGCGGGCGGCATGAGCGGAAGCCCGGTTTACATCGATGGCAAGCTGATCGGCGCCGTCGCGCTCCGGTTAAGTGCGTTTTCCACCGACGCCATTTGCGGCATTACGCCGATCGAATCCATGCTTGAGATCAAGGAACTGGATAAGTCAGTTCCGGGCGGCGCGCGCACGCCGGATAAGGCTGGCTCAGCGGTCCGCGCTTCGGTGGAGCAACAAGGCGAGATGCCGAACGAAATGGTCGCACGACTGGTCTCCGCCGGTGTGCAAACGTCGCTGCCTTCAAACATTCCGATGCTGACGCCGATTGAGACGCCACTTACTTTTTCGGGCTTCACTAAAGAAACGCTCGACATGTACCAACCGATGTTCCGGGAGATGGGGATTACGGCTGTACAGGGCGGCGCAACGGCGGTGAATCTTACATCGAAGCCGGCTCCCGGTTGGGAGCATGCGCTCAACCCCGGCGAAGCCGTCAGCGGCGTGCTGGTTTCGGGCGACATGTCCACCACGGGCATGGGCACCGTCACCTATAACGACGGCAAGACGATTCTTGCCTTCGGCCACCAATTCTTCGCACTGGGTCCCGTGGACATGCCGATGGCCAAGAGCGAGATCCTGACGGTTCTCAGTTCCACCTATCAGCCCAACAAAATGGGCAACGCGACCGAAGTTGTCGGCGCCCTGCATCAGGATCGCCACACCGGCATCATGGGCGAACTGGGTGCCGAGGCTCCGGTGATCCCGGTGCACGTCAAGATCCGCGCACACGGCGATAACGACGCGATCATTGAAGAGCGTGACCTGCGCTTCAACGTTTTCGTCCAGCAAAAGTGGACTCCGTTTCTGATGTCGAGCACGTTGAGCAATTCGTTGCAGCAGATGAATTTGTACGCCGACGAAGTCACTTACCGGATGACCGGCAATGTGGCAATGGACGGCGCAAGCAACATTCACGTCGCCACCATCATTGCTCCGGGCGAATTCCCGGTGCCGATGCCGGCAGTGCTGGGCGGTTGGTGGGCGGACAAATTCAGCCGCCTGTTCCAGAACCCCGTTGCGACGCCCAAGATGAAGAGCGTGGAAGCGGTGGTGGATCTGCTCCCGTCGCGCCGCCAGGCCGTGATTGAAAATGCATGGACGCCAACCATCGATGTGGAAGCGGGCAGTGAAATTCCGGTGAAAGTTTTCCTGCGTCCCTATCGCGGGGAGCGCATCGAACGCAATGTGACCGTCAAAATTCCGCAAGGAATGACCAAGGGCCAACACCGCATTTTGTTTAGCGATGGCGATACGCTGGACCGTTCGCAAGCGAACGCCGTACGCGGCAACCGCTACATCGACATTCCGGAGATGGTTTCGCTGCTGAATCAGGAGCGCGACAACAATCGGCTTTATGTTTCGCTGGTACACAGCCGCCCGACGTATTACGCGGACGATAAAACGTTGCCGAATCTTCCTTCATCGGTCGTCAACGTTCTGCAGACAGTGCAGACCGCAAACCGCTCGCTGGCCGGGTCGCCCGAGAGCACGGATGTACAGCAATCCATTCCGTTCGATCAAATGATCACAGGTAGCTACGCGCTCCGGATCAACGTAAAGTAGGCCATCACTCAATGAAAAAATCGTACGTTGTTGCTGGCGCCGTGTGCGCCGCAGCGTTGCTCATTGCCCCGTTAACGGCGGTGGAAACCAAAACCTGGGAGCAGGGGGAACAGGCGGACTTCGAGAAAGGCACGCTGAAGAACCTGTCGCTGTCGAGCGACGGCCACTTGTCCCCCGCCCCGGTGACGAAAGAACTATTCGATCCCGGCGTGACGTTCTTATGGGCCGTGGCGCGCGATTCCAAGGGCAACGTGTACGCAGGCGGCGGCACCATTAACGCTTCGAAGTCCAAGTTGATTCAAGTGGACCCGGCGGGCAAAGCGAAAACGCTGGCGGAACTCGACGGCATGGCGATTCAAGCCATCGCCATCGACCGCCAGGATCGCATCTACGCTGCGACGTCGCCGGATGGCAAGGTCTTCCGCGTGGACGCGGCAGGCAAGGTGGATACCTTCTACGATCCGAAAGCCAAATACATCTGGGCGCTGGCATTCGCAAAGAACGGCGACCTTTTCGTGGGCACGGGCGATGACGGCGAGATCCATCGCGTCACACCGAACGGCGCCGGGGCCGTGTTCTATAAGACCGAAGAAGCACACGTGCGGTCCCTGGTGATCGATGCCAACGACAACGTCATCGCGGGAACCGACCCAAGCGGATTGATCCTTCGCGTATCGCCTGCGGGGCAGGGCTTCGTGTTGTATGAAGCCCCGAAGCGGGAGGTCACCGCGCTGGCAATCGCTCCCGATGGAACCATCTACGCTTCCAGCACCGGCAACAAGGCTCCGGCAACGGTTCCCAACCAAAACAACGCGGGCGGCGGCGGTGGCGCGGGCGGTAACAATGCGCAAAATCAGGGCAACGCGGCTGGCGGCGGACGAGCCGGAGCGGCACCCACCACGGCTCCAACCAACGCACCGGGCGTCGCCGGTGGTTCCGAAATTTATCGCGTGCAGCCGGATGGCTACGCCCGCAGGATCTGGAATCACGCACAGGACGTGGTCTATGCCTTGGCTATTGACGCGCAGCAACGCGTGGTTGCGGGTACCGGCAATCGCGGCTATCTTTATCGCATCGATAATGACCAGACATACACTCGCCTTCTGGATCTCGCGTCTTCGCAAGTCACCGGAATCGCCACGGCGCCCAATGGCGGAATGTTTGTGGTCACGGGCAACATTGGACAGATTTATTCGGTAGGCCCGCAGCGCGAAGCCTCGGGAACCCTGGAAAGCGACGTACTCGATGCGGGTGCCTTCACCTTTTGGGGGCGCCTGACGTCGCTCAAAACCGGCCAGGGCAGCGTGGATTTTGAAACGCGCAGCGGAAACCTCAGCCGTCCGCAAAAGGACTGGAGTCCCTGGGCAAAACCGGATGCTGCGGGCCGCATCATTTCGCCCGCCGCTCGCTTCCTGCAATACCGCGCGACCATTGGAGGCGCTGCGGAATTGTATGACGTCGTATCGGCGTATGAAACCAAGAACGTCGCCCCCGTTGTGGAAGTGATCGAAATTACACCTGCAAATTACCGGACTCCGGCTCCTGCCGTGGGACCGCCTCCCGCGAATCCACTGACCCTGACCTTGCCTGCCATCGGCGGGAAACGAACGGCTTCATCGTCATCGGATAGCTCAAGTCCGTCGCTCACCTGGGTGAAGGGGCAGATCGGCGCGCGTTGGGCCGCGTCCGATGAAAACGGCGATACGATGCAGTACAAGATCGAGATCCGCGGCGAGGGCGAGACAACCTGGAAGCTGCTGCGCGACGGCGTCCGCGAGCGCTATTACAGCTGGGATTCCACGGCTTTTCCGGACGGCAAGTACTACGTCCGTATCACCGCGACGGATTCCCCGTCTAACCCGCCGGATCAGGCGCTCTCGGGAACGCGCGATGGCGATCGCTTCCTGATCGATAACTCCGCGCCGGAAATTTCAGGACTGACCGGAACGGTGAACGGCACGAAAATCGACGTGCGCTTCCATGCAAAAGATGCGTGGACGGTGGTGGAGAAAGCCGAGTATTCCGTCAACGGCGGCGAATGGAAAGTGGCGGAACCCACCACGCGCCTGGCCGATTCCGAGGAACACGACTACCGCTTCCAGGTGGAGCGCGGCCAAGGCGAGGTGACCATCGCCGTGCGCGTTACCGACGAGTACGCGAACGAGTCCGCTGCGAAGACCGTGGTGCGCTAGC
>JBEBFS010000121.1:0-8232 GCA_040081855.1 Bryobacteraceae bacterium | reverse complement strand
AACCACCGCTATTCGATGTCGAAGGGCATCCCGCACCTGCGACAGGAAATCGTGAAGCGCTATCAGCGCAACTACGGCGTGGCGCTCGACGCCGAAAAAGAGGCCATCGTCACTATCGGTGCGAAAGATGCTCTGGCGCACCTGTTGTTCGCCGTCATCGGCCCCGGTGATGTGGTTGCGTCGCCGAACCCTTGCTACCCGATACACCAGTACGGCGTGATTATGGCGGAAGGCGAAGCGTGCGTGCTGCCGATGCCGACGCCCGCGGTGTTCCTCGAATCGCTGGAAGACGTGTACCGGAAGTCCGCCAAGCCTCCGCGCATGATTTTGATTTCGTTCCCGCACAATCCCACAACGATGTGCGTGGATCTCGATTTTATGAAAGAGATTGTGCGTCTGGCGCGTCATCACGGCACCATGGTGGTGCACGATTTCGCCTACGCCGATATCGCGTTCGATGGCTATCAGCCGCCCAGCATTCTGCAGGTGGAGGGGGCAAAGGAAGTTGCCGTCGAAATTTTTTCCATGTCGAAGAGCTACAACATGGCAGGCTGGCGCATTGGTTTCTGTCTGGGTAATCCGAAGATGATAGCGGCGCTTGCCCGCATCAAGAGCTATCTTGACTACGGCGTGTTCCAGCCCTTGCAGATCGCGGCCATCATTGCGCTGCGGGAGTGCGAAGACGAAACGAAGAAGATTTGCGAGATGTACCGCAAGCGCCGCGACGTGCTGGTGGATGGCTTGAACAAAGCCGGATGGCCGGTGGAGCCTCCGAAGGGTTCGATGTTCCTGTGGGCGCCGATTCCGGAGCCTTATCGTGCGGCCGGGTCGCTTGAGTTTGCAAAGACGCTGCTCGAAAAGTCACTGGTGGCGGTGTCGCCGGGCATTGGCTTCGGTCCGCTGGGTGAAGGACACGTTCGGTTCTCGTTGATCGAGAACCCACACCGCACCCGTCAGGCAACGGCTGCGATCAAGAAGCTGCTTAAGGGTAAATAAAAGGTTGCGTGGCGCCGCCGGGAAGCGCGCCACGTTCTCACAGTTTCTGGCTACAGTTTCTTCGCAACCACTACGGTAATGTCGTCGGCCGGAGGTGCGCCTTCGGTGAACTTAGCCACTTCCGCGTGGACCATGTCCACGATGTCGGCTGCGGGACTGTCCTTCATCGCGTACACCAGGTTTCCCAGGCGTTCTTCGCCGAAGTCCTCGTCCTTTAGGTTCACGGCTTCCGTGACGCCATCGCTATAGAGCACCAGGACGTCGCCGGACTGCATGTTGACCTTGAACTCCTGGTACTTCGCCATCGGCAGAATTCCAAGGATCATGCCGCCGCCTTCGAGTTGTTCCAGGCGCTTCGGGGCATCATCCGCCGCTCGAACCAGCACCGGAGGATTGTGGCCCGCGTTGGTGAACACCAGTTCGCCCGTTTCCGGATTCGCTACCGTCATGAAGAACGTGATGAAGCGGTTGTCCGGCGTATTTGCAGCGGTCGCTTTATTCAAGCGAGTGATTTTTTCGGCCAGATTGTCGCCCTCTTCAAAAAGGACTTTGACGCGCGCCTGCAGGCTGCTCATCAACAGGGAAGCCGGCATACCCTTTCCAGCCACATCGCCTACCAGTACGCCGACGCGGCCGTCGGGAAACGTCAGGTAATCGAAGTAATCACCACCGACGGTGCGGCAGGAGGAGGTCCGTCCGAAGATCTCCATGCCGTTGACCTCTGGCGCCTTTGAAGGCAGCAATCCAGCCTGAATTTGCGCCGCCTGCTGCAATTCCTTGGACATGGCCCGCTCCATCTCTTCTACTTCACTCAAGCGGGCGTGTTCAATGCGAATTGCCGCGACGTTTGCGAGCACGGTCAACAGGCCCAGGTCCTCGCGTGTGAACTCGCGGATCAGGTCGGGCGAATCGACGTAGATCAATCCGATCACGCGATCGTTCGTCTGCAGCGGCACGGCGATCATGCTGCGCACCTTGCCCTGCACGATGCTCATCTGCTCGCGCAGAGCTTTGTCGAGCTGCGTATCGCGCACCAAAAGCGACGTTTTCTCGCGGATGACGCGATCACGTACCGTGGTCGAAATCTTGAAACCCGCGCCGCGCGCCGTGCGCGTCACCAGGTTTTCGCCTTCGAGCGTCATCAGAACGCCGCGGCCGGCCATTACGGCCTCCATCGCGAGGTCCATGATCACTTCGAACAATTCCTTGAGCGGCCGGTGTCCCGCCAGTTCGCGTCCCGCTCGAATCAGGGCCTGGATTTGCGGATTGCCCTGAATGATGGACGTCTGGTTCATGTCCGCGCCGGAGGGTCCAAGCACGGCATCAAGGTTCGCGACCAGCGTGGTCGCGGTGTTCGAAAAGCTCTCTGGCTGTTCGACGAACTGAACTTTTTCGCGCATCACGGCAGCGGTTGCGTCCGCGCCGGAGAATTCGATGGATAACTGACCCGCGGTGACACGATCCCCGGGTTTAAACGGGGTCGCTTGCTCGATTTTCTTGCCGTTCAGCGAGGTCCCATTCTTACTGCCCAGGTCTTCAACCTGCCACCGGCCGTCCACACGGAAAATTGCGAAATGCTGGCGGGAAAGGCCGGCATCGTCCGGGTAGGAAAGGGTGCAAGCGCTGGAGCGTCCGAAAGTGATTCGATCGCTGTCAAGCGGTACATTTACGACTTTGCCGTCGCCATCACGGACTACGAGGTCACGGGGCGTGCTGGATACTGTTTGAGGGGTAGACGCCACGGATTCAGCGTACCACTGTTTCGTTTATTAGGTTCTTCACGATGCCAGCAGGAGATGCTTGCGAATAGCGCGAATGGGGTGCCGATGGCCTGAAAATCCTTGACCCTGAAGGAGAAATCGCTGACAATGAGTTTTGTCACCGACGGCCGCCGCGCGGCCTGCTGTAGAGGATGTGTTGTCTTTGCTTTCTACCCGCACCAATACCACCCGGATCGCCCTCTTCCTGACGCTTTTGACGTTGGGCAATCCGTCGTTTATTCTCGCCTCCCGACGAGTGAGGCCCGTGCGCCTGAAGCCGGCCGCGGTCATTCGGGTCAAATCCAGTTCGTCAAAACCGAAACCGCAAAAGGCTCCCACCCGTGGACCCTGGCGGGTGCCGACGTATGCCGATTCCACCGAGGGCGACCGGTTGGAAGGCGAAGATCTGGTGGTGCGCCGCGCAGCGGTGGACGCGCTCAACGGTTTCAACGGCACGGTGGTGGTGGCGGATCCGAACACGGGCCGCGTTCTCTCCATCGTCAATCAAAAGCTCGCATTCAAAGATGGCTATCAGCCGTGCTCCACGGTG
Source organism: Bryobacteraceae bacterium (assembly GCA_040081855.1). Lineage (GTDB taxonomy): Bacteria > Acidobacteriota > Terriglobia > Bryobacterales > Bryobacteraceae > Palsa-187. The sequence continues at coordinate 4,926 of JBEBFS010000121.1, read as the reverse complement.
AAGGTCCCGGTGGCGTTGGCCGCGCTGAGTGAGTCGGTCGTCGAACGCAGCACGCCGGTCCGCCTCTACGGCAAGACCACGATCACGCTCACCGAGGCACTGGCGAAATCGAACAATCAGTACTTTGCCGGTCTCGGGCAAAAGCTGGGATTCGAACGCGTCTCTTATTACGCGCACCTCTTCGGCTTGGGTGAAAAAGCCGGATTCAACATTGAAGAAGAACACGCAGGTCTTTTGCCGACCAGCACTCCGCGTAACGGTATCGGCATGATGACCAGCTTCGGCGATGGCATTTCGCTGACGCCGCTCGAACTGACGGCCCTGGTGGGTGCGGTCGCTAACGACGGAACGCTTTACTATTTGCAGTACCCCTCGTCGTCCCGCGAAGCGATCACCCCGCGCGTGAAGCGCCAGCTCGATATTGAGCCGCTGATCCCCGAAATCAAGCCCGGAATGGCGGGCGCCGTGGAATACGGAACCGCGCGCCGTATTGGTTTTGATCCCGAAGAGCCGATCTACGGCAAAACGGGCACCTGTACCGATTCCCGCACACCGACGCATCTCGGCTGGTTTGGTTCCTTCATCGAACGTGGCAGTGACAAGCTGGTGGTTACGGTTCTCCTCACGGGAGCGAAGGGTGTGAGTGGCCCGACGGCGTCGGGTGTCGCCGGAAACGTATACAAGAACCTGGACGCCGCGAACTACTTCCAGCAGTCGCGTGTGACCACCCCAGTGGCGAAAACTGAACGCTTTGGTTTTGGGAACCCGGCGATCAGGCTGGCGCCTCAATCTCTGCGCTAAGTTCTTCCCATTCGGCGACGCGCTCTTCCAATTCCTTGCGTCGCTCAGCGAGAAGTTCCGTCACGCGCAGCGTTTCCGCGGCGCTCTTGAAATCCGACAGCGACGTTTCATGCTGCGCGATTTCGGATTCCAACTTGGCTACGCGCGTCTCCACTTCCACCAGGCGCGTCTTGATCTTCTCCAGCTTCATCGGATTGAGGCGGGGCTTCGGTTTCGCGGCAACGGGCATCTCGACGGGGGCGGGCTCCGGGGCTTGTGCCTGCTTCGTTTGCGCTTCAAGCGTTTCCGGTCCACCGGCCTTGCGCCACAGGTAATCTTCGTAGTTCCCCGGATAGACGTGCACGTGACCGTCCTGGATTTCGAAAACCGTCTTTGCCAGGTTATCGATGAAGTAACGGTCGTGCGAAACGAATACCACCGTGCCGGTATAATCCTTCAATGCGTCGAGCAAAACATCCTTCGCGCGCATGTCCAAATGGTTCGTCGGTTCGTCGAGTAAAAGGAAGTTTGATGGCGCCAGCAGCAGCTTCGCCAGGGCGTAGCGGTTCCGCTCTCCGCCGGAAAGCACGCCGATACGTTTGAAGACATCGTCTTCACTAAATAGAAAACAGCCAAGCAGGGAGCGCAGCTCGGTCTGCGTCGAGCGCGGCGCGGCGTCGCCAATATCGTCGATCATGCGGCGGTCCGGATTCAGTTCCTTGTATTGATCCTGCGCGAAGTAATCCGCAGTGACGTTGTGACCCAGCGTGTAGGTGCCCGTGGATAACGGCTCCGTACCGGCGAGCAGTTTGATCAATGTGGACTTGCCCGCGCCGTTGACGCCCACAAGGGCAACGCGGTCGCCGCGCTCAATCACGAAATTCGCGTCACCGAACACGAATTTTTGTCCGTAGCTCTTTGATACGCTCTTGAACTCCGCCACGATACGCCCGCTGGGCTTCGGTTGTGGGAAGGAGAAACGAATCGTCTGCTCTTCTGCTGGGACCTCGATGCGTTCGATCTTTTCCAATTCTTTGATGCGCGACTGCACCTGCTTTGCTTTCGTCGCCTGATAGCGGAACCGGCTGATAAAGGCTTCCAACTGTTCGATGCGATCGCGCTGATTGCGGTAAGCGGCCATCAGTTGATCGCGGCGCTCGGTTTTCTGCGCCAGATACTTGTCGTAGTTGCCGCTATAAAAATGAACCCGCTTGTTCCAGACCTCCACCGTTTTGTTTACGGTAACGTCCAGAAAATAACGGTCGTGCGAGATCAGCACGTAAGCGCCGGGATAATTCGTCAGGTATTCTTCCAGCCAGTTTCGCGCTTCCAGGTCCAGGTGGTTCGTCGGCTCATCGAGTAACAGCAAACTAGGCTTTTCCAGCAGCAGCTTCGCCAGCGCCAGCCGCATCTGCCAGCCACCCGAAAATTCGTCCGTGAGGCGGCTCCAGTCCTCTTTGCGGAAACCAAGGCCATCCAGCACAATGCCCGCCTGCGCTTCAATCGCATAGCCATCCCGGTTGCGGAACTCGGTGTCGATATCATGCGCGCGCTCGGCCGCCACGGCCCAGTCCGGGCTCGCAGGATCCATATCGGCCATACGATGATGCAGTTCTTCCAGCTCCTTCTCCATCAAGCGGAGCTTCTCGAAAACCGTCATCGCCTCTTGGAAAACGGTGCGGCCCTTGAGGTTTAATCCATCCTGCGGCAGGTAGCCGATGCTCATTCCCTTGGTGAAGGAAATGGTGCCGTAGTCCAGCGATTCCAGGCCGCACAGAATTTTGAGCAGTGTTGATTTGCCCGTGCCGTTGCCGCCGACCAGGCCGGTACGTTCGCGCGGCGTGATCAGCCAATCGCATTGTTCAAACAGGAGCTTGTGGCCGAATCGCTTTCCGGCGCCTTGAAGTTGGATCATTGCTTCGGTGTGTTTTACTTCACGGCATCCGCGGCGTGATAAGAGCTGCGCACCAGCGGGCCGCTTTCGACGTGGCCGAAGCCGAGTTCATAGCCAAACCGCTTCAGCTCCGCGAATTCGTCCGGAGTCACGTGGCGAATCACGGGCAGGTGCTTTAACGTCGGCCGCAGATATTGGCCCATGGTCAGGATATCCACCTTGCTCTGCCGCAAGTCGCGCATCACCTGGCGGACTTCGTCCATTGTCTCGCCCAATCCCAACATCAGGCCGGACTTGGTCGGAATTTCGGGAGTGCGCTCCTTCACGTACGCAAGCATATCCAGCGAACGTTCGTAGCGCGCGCCCAGGCGGACTTGACGATACAGCCGCGGCACGGTTTCCGTGTTGTGATTTAGAACGTCGGGATGCGCTTCCAGCACCACGTCCATTGCTTCATGCGATCCCTGGAAATCCGGCGTCAACACTTCCACGCCACAGCCAGGAACGCGCTCGCGAATGGCGCGGATGGTCATCGCAAACAACTCCGCGCCGCCGTCCTTGCGGTCATCGCGATTGACGCTGGTGACCACGGCAAACTTCAGCCCCAGCGTGGCAACAGCCTCGGCCACGCGTCGCGGCTCGTCGTAATCCACGGGCAGAGGGCCGCCCTTTTGCACGGCACAGAAACCGCAACGACGCGTGCAAACGTTGCCCAGGATCATGAATGTGGCGGTCTTGTGATTCCAGCATTCGCCGATGTTGGGGCAGGCCGCGCTTTCGCAAACGGTGTGTAGGTCAAGCTTCTGCACCAGTTTTTTTAGACGATCGTACTCCTCGCCGACGGGTGCGCGGGCGCGCAGCCACTGCGGGCGCGGGGAACGGGGTTGGGGATCGATGCTGACCAGCACTAACTTCCATGATAACGAACCCGCCTTAACATGTCTCTTTGCCGCCCGCGATTGTCTATAACCCTTTTCGAGGATGTGAAATCCGCGTCACCTGTGCCAAGCTAGTAGTTACGGGCCTTTGGAATGGAAACCTCTCTCGCAAAGAACAAAATGAAGATTGTGATGCTCGAGGGCGTGCATCAGAGCGCTCTGGATGCGTTCCGGAACGACGGTTACACGGACATCGACTACCACGAGAAATCGCTGCCGGAACCGCAGTTGATTGAGGCCGTGCGGGATGCCTATATCGTCGGCATCCGTTCGGCGACGCAGTTGACCCGGAACGTATTTGAAAGCGCGTCTAAGCTGATCGCCGCCGGCTGCTTCTGCATTGGCACCAACCAGGTGGACTTGCAGGCAGCACAGAAGCGGGGCGTCGCCGTATTTAATGCGCCGTTCTCGAACACCCGCAGCGTGGCGGAATTGGTGCTGGCGGAGTTGGTTTTCCTGATGCGAGGCATTCCGCAGCGCAACGCCGCTGCGCATCGCGGCCAATGGCAGAAAACAGCGACCGGATCCAAGGAAGCCCGCGGCAAGACGCTCGGCATCGTCGGCTACGGTCACATCGGAACACAGGTTGGCGTGCTGGCCGAGGCGCTCGGCATGCAGGTACTGTTCTACGACATCGAAATGAAGCTTGCGCTGGGCAATGCGCGCCAGGTTGCGACGCTCGAAGAGTTGTTGAAGTTGTCCGACATCGTCACCCTGCACGTTCCGCAGACGCCCGAGACCAGGAACATGATCAACGCCACGACCATCGCCCAAATGAAAAAGGGCGCCGGTTTGATCAACGCGGCGCGCGGCACGGTGATCGATATCCCGGCGTTAGTGGACGCGCTCGATTCCAAGCACATCAGCGGCGCCGCACTCGACGTCTTTCCGAAGGAGCCCAACAGCAACAGCGAAGAGTTCATCTCGCCGCTGCGCGGACGCGACAACGTGATACTCACGCCGCACGTCGGTGGCAGCACGCAGGAAGCTCAGCGCGATATCGGCATTGAAGTTTCGGGCAAGCTGATTAAGTACAGTAACAACGGCTCGACGCTCGGCGCCGTGAATTTTCCTGAAGTATCGCTGCCCACGCATCCGGGCAAGCACCGCTTGCTGCACATCCACCGCAATCAGCCCGGCGTGATGTCGGCCATCAATACAATTTTTTCGACCGAAAAGATTAACGTCGCCGGCCAGTATCTGCAAACGAATGCGGACATCGGCTATGTGGTGATCGACATCGAAGCGCCGGAGCGTCCAGTGTCGCTCGCGCTAAAAAAGAAGCTCGATCAGGTGGACGGCACCATCCGCACG
>JBEBFS010000064.1:0-29139 GCA_040081855.1 Bryobacteraceae bacterium | reverse complement strand
GCCCTACCCAACACCGCCTTTCTTACAGGGACATCGCTGTGGCGGGCATGTTAGCCTGACTTCTTATGTCTTCTTCCCGCACCGCACTCCCCGCCCCGGCGAGCGCCTACGAGCGCGCCACCGATTGGCGCATGTGGGTGGCGAGCGTCGCCATGATGGTGTGCTCGTGGCTCTCTTACGTTGATCGCCAGATTCTGGCCGTGCTTTCGCCCACCATCCTGGGCGATACGCATTTGAACGCGCAAAGTTATGGCGAAATCGTTTCGGCGTTTTCCATCGCCTACATGCTGGCGAACCCCATCTGGGGAGCCGTGCTCGATTACGTCGGTCTGCGGTTGGGAATGATCGCGGCGGTATTGATCTGGACGTTGGCCAGCGCCTCGCATGCGTGGATGGCCGGTTTCCTCGGCTTCGCCGTGTGCCGCGCGTTCCTTGGACTTGGCGAAGGCGCGACGTTCCCTGGCGGCTTCCGCACGGCGCTCGATTCCCTGCCCGCCGATCGTCAGGCGCGCGGCATGGCGATCTCCTATAGCGGCGGTTCGCTCGGTGCCATCTTCGCTCCCATCGTGGTGGTTCCGGTCGCTGCGGCCTTCGGTTGGCGGGCGGCGTTCCTCGTCACCGGTTTACTTGGCGCGCTGTGGATCGGCATGTGGCTGTTTGTTTCGCGTCCCCCGTATTTGCCCAAGCCCAAAGAAAAGCCGCAGAAGATGGCGAGCCTCAATCCATTTGAAAAGCGCTTCTGGGCACTGATTGCGAGCTACTCGCTGGGCTCCATCGCCATTGCCCCGGTGTTCTATTTGAGCCCGCTGTACTTGAACAAAGTGATGAAGCTGTCGCAATCCGAACTCGGGAAAGTGCTGTGGATTCCGCCACTCGGCTGGGAGATCGGTTACTTCGTCTGGGGCTGGATCTTCGACCGCTTCGCCGGAGACAAAGACCGCCCGGTGTTCATGTTCTTTTTACTTGCCGCGCTCATCATTCCTTTTGGCTTCATGGCCTCCATCGCCTCCACGGCGGGCGTGCTTGCGCTGTTTTTCTGGTGTATGTTCATCACCGGCGGATTCCAGATGCTTGGTCTGCGCACCGGTGCGCGCGCCTATCCCGGCGGACGCACCGCGAGCGTTGCCGGCGTGGCATCGGGAGCCTGGGCCGCGGAAGCTGCGGTCATTCAGCCGCTCTTCGGGCGCTGGTTCGACCAGGGCCACTATGACTGGATCTTCTGGGCGATTGCTCTGGTGCCGATGGTCGGCGTCACCATCTGGCTGGCACTGACGCGCTCAACCGAAAAGACCGCGTAATCCGCCTTGACGTGGGGCGGGGCTTCGCCCGGCAGGCCGAGCTTCGCCTCGGCCTTCTTACTTCTGCAATTCAGCCTTAACCGCTCACCGTTTTTGGACCCAACCAGAAGAGCCGGGTCGAAGCCCGGCTCGCTGGGCAAAGCCCCGCCCCACGGTGGAGAGACAACAAAACAAAAAAGCCGGGCTTGGCGCCCGGCTTCGTAGATATTAAACGCTCTCGGAAATTAGAAGCTCAACCGCGCCGCCAACTGCACTGTGCGTGGAGGGCGCGTGCTGGTGACCGCGCCGAAGTCGGCGGCCCCGAACACGGAGCCTGGAGTGTTGAAGATCGCGTGGTTAAACAAGTTGTAGAACTCACCGCGCAGATCAAACTTCGTGCGTTCCGTCAACGAGAAGCTTTTCTCAAACGTGGCATCCGTGGTCACAATCGGTGCGCCTCGCAGAAGCGAACGCGGAGCGTTGCCAAACGCGAGCGCGGCGGGTTGTGAGAACAGGGACGTATTGAACCAGCGGGAGATCGTGCGCTGGTCCGATGGAAGCGACGGATTGCCCGAGACATTCGGCCGGAGCGTGCCCGCCGGAAATGCGTTGGTGGTGTTGGATGCCGTAGTGACCGTGAACACCGGGCCGGACTGGTACGTTTCGAGAACACCGATCTTCCAGCCCCCAAGCGTGCCGTTCACGATGCGGTTGCCACGGAACTTGGGGACTTCATAGAGCAGCGTCACCACCACGTGATGCGGAAGGTCGCTACCGCTGAGGCCCTTGTCGAGCTGGCGGTTGTAAGCGTCCATATAGCTGCCGCTGGTGCCGTATTCGTTCGAAGATTCCACGTCGTCGATGAACTTCGAAAGCGTGTAGTGGGCAAGGAAAGACAGCCCGTGGCTCATGCGCTTTTCGGCGCGAATGAAGCCGCCGTGATAAGTGGAGTTGCCGATGGAAGGATTCAGCCACGTCACGTTAGTGAACTGCGGGAACGGGCGGAGGGCCTGCGTGTTGGCGGTGATCAGGCGGTTGGCGGGAACCTGATTGAGCGAGAAGTCATTCGCCGTCAGATGATGGCTCACGTTGCCGATATAACCAACTTCCAGCAACAGGTCGCGAATCACTTCGCGCTGGATATCAAGGTTGTACTGGTAGGAAACGGGCGCCACCTGCTTCGGATTGAAGAACGAGATGGCGGTGTTCGGAGATGTTCCCACGGGCACCGCACCAAAGGCCGAGTTTAGTGCCGGGCGCGTGTACGCGGGAACTCCGCTCTGCAAGGGGAATACGATGGCATTCGCCGCCTGCGCCGTCGTATAGGATGCGGCTGTGGAGAAGCCGAGCGAGGCAACGTCGCCGATCGTGTTGCTGACCGTCGGGCCGTAGAAGATGCCCGCGCCGCCGCGGATCACGGTATCGGTCTTGCCGGGGATGCGATAGGCAAAGCCCAGGCGCGGCCCAAAGTTGTTCCAATCGGTCTGGAAGGCACGCTCGGAAACTCCGTTGACTCCGGCGAACGTAACGACGCCGGGGGTGCCCGACACCGGGTTGATCGCCAGCGGATCGAAGGAGTTCATCTTGTTATCCACCACTCGGCGCGGCAGTTCCACTTCCCAGCGGATACCGGCGTTGACCGTCAGGCGATCCGTCACGCGCCAATCATCCTGGAAGTAGAAACCGAAGTACGACGCGCGGGAAGGAATCTTGTCGGAAACCTGAATGGCCGCCGAGTTCGTCTGGCCCAGCAGGAAGCTCGCAAGGCCGTTGCCACCCGTGCCGTTGAAGCCGGTGATGAGCGGGCTAAAGGTGAACGCGCCGGCCGAGCTGCGGTCGCGGATTTCGTCGTTGGCGCCCGCACGGAATTCGCCGCCGAATTTGAAAGCGTGGCGGCCATGCTGCCAGGTGACGGCGTCAATGATCTGTTTATCGAGAATCGGCGTCTGGAAGCGGGCGACCGCAGTCGGGTTGCCGAGCGTCGCGTAGCCGGGAATGGTGAAGGCCGGGAAAGCGGCGGTACTGACACCCTTGAGACCAATAGCGCCGGCCAAATTTTCACCGGCGCCCGGACGGGTATCGATAAACTTACGGCGCAGGTAGGTGGCGCGAAAATCGTTCGAAACCGACGGATTAAAAATGTGCGTTTCAGCGACCAGCAGACTTTGCACGCGGACGTCTGTGAGGTCGGCCGTGGGGTCGGCTGCGGGTTTGCCGTAGGTGCCGCTTAGGTTCGTGTTCGCGTCATTAATGTAGTACCGGGCCGAAAGCAGATCGTTCGTGCGGATCTGGTGGTCCAGGCGGCCGAGCACGATGTTGCGGTTCAGCAGGTCGCGGCTGTTCCCCGTATAGTTGTTGGCGTTTGTGATGGTGCCGGGGCGGTTGGGCGTGGGGAAGTAGTTCAAGGCGGCGAGGGCAACCGCATCCAGCCGGAACGACGGGATCTGATTGTTCGCAAACGCCTGGCGAGCGGTGCCCGTACCCGTCGAGGGATCGAAAATGGTTATGGGAGCGCCACTCGAATTGCGAAGGTCCGAGAAATCGCCCTGGCGGTTGAGCAAGGTCGGCACGGTGGAAAGAATCGTCTGGCTGGTCAACTGGCGAGTCTGCTCCCAGCTCACAAAGAAGAACGTTTTGTCCTTGCGGATCGGGCCGCCGAGGGTCAATCCATATTGATTCAGGCGAATCGGCGCGCGGTTGGCGGCAAAAAAATTGCGCGCATTGAACACCGTGTTCTGCAACGATTCAAACACGCTGCCGTGATACTGATTCGTGCCCGAACGGGTGGACATGGTCACAATGCCGCCGGTCGAGTGGCCGTACTCGGCGGAGTAGTTGTTGGCGATAACGCGGAATTCCTGCATGGCGTCGACGGGAAGCGTGGTCAACTGCTGCGGGCGCGTGAGGCCGACAGCGTTCGACACGTTACCGCCGTCCATAACGAAATTCTGATTCCGGGCGCGTCCGCCGGCGACGCTGAACACCGGATAGTTTTCGGCCGTGCCGCTACCGGAATCGATCATCACAACACCGGGCGCCAACGCGACCAAGGAGGACGCCGCGCGATTCGGCAACGGCAGACCTTCGAGCATCTGCCGGGTGACCGCCTGGCCCACATTCGAAGATTGCGATTCCACCAGAGGAGCAGCCTCCGTCACCTGCACGGTCTGGCTCTGCGCACCAACCTGCAAAGTAAAGTCGAGCGCCAAAGTCTGGCTGATCTGTAGCGTCACCGGGCCGCGCGAAACGCGATCGAAGCCATCGGCGGCGACATCCAACTGATACCCACCCGGCACGAGCGCTGCAAAGCGGTACAGACCTTCTTCATTGGTGACGGTCTCCACCTGAACGCCGGAGTCGCGGTTTGCGATCTTGATCTTCGCGGCGGGAATCGCCAAACCGGAGGCGTCTTTTACGCTACCGGAGATGACGCTGTTTCCGCTCTGGGCAAAAGCCGCCGAAGCGGCCAACAAAAAGATGGCGAGGGCGCCAACGCGGCGAATCGAAAAACCGGACATGAACTTTTCTCCTTGGGGAAAAACCAACAACTGGCGGAGGACGCGGGCCGAGAGGGTTAACAACAACAACAGCGCGAGCGGCGGCTGGAGACCAGGAGGGAAACCGCAAAAGGGCGATTGGCGACGAACATTATCATATCTTTCTCTATCGATATAGTATAGTTCTCTGGATCCCCTGTCAAGCTCTTTCTTTTTCTCGGTTTGGGAGTAGTGGTACCTGCGAGGCAGCTGCGCGATTTCGCTCCATTACAGATATCGCAGTGGGGGAAAACCCAGTGAGGCGCCCAGCTCCTGGGATTAAGCATTTCTAAGGTGCAACGGCAGGGCGTGGGATACCTTCGCCCGACTCCCAAGCGAATCAATAAGGTACAGAAAGAATCTGAAAGTCGCCATTCGGCGTAGGGATGTCCTGTCCCGCAGGAAAGATTACGGCAAGAAAATTGCTTTCCTTTGCCCCGACTAGATTCCGGGGTCAGATCGGGATCGAGAATTAAGAGGCCAAGAGGGCGGAAAAAATGTTGGATTTTTTTCAAGCACTAGAGAATACGGGATTCAGCACCTGGATTCGTGAATCGGGTTCCATTTGGGCATACCCCATTGTTTTGACCCTGCACACGATTGGGTTGGGAATGCTCGTTGGATTTAATTGGGCAGTGGATTTGCGCCTGCTGGGAGTGGGCGAGCAAATCCCGGTCCTCAGCATGGATCGCTTTTTTCCATGGATGTGGTGGGGCTTTTGGATTAACGCTGCGTCGGGCTTGGTGCTGACGATCGCGGACGCCACCACGAAGATGACCAGTTGGGTGTTTGGCGTGAAACTCGCCCTCATCGCCTGCGCCATCATCGTGCTGAGGCAGATTCATAAACAGGTGTTCGTAAAGCAGTCCTCCGACGGCAAGGCGCTGGCGGCAATCTCGTTGGTGTTGTGGATCCTGGCGACGACGGCGGGACGGCTGATGGCTTATATCGGACCGGTGAGCGGACTTGTCGGTACAAGCAACAACTAGAGCGTGGCGTAAGCAGAGGATAACGGAGCGAACACTATGTGGGAAATGATCAACGAATTTTCAAAATGGCTGGGGACCACGCAACTCTCGCACAACATGGCGGGCGGGTGGAAGTGGGGCTGGGCGACGTGCGAAACGCTCCACTTTATCGGGTTGGCGCTGCTGATCGGTTGTATCGGCGTGCTGGATCTCCGGATGCTGGGCTTCGCCAAGCACATTCCGCCGGCCGCGGTGCACAAAATGGTGCCGTTCGGCGTGGCTGGCTTTGCGATTAACGCCATCACCGGCGCCCTGTTCTTCATCGGAGCGCCTTTCCAATACGTCAACAACATCGCGTTTCTATTCAAGATGCTGTTTATCGTGATCGCGGGATTCAACATCCTCTTCTTCTACCTGGGTGGCGTCTTCAAGCAGATTGAAGCGATGGGTCCAGACGATGAGCCGCCCACTTCGGCGAAGGTGGTTTCCTGGGTTTCGATCATCGCCTGGTTTGGCGTGATGTACTGGGGCCGCATGCTGCCGTTCGTCGGCAACGCGTTTTAATACACCGTGCGGCGCGCGCACTTCCTTCCTTCTTAATCTAAGCGCGCCGCACTGCATAAACACTACGTTTTCATATCCGCTGGCGGGGCCGTCGTTCCCGGGTTTGCCTTAAAAGGACGGCTCCACCAGCGGCGTTTTCTTTAAAGCTCAATCCGCATCCTGGACCGCCCGCTTTCCCCTCTTTATCCCCTGATTTACGGACTCTCCACGGGATCTATTGATATCATGCAAGCTCATGGCTGAGTATTCGATTGGAGTAGATCTGGGCGGCACAAATCTGCGCGCGGCAGCCATTAGCCGCGACGGTCAACTGCTGCGGAAACGTTCCGAATCAACTCCTGTGGCGGCAGGGCGCGATGCGGTCATCGACGGCATCGTGCGTTCGATCGAGGCGCTCCGCTCGGAGCTTGGTTCCCAAGGCCTGGCTGGCGTCGGCGTCGGCATTCCCGGCTTCATTTTGATGGAACAGGGTATTGTTGTGGGCGCGCCGAATCTGCCCGGCTTCGTCCAATACCCGGTGCGCGACGCCATCGAACAACGTTTGGGCACGCGCGTTATTCTCGAAAACGACGCAAACGCCGCGGCGCTAGCCGAAAAACGCATGGGCGCGGGGCGCGACGTGAACGACCTGATCCTGCTGACGCTGGGCACAGGCATCGGCGGAGGCATTATCAGCGGGGGCAAAGTGCTGCGGGGCACGCTTGGCATGGCAGCGGAGCTAGGCCACATTACCGTGGTGCCGAACGGCAATCCTTGTGGTTGCGGGAACACAGGCTGCGTCGAAAAATATGCATCTGCAACGGCGGTCTCCGCCATGGCGAAGCTGCTGAACCTGGGGGGCGACCTGAGCGCTGCGGAAGTTCATGCCTTGGCCAGGAGCGGCAACGAGCGAGCCCTGTCAATCTTCGACACCGTAGGCGGCGCGCTGGGCATACTGCTGGCAGGGCTGATCAACACGTTCAACTTTCCGCTCTACCTGCTGGGCGGGGGCATGACAGGTGCATGGGATTTGTTTGAAAGGCCGATGATTGCGGAGATAACGAAGCGGTCTTTCAGCTATCGGAATTATCCCGTCCGCATTGAGAGAGCCGCGCTGGGAAGCGACGCAGGCTTATTTGGGGCGGCCTGCTTGCCGCTTGAAAACTCACTCTGACCGGCATTTCTTTCTCGAATATCGCCGTGCGAAAACCCGCGCCACACCCATCCGGGGTAGGCTGCGTTTGCGGTGACGGTCCAAGCGACAACTTTAGTCCATAGTGCTGCCCTAAATTACGTGAGATTTTCGCTGCCAACCCACTGTATAAGCGACAAAGGCGGCGATAAGACGGTTAATGGGGTATGTCAGTAGCCACGCTCTTGAAAGCCATTCCGGCGCTCACAGCGGCGGGGGGTGGGAAGCGCTTTCTCTCTCCCTCATCGAATACCTTCGCGAGTACTCCACCTTTATCAAGGAAGACGAGCGGGACGAGCTGCGCCTGGAGTTAGACGAAGTGCTTCGGGTGTTGCGGGACCATCCTTCCGAGTCGGTCATTGGAACAACAACCGAAACGTTGACCCGGAAGGTTCCGCAATACTTCCAGCAGACGCAGAAGGAAATCGACGGTTCGCTGAGTGAACTGCGGCAGTTGGCCTCACTACTCATGGCCACGCTAGCGCAAATGCACGATACCGATCAGGGCACCACGGCGTCCTTGGTCGAGATCGGGCAACTTGTGCAATCGGCACGTGGCCCTGGTGAACTGGCGGTCGCAAAAATTCATCTGGTACAGGCGTTGGAGCGGTTGCACACGAAAACCGCAGAGAAGCGCGAGGCCCACCGTCCATTGCCGTCTGCACTGCAGGAAAAAGCGCAGGCGTCGGGACTGGCGCCAGCGCTGGAGGCATCGCGTCAGCGGAGTGCCGGGAAAAAGCACGCCCCCACCGAGCAAAGCCTGGCGATGGCGACCGGCTCGGCAGATCCCATCACTGGCCTGCGGGGACGGCAGGCTTGCGAGGCATTTTTGATGTCTCTGACGGACAGCGCGAAGTCGAACACCTACATTGCGGTGTTCTACGTGCAGCGCATCGAGCTGATTAATTCGCGCTTCGGCGACCGTACGGGTTCGGACGTGCTCCGTTACTGCGCACAGCGTTTCGCCAAGCTGATGAAGCCGTCGGATCAGCTATTCCGCTGGCGGGGCCCAGGGTTTGTGGCGTCGCTGGAGCGAGGCCTCTCCTTAAGCGAGGTGAAGCACGAGGTGAACTCGGGGCGACGGAACCGCATGACGTTTGAGCGTGCCGACAACTCGGTGATTATTCCGCTGTCGATTGTGACGCAGGTGTGGCCCGCGCGAGGGACTCACGCGGCGGAGATGATCCACACCATTGAAAATTTCCTGTCCCTGCCATCCACGCGGGCGTACGTCGATGGAATTGCGGAGGCGGAGCCGGAGAGCAAAGACGCCTTTACCGTGGAAGAAACGTAAGGCGACGGGAGCGCGTGCATGACACCAGTTGGACAGCGCAGTCGTCACTCCGGTTACCCCTGGGTTCCACCCCTGGGGTTCCACCCCTTGCCGCCCCCGTCCGGCTATGCCAGAATGTTCGCGGATCTAAGGCGAAACTCCTAGGCGGACTTAGTATGTATCTGGCAATCATGATTCCTGGAATAATCATCACGCTGGTTGCGCTTAATTTGTTGCGTGGGATTCTGGTGAACGGGCGCATGAGAATGCAATCAAGAAGGCGCCGCAATACCGTACTACGCTGGGTTCGAGAGACGCAAACCGGCCACTAGGCCCTGCGGCGCGGCAGACATGCGAGAAGCAATGCGAGCAGTGTCCCCGCGCTGATCCACGCTCCTGCGCGCAGCGCCGGGTCGGCGAACCGGAACGAGACACGATGCTCTCCGGCCGGGACCACCACGGCGAAGAATGGCCCGTCAGAATCCGGATAGCGATCCAGGGAAGCCGGTGAACCGTCGATGGTGACCGTCCAACCTGCGTGCCATTGTTCCGCGAGATGGAAGGCCCCGGCGGTGGGCGCATTCAATTGAAACTCCCGGCGTTCCGGCTCCCAGACAAGCGGACGCACACCGTTTGTGCCGGCATCGCGAACCCAGCCGTAGGGCGGTTTCGCATCCATACGCTCGAAGGCTTTGTAATACGTGTCGGCAGGCTCCAGCAGACGGTATTGCGGCGATGAAGAAAGCGGTTTGAAGTTTGGACCCTGCCCGGTGGTCAGGAAATAGCGGACCCCAAAGGCATCCAGGGCATCGGGCTTGGATGCGAGAAGGTCAAACTCCCAGTTCGAGCGAAATGCGGCGAGGTTCCCGGCATATTTTTTGTAGGCGCTGGTCAAAAAAGGGTCGAAGCCCTGCGGCGTCGTCAAGCCGAAATGACGGAACTGCTGCGGGAACGGCCCGGTGGGATCGATGGCAACCCGGTAGACATGATTTGCGCGCAATTGCTGATAGACGGCGGCGTTGAGATTCGGCATCTCGCTGTTGCTGCGGTAGGACGGATCTTCACGAGAAGCGTTGAAACGCTTGCACGTGCCCTGAGCTTTGTAGTCGATCCCGATGGTTAGTAGCAGCGTTGTGACAAGCACTGAGCGGGCGCGGCCGGAGGTGCGGGCCAAAAGAATCAATCCGGCAAAGAACAGAACCAGCGTCACTATAGCCGTTCCGGCGCTGGCCCAGCCTTTTTCGAGGGTTTGCCAGCGCCAGGCGTTGAGCAAACGCACCGACCACAGCGCGAGCGCAAGGCAGAGTGCGTAGGCAAAACCGTTGCTCCGCCCGGATGCTGCCGGGGTATTCCCGCGGACCAGCAAGCGGTCGATGCCGATGGCGGCCAAAGGCGCGACTGCCACCGAAAGCCCTGCCAGAAAATAGAAGTCGCGAATCACCTGCGCGAGCAGCGGGGAGTGCTCGATCAGGGTCCAGACCAGATTTGCGGGATTCGTAACAACCACGGCCACGGCGGCGAGCAGCGCAACAAACGGCGCGGCGCTCCAATCGCGCGGATTCCGGCGGCGCAGAAGGGCGAGGAGCACGAGGCCCAATATCCCTGGGGCTCCCAGATACAGATACTCGCGCCCTGGATTCGTGTGGACATCGGTGGACAGAGCGAAATCCCAGAGGTTGGGCACAAGGTACGACAGGAAAAACGCGGGCTCGCGAAGTCCTGTGCCGTAGCGGGCTTCGGCTTCCCGCATGGCGCTGAACTGCACCGCGGGCAGCAGTTGGATCATCGACAACAACATCGAGACAACAACCGCAGCCGCGCTGCCCAGTCCGCAAACCAGACCGCGGCGGCGGAACAGTGCGTACAAAAGCATGCAGGTAACCGAGACAGCCCATGTGGGCGTGTATCCGGCCAAGAAGGCGAAGGCCGAGGCGAGAACCACTTTGTACAGACGGCGCCAGTTGCGGGTTTCGTCAAATTCGTCGATACCCGATAGGCCGAACGGGATCCATGCATAGCCGGCTACCACGCCCAGGTGCTGCAGGCTTAACAGGAGATAGCCGCCAAAGGCGAAAATTCCGGCGCCGCACGCGGCGGCAAATGGCGAAAGCCTTCGGACCAGCCACACGTAGGCGAACAGGAAAGCGAGCCAGACATGGAGCAGAACCATATCCTCCAGCGCCTGATAGGAAACATGGTCGCGCCCAAGACTGATGAGAAAGACAAACCAGGTGCCGGGGTAAAACAGGGCGGCCTGAACGTTCGCGGCGAAAGGCATGCCGGAGTAAATGGTTGGGTCCCACTGGGGAAGGCGGCCGTGGCGGAGGGCCTGGAACGCATAATCGACGAAAGGATAGTGAAAGGCCGGCAAATCGAATGGCAGGCGCACGCGACTGCGCACCGGCGGGAGGTATTCCCAAAAAAACAGGTACGTGAAGACCAGCGACAGCAACGCGGCGGTGGCATTGCGAATCCGGAAGGGCGCCGGTTCGCTCGATTGGTTCCGTTCCATCGTGAATTCGGGCACGTGTGGCACGCACCAAGGCTTGAGTATAATCGGTTCGATATGAAATTCGCCGCAGTTATTCAGTACACGCCTGACTCCGCCACCATCGTGGCGGCCCGTCCTTCTCACCGCGAGTACCTCACCCGAATCAAAGCCGCCGATAAACTGGTGATGTCCGGTCCGTTTGAAGGCGATACCGGCGCCGTGATCGTCTACGAAGCCGAGAGTGCCGCCGAAGCGGAGCAGCTCTTGAAAGACGATCCGTTCTACAAATCCGGTGTCTTCACCTCGTACACCATTCACCAATGGAACGTCGTTTTCGCGCATCCAAAGCTGGTTCCGGAACTCCCGCGCTCCTGATGGGAGCAAGATTCGTTCACACGCAATGCGACAATCTTCGTTCACACCTGCGACAATCAAGGTTGCTTGAGGTGTTCTGTTGTTCCGTAGCTTTCGTTCCTGTCCCTTTGCCAGTCCTTTGAGATCCCGCGCGGTTTGGGCGATGCTGTTGTGCAGTTGCACGCTGCCAGCGGCGTTACATGCACAGTCGGGCCCCACGGCCTGGGAGGCAATTCCACATTCGCGAGAAGCGGACGATCTGGCGCGCTATGTTGCCGGTATCCCCGGGCGTCCGGGCAGCCCGTATACGGAGCTGGAAGCCGACCCCGCCTGGACCGATCATCGTGAAGCAATGAACGCGGCGTGGGCAACAGCGGAAAAAGAACGGCTGGCGGGACTGCGCGATTTCCAGCTAAAGGAATTGAACAACGGCCCACTGCGCGAGGCTCCGGTATTCTATCCATTCGGCGGACCGGATGCGCTGACGGCCACGCTATATTTTCCGCATAGTGCCGAGTACGTTCTGGTGGGCCTGGAGCCCTCCGGCACGCTGCCGAATTTTGCGAGTGTCCAGAAGAAAGATCAACGCGCGTTCCTCGGCAGCCTGCGCGCGACCATGGCGTCCGAAATCGGCCGCAGTTTTTTCATCACCCGCGAAATGGACCGCCAATTCCGCGGCCAGGTGACCGACGGACTATTGGTGCCCGTGCTGCATGAGTTAGTACGCACTGGCCACACCGTTCTCGGCTTCCGCTATATCCGCCTGAATGAAAACGGGAAAGTGATCGCACGCGAGGCGAATTATCACACGCCCGGAAAGATCGGCAACAAGGGATTCGAGATCGAGTACCAGGATGATGCGAACAAGGCGGTCCATCGCCTTTCCTACTTCACCGTGAATCTTTCCGACGAGTATTTGCGGCAGGATCCGCAATTCCTGACCTACGTGGCTGGGCGCCGGGGCGTGGTGACGCTGTTCAAAGCAACGTCCTACATGCCGCATCACCGCGACTTTTCGCGCATCCGCGGTGCGGTGCTGGAAAATAGCGCTGCCGTCCTGCAGGATGATTCGGGCATACCTTACCACTTCTTCGGTGAAGGCGGCTGGCAGGTGAAACTTTACGGCGAGTACACCAAACCCTACGGGTCGTTCCGGTGGATGGAGCAGGCCGATCTGCGCAAGGCTTATGAAACGGGAGCGAAGCCACTGCCCGTGCGCGTGGGCTACGGCTACGGACGCGTACCCTCCAACTTGTTGCTCGCGGAGCGGGCGCACCTGGCACGCAAATAGCTTCGCGCTTCCATTGCCGGACCGGCGCGTGGAAACGTTAGCTCTTCTGTTCCGCCACCCACTTATCCCACGCGTCGGCGGTGCCGTCCATTAGTAACTGGTGGACCGAGCAGTGCTCATTGAGCATCGCGGTGTCCATCATGTCGTGGATCCAACGGGAATCAACCAGCCCGAGCGTCAGCGTTTGCATCATGTCCGCCGCGCCGTAGACCGGATCGAGTCCAGCCAGATCGAATACTCTTTTTGCGCGCGGAGCCGAGGCGAACTCCATCGTCACTTTGATCTCTTTGTCCTGGGTGAGGAAAAAGGAGTAAAGCTTCACTGCGATTCCGAATTTGCCGGGGCCGTAACCGAAGATATTGGGAATAGGCGCGTAGTCGATGAACGGATAACCGACGGAGACTTCGAGCAGATTCCCGGGAGAAGGATTCTCGACTACGTGGACGAACTCGGGCAACGGCACAACGCACGCCGCTTCGTTCAGGTAGTATTTCATCGGGCCAAGCTTCAGAGAGAAGTCGTTGATCAGCACCGTGAGCAGCGCCCAACCGTATTTTTTATCCAGTTCCCGCCAGTCCACGGCGCCTTCGCGATCGCCCTCGGCAAACTTGCCGTATTGGCCGTCCACCGTCCGGTACACTTCACGGGAAATGGTGAAACCGCCCGGATGTCCGTCCGGATTCGTCCAATGGGCCAGCGAAAGGAAGTGGCCGAGCACGAATTCCTTGAGTAACTCGGCGGCGTTCGGGCGATCGCAGCGGGCAAAATCGATGTACTGGCGGCAACCCATGACGGTTCGCGTGGCGCCATTCATGCTGATGCTGCCGAAATAACCTTCCGCGCGGTTCTTCAACTTGAACTCGCCGGGGCTTAGCGCGAAGGTGCGGCGCGTGCTCCCCTCGCGGCACCAACGTTCCAGTTGGATGCCATCGCGAATTGCGTCCTCGGACTTCTCGATCAGAAAGCGATCGTGATCGGAGAGTCCGGGCCCGTACTTGGAATTGTTTTCGATTGCGGTAGTCGTCGCCATATCCGTTACTCGTTAGCTTGCCACGAATCGGAGTGGATCGGGAAAAGCTGGGGTGACGAAGCGTTTGTCATCCGGGGGAGCCAGACGCAAGTGCGTTCAACGGAGTCATGATTCTGGTCACAAAAGCGCGCTTTGTGCAAGCCGCTGCGGCGACCGATCGCCTATCTTCGAAAGTGCATCGATGTGCGCCCCATTTCGCAATGCGGAAGGGCGCGGCGGTACAGTATTACAGTGGCCAGAATTACAGTGTCCACAGAAGCGGTCCGAACGGAGCGAGGTGCATGACGGTGAGATGGAATAAATTGGTTTTCGCGGCAACGGCCGTGTTCGCCGTGCCGTTTTGCGTGCAGGCTCAAGGTGGACGCGCAGGCGGGCCGCCGGCCACAGGCAAAGCCGGGGCTCCTACGGATTTGACGGGCTATTGGGTTTCCGTGGTCACCGAAGATTGGCGCTACCGGATGGTGACACCGGGCAAAGGCGACTACGCGAGCGTACCGCTGAATCCGGAAGGCCGCAAAGTGGCCGATGCCTGGGACCCGGCGAAGGACGAAGCCGCAGGCGAACAATGCAAGGCCTACGGCGCCGCCGCCATCATGCGCGTGCCGGGTCGCGTGCACATAGACTGGCAGGACGATAATACTTTTAAAATCGAGATGGATTCCGGCACGCAGACCCGCTTGTTCCACTTCGGAGCAGGCCAGGCCCCGGCGGGAGCGGGAACATTGCAGGGTTACTCTGCGGCGACGTGGGAAGCCGCCCCTGCAGCCGGTGGCGCGGCAGCGGCGAACAACAGCCCCGGCGCGGTGATGGACCGCCCCATGCCCGGCGGTTCGCTGAAGGTGGTCACCGATCACTTGAAGGCCGGTTACCTGCGCAAGAATGGCGTACCGTACAGCGCCAACGCCAAAGTGACCGAATACTACACGCGCACCAACGAGCCGAACGGCGATTCCTGGCTGATTGTGACGACGATTGTGGACGATCCGCAGTACTTGAATACTCCGTTCATCACCAGCACAAACTTCAAGAAGCAGAAGGATAATTCGGGTTGGGCGCCGACGCCTTGCTCGGCAAGGTAGATCGCCGGCATCACCGAAGGCCGTCCGGTGATTTACTTCTTCTGCGCCAGGCTTGCGTACACCGCATCGACAAACTTATCGGTGGTCCAGAAGCCTGTTGTCGCGCCGTAGAGCGGGTCGTAATCGCGCGTTGGCTTGGCGGCGCGCACTTGCTCCAGCGTCATGCCCTTCTTCACCATGTCCCGCACGCGGTCGCGGATGATGGTGGCCATGTCGCGGTACTCGACCACATCGGCTTCATCGCACAGGCGGCCGTGGCCGGGGACCACGTAGGTGCCGCCTTCCTGTTTGTCGGCGGGGATGGTGATTTCAATGATGCGGTTGAGTGACGCGATCAGCCCGTTGATATTGCCGCCGTGCTCGATATCGACCACCGGGTAGCCGCCGGGAGTGAAAATATCGCCCGTGCTGACCACATCCGAGCGCCGGAAGAACACGATGCTGTCCCCGTCGGTGTGCGCGTTGGGCTGATGGAGAATTTGAATGGCCTCTCCGTTGAAAAACAGTTCCTTGCTTTCGGTGAAGTAGGTGTTCGTCGGCAGCATACCGAACGGCAGCGGCGGCTTCTGCTCGGTCATACGCTGCTGCACTTTCTCGTGAGCGATGATGGACGCCGTGTTGCCGATATCTGACGTGGTGCCCGCGAAGTTGCCGCCCGCGATGGTGGAACCGGCTTTCGATAAAACGTCATTGCCGCCAATGTGATCGCCATGGACGTGCGTGTTGATGATGTAGCGGAGCGGGCGGTTTGTGATCCCCTTGATAGCCGCAAGAATCTTCGGAGCCATCGGTGCAAACGACGCATCCACGAACAGTACGCCGTCCTTCCCCGCCTGCAGCGTAATGTTCCCGCCTGCCCCCGAGAGCATGTAAACGCTGCCTTGCACCGGCAGAACCTGCACCTGCACGTTATCGAAATTCTGATTCTGCTGGGCGAATCCGCGGCGCACTCCCAGCGTGCCGACGATAGTCAGGCCCGCAAGCGCCACAACGGTGGGCGCGGCCTTCACAAATCGAGCGAAAAAGACTTTCATCGTTACTCCCTTATGTTCAACGGGTCTGCTATCGAATGCGAAAACGAAGGAGTTACTTCTTCGCCGCCTGCGCTAACTTCGCGCGGTATTCGGGGTACATCGTCTCCGCGCCGCCGCGAACCGCCTGCTCGGGGATGTGAAAGCGTTCCGGGAATTCCTTCAAAAACGCGTTCGTTCCCGGCAGGTGATGCGGAACCGTACCGATGGGGCGCTCGATTTCCACCACCGCTTCGCACGGATATGGCGCGATCTGCTGGCGCGGATCGGCCTGCCAGTCCGTGGTGCGGATAAACGGCTCGGTGAGATAAACGGGATCGTTGATGATCACCGCCAGCGTCAGGAAATCGCCATGACGAATGAAGTGCTCGGTGACCACGGCCCTGTCGCTGCGTGGAATTCCGTTACGGCGGATCCAGCCGATTTTGAGATGCGTGGTGGTGACGGTGAGAACGTCGCCTTCCCACTTGCCCGTCGAAAAACCTTGCCAGGTGTGCGCGGCATTTTCGGGCGGATGCGGACGGCCATCCATCCAGATGGTGCGCTCGGGAGCCTGCCAGGAGATGTGCGTGTGATAGGCAATGGTGCGCTGCGTGTCCGTTTCCACTTCTTTCCAGATACGGAGATTGGCGGGACCGCGCGGGCCGTAATCGGAC
Organism: Bryobacteraceae bacterium; assembly: GCA_040081855.1. Classification (GTDB taxonomy): domain Bacteria; phylum Acidobacteriota; class Terriglobia; order Bryobacterales; family Bryobacteraceae; genus Palsa-187. The sequence continues at coordinate 12,418 of JBEBFS010000064.1, read as the reverse complement.
GGGTGCGGCTTGCACTGATGCTCGGGCAAGGTCAGCAGCGAAGCGTCCCAGCTATCGCCCCGCAACCGGGCGGCATCGTTGATCGGCAGGCCCAGATAGTCACCGATATCCGGACCGGGAATGCGCTCCGGCTGGTCTTCGTGATAACGGGGACCCCACTCGCCAACAGGCTCATACTGCGCCCACGCCGGCGCGGCCGTCATCAAAGAGAGAGCAACCAGCGGCACGCCAAGAACAAATTTCTTCTGAAGTTTCATACCCGCACTCCCTGCGCCGCTGCCGACCCCGGCCCGGCACACATACCAAACTATCCTCATCAGTTAATCAAATCGACGGCTTCCTTGCTTGCAGAAAACGACACGCGCGTGAACAGGATTGTGACTCCGCCAAGCCGGAGGGGAACCGTAACCGCTTCTCCCTCCACAATAAACCTAACAAAAGTCGCTGGAGCGGGACCCTTCGGGAACGTGTTAGAACGGTGTTTTACGGCAACGGCGTTTTATAGAAACGGGCGTTATAGAAACGAGGCCAGGGTGCAACTGAACGGATTATCGGCAATCGTCACAGGAGCGGCGTCGGGACTTGGCGCCGAGACGGCCCGGGCCCTGGCGCGCGCCGGGGCCAGAGTTGCCGTGTTGGATCGCAACGTCGAACAAGCAAACGCTGTGGCAAGGGAGATCGGGGGAATCGCGATCGAATGCGATGTTGCCGATGCCGCCAGCGCGTTAGCGGCGGTGACGGCCGCGCGGGAAGAGCACGGAGCCGCGCGCATTCTTGTAAACTGTGCCGGCATCGCCCCGGCCAAGCGCATCGTGGGCAGGGACGGGGCCATGCCGCTCGAAGAGTTCACGAAAGTGATCCAAGTGAACTTGATCGGGACCTTCAACATGATGCGTCTTGCAGCCGCGGACATGACGAAACTGGAACCCATTGGCGACGAGCGCGGTGTCATCATCTCGACAGCATCGGTCGCGGCATTTGAGGGACAGATTGGCCAGGCTGCCTATTCGGCATCGAAGGGCGGCGTCGCGGCGCTGACATTGCCCGCGGCGCGCGAACTGGCGCAGTTCGGCGTGCGCGTTGTCGCCATTGCGCCGGGAATTATGCTGACTCCAATGATGACCGGCATGACCGCGGAGGTGCAGGAGAGCCTGGGTGCATCGGTTCCTTTTCCCAAGCGGATGGGCAAGCCCGCGGAGTACGCCGCGTTGGTGCAGCACGTCATTGAAAACGAATACCTGAACGGCGAAGTGATTCGCCTGGACGGAGCGATTCGCATGGCGCCGCGCTAACTGGGCCTGCGGCCCACGATGCTCATCGCGAGCATCGTCATTACCACTTCATCCCGCTGATTCAGCGTTTCGACGCGGGTGTGGACAACGCCGCGGTCGTTCTTCGTGCGAGAGGGACGGGCGTCCGTGATCGTCGTTCGGACACGCAGCGTATCGCCGGGGCGAACGGGGATCAGCCAGCGGATTTCATCAATGCCCGGAGAAGCGAGGCTCGCGACCGCGGAGATATAGTGGTCCACCAAGATCCGCATCGTGACGCCGATGGTGTGCCAGCCCGAGGCGATCAGTCCACCGAAACGCCCTTGCGCGGCTTTTGCCGGATCCACGTGCATGTCCTGTGGATCGTAGCGCTGGGCGAACTCAATGATCTCGGGTGCGGTCATGACGACGCTACCAAATTCGTAAACGTCGCCGGGCTGGTAATCCTCAAAATAGCGGCTGTCGCGTGGAGTGGAAAACGAAGACATTGCGGTATTCGCCATAATATCGCGCCTTCCGTGTGCGTGAATAATGAAGTTTGAAGCTGGCATTCGAAGCTGGCATTCGAAGCTGGCGTTCGAAGTTGGCTAGGGGGTCCTGCCCGACTTTTCGGCAGCCGTTTAGGGCGCGAGTGCGCCTCGCAGCAATTCGACACGCGGCGGCGACGAGAAAACCACGGTGACCAGATCGAAGCGCACCCGCTCCCATGGCGTCTCCGTCTTGCGCGCATATTCGCGGGCAATGCGCTTCAAGTGCTGCCGCTTCTCATCGTCGATGGCGCGTTCGGGCGGGCCGTGCTGGTCGGATTTGCGGGACTTCACTTCCACCATCACCAGGGTCTCGCCCTCCCACGCGATCAGATCCGCTTCGCCATCCCCCGCGGCCAGGCGATAGTTGCGGGCAACAATCGTGAAGCCGTGCTTGCGTAAATAGCGGTGGGCGAGGTCTTCCCCTCGCCGGCCAAGAGCGAGATCGGGCTTCCACTTTTTGCTGCGGCCAATATCGCGGAGGCGGTCCAACAGGTTTCCCAGCATGATCCCTCAACATCTGTACGAAAACATCTGTACGAAAACATCTGTCCTCGACATCTGATTAGTGCCGAGAAAAGGGAAAAGCTCTCTGTCAAAATCCTGCAGGATTCAGGCGGGGAAGTGGTGGCGTCCACGGCGCCAATGGCGACGATCGCGCTACGCTTTCGCGAGCACGCGGCCAAAGTTCGGACGGCGCGGGTCCATTCCCACCAGCCGAACCGCGTTCATGAATGCATGCGGAGTGCTCGAAACCACTGGCACCTTGCACTTCTCCTCCAAGGCAGCCAGCAGGTCCAGCGTCCGGAAGCCGCCGCAGGAAACAAGAAGCGTGTCCGCAGACCGGAATTCCTCAAACACTCCCGCGCTAAAGTCGAACAGCCGGCCCTGGGCCTCCGGTGTCACGCGAAGCAGATTGAAGCCCTTAATTCCCAGTACCGTAAAACCGCTCTCTTCGAGAAATTTCTTCAGCGCAATATTAATGACGTCGGTATAGGCCGTGGCAACCGCAAGCCGTTTCGCTCCGGCCACGTGCAACCCGTCCACAATTCCGCTGGACATCGAAGTGGTTGGCAGGCCGGTTGCGCGCTGCACGCTTTCGATCAATTCGCGGTTAAACGCCGCGCCTTTATAGAAGGTGAGCGACGTCCCCATGATCGAGATCGCGGCGGCCCCTTGCTCCTTCAAACGCAGCGCCGCCGGCACGATGCGCGGCACGGCCTCATCGAAGCTCTCTGGCGTCATTCCCTTGAAATTCAACCCTTCGCCCAGGAATGTCACACCCGACGGATAAAGCTCCCGGCCGTCGGGCGGAATTTTGGCGTCGGGCGGAAAAATCATGCCGACGGTTCGCTCCGCCGCCACTGCAGCAGGCGTGATCGCTGTTGCCGCAGCCGTTGTGAGCAGGAATTCGCGCCGTCCAATTTTGTAATTCATCACCGAATGCTATTTCCTTCCTCTAAGCAAAAATCACGACGGCGCCAACGGTTGTTCGATCGCCCACCGCTTGAAACGCTTGTTTCGACTGATCCAAAGGATACACGGAGGGTGCCAGAGCCTTGGCATTGAACAGCCCCCGATCCACCATTTGAATAAACTTCGGCACGTCGGATTTCGAATTCACGCCACCGTACTGGCCGGCATGATGCGTTCGTCCGCGATTCGACCACGCGCCCGCGGGCAAGGAGATATCGCCTCGCGGCAGGCCGAGCGTCACCAGATGTCCGCCTGGACGCGTCATTTCCCAGGCCTGTTTCGTCGGCAGAAGACCCGTCGGATCGGGACCGCGTTCCACCTTCGGCTCCACGAAGTCAGCGCCTACCGTGGCGATAACGTAATCCGCGCCGGCGGCATCCGCGCCCCGATTGTGATTGCGCCCACCGAGCAGCTTGCGCGTGGCCTCGTCGCGGCACATTTCGCGAATCTTCTCGACAAGCCCTGCGCCTTCGTCGTTCGGGTTGAGCGCGGCCGTTGCGCCCAGCTTCATTGCGAGTTCGCGTCGCGCGGCGACCGGTTCCACCGCGATGATTTTCGCCGCGCCGCGAATGCGCGCGCCTTGAATCGCGCTTAACCCGATCGGCCCGGCACCCATCACCACAACGTTTGAGCCAAATTCGACGGGAACATAGGTGACCACCGATCCCAAGCCCGTCGCGCCCACGCAGCCCAGGACCGATAAATCCACGGCAGGTGCGTTCGAAAACACCGGCACGCAATACCAGTCGAAGGTGATCATGTACTCGGCGAATCCGCCGGTATTGTTGTGCTGGTGTACCGGAGTGCCATCCGCAAGCTCACCGATGGGAAGCAGCGGCTCGCCTTCGGCGGGATTCATCTGGCACATGTCCCCGCGCCCGCGAAGGCAGTTGTAGCATTCCCCGCACTGCGGAGTGTTCGTCACAAGAACGCGGTCGCCCGGCCGGACGCGCGTCACCGTTGAACCGACCGCCTCCACAACGCCGACGCCGCCGTGGCCCAGGATTCGTGCGGCCACCGCTCCACCCGCGCCCGCTCCTCCCACGTCGCCCGAACCGAGCGCCTGGTTCACGATCGTGTAGCAGCACTGCGTGGCTTCCGAGCGAATGGCGATCATATCGTCGCGCAGCGCGAAAAGTTTCACCGTTTCAACGGAAGCTCCCCGCGGCCGCCGGATGAATGCCTGCATGGTGCGCCCCTTCATAGCGGGTGTGGCAACACCGGACGGATTCACGGCCTGCTGGGCAAACAATGCTCCGCCGGTTGTCACGGTTCCCATGGTCACAGCGCTTTTTGTCAGCCAGTCGCGGCGTGAGTGCGGCGCCCCGTTTTGTTCCGTTTTTTTCTTACCTTCTTCAGACATGTAACTCTCTTCCCTAGGAGAATTGAATCACGGACGTAATTGCCGTACGCTCCGCCGCCACCTGCACGGCGTCCTTGGCGCGATCGAGAGGAAACACCGGGCCGACAAGCGACTTCGCATCGAAACGCCCCGACTCGATCAAACGCACGAAACGCGGAAGATCGCGCATCGCTTGTACACCGGCATAATTGCCCGGCACATGCGTCTTCGGCGCGTTGGCCCACTGCGCCGCCGGGAAGCTGACCGTGGCGCCCGCCGGATGTCCGATGCTGCAAGTGCGCACGAATCCGCCGCTTCTTGCGCAAGCCCATGCCTGTTGCAATGCCTCGACGCCGGTTGGATCAAGCGGCGATTCCACCATAGGAGGCAAAGGGTAACGCGTCCCACCGACGGCTTCGAAGACATACAACGGACCGGCCGCACGTTCGCCCGAATAACGCCGCCCCGCAGGCACCGCATCGGGCGTCAGCGACCGCACTTTGTCAATGAGGTCGTTCCCTTTCACCTCATTTGGATCGAGCACATGCGTTGCGCCCAGCTTCATGGCGGCCTCCCGCCGGTAGCGAATCGGATCGATGCCGATGATTGTCTTCGCGCCCTGAATGCGCGCCCCTTGCACCGCGCTAAGGCCGATTGGCCCCAGGCCGAACACCGCGACATCCGCTCCTGCTTCCACGGGGAAACGGCACATCGCCATCCCTAATCCCGTTGCGCCCACGCACGCAAGCACGGACAGTTGATCCGCAGGCACCTTGGTGAACACCGGCACCACCCAGTCTTCGTCAGACACGACAAATTCACCGTACCCGCACGGACCCATCACCGGAGCGGTCATGTACACGGGCGTGTTGTCCGACATTGTCGCCGAAGGAATGGCGGGCAAGCGCGTTGCACACAAATCGCCGCGTCCACTAAGGCAGTTCGAGCACACGCCGCAGTTCGGTGTGGTGGCGATGAACACCTGATCGCCCGGTTTTACGCGTTTCACCGAACGCCCCACTTCCTCCACAATGCCGACGCCGCCATGGCCCGCGACCGCAGCGAACTGCGCTGTGTTCGAAGTGTTCAATTGTCCGACCGAGGAGTAGCAGGTCTGCGATGCCTGCATTCGCACGACAACCTGCAGGGGGTGGATCGGCAGCAGGGTCAGGGTCTCCAGCGTAAGCGCATTCGCGTGGCGAATCAGGGCGCGAAACTTCAGGCCTGTAGTCTTCGTTGGTCCCTGGCGCTCCGCTAGGATGGATTCCGGAGGCCCGTCGACAATATCACGGCCCCAGTAGATGACGCCGTTGCGGATCGGGAACGCTTGGCCGGGAGCCGCTTGCGGGATGGTTCGAGGAGCGCCCACGGGATTCTGCGCCTGTGCGCCGGATTGCGCGAAAAGAGCCGAGGCCCCACCGGCCAGCAGCCCGCCTTTCCGCAATAAACTGCGCCGGGAAGTAGATGGCTTGTCGCTTTCCGTGAAGCCGGCTTTATCGAAATCGTTTACATCGCCACCGCAGCACATGTACCACCCCATCTCATACTAATCCCAAACAAGACCGCCCTGTGCCACTGCATTCTCACAACTAGCAAAGGCAATGCAAACCGAAACAAGCATGTATAATTGTTCGCGGTCGGGAGGCCACAGTATGTCGTCTTTCTTAAGGGTATTTTGCGGAGTCATCGGGTTCACTATTTTCGCCGCCACGTTATCGGCGCAGGATATGACAAAGGATATGGCCCAGGGAGTAATCAGCGAAAAGAACATCTCTCTGGGCATGGCAAAGACGATGGCTGAGGCGGCGCTTGCGGCGTGCCGAGCTAAAGGATTTCACACCACTGTCGCGGTGGTGGACCGCGCCGGTCAGTTGCTCATGCTGATGCGCGACGAACAGGCCGCCGCTCACACCATCGAAATGGCCCGGCGGAAGGCCTACACCGCGCGCATGTTCCGGATGGCGACCAAGGACTTCCAGAAGCGCACGACGCCCGATACCCTACTCGCCGGACAAAGGCAGGTCGCCGACGCATTGCCTCTTGCCGGCGGCATTCCAGTACAGATCGGTGACGATACCATTGGCGCCATCGGCAGCTCGGGATCATCGCTCGATGACGATGATGCCTGTGCCCGGGCGGGCGTCGCGAAAGTGGCGGATTTACTGAAGTAACGGGCTATTTGATTACGCGGAGCCGCCACTCGATCACTTTGCCGCGAACAACGTAGCAAAGATAGTATTCCCAAAAACGCCGGAAGCGCGGGAACGCGTTCACCAGGAACTCAAAGCCCAAATACTTCCACAGCGCCAGGAGCTTCACCTTCACCGAGACTTCTTCAAACCGCGCGCCCGTGTAATAGCCGTAGCCCGCGTTGTCGTTGCCAAAATAGCGCAAGGAAAAACTGTTCAGATGCCACTTATGCGTGGGGTCGCAGAACGAAGCGAAGTCGGTGTAATGCGGAGTGACGATAAACACTTCCCCGCCCGCACGAACCAGACGGTGCCACTCCGACATGCTCGCCATCACGTCGCCCACGTGCTCGATCACATGGATCGCCTGCAGCGTGTCGAACGCGGAATCGCAAAACGGATAGGGGACATGGTCGAGATCGACCAGGACGTCCGCCTTGGTTTTTGGGTTTTTGTCGATGCCAATGGAACCAGGCAGCTTGTTGATTCCACAGCCGACGTCGAGGATACGCACCGACTGCGATTGTAGCGCGTGCTATATAGAAGGTGTGAATCCACAACTGGAGGATATCGACCGCCAGTTCCAGTCGATTTCCACTCGAGCTCGCGAACTCGCCACTCGCGCCGGTGCGAAGTTCGGGAAACGCCCTTCGCCCGGCCGGTGGTCCGCCGCCGAGTGCATCGAGCACCTGACGATTAGCTCCGAAGCATATTTCCCCGTTCTCGAAGCAGCCCTTCCCGAAGCCCGCAAAAAAGGGATCGTATCGGAAGCTCCCTTCCGCCTTGATTTCATCGGTAAGCTCCTGATCTGGACATTGGAACCGCCCGCCAAGTTGCGCTTCCCGGCCCCTTCCGGATTCCAACCTCCTTCTGATTTGGATGCGAGCCGGGTGCTCGAGCGCTTCCTTGCCTCGCAGCGCCGCGTGCAGGAATTCGTTCGGGCCGCCGATGGCTTGGCGGTCGATAAAATCAAGATCCGCTCTCCCTTCGACCGGCGCGTTCGCTACAACATGTGGTCTGCACTCAGTGCCGCCGCATCTCACCAGAGACGGCATCTGTGGCAGGCGGAGCAGACGATCCGGCAGCTCTAGCGATCGGAACGTCGGTAGGCAATTGATACATAGATACTTAGCAGTACTTTCACTGAAACGTGATACAAAAACACTCAGATTCTTGCACTGTCTTTGACTCATGTGTTATAGTTGCGTACAGAAGGCTGGAAATTTATGGACTTCAACCGCTTCACCGAAAGACTGCAAGACGGCTTCCGCCAAGCGCAGGAGTTGGCCACCAAGCGTGGCCATCAGCAAATTGAGGTAGAGCATCTGCTGCTAGCCCTGCTGGGGCAGGAGGGCGGGCTGATGCAATCCATCTTCGTCAAGGCGGAGATCGATGCGTCGGCCGTGCACCAGCGGTTGATGGCGGAACTCGATAAGATGCCGCAGATTTCCGGCAGCGCGCCGGGCGTTGACCAGATCTACGTCACGCCACGCCTGAAGGTGTTGATCGAGCGGGCCGAAAAAGAAGCGTCGCATCTCAAAGATGAATACGTCTCGGTTGAGCACGTCTTGCTGGCCGCGACGCACGAAAAAATCTTCCGTGACCTGAACATCACGCAGCAGCGCATTCTCCGAACCTTGCAAGCGATCCGCCGCGGGCAGCGCGTGACGTCGCAAAATCCCGAGGCGACTTATGAGTCGCTCGAAAAATACGGCAACGATCTGACGAAGCAGGCGGCTATCGGCAAGCTGGACCCGGTGATCGGCCGCGACGAAGAGATCCGCCGCGTGATTCAGGTTCTTTCGCGGCGCACCAAGAACAACCCGGTGCTGATCGGTGAACCCGGCGTGGGTAAAACCGCCATCGTTGAAGGATTGGCCCGCCGCATTGTGCGCGGCGACGTGCCCGAGGGCCTGAAGAACAAGAAGATTGTTTCCCTCGATATGGGCGCGCTGGTGGCCGGTGCGAAGTATCGCGGCGAGTTTGAAGAGCGCCTGAAGGCCGTGCTCAAAGAAGTGCAAGTGTCGGAAGGCGGCATCATTCTCTTCATCGACGAACTGCACACGGTTGTGGGCGCAGGCAAAGCGGAAGGCGCGATGGATGCCGGCAACCTTTTGAAGCCGATGCTCGCGCGCGGGGAACTGCACTGCATCGGCGCAACAACGATTGACGAACACCGCAAGCATATTGAAAAAGACGCGGCGCTCGAACGCCGCTTCCAGACAGTGCTGGTGGATCAGCCGACGGTGGAAGACACCATCTCCATCCTGCGCGGCCTTCGGGAGCGTTATGAATTGCACCACGGCGTGCGAATCAAAGACTCCGCCATGGTCGCCGCGGCCGTGCTAAGCAATCGCTATATTTCCGACCGCTTCCTGCCCGATAAGGCGATTGATCTTATCGACGAAGCGGCCGCGAAGACGCGCACCGAAATCGATTCGATGCCCGCCGAGCTGGACGAAATCATGCGCCGCCAGATGCAGCTGGAAATCGAGCGTGAGGCACTGAAGAAGGAAACCGACAAAGCGTCGCGTGAAAGACTTGCCAAGCTGGAACGCGAATTGGCGGATCTAAAAACCGGATCGGCCAGTCTGCGTGCGCAGTGGCAATCCGACCAGGAGCTGCTCAAGAAACAGCGCGAACTGCGCCAGCAGATCGAGCAAGTAAAGGTGGATATCGAGCAAGCCGAGCGCGCCTACGATCTGAACAAGGCCGCCGAACTGAAGTACGGCAAGCTGACGGCCATCGAAAAGAAGCTGGAAGAAGGCCGCCGCGAGACGATGCTCCTCAAGGAAGAAGTGGACGAAGAGGATATCGCGCAAGTGGTCAGCCGCTGGACTGGCATTCCGCTTTCGAAACTGCTTGAGGGCGAAATTCAAAAACTCACGCACCTGCCGGATGAGTTGCACAAGCGCGTGGTGGGCCAGGATGAAGCCGTGGAAGCTGTTTCCGACGCCGTGCTTCGCGCACGTGGCGGATTGAAGGATCCGAAGCGGCCCATCGGAAGCTTTTTGTTCCTTGGCCCCACGGGCGTGGGCAAGACGGAACTGGCGCGCACGCTGGCGCATTTCCTGTTTGACGATGAGCGGGCTCTGATCCGCATCGATATGTCCGAGTATCAGGAGAAGCACACGGTGTCGCGCCTGGTGGGCGCGCCTCCGGGATACGTGGGCTACGACGAAGGAGGCCAATTGACGGAAGCGGTGCGCCGTCGACCGTTCTCCGTGGTGCTGCTGGATGAAATCGAGAAAGCGCACCATGATGTGTTCCACGTGTTGCTGCAAGTGCTCGACGACGGCCGGTTGACCGATAGCCAGGGCCGCACGGTGGACTTCAAGAACACGATTATCGTGATGACTTCAAATGCCCCGAAGGACGAACTGCGGAATGTTTTCCGCCCTGAGTTCCTGAATCGCATCGATGAAATCATCACGTTCCACAGGCTGTCGGAAGAAGATCTCGGCAAAATTGTCGATATTCAATTGCAAGGCCTGCGGGCCCGTCTGGCTGAGCGCCACATTGACATTGAGCTTACGAAAGGCGCACGCGAACATCTGGTGCACGTGGGCTACGATCCGGCCTATGGCGCCCGTCCGCTCAAGCGCGCAATTCAGAAGGAGGTGGAAACTCCTTTGGCGCGGCGTCTGGTGGCCGGAGAAATCCGCGACGGCCATCACATCAAAGTGGATGTGAGCACGGGCGAGCATGAAACCGCGCTATTGTTTGAGATCCTCGAATCGAAGAAGCACGCGGACGCATCTTAAAGGCACGAGTGCGGCAAACGGCCGATGCTCGGAGGAAAGAGAAAAGCGAGGCCTTACATGTCCGAAGCCGACAAAATTAAAACGCTGCCGCTGTTGCCGCTGAAAAGCTCGGTTTTATTTCCGGGCCTACTGATGCCGCTATCGGTGGGACGAAATGCGTCGCTGGCCGCGGTGGAAGCCGCGCTGGGGACGGAAGAAAAAGAAATCATCGTTGTGGCGCAGCGCGATTCCGAAGTGGATTCGCCCGCCAGCGAAGATCTCTTCACCATTGGCGTGCGCGCGGTGATCCGCAAGGCGAACCGCACCAAAGAAGATCACGCCGAAGCCCTGGTATACGGCGCTGAACGCGTGGTCATCGTCAAGGTGGAGGAATCGGGTCCATATCTGGCGGCACGTGTGCGCACGCTGCCCGTGCCGGACGATTCCAGCCGCGAGACGGAAGCGCTGACGCTTGCGATCGTGGAACTCGGCTCGAAGTTCGCAGGTTTCATTCAAGCTCCAGCGGGCAGCGCGCAGGAACTGGCGCGCATGTTCACGGAGCATGAAGACCCGCTGCGGCTGGCGTATCTGACCGCATCGTTGATGGGTCTGGATGCGATCAAGGAACAGTCTTTGCTGGAAGCGCCGACGCGCGTGGATGCTCTGCGCATGGTGCACGGATGGCTGGCGCACGAAGTGGAAGTACTGGAACTGCGTCACAAGATCGCCGAAGAAGCACGCGGGGAGATGTCCCGCGAACAGAAAGAATACATCCTGCGGCAGCAGAAGAAAGCCATCGAGCAGGAGCTGGGCGAAAAGGGCACCGATGCCGCCGAAGCAGATGACTTGCGCAAGCGGCTTGCCGACGTGGAATTGCCCGCCGACGTTCGAAAGGAAGCGGAGCGTGAACTCGGCCGGCTGGAAAAGATGTCGTCTGCGCAGCCCGAATACAACATCATCCGCACGTGGCTCGAGTATGTGATCGAACTGCCGTGGACGAAACGTACGCCGGATAATCTCGATCTGAAGCGCGCGCGGCAGGTGCTCGACGAAGACCACTACGGCATCGCCAAAGTGAAGGACCGCATCCTGGAACACCTGGCTGTGCTGAAGCTGAATCCGGAAGCGAAGGCTCCCATTCTGTGCTTCGTTGGCGCTCCGGGCGTCGGCAAGACGTCACTGGGCCAATCGATCGCACGCGTGCTGGAACGCAAGTTCGAACGCATGAGCCTCGGCGGCTTGCACGATGAAGCCGAACTGCGCGGCCATCGCCGTACGTATATCGGTGCGATGCCGGGCCGTCTGATTCAGGCGATGCGGCGCGCGGGTTCATCGAATCCCGTGTTGCTACTCGACGAAGTCGATAAGCTGGGCCGCGATTTCCGCGGCGATCCCGCGGCGGCGCTGCTCGAAGTACTGGACCCCGAGCAGAACAAAACGTTCCGCGATAATTATCTGGATCTGCAGTTCGATCTTTCGAAGGTGATGTTCATCACGACGGCGAACTCCCTGGAGTCGATTCCCGCGCCTCTCCTGGATCGCATGGAGATCCTGCGGCTCTCAGGCTACTCGGAAGAAGAAAAGGCGCAGATCTCTGAACGCTACCTGATTCCGCGCCAGTTAAAACAAGTGGGCTTCACGGCAGAGCAGGTGCAGATTAGCGAACCTGCGCTGAAAAAAGTCATTTCGGCGTACACGCGCGAGGCTGGCGTCCGCCGTCTGGAGCAAGCGATTGGTCGCGTAGTGAGGAAGCTCGCGCTGAAGTTTGCCGAAGGCGAGCCCACTCCGTTCGTGGTGCAGCCCGCGCATATTCCGGAGATGCTTGGACCCGAGCCCTTCCAACAGGAAGAAGCCCGGCGCGAAGTTCCGC
>JBEBFS010000063.1:0-29219 GCA_040081855.1 Bryobacteraceae bacterium | reverse complement strand
GGCACGGAGGCAAACGAAACCGCGATTCTTGCGGCACGCTGCTACACCGGGTCCAGCGAGATCATCGCGCTGCGCCACGCCTATCATGGCCGCTCGGCCATGGCCATGGGCATCACGGGGCAGGGAAGTTGGAAGCTGGGCCCTGCAACGCAAACAGGCGTCAGCTTCGCGCACAACGCCTATTGTTACCGCTGCCCGTTCGGCCTGACGTATCCCAACTGCGAGGTCCGTTGCGCACAGGATGTTCGCGAACTGATTCGCACCACCACATCAGGCCAAGTCGCGGGCATGATCGCCGAACCCATCCAGGGCGTCGGCGGCTTCATCACCCCGCCCAAAGAATATTTTTCGATTGTCGCCGGCATCGTGCGCGAGCACGGCGGCCTTTTCATCAGCGACGAAGTGCAGACCGCATGGGGCCGCACGGGCGGCAAATGGTGGGGCATCGAGCAGTACGGAGTGACTCCCGATGTCATCACCAGTGCCAAGGGCCTCGCCAACGGCTTGCCCATCGGATTGACGGCGGCGCGTCCCGAAGTTGCCGATAGCGTCAAGGGCCTGACCATCTCCACCTTCGGCGGCGGCCCCATTCAAACAACCGCTGCGAAAGCCGTGATCGATTTCGTCGAGGAGCAAAACCTGACCACGAACGCCGCGGAAACCGGCGGCTACCTGCGCGGGAAGCTCGACGGGCTGAAGGAAAAATATCCGCTGATCGGCGATGTTCGTGGCATGGGCTTGATGCAGGCGCTTGAACTGGTTGAGGATCGCGCATCCAAGAAGCCTGCTGCCGCCGAGGCCGCCCGCGTGATGGAAGCCGCGCGCGAGCAACGCATTTTGATCGGCAAAGGTGGCATCAGCGGCAATGTTATTCGCATCTCCCCGCCGCTGAACATTTCAAAAAGCGATGTCGACGAATTCATCGCCCGCTTGGATGCGGCGCTTGCCACTGTGAGTCCCACGGCGCTCCGCGATCGCACTCGTGTGCACGCATAGAAATCATGCAAACGATTCAAGAGCTGTTCTCTCTCAAAGACCGCGTGGCCATCGTCACGGGCGCTTCGCGCGGTTTAGGTAAGGAAGCGGCAGAGGGATTGGCCGAAGCGGGAGCGAAAGTTGTTCTGTCGGCTCGCCGCGAGCAGTGGCTGACGCCCACGGCCGAAGAGTTTAAAGACCGCGGCTTCGATTGCCTCGCGATCAAGAGCGACGTCGCCGAGCCGGGACAGGCCGACGCGCTTATTGCGCAAGCGATGGAGCACTATGGCCGCATCGACATTCTGATCAACAACGCCGGCATCAGTTGGGGCGCTCCCTACGAAGAGATGCCCATCGAGGCGTGGCACAAAGTGCTCAACACGAATGTCATCGGCACGCATCTGATGACCCGAGCCGTTCTGCCGCATATGCGGGCGCAAGGCTACGGCAAGATCGTCAACGTAGCGTCGGTCGTCGCTCTGGTTGGCCCCGTAAAGGAAGTGCTCGAAGCGGCCAGCTACACCGCAAGCAAAGGCGCCATCGTGGCGCTCACGCGCGAGGTGGCGGTGCAGTATGCCGCACACGGCATCCGCGTGAATGCGCTCGCGCCGGGATATTTCCCCACGCGGTTGTCTTCCGGAGTAATCGAGCGCTCCGAAGAATTCATCGTTCGCGACACTCCCCTCGGCCGATTGGGCGCGCCGGGCGAACTCAAAGGCGCGATCCTCTTTCTGGCCGCACCTGCGTCGGATTACATCACCGGCCAGGTACTCGCCGTCGATGGCGGCATGACCGCGCGATAGGTATAAACAGTTGTTTTCGTTCGTCTGCCCGGAAGAAGATCCTCTCAACGCAACTTCAATAGACTCGCGGCCGTCCCGCCCAGAATCGCATCCACCTCATCTTGCCGTAAGCCTGACCCGCGTACCAATTCGATGTACTTGCGAATATCCGGCACGCCCTTGCCGCTTTGTGTAGTGGCACCGGTGAAGTCCTGCGGATAGTCGGTCGCGAAAACCAGGCGGTCGTGACGGATACCCGCAATTGCTGCTTGAAGAGCAATCGGCCCTCCTTCGAATCCCGATAGATCGAAGAAAATGCGATCGAAGGATTCATCGAACGTTCCCTTCAACGTTCCGAAGCGTCCCTGCTTGGCTTGTAGACGCTCTTTGGTTGCGGCAATGCCTCCTCCGAAGTGCGAGAAAACAATTTTCAGCGCCGGGAACTCCTCCATCACGCGACCCGCTATAACGCGGCCCACCGCCGCTTGCAAGTCCAACTCGCGCCCCAAAATGCGGCCCAGGTCATACTCCTTCATGAACGCGTAGCCTTGCACCACCATCACCGGATGCACGAAGACCACGGCGTCCAGATCGCATGCCATTTTGTAGAGCGGCCACAGATCCTTTGCGTCGAGCGGCAATCCGTTTACCTGCGAACTGATCGTCACGCCGCGCAGCCCTTGGCTCACGGCGCGCGCCATCTCCTCGAGCCCGGCCTTTTCGAGCACCGGCCCGTGCGCCAGCCCGACGAAGTGTTTTGGATTCGCTAGCTGGAATTCCAGAGCCTTGTCGTTAATCAACCGGCAATCCGCCACCGGCGCATCCCAACCGAGGTTGCAGGTAAGCACGGAGAGATCTACGCCCGCAATCTCCATGTCCTTCAACTGCATGTCCATGTTGTAGAGACGCTCGTGAATTGTGAACTTCGGAACGCCGCCCTGCATCAGAACGCGCTGTTCCCCAGGCTTGAACCCCTCGCGCGTCACCAGATCCAGCGGTGTGAAGTGATGATGAAAATCAATGACCATGAAGCATCTCCCAATGCAAACTCCTTATCTTACATAAGTGCCGAGCGAAGCGTGACCGCGGCTCAGGTCGCCGGAACGCGGTTGGCGGAATATACTCGTAAGGAACATTTGTGGAAGATGTTCGTGGAGGAACACGTGGAGGAACCATGCTGAAAAAATCGAAACTCGCCGCTGCGGCACTGCTCGCACTGCCTTCGTTGGTGTTTGCGCAAGACGCCGCCGGAGTCATCGCCGCGGCATCGAAGGCCATCGGCGCGGATAAGCTGAACACCATCGAATACTCGGGCAGCGGATTCGATTTTGTCTTCGGACAAGCGTACAGCCCCATGTCGCCCTGGCCCAAGTTCGTGGTCAAGTCCTATAACCGCGCCTTGGATCTTAGGGTGCCTTCCTCGCGCGATGACCGAGTTCGTCTTCAGTTCGAGAATCCTCCCCGCGGCGGCGGCCAGCAGCCCGTTGTCGGTGAACGCCGCCAGAATATCAGCGTCGTCATCGGGGCGAACACGCCATGGGCGCAACAACTCGAAATCTGGATGACGCCTTACGGTTTCCTCAAAGCCGCTGCGAACAACAAGGCAACGGCAAAGAGCGTGACGAAAGCCGGGCGCAAACTGACGCAGGTCAGCTTCATGGGCCAGAACAAAGCCGCCGTCAACGGCTTCATCAACGACCAGAACCTTGTCGAGCGCGTTGAAACGCTAATCGATAACCCGATGCTGGGAGACACGCCTTTCACTGCTGCCTATAGTGATTACAAAGATTTCAGCGGCGTGAAGGTGCCCACGCACATCATCCAGACACAGGGCGATCACCCGATCCTCGACGTCACGATCAGCGATGCGAAGATCAACGGAGCCGTAACCATCGAAGCCCCTCGCGGAGGAGGGGAAGCCTCCGCCACACCGGCGAAACCGCCCACCGAAAAACTAGCCGATGGCGTCTACCTGATCCGCGGCGCCGGAGCCATCAGCATGGCCATTGAGTTCAAAGACTACGCCATCGTCCTCGAAGGCCCAGCCAGCGAGCAGCGCGCCCACGCCGTCATCAACGCCACGCATGAGTTGATTCCCAGCAAGCCCATCAAATATGTGATCAACACGCATCAGCACTTCGATCATTCCAGCGGCCTCCGTACCTTCGTCGCCGAGGGCGCCACCATCGTGACCCAGGCGGTGAACAAGCCGTACTACGAAAAAATCTTCGCGGCCCCGCACACTCTGAATCCCGATCTCACGCCCAAGGAACGCGGCAAGCAGAAGGTGAAGGTGGAAACCGTTGACGAAAAGAAGATCATGACCGACGGCAGCCAGACCATCGAGCTCTATCATCTGCAAGGCAACATGCACAACGCCGGCATCATGATGGCCTATCTGCCCAAAAGCAAAATCCTGGTCCAGGCCGATATGTTCGCCCCGCCCGCCGACCCCAACGGCAAGGCGCTGCCCATTAGCACCTATACCCAAAACTTCCTCGAAAACCTCGACCGCGTGAAGCTCGACATCGGCCGGATCATCTCCATCCACTATCCAGCCGACAACCGCGTCGTCATGTACGCCGACATGATGCGGGCGCTCGGGAAGGGGAACTGATCGGAAAGCGCCCTGAGCAGGCAGTTCGGGTGGGGAGTGCGGTGTCCGAGACACCATGGGCGAGGGGGGGCGAGGGTAGGGTAGTCAGCTACAATTAGCGCACTACCGAGGGTAGTCCCGCTCGTTTCCCGCCTCTGCTATACTAATTCTTGATCCAATAGCCGTGGCGCGTCCCCTTCCTTGCGGGTCGTTGCTTTGTCGTGGCGCCTGGAAGGATAAGAAACAATGCCGAAACGTACATTTCAGCCCAACAATCGCAAACGCGCGAAGAAGCATGGCTTCATGTCCCGCATGGAGACCAAGAATGGCCGCGCGGTTCTCGCGCGCCGCCGCGCCCGCGGCCGTCACAAACTGACGGTTAGCGACGAAAGAGCTGTTCGCTACGCGAAGGCCGCCTAATCCCGCCCAAGCCGGCGCATTTTTGCGGCCACCCGGGTCGCGAATCCAGCGGTCCGTCGAGTTCAAAGCCGTCTATGAAAATGGCCATCGCCTCTCCGGTCCCCTGTTTGCGGCATTCTGTCTGCCGCACCGGGCCGAAGAGCGGTCTACAGCCCGGCTTGGCCTCACGGTTCCCCGAGCCATTGGCGGCGCGGTGGTCCGAAACCGCATCAAACGGCGCTTCCGGGAGCTTTTCCGCGTGCATCGTTCGGAACTCGGCCCCCAGTGGGATATTGTCATCAACCCCCGCAAAGCCGCAGTGGATGCCTCATTCGAGCAGATCGAGCGCTCCTTCCGGAAGGTGATCGAAAAATGCGGACCCTAGCGATCGCCCTTTTACGTATCTATAAGCGAGTGATATCGCCTTGTCTACCCTCCGCCTGCCGTTTCCACCCTACGTGCTCGGAATATATGGCGCAAGCCATTGAAAAACATGGTGTGATGCGCGGAATAGGGATGGGGACCAAACGGCTGCTAAGGTGTCATCCTTTCCATGAAGGAGGGTTTGACCCTGTCCGCTAACTCGTTCATCAGGAAGGCGGGACCCGTGTTGTTTTGCGTCCGTTCCGGACGTGTCCCGCGCCGAGGCCCCCGCTTCGGCTTTTACAAATTCCAGCATTGGCCAGCTCGGGGACTGGCTGCGGGTCGAGGGACCCGCCCTCCGGTGATATGAACAAAGACATGACCATGGAGAAGCGGCTGCTTCTCTTCTTCGTCCTGATGGTCGGAGTCCTGGCCATCAGCCAGTACTTCAACCCGGCCCCCGCGCCCGCCAATAAAACAGGTGCGGCGAAATCCGAACAAGCTAAGCCGGAACAAGCTAAGTCGGAAGCCAAGCCCGACCAGAGCCAAAACGGCTCCGCCAGCGGCCAATCGAACACCGCCGCTGCAAAGCCCGGCGAGTCCGCCGCGAATGTGAAGGCGTCTTCGGCTAAGTCCGCCGAAATCTCCGGACAAGTGCAGGGCGAAAAGGAAGAAACCACCACCGTCGATACCGACGTCTTCCGCGTTGTCTTTTCGAACAAAGGCGCCGTGGCTCGCAACTGGCTGGTCAAAAAATTCAAGGACCGCGATGGCAAGCCGCTCGAACTCATGAACGAGAAGGCGCTGGGGAAAGTCTCCGCTCCGTTTGCGATTGCCTTCAAGGGCACCTCGCCCTCCACGGATCCCAACAACGCTTTATTCAAGCTGGACCGCTCCGCCGATGGCAATGAACTTGTCTTCCAGTACTCCGACGGCCGAACGTTAACCAAGAAATCCTTCCGCTTCCAGAAAGACAGCTATCTGGTTGCCATTACCTCCGAAGTCACGCAGAACGGGGTTCTGCTCCCGCACTCGCTCACCTGGCGTGGCGGTTTTGGCGATGCCACGGTCATCAATCCCACGGCCGTCCAGCATGCGCTCTACTACGATCAAGCCGCGCAAAAATTGCAAGTCAAGCAAGCGAAGGACGCCAAGGACGGCCCCATCTCGGCGACCGGTCAGTTCTCGTTCGCAGGCCTCGAAGATAGCTACTTTGCCGCCGTCTTCCTGCCCGGCACCAAGCCGTCGATCGAGCACACCACCTACTCTGACAATATCCCCAACGAAAAAGGCGCTGATGAACAGCGCGTGGGCGCCGGCGTCGGCGGCGATGGTTCCAATTCGCTCTCTTTGTTTGTGGGTCCCAAAGACACCGACCTGATGGCCAAGATCAATCCCAAACTCACTCAGGTGATCGATTGGGGTTGGTTCTGGTTCCTCGCCGAGCCGCTGTTCCGCGTGCTCAACTGGACTGCCGATAACGTGGTCCACAACTACGGCTGGGCGATCGTGCTCATCACCGTCGTGATCAATCTGCTGCTGTTTCCGCTCCGCATCTCCAGCATGAAGTCGTCGAAGAAGATGCAATCCCTGCAGCCTCAAATCAAGGCGATCAATGAGCGCTACGCGAACATCCCCATGCGTGATCCGCGCCAGAGCGAAAAGAACGCGGAGATCATGGAGCTGTATAAAAAGAACGACGTGAATCCCGTGGGCGGTTGTTTGCCGATGGTTGTGCAATTGCCGTTTCTGTGGGCGTTCTACAAGGTTCTGAGTGTCGCTATTGAAATGCGCGGTGCAAGCTGGCTGTGGGCCACCGATCTTTCGCAGCCCGATACTGTTTTCGGCATCCACTGGCTGCCCGTTGTTCTGGTCATCACGCAGTTCATCACGCAGAAGATGACGCCGAGCCCCGGCATGGATCCGGCGCAGCAGAAGATGATGCTCTTCATGCCGCTGATGTTTGGCTACATGTTCTACTTCGCATCATCCGGGCTGGTACTATACTGGTTAACCGGTAACGTCGTCGGCATCGGCCTGCAGTGGGTGCTGAACAAACTCACACCTACCCCCGCGCCCGTCACGGTGATCCCGGCTCCCAAGAAGAAGGGCAGGTAACGAAGACATTGGCCCACAGTAAATACACGCTCGCCGAGACGGGACCGAAGATTGAGGGCTTCCTCAAACAGATTCTTCCGCTGTCGGGCTTCAAGCTGACCTTCACCATAACCGAAGGCGAAACGCCGCACCCCGATTTTGAAAACCCGGACCTCATGGTGCGCTTCGAAGGCGCGGATGTGGACCTGCTCCTCGAAAATAAAGCCGAGCTTCTCCTTGCGCTGGAACATCTGACGATGGAAGCCATCGGAGCTTCCTCCGACGAGCACTCCCGTATTTGCTTTGACGCCAATGACCGCCGCATCCTTCGCATTGAAGAGTTGCGCATCAGCGCTCTCACCGCCGCCGAGCGTGTGAAGAAGACCAAGCAGCCTTTCCACTTCAGCCCCATGAACAGCCGCGAGCGCCGCATTTTGCATCTGTCGCTTCGCGGAGAAACCGAAGTGCGCAGCGAAAGCGTCGGCGAAGGCCCTATCCGTCAGGTTGTGATTGTGCCTGCCGACATGAAGACGTTGCCCGAACCCGTTCGTCCTCCTCGCCCGCGTCCCGAAAACGACGGCGGACGCCCCGGCTCCCCGCGCTTCGGCGGACGTGGAGATCGCGGCGGGCGTGGAGATGGCGGTGATCGTCGTGGTGGACCTCCGCGTGGCGCCCGCGACCGGAACCGCCACTAATCCTTTGAGCCGCAATTGTGGCGGCTTCGCATCGCTATTTTGATTTTCGATGAACCTCCGCGATACGATTGCCGCTGTTTCCACGCCGCCGGGTCGCGGTGGTATCGGCGTTGTTCGCATTTCCGGCCCGAACGCCACCGCGATTGCCGCCTCGATTCTGCGCCTGCCGGAAGCCTTCCAATGGCACGCCTGGCATGCTTCGTTAGCCGATCTGTTAGACGCAGAAGGCCGCACCATCGATCACGTTGTGGTCACCCACTACGCCGCGCCGAAATCTTACACTGCCGAAGATGTTGTTGAGATTTCCTGCCACGGCTCGCCCGTGATCTTACGTCACGCACTCGAACGTGCCTGTGCGAGCGGCGCCCGCCTCGCCGAACCCGGCGAGTTCACGCTGCGCGCGTATCTGAATGGCCGCGTCGATCTGCCCCGCGCCGAAGCCATTCGCGATCTCATCGAATCCACCACGCTCTATCAGGCCCGCGTCGCCGCACAGCAAGCCGAAGGCTCCGTCTCGCGCCGCTTGAAGCCCATCAAGGAACAGCTACTCGAACTGATCGCGCTCCTCGAAGCCGGCATCGACTTCGCCGAAGACGACGTCAGCGTTGCGCCCACCGGAGAAATTTTGCGCCGTCTCGATCCGGTGCTCGCCGCTGTCGGCTCGCTCGCCTCCAGTTACGCCTACGGAAAACTTGTACACGAAGGCTTCACGCTCGCCATCGTCGG
The DNA here is from genome assembly GCA_040081855.1 of Bryobacteraceae bacterium. Taxonomy (GTDB): domain Bacteria; phylum Acidobacteriota; class Terriglobia; order Bryobacterales; family Bryobacteraceae; genus Palsa-187. Next base: position 20,586 of record JBEBFS010000063.1, on the reverse strand, counting down.
CCGCCCCAACGTCGGCAAGAGCAGCCTGTTCAACCGCCTGCTGGAACAGGACCGAGCCATCGTCACCGATATTCCCGGCACCACGCGCGACCTCGTCTCCGAAAGTGCGTCGCTCGAAGGCATCCCTGTCCGCTTCGTCGATACTGCCGGCATCCGCCAAGGCCAAGACGTCGTGGAGAAACTCGGCATTGAGCGCAGCTATCAGGCGATGGCCGACGCTGATCTCACGCTTGTTGTCATCGATCAATCCGCACTCCTCCGGCCCGAGGATCTGCAGTTGCTCGCGCGTGCTCACGCCCAGGGCAAGTATCTTGTCGCCGGAAACAAGTGCGACCTGCCGCGTCCGGAAAACTACGACGAAGTCCGCGGCATGATCTCCGTTTCCGCTTCTACCGGCGAAGGCATCGCCGAACTTCGCAAAGCTTTGGTCACCGCCATCGCGCCCAGCGGACAAATTGAACAGGAAGGCGGCTTCATCACCAGCCTGCGCCAGGAGCGTCTCCTCGTCGAATCGCGCCAGGCCTTGGAGCAAGCGCGCACTGCCGCCACCCTCGGTATTCCACACGAAATGCTGCTGCTCGATTTCTACGCCGCGCTGCAGCCCATCGACGCCATCACCGGCGCCACCAGCGCGGACGATATCCTCAACCGCATTTTTTCCACCTTCTGTATTGGTAAGTAGCGATGAGCCTACGCCGCAAAGAATGGCGCGCGACGCTGGCACTGGCTCTTCCGTTGATCGTCTCCGAACTCGGCTGGATCGCCATGGGTCTCGAAGACACCATGTTCGTCGGCCGCCTGAACGGCGAACTCATAGGCGCGGTCGGCATCGGCACCACCGTCTTTCACGCCATCGCCGCGACGGCAGGCGGTCTGCTGCTTGGCCTGGATACGCTCGTCGCCCAAGCCTTCGGCGCAGGCGATCGAAAAAGCTGCCGCCGCGCACTCATTGACGGCATCTGGTTTGCAACGATTCTCATACCCTTTGTCATGATCTCCGTGTGGTTGGTGCAGCCGCTGCTCACCACCGCAGGAGTCCGCGCGAAGGTTCTTGCAACCGTTCTTCCTTACATGAACGTGCTGAACCTCGGCGTGCCGCCGCTCCTGATCTTCTTCGCGTTGCGCCGCTATCTGCAATCGGTGAACGTGGTACGCCCCATCATGTTCACGCTGCTCGGCGCGAATCTCATCAACATCGCCGGTAACTGGATCTTTGTCTTCGGCAACCTCGGCGCACCCGCGCTCGGTGCTGTCGGCTCCGGGTGGGCCACGCTTTTTTCGCGCATGTTCATGGTCATTTCGCTTGCCGTCATTACCCTCCGCCGGGAACCCGAATTGCAGCACGAAGACTGGCGGCCCAGTTCAGGCATACGAAAGCTGTTCAATCTTGGCTTACCCGCGTCGGGACAAGTTGTTCTCGAATATATTGTTTGGACTGTGTCCACCGTGCTCGCGGGACGCTTTGCTGCTGAGGTTCTTGCTGGCCATCAAATCGCTTTGATGACAGTGACCACCACATTCATGATGCCCCTGGGGGTCAGTTCCGCCGCAGCCGTTCGCGTCGGTCAAGCAGTGGGACGCAACGACGCTGCTGGAGCCGCGCGGGCTGGATGGACCGCGGTTGCCCTTGGCGCCATCATCATGAGCGGCTCGGCGCTCACGCTGCTTTTGTTTCCGCAGTGGATCGCGCGCATATTTACTCCCGATCCCAAAGTGATCCAAGCTGCCGTGCCCATTCTGCGCATGGCCGCTCTCTTTCAGCTATTCGATGGCTTCCAGGTAGTCACCACCGGAGCCTTGCGCGGCACTGGCGATACGCGAACCCCCATGCTCTGCCACTTCCTTGGCTACTGGGTGCTCGGATTCCCGCTCGGATTGTGGCTGGGCTTCGGGCGTTCGATGCAGGCACTCGGGATGTGGATGGGACTCTCGCTCGGGCTCATCGTCGTCGGCAGCATTCTGCTCGCCGTCTGGTATCGAGCCGCGCGAGTCAAGATTCCGCCAACACTCCTTAGGAGTGAAATCCTTTGGCCTCTTCCGCCAGCCGCTTCAGTAACGGAGCTGGCGTCCACCAATCCGTTCCAAACTGAGCGCCAAATTCTTCCATGCGAGCCAGCACTGTCTTCAGGCCCACTGTGTCGGCGTAGAACATCGGCCCGCCCCGCCACGCAGGGAAACCGTAGCCTGTCAGATAAACGATGTCGATATCCACCGCGCGCAACGCAATGCCCTCTTCCAAAATGCGCGCGCCTTCGTTCACCAATGCAAAGAGGCAGCGGTCGATAATCTCTTCCTTCCCGATCTCTCGCCGCGTAATGCCCGCGTCTTTCGAAGCCTTCTCAATCAACGCAGCCACGTCTGGATCCGGCGATGCCTTCTTCGCTTCGTCGTACTTGGACCAACCTTTTCCGTTCTTTATGCCTAGACGGCCCACTTCGATCATCCGCTCCAGCACGATTGGCCGACGCACGTCCGGTGTCTCCAAACGCTTTGCCTCGATGTCGATGTGATGCATGACGTCCAGCCCAACGGAATCCTCCATCGCAAACGGACCCATCGCCATCCCGAACTCGTAGATCGCGCCGTTCACCGCCTCCACCGTCGCGCCTTCTTCCAGCAGGAACTTCGCCTCGCGCACATACGCCTGCATCATGCGATTGCCGATGAAGCCGTAACAATTGCCCGACACCACGCCGATCTTGCCCAGTTTCTTCGTCAGCGCCATCGCCGTCGCCAGCACCTCGCGGCCGGTTTCTTTCCCGCGCACCACCTCCACCAGCCGCATGAGGTTGGCCGGACTGAAGAAGTGAACACCCAACACCATCGAAGGCCGCGACGTTGTCGCCGCAATTTCGTCGATATCGAGCGACGATGTGTTCGTCGCTAGAATGCACCCCTGCTTGGCGAGGGCGTCGATCTCGGCAAATACCTGCTTCTTCACCGCCATGTTCTCGAACACCGCCTCAATGACGATGTCCGCATTCTCGAAGCCCGCATAATCGAGCTGCCCCGTGATGCGCGCCATGCGCTCGTCCATCACCGCTTGCGAAATGCGCCCGCCCGCCACGGTTCGCGCATAATTGGATCGAATCGCCGTCAGCCCACGGTCGAGCGCGGCTTGTTGGGTCTCCTTCACAATCACTGGAATTCCCGCATCCGCGAAACACATCGCAATGCCGCCGCCCATGGTGCCCGCGCCCACAATCGCCGCGCGCTGAATCGCGTACGTCTTGGTGTCGGCGGGAACGTCCGGCACCTTGCTCACCGTGCGCTCACCGAAGAACGCATGGATCATAGCCTTCGATTGCATCGATTGGCGGCACTCCTCAAACAGCCGCGCTTCGAACTGCATGCCCTCGTCGAAGGAAAGCCGCGTCGCCGCCTCCACCGCTTCAATGGCCGCCAGCGGAGCCGTCTGCCCACGCAGCTTCTTCTTCGCCTGCTCGCGCGCGGCCGAAAACACCGCGGCGTCTACGTCACGCAGCTTCTCGTCGCGATCCCGCGTGCGCACCAGCGGCTTTTCCGCAATCTCTCGCGCAAAAGCCAGCGCGGCCACGAGCAAATCCCCTTCCAGGATCTTGTCCGCGATTCCCGATGCCATCGCATCCGCCGCTTTGATCGGCGCTCCGAACGCGCACATCTCCACGGCTTTCGCGACACCCGCCAGCCTCGGCAATCGCTGCGTTCCGCCCGCGCCGGGAATCAGGCCCAACTTCACTTCCGGTTGCCCCACCTGCGCGGAGGGGGCGATCACGCGATAGTGACAAGCCATCGCGGTCTCCAGGCCCCCGCCCAGCGCCGTGCCGTGAATCGCCACCACTACCGGCTTCTTCGAATTCTCCAGCGCGTCCAGCGCACGCGCGAGCGCGCGACCCACTTCCGGCCCTCTCGGGCTGTTGAACTCTCGAATGTCCGCACCCGCGATGAACGTCTTGCCGGCCCCGATCAGCACAATCGCGCGCACCTCGCCATCGTCCGCCGCGCGCTCCACGCCCGCATGAATCCCCTCGGGCACGCCGCTGCTCATTGCATTGACCGGAGGATTATCCACGGTCAGCACCGCCACGTCCTCATGACGGGCGTAGGAAACCAGTTCGCTCATATATTTTCGGAAGGTGGGTTCGTCTTCAAACTGCGTGCCATCTCCACCACGCGCGTGCCGTGCTTGCGCGCGATGTCCACGGCATAACCGGTGATCGCTACCATCGGCACCACGGTCATGCCGAGAATCGCCGACCCCGCGTACAACTGCGCCAGCGTTTGCGGACGATTGCCCGGTGAAAACGGCGCAGCGATTTTCGCAGGATACGGTCCGCCCGGATGCAGCATCGCAAGATACCGGTCGATCTCCGCCGACGTATCCGCCGGAGTCACCAGAAAGATCACATCCGCCCACGGAGCGTCGTTTTCACGCGGCGCAACGTAATCGAGCTTCATGCGTTGCAAATTCTCGGACCACGACGCATCGGCGGCAATCGTCTCTTCACTTGCTAAATCCGGCACGCGCCGCAACCGGATATTTGCCTTCGCTTGGATTGCGCCTAAGCCCGCGGCCAGCGCCAGACGCTCGGCTTTCCCGTAGCGCGAATAGAATACGACCAGAACGTTGACGTCCATGATATCCGCTGTGTGCCCTAGGCCAGATCGAACACCAGGAACTCGCCGCCCAGTTCGCCCGTGCCCGTGATGGTCAACGCCGCCTCTTCGCTAACCGCCGCGCCGTCGCCTTCCTTGAAATCGATGCCGTTCACTGTAAGATTACCCGTCGCACAATGAACCCACGCGTGACGTCCAGCAGGGATCTTGTACTCGAGCGCCTCGCCCGGCGTCACCACGGCTGCATACATGCGCGTATCGGAATGAATGAACGCCGATGCCGGATTTGTATTCTTCTCCGGCCCCGCAATCAACCGGAACTTACCGTGCTTCTCCGTGGGATCGTAGGCGAACTGCGAGTACGAGGGCGGCACGTCCTGCTTATCCGGCAGAATCCAGATCTGTAGAAAGTGGCAATCTTCGGTGGACGACGGATTGAATTCACTGTGAATCACACCGCTGCCTGCCGACATCGCCTGCACCATGTTCGGACCCAGCTTTTCTTCCTCACCCATGCTGTCCTTATGCGCCACTTGGCCTTCCAGCACGTAGGAAAGAATCTCCATGTCGCGATGCCCGTGCGCGCCAAAGCCCCGGCCCGCCTGTACGCGGTCGTCATTGATCACGCGCAGCGCGCGGAAGCCCATGTGCTTGGGATCGTAATAATTCGCGAAGGAAAAGGTGTGGTAGCTGTTCAGCCAGCCATGGTCGCCATGGCCACGTTCTTCGGCGCGTCGTAGGGTGATCATGAAGGTGCTCCTATCCGGGATCTCCTTCAATGGTACGCCGAATCTTTTCAGAGTCCGCGACCCCTACGGCCTCGGTTCAATCGTGATCTCGCGAACGCCCTCGTCCAGCCCGTAGATCCGCACCTTCCGGGGTCCCGGAGGAGGTGCCGGCGCGGTGTTGACCCGCGGGGCCGCTTCCGAAGATGCCACCGACGTGCCTCCCGCCGTTGCTCCAGCCGATGCCGTCTGGCGCACTCCCGTCTTCGCCCGGGCCGTTTGCACCGCCTTCATGCTCTGCTCCAGTTCGGCCTGCGTCAGCGCCAGATGAACCGTCATGCGTTTGCCTTGTGTGCCCACCTGCAGCTTCTTGGCGAGTTCCGTCAGCGACGGATCGCTTGTCTGACTGGCCAGCGAGCTCTGCATTTGTAAGGAGAGAAGCTGCGCGAACATCGTCGCCGTGGCTTCGGTCTTCGTTCCCAGGTTCAGATCCAGGCCCAGCCCGTTGCGGACATTCAGCGCTATCTCGACTCCGTCGATTTCCTTGGCGAATGGATTGGCCGCCTGCGCCTCGCCGAACGACGCACCGCTCGCAATCACCCAAAAATCGTTGGCCGCCGCCAACTCCTGCGCGCGTGCAAAGATCGGCGAAAGTGGCGTCAATTTTGCCGCTTTACGGTCAATCGCGCTTCGGATCGACTTCGGATCGCCGAACACCAGCGTGTGCTCATCCATCACCGCAAGATTCGAGCCGTTCGATCCGTAAATATTGAACGCCTTGTAGCTCGGATGCTTTCCGCTCAGCAACGGCTGCAGATGATCCATCGGGAAGTTGCCCTGGACCACCAGCAAAAACGGCGGATTACTCGCCGCCGGTTTCGCCGCCGCCACACCTGGTTTGGTTGTTGCCGGAGTCTTCGGCTCAGCAATGGCGCCGGTCGATGCGATGAACACGCTGTCGATATCATCCAGCAGTTCTATCCCAGGAATGTGGAATGGCATGGCGGCCGTGGGCGACGGTTTTCCGCTCATCTGGTCACTTACCGATTTGCCGATTGCCGAATTGCGCATGCTACGGATATCCACGCCGATCAGAACCTTGGCGTCGGGATCCGCCAACTGCCATGCTGGCGCGCTGCCTTGCGCACTCAGCAGCGGCGCTATCATTAAAGCCACAGGAGCCAACATCCATCGGGAACATTTCATCGCTGGGTCACCACCTTCCTCGATACTACGGTCCTTCCCCGTACGGGCAAATCAGGGAAAGGACCTAGAAATCGCTTAAAAAACCGTGACAGGCGTGTTTTTTGAGCTTGTTTTCAACCTCCCGCGCAAAAACCGGGAGAAGTAACGCATTTATAGAGGACACGGTGCGTGGGAATAGAGGCGCAACCGGATGCCGGCACTGGAAAACTACGAGGGGGGGGAGGGCCACACCTTTATGAAGGACGAAAAACAGCCGCGCCGCACCAAGACGGTCACTTGGGAGAACCCCCGCATCGCGCGCAGTCACGCCCGCAAGCTCTCCGGCTCCGAATTCTTCGACAAGATGCGCCGAGGGGAAATTCCGGAGCCACCGTTCGGCCGCCTGCTGGGTATGGACCTCTTTGACGCGGGCGAAGGCCACTTCGTCATGACACTGGAACCACAGGAAGTCCACTACAACCCAATGGGCTGCGTGCACGGCGGCATCCTCGCGACGTTGCTCGATTCGGTTATGTCGGCGGCAGTGCACACCGCGCTTCCCGTCGGCCGCGGCTACCTGACGCTGGAAATCAAAGTGAACTTCCTGCGTCCCGTGTTTGAAGCCACCGGCGAAATCATCGCCGAAGGGAACGTGGTTTCCCTGGGTAAGCAGGTGGCGACGGCGGAAGGAAAGATCACGGACGCGAAAGGCAATCTTCACGCCACCGGCACTGCAACCTGCATTGTCTTTGATGCCGCCGCAGGGCCGCCCAGCCAGGAATAAGCGAACGCTTTTTCACCTATTTGAACAACGCGTGCTCTCTGAAAAGAGCGCACTATCCGAAGAACGCGCGCTGCACAAACCAATACGCCGCCAGCACGGCAATAATCGCGGAAAGCGCCGGACGCAACCTCGTCCAGCCCGATTTCATAAGGTCTTCCATTGCCGGGAAGAGCAGTACGACGAAAACCACCTGCCCGATTTCCACTCCTAAATTGAACGAGAACAAGGACAACGCCAGATTCGCGCGAGGCAGTTGCATCTCGCGCAGCACGTTCGAAAACCCAAAGCCGTGCACCAGTCCGAACAGGAACGTAACGCGGTACCGTTCGATCGTTCGATTGCGAATGAGGTTTTCCACCGCAACATAGATTATGCTCGCCGCAATCGCGCTCTCGGTGAAGCGCGATGGCAGCACCACAATGCTGAACGTCGCCAGGCCCAGCGTCACGCTGTGCGCCACCGTGAACGACGTGATGGTCTTCACCAGAGACTTGAGCGACGCCGTCGCCACCAGCAATCCCACCAGGAACGAAAGGTGATCGTAGCCCGTGGCGATGTGTTGCATCCCCAGCCAGGTGAACCGCCGGAATGTATCGAAGTTTGATCCGCTCGTTTGTGTGAAGAACGCCGTCCGGTTGCGCGCGTCCAATATGTTTTCCTGTACCCTCCCGCCCAGGTAAACGCTGACCAGATGGATGTGCGTGCCGCCAAGAACATCGGGTAGCGTTGACGTCACCTGCGCGGCCAGAACATCCTGCGGAAACGTGAATCGCTCCACAACGGTGAGCACGTGCTCGTCGAACAACTCCACCTTTTCGCGCACGCGCTTCACCGGCGGACCGTTACTTTCCAGCAAATAGTGCTGATCCAGCTCCGCGTAAACGCGCTCGGCCTGCGGGTCGAACTCCTCCCGCGTCACTCGCTTGTCTTTGTTTTGATCGACGCCCGAAAAATCGAGCAGGTTCAGCGTGAACGTCGCCGCAATTTCGCGCCCGCGAATTTCAAGCCGCGATTCGCTGCGATACAGATCATGCGCCCACGCCCCCGCCGCATGCAGGCAGACAAGTGCAACCAGGCTCGTGATTTTTCGCAAGTTCTTAGTGTACTCGCTGAGCCTGCTTGTGTGAATTTCGTTAGAAAGGAGGAAGTTCACGGGGGATGCAGGAAGGACCGGGCATTTGGGCTGGAAAAGCCGTCCAAACGCAAAATCGGGCGGCTATGCCCTCCGCCTGCATAGCCGCCCGGTCGTGTCCAGTTTTACCGTCTTGTTTTTGTTTTATTCTTTCTCTCGTCCGGCTAAATGAGGTACTTCCGCTTGCTCTTTGCCAACCTGCAGAAACCAAAGCAGCTCAGCTCCTGACCGAAATCGCGCTGATCGACCTGAGTCGATTTCTTCAACCCGCCCTGAGAGTTCTTCGCGCGACTCTTTTCCGAGCTGCACCAGGTAAGCGCCCTGCATGTTTTCTACAGTACGGCACCCGCTTTTCATTTCCGTGAAGAAACCCTGACGAAAGCGTGGAGATATCGTGACGCCTCCCCGTGACGCTCCGCCCAGGGCAGTATAATTGACGCTAACGTAGCTTCACAGGGCCTTTCATTGTCCTGGACGGCCTTAGACCATAATCCGGTTACCTGCGCGTAAGTAAATTCAATGCAGACCTTTGGCCAATTCCGGCTGGATGCCACCAACCAGTGTCTGTGGCGGGAGAACACCCGTATCTCCTTAGCCCCCAAGGCGTTTGCCGTCTTGCGTTATCTGGTGGATCACCCGGGGCGCCTTGTGACGCAGGACGAACTGCTCACGGCCGTGTGGGCAGACACGTTTGTTCAACCCGAAGTTTTGCGGAAATATATCCTTGAGTTGCGCAAGGTCTTGGGCGATCAGCCCAAAAAACCCATTTATATTGAGACGTTTCCGAAGCGCGGCTATCAGTTCGTCGCAACCGTCACGCGATCCGCGCACGCTCCCGGACCCACTGCTCCCGTTGCCGTCCAAGCCGTTGAGCCGCCTCCGCCAACTTTCGTAGGGAGAGACACGGTCCTTGCCGAGCTGGAGGGGTGCCTGGGGAAAACCCTCGCAGGCCAGCGCCAGTTCATCTGCGTCACCGGCGAAGCGGGTATCGGCAAAAGTACTGTGGTTGACGCGTTTCAGCAAAGTGCCGCTCGCTATCCGGATCTCCGCCAGGCTCGCGGCCAGTGCGTGGAGGGATTTGGCGGGAAGGAAACTTATTACCCGCTGCTGGATGCTCTCGGCCAGTTGGTTCGGGGGCCGCGTTCCGCGGAAGTGATCGACGTTCTCGCCGCGCAGGCCCCCACCTGGTTGATCCAGTTCCCGGCTGTTCTCAAAACCGAGCAGCGCGAAGAGTTGCAGCGCCAGATTCTCGGCGCGACTCGCGAACGCATGGTGCGCGAGATCTGCGAAGCGCTCGAAATCCTCACGGAGAACTCGCCGCTTGTGCTGGTTCTCGAAGACATGCACTGGGTGGATCACTCGACGCTCGACGTGGTCTCCGCGCTCGCACGACGCCGCGGCAGCGCGAAGCTTCTGGTGCTGCTCACCTTTCGCCCGCTCGAACTGATTCTGCTCAACAATCCGCTCAAGGGATTGAAGCAGGAACTGGTGGTCCATCGCCTTTGCCGCGAGTTCAACCTGGAGCGCCTCAACGAATCGAACGTCGCCGAATATCTTCGTGCCGAAGCCCACGGCGAGGCGCTGCCCGAAGGCCTGGCCTCATTAATTCACAACCATTCCGATGGCAACCCGCTGTTCATGACGGCCATTGTCGGCGAGTTGATCGAATCCGGCGCCATCACTCACGGCGATCATGGATGGCGGCTGACCAAGCCCCTCGGCGAAATCCATCTCGGTGTTCCTGAAACCCTGCAGCAAATGCTCGAACTGCAGGTGGATCAACTCAGCGACCGGGAGCGCCAGGTTTTGCGCAGCGCCAGCGTCGCCGGCCGCCGTTTTTCAGCGTGGAGCGTCGCCGCGATGCTCGATATCGACGTCCCGAGCGCCGAAGAGACCTGCGAGAATTTCGCGCGCCGCCAGCAATTGCTACGCTCCGGCCGCGGAGGCACCATCCTGGGCGCTGAAAACTCCGGCCAGTACGAATTTCGCCACGCCCTGTATCGCGAGGCCCTTTACCGCCGTATTCCCGCCGCGCAGCGGTCGAATTTTCACGCCAACCTGGCCCGTCAAGCCGAGTCTCTTTACGAACGCGACGCCAGTGCGTTTGCCTCCGAAATTGCTCTGCACTTTGAGAACGGACGCGACGGAGAGCGCGCTGCCCGCTATCTTCTGCTGAGCGCGCAAAACGCGGCCCGCAAGTACGCGCACCGCGATGCCATCGCCACGCTACGCCACGCGCTCGATCTGCTTTCCGCCGCGAACACGGAATCCGCACGTTCTCTCGAACTCGATGTTTTGGAAAAGATGAGCGACGCGCACTATGCGCTGGGCGAAATGGAGGAGTCCGCCGAAGTGGACGGCCACGCCGCAACACTCGCCGCAGAGCGCCGCTGGAAGGTGCAGCAAGTGGCCGCACTGACGCGCGCTGCCCGCGCTCTCTCTTTCCTCGATCCCGACGAGTGCGTCACCGTGTGTGAATCCGCGGCCGAGGTCAGTTCCACCATCGACGACCCTCTGCTTGCCGCGCGCACCGCATTACTCGCCGCCTGCTGGCGCATCGTCAACAACGGCTGGTCGCGCCGCGATGCGGATATCTGCGCGGCTTCGCGTGCCAAAATTCGCGAACTGCAAGGTGCTGGTCTGCCCGCATATTACGAAGTTCTCTACGCGCACGTTCAGGCGCTTTCGGGCGAGTATGTGGATTCGCTCGCCATTGCCGACGCAGGCCTGGCGAAAGCTCGCGAGACGCAGAGCCTCGTGGTTTACCTCTCGTCGCTTTCGTCGAAATCGCTTGCGCTCATTCACCTGGGCCGCTGGGGTGAGTTGCGCCGCGCACTCGAACACGGCATCGAACTCGCCGAAAAAAATGGCAACGAACCGTGGGCGGGCATCTTCCGGTCCATGCTCGCCTGGCTGCACATGCAGTCCTGCGACTTTGACGAAGCCCGCCGCCTGGCGCAGGAAATTCTGGTAACCAACGCCGAAGAACCTATTGGACAAGCGCAATGTCTTGCGTTGCTCACTGCGGCGTATGCGGACTTGGCCACCGGCCGGCCGCAGGCAGCGTTGTTGCTTTTAACCAGAGTCCGTGATCGTCAGCCGAAACCCAAGGTCTTCCTGCAATGGTACTGGCGCATGATCTCCGAATTTGGCATTGTTGGTGCGTTGCTCGAATCGGGCGATCTCGAAAAGGCCGAATCCGCCGCCGAGCAGTTCCGCAAGGAAACCGAATCAACCGCTGATCCAGCGCTGCGCTCGCCCGCCTGGGAAACGCTCGCACGCGTGGCGGCCGCACGGGGAGATATTTCAAAAGCTCTCGCGTGTGCCGAACGCGCCATCGACGAAATGAAAGGCTGCGATCTGCCGTCGGTTGCCTGGCGCGTGCACAGCATGGCGTCCTGGTTGAATGCCCGTGCCGGCAATCTGGAGGAGGCGCGCGACCACCAAAAGAAAGCCCGAAAGGTCTTGCTGATGGTGGCGAACTCGTATGACAGCCATGAGCCCCTTCGGGAATCCCTGGAAGCCGCGGCCCACGCACTGAATGCAAAACTGGAAGAGGAAATGGCCGGCGCCCCCTCTGGCCGTTCCTAAGGCCGGTTTCACCGGCTAAAACCCGCTATTCTAAGAAGTAAGTTGAGTACGACAGCGTCAACCTTGCCCTCCGGCGATCCCCAGCCTGCCATCGCGGCGCAGCCCGTTCATAAAGAAGAAACCGCCTACCCGATTTTAGGCACCATTAGTTTCTGCCATTTCCTGAACGACATGATCCAGTCGCTGCTGCCGGCGATCTATCCGCTGCTCAAGGATTCCTACAGCCTGGATTTCGGCCAGGTGGGTATGATCACCTTTGTCAACCAATTCACGGCCTCGGTATTGCAGCCCGTTGTTGGCGCCTACACCGATAAGCGGCCCAAGCCCTATTCGCTTTCCATCGGAATGGCCTTCTCGCTGATTGGGCTGATCCTGATTTCTTTTGCCTCCAGCTTCCCGGCTATTCTATTTGCCGCTGCAATGGTGGGTGTTGGCTCGTCCGTGTTTCATCCGGAGTCGTCGCGTGTAGCCCGCATGGCCGCAGGACCCAAGCCCGGATTTGCGCAGGCCATCTTCCAGGTGGGCGGCAATGCAGGCTCGGCCACCGGTCCTCTGCTCGCCGCCTATATCGTTAATCAGCGCGGACAGAGCAGCGTCGCGTGGTTTTCCATCGTCGCGTTTCTCGGCATGGCGCTTCTGGCCCGCATCGGAACATGGTCGAAGGAATACCGCGCCAAGCACGCTCTGCGAAAGGGCGGACGCGCCGCGCACGAAGGCCACGGTCTACCGCCAAAAAAAGTTGTTCTCGCGGTGACGATCCTCGTGCTGTTGATGTTCTCGAAGTTCATCTACATGGCGAGCCTCACCAGCTACTACACGTTTTACCTGATCAACAAATTCCACGTGAGCGTGCAGGATTCGCAGTTGCGGCTGTTCATTTTCCTTGGCTCGGTCGCGCTTGGAACCATACTCGGCGGGCCGCTGGGCGATCGCGTGGGCCGCAAGTACGTCATCTGGTTTTCGATTTTGGGCATTCTGCCCTTCACGCTGATTCTGCCTTACGTGAATCTGTTCTGGACCACCGTATTCAGCGCGCTGATCGGCATGGTGCTGGCCTCGGCGTTCCCGGCAATCGTCGTTTTCGCGCAGGAATTGCTCCCCGGCAAAGTGGGCATGATCTCGGGATTGTTCTTTGGATTAGCCTTCGGCACCGGCGGCATTGGCGCGGCGCTGCTTGGACAGTTGGCCGATCACACCAGCATCAGCTTCGTGTACACCGTGTGCTCGTTCCTGCCCTTACTTGGTTTGCTGACGGCGTTCCTGCCGAACCTTGATCGCCGTCAAAAGGCTTAAGAATCAGCCGAATAATTAATCGTCGCCCGCTGCCGAGCCGCGCGGCAGGTCCAACTGCGCTTTCAGCTTGGCAAACGTCATCGGCTTCGTGATGTAGTCGTCAAAGCCCGCTGACAGTGCGCGGTCCTTATCTCCCTGCATCGCGAACGCGGTGAGCGCCACCACGCGCGTGCCGTCCAGCGACGGGTCCTTGCGAATCTCCCGCAGCACCTCAAAGCCGTTCATCTCCGGCATTTGAATATCCAGCAGCACAACGTCCGGCCGCGTCTCGCGGACTTTCTTCAGCGCCTCGCGTCCGTCTGTGGCTTCAATTAGCGATGCTACGTGATCGCGCAATCCCTCGCGGACCATTTCGAGGCCCACGGGATTATCGTCCGCCACCAGCACCGTCTTGCGGTCGCTCGGTCTGTGCAGCTTACGCAGACGTTCGAGTACAGCCGGACGCCACCCCGCGCCCTTGGCGAAGACGGAGGCCTGCTGCGCCGCGAGGATTTCGCGTTCGCGGTCGGTGAGATCCTTCACCGTGAGAATCAGCACGGGCAACCGCTTCCAGTTTTCGTTTTCGCGAATTTCCGTTAGCAAGTCGAAGCCGCTGCGGCGGCCGCCCAGCACCAGATCCAGAATGACGGCGTCCGGATGCGTCGCGTTCAAAACGCGCAGCGCTTCGGCCACATTGCGTGCCATCACGGGAGAGTGGCCTTCTGCAATCAGCGTGTCCGCTACTAACTGCCGCGTTTCGGGGTCATCGTCCACCACCAGCACCTGCAAGCCGTTCGATGGCTGCAGAAACCCGCGCACAGCGTGCATAAGTGCCTCGCCTGAAATCGGCTTCGTCAGGCACGCCGCGGCGCCCAGCGCCTTGCCCATTTTGGTTTCGTCCGTCGATGAGACGATGATCACCGGAATGTTCGCCGAATCCGCCGAGGATTTCAAATCGTGCAAAGCTTCCCAACCGCTTCGACCGGACAGTTCCATGTCGATGAGAATGGCGCTGGGCCGCGCTTCCCGTGCTGCATGCAACGCGTCGCTGGCCGATCCGGCCACCACCGCCCGCACGCCCTCCTGCTTGAAGAAATTCACAATCTCGTCGCGCCATCCCGCGTGCGAACTCACGATCAACAGGGCAGGCGGCACCGCCGCAGTCTCTGGCTCGCCCGCGACTTCCTCGGCACTCTCCGGCGCAAGCGGTAACGTGAGATAGAATCGGCTGCCTTTGCCCGGCTGGCTCTCTACCCAAATGCGGCCGCCATGATGCTCCACCAGGCGCTTTGTGATTGCCAGACCCAGACCGGTGCCTTCCCGCACACCCTTCGTCGTTGCGCTCGCCTGGCGGAAGCTTTCAAAGATCGCTAGCTGATCTTCTGCCGCAATGCCGATGCCGGTATCGCCCACCACTACGTACGCGTTCCCGTCCGATACCGACGTTTCCATCCATACGCGCCCGCCTGCAGGCGTGAATTTGATTGCGTTGCTGAACAGGTTGTAGAGAATTTCCTTGAATCGAATGCGATCGGCGTGCAGCACCAACTGCGTGTCGATGTCGCTGTCCAGCGTCAGGTTCTTCGTCGCCGCCAGCGGGCGCACGCTGGTCAGTACTTCCGCGGCGGCCACCGCCATCGGGAACTTTTCCAGGTGCAGTTCCATCCGGCCGGCCTCGATCTTCGAAAGATCCAGAATGTCGTTGATCAGCTCCAGCAAATGTGTGGCGTCGCGCTGAATGTGGCCCAGGAACCGCTTTTGCTTGTCATTGAGCGCGCCCGCGCTGCCTTCCGCGAGCAACTCGGAAAATCCAAGAATGGTGTTGAGCGGCGTGCGCAGTTCGTGGCTCATGCTGGCCAAAAACTCGCTTTTCAGGCGGTTGGCGCGCTCCACCTCGCGGTTGCGCATCGAAAGCTCCGAATTGGCCGTGGCCAGTTCGGACGAGCGCCGTTCCAGATTCTGATTCAGCGTTTGAATCTTTTCGTCTGAGCGGCGGCGTTCCGTAACGTCGCGCACCACGCAAAGTACATGGCCACTCTTAATGGGGCTTAAGTTGATATCAACGGCAAACTCGGTGCCGTCTTTGCGCACGGCCATCAAGTAAAAATCGCGCCCCATGGGCCTGCGGACGGGCTGCTGCGAGTACACGCCACGATGGCCCAGGTGTGTTGGGCGGAATCGCTCCGGGATCAGCTCTTCAATGGACAAGCCGAGGAGTTCTTCCTCCGTCCGCTGGAACATATGCGTAGCTTCCGAATTGATTAAGACAATCCGGCCGTTCTGATCCACCTCCAGCAGTCCATCTGGCGCGGCATCCAGAAACTGACGGAATAGCTCACCGCTCAGTTCGATGCGCTTCATTGGCCGCTTCGCTGTTGTTGGTCTCTCTCGTCTGGGGGCAGCCATTTAGCCAAATTCTTCCGAAGTGTCCATTTTGGGGCGAGCGGACATCCAAGTACCAGCCAACTTAGCATTTTGCGTGCCAATCCTTTTCCGTGGTCGGTATTTCGCCGCTCCGTCCCCGGAAGACGGGGGAAGAGTCGCTATTTGCCTTGATATTGGTTAGTATAGGCAAGATCCGACGAATATAATGAGGCCAACCGTAAAACTCGTCGCCGTAGACGACACGCCCGCAAGTCTGGAGTTGCTTGAAGAGTCCCTCCATCAGGAAGGCTTGGCTATCTTCACGGCCACCGACCCCGAACAAGGCTTGGATCTTGTTCTTCAAGAACATCCGCAAATCGTGCTGCTCGATCTGGTGATGCCAAAGATGAGCGGCATCGAACTGCTTGAACGCATCGTCGAGTTCGATCCCGCGATCGAAGTCATTCTGATGACGGCGCATTACACGACGGAGACCGCCGTCGAGGCGATCCAAAAAGGCGCCGCCGATTACATGAATAAGCCGGTATCCATCGCGGCTCTCCGGTTGCGCGTTGAAAAATTGGTGGATGATGCCCGCCAGCGGCTGCGCGCCTACGACCTCGATAGAGAACTCCTGGAAACCTGCCGCTTTGAAGGCATGATCGGCAAAAGCCCCGTGATGTGGGAACTCTTCGCCCGCATCCGCCGCGTTGCCGCCCACTATCGTTCGGCTCTCATCACGGGTCCCACTGGCACCGGTAAGGATCTGGTAGCGCAGGCGTTACACAACCTTAGCCCCGCCCGCGGCGGACGCTTTGTTACCTGCAATTGCTCGGCAGTAGTGGAGACGCTGTTTGAAAGCGAATTGTTCGGCTACGTGAAGGGCGCCTTCACCGGTGCGACCTCCGACAAAATGGGCCTGGTCGAGTTCGCTCACGGCGGCACGTTGTTCCTGGATGAAATCGGCGACATGCCGCTTACGACCCAGGCCAAGCTCCTCCGGACACTTCAAAATCAAGAAGTTACGCGTGTTGGCTCGGTTACGCCGCGAAAAGTGGATGTACGTGTGGTCGCCGCCACCAATCGCGATGTGGAGACGTTGATCTCGCAAAAACTTTTCCGCGAAGATCTCTATTATCGCCTGGCGATGGTTGAGCTTCGGACGCCCCCGCTGGCCGAGCGCAAAGACGATCTTCCGCTGCTGGAGAAATTCTTCCTCACGCGCTTTTGTGATCAGTTCGGCAAAGATATCAAGGGTTTAACCCGCCGTGCGCAGATCCTTCTGGCCCGGCATTCCTGGCCCGGGAATGTCCGCGAACTCGAAAACGCGCTGGGCCACTCGGCCATGATGGCGATGGGCGATTTGATCGATGTCGAAGATCTTCCCGCTTCCGTCCGCCGCGCCGGCAACACCCCCTTAACGTTTGAAGCCGCTGCCGAGGCTCACGTCGCCGGCCATGCGGAGCCCTCGCTCGAAGATCATGAGCGGGAGCTCCTGGCAGACGCCTTGGCTCGCGCCGGCGGGAACCAATCGGAGGCTGCTCGCATCCTCAAAATTACCCGTGACCGGATGCGCTATAAGATGGCAAAGTATAATTTACGCTAATAATTAACATCACGCCATCCAATGAGCTGCGTAAGTTTCCGCACCCATCCGAAAAGGGAATGGGGCATTTCCCCGCGATGTAAGCCCCCCCGGCCAATTCCGGCCCCCGGTGTGCTTAACGAAAAACCATGTGGACCCAGCCGCTGGGAGGCGGAAACATGAGAATCGCCGGTACGGCCAGCGCGTTTCCCGCCCATTACTATCCGCAACCCGTGCTGCTGGCGGCTCTGCGCGAGCATTGGAAGGATCAACTTCCGAACCCCCGCATGCTCGACCGGTTCTTCGCTCGTGCGGGAGTCGATGGCCGCCACCTGGCGTTGCCCCTGGAGTGTTACTTCCAGCTCGACACTTTCCGAAAATCCAACAATGCATTTATTGACGCGGCCGTCGATTTAGGTGAGCAGGCCATTTGCAAAGCTCTCGATCGAAGCGGGTGCGACCGTTCCCGCATCGGCGCGATCTTTTTTGTATCCGTCACTGGTATCGCGAGCCCTTCGATCGACGCGCGTTTGATGAATCGCATGAAGCTGCCTTCGCACGTGAAGCGTACGCCGATCTTCGGCCTGGCTGTGTGGCGGGCGCGGCAGGCGTGGCTCGTGCGGCGGATTACGTCCGCGCGTTTCCTGAGCAGATCGCGGTGCTGCTCTCCGTCGAACTGTGTTCCCTCACTTTACAGAAGGACGATCTCACCGTTGCCAACCTGGTTTCCACCGGACTTTTCGGCGATGGCGCTGCGGCGGTGATTCTCGAAGGCGCAAACACGTCCAGAAAAGCGCGCCGCCCGGAAGTATGTGGCCCCGAAATATTGGACACGCTCTCGACGCTCTATCCGGCGACGGAAGGTGTCATGGGCTGGGATATTTCGGAAAAAGGATTTCAGATCGTACTTTCCTCCGACGTTCCCAGGGTGGCGCGCGAGAATTTGGGACGCGACGTGGACGCGTTTCTCGCAAAGCACAATCTGACGCGGGCGGACATCGGCTCGTGGGTGCTGCATACCGGTGGGCCGAAGGTGCTGGAGGCCGCGGAGGAATCGCTCGGTCTGAAGAACGGCGAATTGCAGGCTTCCTGGGATAGCCTGCGGCGAACGGGCAATCTCTCGTCGGCTTCCGTGCTTTGTGTGCTCGAAGATGTAATGTGCCATCGCCGTCCGGAGCCCGGCACTCTTGGCATCATGGCGGCCATGGGCCCCGGCTTTTGCTCTGAGCTTTTATTGCTACGTTGGTAGCACAGGCGTTGGCGATCAGCGCCCGTAAAAGATGTCGCAGCCGTACGACACAGACGTTCTCATCATTGGCGGAGGTCCAGCCGGACTAGCGGCCGCCATCGCCGTGCGCCGCAAGGGACTTCGTGCCGTTGTGGTGGACGCCAACATCCCTCCCATCGACAAAGCCTGTGGCGAAGGTCTGATGCCCGAGGCGATCGAAGCTCTGGAACAATTGGGCGTCGAACTTCCCCTCAACCACGGTTTGCCGTTCCTTGGCATTCGTTTTCTTGAGGATGGCCTGATTGCCGCAGCAGAATTCCCAAATGCCGGCGCGTTCCATCACGGGCTTGCCATCCGCCGAACTGAGCTGCATCAAGCGCTGGTGAATGCCGCGGAGAGCGCAGGTGTCGAATTCTTTTGGGGAACGCCCGTCACCGGACTCTCCACCGATGGCGCGCTGCTTCAATTTGGTGCGGAACCTCGGCACATCTCGTGCCGTTGGCTGGTGGGCGCCGATGGGGGCCAATCCCGAGTCCGTAGCTGGGCGGGCATTCGCACACGCGAAACCAGCGTGCGATATGGCTTTCGCCGGCACTATGAACTAGAACCGTGGTCCGATCACGTCGATGTCCACTGGGCGAACGATTTTCAAATCTACATCGCCCCGGTGGATGCGCACGAAGTCTGTGTGGCACTGTTAGCCCGAGATCCGCAGCTTCGAATTGATGATGCGCTGGAGTATTTCCCGGAACTACAGGAACGTCTCGAAGGCGCGCCGCATCTCTCGCAGGAACGCGGCGGTATTTCAGCGATGCGCAGCGTAGCTGCCGTGACGCAGGGGCGCATCGCGCTGATTGGAGATGCATCCGGCAGCGTCGATGCCATCACCGGGCAGGGAATCTGCCTTGCCTTCCAGCAAGTGCTAGCGTTGGCCGGAGCACTCGCCAACGAGGATCTGGAGTCTTACGAAGCTCTGCACCGCAAAATACTGTGGCGGCCTCGCGTGATGGCCAATACTCTTTTGCTGGTGGATCGCTACCCGCTTCTCCGCGCGCGTGTTCTTCCTTTGCTCGTGGCGTTTCCAAAACTTTTCGGGGTCCTGCTTGCCTTTCACGTGGGCGCGGTGGCGAAGACCGCCGGGAGCTTGCGCCCGGCCGCACTCATCGATAAACGCGCCTGAATCGTTGTCGCGCGCTTTCTTCGCAGCGCCTATCATAAAAGAGGAACGTTAACGGTGGACCACAAAAGTGGATCACAAAGGTGAACGACTAAGGTGAACGCAGATCCACTTGAAAGGAACCCCATGAAGCCCTCGCATCTTGCATTTCTTTTCCTGGCGTTCGCAACCTACGGGCTCGGACAGAAAATGACCGTGGAGACCGTGGCGAACCCTTCGGGCGATGGAGCCATTCAAGCGAATTGGACCTCGATGCCCGACGGCAGTCCGCTGCTCAGTTGGGTGACGAACGAAGACGACGGCACAATGAACCTGGTCTACTCGGTCCGCAAGGCCGGCCAGTGGTCGAAGCCGATTCTTATCGCGAAGAACCGCGAATTCTTCCGCCATCCCGCCGAACTGCCCGGCGTGATCTCGCTGGCCGATGGCACTCTGCTCGCCCACTGGGTGGAGCAACCCGAAGATGCCGACGAGGCGGAGTTCCTGTGGGTGACCGCATCGCACGATGGCGCGAAATGGACGAAGCCCGTGATGGCGCACAAAGACAAGAGCAAGGTGCAGCACGGCCTTGCGTCGATGGTGGCCAGCGGCCCCAAGGAAGCCTCGGTGATGTGGCTGGAAGCGCTGAAGGGCGAAGACGGCCCGGTGACTTTGAAGCGCACCATCATCAATAGCGAAGGCGCCGTGGTGAAGGAAGAATCGCTTGATCCCGATGTCTGCGCCTGCTGCCCGACGGCGATCGTGAAAACCGCCAAGGGCCTGTTAGTTGCCTACCGCGACCACACCGCAGGCGATATCCGCGACATCGCGGCCATTCGTTTTGAAAACGGCAAGTGGAGCCCCGCAGCGAATATTTTTGCCGATAAATGGAAGATCAACGCTTGCCCGACGAATGCGGCGGCGGTTGCGGCGAAGGGCGACCGCGCGGCCATCTCCTGGTACACGGC